>NZ_JBVFVF010000001.1:0-1127662 GCF_055523555.1 Mycoplasma sp. 11548
ATGATAGGAGTCAATGAAACAAACTTAGATGTTGATAAAAATATTAGGACGAAACAATTAAGAGAATTTTTGTCAAACGAAATAAAAGACAATATGATTTATAAAACTTTTTTTAATGATGTAGAAATTTTAGATATACAATCGCAAGAACTATTACTAAGTTTCAAAAATTACAATAAAAATTCAGAGCAAATTTATTTGAATCTTTATAAAGAAAGTCTTGATAAGTCAGTAGAGCAAGTATTTGGCAAATTTATAAAATATAAAATTGTTACAGAAAAAGACCATAAAAAAACTGAACAAGCATTAGACCAAATAATTGAGCAACCAAAGCAAACTAAAAACTATTTTCAAAATGATTATTCAGATAAATCAACGTTCGAGAATTATTTAAAGGGCGGATTTAATAAAGAAGCTGTTGATATTGGAACAAGCATATCAAAACTTAGTGTAGATTTTAATATCTTTTTTTTATCTGGACCTTCAGGTGGTGGAAAAACCCATTTATTACAAGCTATCGGCAAAAAAATAGAAGAAAGTGGTAAAAAATCAATATATATAACTCCTTTAATTTTTAATAAAAAAATACTTACGGCTATCCAGGATAATAAAACGAATAATATAACTAAATTAATTAACTATATAACTAATGCTGATATTGTTCTTTTTGATGATTTTCATATCTTTGGAGAAGGCCAAAAAAAACAAACCAAGAATTTTATTTACCAAATAATCGAAGCCCGTATGCAAAAAGATGTACCTACAATTATTTCATCAGAAAAAGAATTAAAAGAATTGAAGCTTCAGTTTGAAGATCGCTTGTATACTAGACTTGAATCAGGTTTTATAAGTAAAATCAGCAAGCCCGCCGAAAATGAAATTGATAATATATTAAATTTTTTATTAGAAAAAAACAACATTGATCCAAAAATAATTGACAAAGAGTCTAAATTATTTGTTGTTAGAGAATTCGGGGGTTCAATAAGATCTTTGTTGGGCGCTATAACAAAGATAAAATATTACAATGATGATCTTATAAAAACTGATTATGTATTTAGCGTTATTAAAAAAATCTTTAAAGAGAGGTTTAAGGAAATAGCGGAACTAACACCCGAAGTGATTATTAAGAAAGTTTCAACATACTATAAGATCAGTGTTAAAGAAATTATGGGGAAAACTAGAAAAAAAGAAATTGTTATTGCTAGGCATATTGCTATTATTTTAATGGATGATATGTTGAATATGTCTTCAACTGAAATTGGACGCTACTTAAATAAAGATCATACTACAATTTTGAATGCTTTGAAAAAAAAGAAAAATGAAGAAATATATTCTTCCATTAAACTTGTATTAAACCAAATAAAAAGCGAAATATACACAACTAAATAAAAGTTATTCACAATTTTAATTTTGCAAAAAAGTGTTTTTTTTACAAAATAAATATGTATTTTTGATATTTTTTTGTATTTAACCCAAAAAACACAAAATATAATAATATTAATATTGGAGGTTAAAATGAAATTCACAATTTCAAAAAAATTAATAGAAGATACGATAGATTTTTTATCAGGGTACGTAGAACCTTTAGATACATTTTTGCCATTTAGAGGTATTTTAATTGAACTTTATTTTGACAAATTAATTTTTACAGCTGGGAATACAAATATAGCTGCTCAAAAAACGATTAAAATAGACGAAAAAAATTTAAAAGTAGAAACAACAGGAAAACTATTGATAAATGCAACTATTTTAAAAAACTTAATAAAAAAATTCGAAAAAAATATTACGTTCTTTAAATCAGAAAATAATTTAGAGGTTTTTGAAAATAATACGCACTATACTTTGGTATTCTTGAATGAAAAACTATACCCTGATTTTGATTTTTCATTAGTTGAATCTACTTACGAAATAAACTCAAATGATTTATTAGCAACAATAAACAATGTTTATATATCATCTAATTTAAACCAAGAAAAAGGAAATAATATAACATCAAACCCTACCACAAAAGTTATAAACATTCAATCGGAAAATACAAAACTAAGAATTACTGCTTCAGATAGTTTCAGGTTGTCGACACATTTATTAGAAATTAACAAAGAATCAAATTTAAACATAAATGTTGATTCGAAAAACTTCAAAAAGTTATACCACAAAGAAATGCCTACAAATATAACTTTATTTATAAATAAAAATAAAATCGGAATAATTTATAATAATACTAAGATTTTTACACATCTTGTGAATTTAAAATACCACGATATTGAGAAATTAATAAAATTTTCCAATACCAAAAATATAAAAATCAAAAAAGAAGAATTATTAAAAATAATAAACAAAACTGTATTTTATAATGCTGAAAAAACAAAAAGACTTGAATTTTCTGTTTCCACTGAAAAAATAAAAACTAGCTTTGAAGTTGCTGAAGTGGGAATTTCACAACACTCAACAACTAATTTTGAATATAATGGAAGATCATTTGATATAGATATCGACTGACATTATATAAAGGATGCTCTTGGAGCATTTAACGAAGAAAATATATATTTATGTGTGACAAACGACGAAAAAAGAGTATATATAGTCGGCGATAAAAACAATGGAAACATACAATTAATCACCCCTATTAGGAGGTATTAATGAAAATCCCTATTACAAAAGAATTTATAAAAATCGGGCAATTACTAAAATATATAAAACTAATAGACACAGGGGGGCAAGCTAAATTCTTTTTAGAAGATAATGAAGTAACAATAAACGGAGAAAAAGTTATTTCAAAAAACACAAAAGCAAGGGCTGGAGACATAATATGAATAAATAATACAAAAATACTCGAAGTAGAGTAAAAAAGCAAATAATTTTTTTGCTTTTTTTGTTAAATTTTTAAATAACTTTTAGCATTTATGTGTATAATATGTAAACAAACTGTAAAGCAGTTTTACTTGACAAGGAGGATTATCACTAATGGTAAAAATTAGATTAAAAAGAATGGGAAGTAAATTCAGACCAGTTTACAAAATCGTAGCAGCTGATGCAAGAGCTCCCAGAGACGGTAAAATTATCGAAGCACTTGGGCATTACAATCCAAAAACAAAAGAACTTGTTCTAAACAATGAATTAGTTACAAAATGACTTTCTTTAGGTGCAAAACCAACTGATACAGTTGCTAGTTTACTAAAAAAACAAAAATAATATTTTGCTATGAAAATTAATTTCTTAACAATATTCCCAAATTATATAAAACCACTTAGCGAAGAAAGCGTTATAAATAAGGCTATACAAAAAAACTTAATCCAAATCGAAACTATAGATTTTAGAAACTTTTCTAAAAACAAACATAGAAAAGTTGATGATGAAATTTATGGCGGGGGACACGGCCTTTTACTTCAAATAGAACCAATTGATTTAGCGCTAGATAGTTTAAAAAACCGCGGGGGTTACAAAGTTTTAGTAACTCCACAAGGAAAGGTTTTTAATCAACAAATTGCAAATGATTTATCTTTAAAAGAAGAAATAACGTTTATTTGCGGACGTTACGAGGGTTTTGATGAAAGAATTACAGATTTAGTTGATATAGAATTATCTATTGGTGATTATGTATTAACTGGTGGTGAATTACCTGCTATGGTAATGGCTGATTCGATCTTAAGACTTTTGCCAGGTGTTATTAAAGAAGAATCGCATATAAATGATTCATTTCAAAACGAAGGATTATTAGATTATCCACAATACACAAGGCCAAGAGACTATAAAGGAATGAAAGTTCCAGAAGTATTATTCAGTGGGAATCACAAAGAAATTAATTTATGAAAAAAAGAAGCACAAATATTAAAAACAAAGAAGAATCGACCAGATATTATCGAAAGGATTAATAATGAGAAATAATTTCTTAGAACTAGTAGAAAAGTCACAATTACGTACTGATTTACCTGTATTCAAAACAGGAGATAACGTTAAAGTTCATGTTCGTATTCGCGAAGGAGAAAAAGAACGTATTCAAATTTTTGAAGGTTTAGTAATTTCTAAAAAAGAATCAGGAACTAGAGAAAGTTTTACCGTAAGAAAAATTTCTTACGGTGTTGGTATTGAAAGAACATTTCCTACTAATTCACCTTTAATAGCTCATATTGAAGTTGTTCGTTCAAACAAAGTTCGCAGAAAAAGATTGTACTATATGAGAGACCGTAAAGGTAAGAGTGCTCGTTTAAAAGAAATAAAAAGATAATTTTCCGCTAAATAAACAGTTTAAAGAAAAAATATTTGCTAATTTAAGCAAATATTTTTATTTTATTAAATCTAAGAACTCATTTTCATTAATTATTTTTATATTTAATTCTTTTGTTTTTTTAAATTTAGAACTATTTATATCTAAATAATTTGTTATAAGATACGAAAGTTCTTTGGAAATTGAATTTGAATATTTTCCTCCATTATCTATAATTAATTTTTCATAGTAACTTCTGGGGTTTGATAATTTTCCTGTTATAGCAAAAGATAAGTTTGATAATTTCTTTGTTTGTTTATCGCTTGTTTTATTATAAGTAAAAATTTTATCAAGGTTTATTAGCAATTCTTTATGATCTGTGCGATATTTTTCTATTTCTTCTAAAATTGATGGTCCAATTGTGTCAATTGATTTAAATTTATTTAAATCTATATCTATTAATTCTTGAAAATTATTTATTTTAGAACTTAAAAGTTGGGCCACTCGTAAACCAACATGTTTAATTCCTAAACCATATAAAACTTTATAAAATGCTGTTTTTTGTTTGCTTTCATTAATAGCATTTATTATTTTGTCTATTTTGGTTTCTTTAAACCCTTCATAGGTTAAAATTACACTTCTGTAAGTATATAAATTAAATAAATCAATAAAACTATTTAAAATACCTTTTTCAAAGAAAATATCAATTATTTTATCACCGAGAGTTTGAATATCTAAAGCATGTTTGCTAACAAAATGAATTAATTGTTTTTTTTGCTTTTCTTGGCACAAATAGTTTAAACAAAACTGATCAACTAAATTATTTAAATTAATTAATTGTGAATCACAAGAAGGACAATTTTTTATACCTTTATAGTAATCTTTGACATTTTTTGCTTTTACACCAATAATTTTAGGTATTATTTCGCCTGATTTTATTATGCTTACTTCATCACCTATATTTATATTCATATTTTTAATAAAATCTAAATTATGTAATGTAGCTCTTTTTACTATTGTTTTTAATAAATTAATTGGTTCTATATCCGCAACATAGCTTATTTTTCCAGTGCGTCCAACTGCTGGAATTATATTTTTTATAATTGAATGCTTCACTACTGTTTCAAATTTGTATGCTATTGCATGTTTTGGGAATTTAGAGGTTTGCCCATAACTATCTCAAAGATCAATTTGATTAACTTTTAAAACAAAACCATCGCATTCAAATTCTAAATTATCTTTTATGTTTTGGAATTCTAATATAGAATCTCAAACTTCGTCAAAATTACCTGCTTCTTTAACATATGGATTAGTTTTAAAACCTAGATTTTTTAACTTTTTTATTACTTGTGTTTGTAACTTTAAATTTAATTTATCACAATCAATCCCATCATAAATAATTGAAGCAAGATTCCTTTCTTTGATGTTACTATTGTTAATTTGTTGAATTGAACCAGAAGCAGCATTACGGGGGTTAGCAAATAATTTTTCATTATTTTTTAATCTTAGGTTGTTCAATCTTTCAAATTCACTTTTTGGTAGGTAGATCTCGCCCCTTACTTCTAAATCATCATAAAAATTAATTTTTTTAGGAATGTCACTAATTTCTTTAACGTTATTTGTGACATCACTACCTACTAAACCAGTTCCTCGAGTAACTGCTTTAACTAGGTTACCACCTTTATAATGTAACGCAATTGAAACACCATCTACTTTTGGCTCTAAACTATATGTAATACTTTGATTTTTGTTTTTAGTTGTATTTTCTATAAATTTTAAAATATCTTCTTTTGAGTGAGCTTTATTTAAAGATAACATTGGTTTATTATGTATAAACTCATTAAATTTATTTAATGAGTTTCCGCCCACTTTTTGTGTTGGAGAGTCATGTTGGATATATTGGGGATATTGCTTTTCAAGAGTTTGTAATTTAATTAACTCTAAATCATATTTAGCATCAGAAATTCTTGGATCTGATAAGTTATAATATTCGTTATTTCATTTGTTAATATTTTTAGTTAATTCTATAATTTTTTTTAAAATATCATTTTTTGAATTCATAAAACTATTTTACCATACATATAAGTTTCATAAAAATAGACACATTTATTTATTGAAAATGTATCTATTTTTTAGTTTTAAGTATTTTTAAATAAGCAGTTTGTGCTATCATTGCACCATTATCTGTTGCATATTTTAAATTTGGCATAATTGTATTAGGATGTAATTTACTAAATTGTGACCTTAAATATTTGTTAGCACTAACTCCCCCACCTAACATTAAAGTTTTTATTGGGTATTTTTGTAGTGCTTTAACTGTTTTTTGTATTAAATACTCAATTGCTGTTTGTTGAAAACTTGCTGCTATTTTTTCTTTATTTATAATTTCGTTTCGCATTTGACATTGATTAATAAAATTAAGCACTTGTGTTTTCAATCCACTAAATGAAAAATCAAATTCATCTTGTGTTTTTGGTTTTGAAAATCTAATATATTCACCATTATAAGATTGGTGTATTTTGTCAATGATTGGGCCGCCAGGAAATCCTAAATTTAATTTATTTGCAACTTTATCAAAAGCTTCCCCAACAGCATCATCTAATGTTTCCCCAATGATATTAATATCATCAATATCATTGGCATATAATATTTGAGTATGGCCACCAGAAACTAATAAACAAAGAGCAGGAAACGTAACTTTATGGTCAATTGTTGCTGAAAGAAAATGGCCATCTAAATGGTTTATTGCTATGATTGGTTTGTTTAAGCTTATTGATAATGCACTTGCAAATAAATATCCAACTTGTAAAGAACCAATTAAGCCGGGTTCTTTGGTATATGCAATATAATCCAGAGTATTTAAATCATATTTATTTTCAATAAGTTTTTGGATAATTGAAATATTTTTAATATGTTCTCGAGAAGCTAATTCAGGAATAGTTCCTCCAAATTCTTTAAATATATCAATTTGTGAGATAGTCCACATATCTAATATTTTTCCGTCTTCTAATATTGCTAAAGATGTATCATCGTGAGATGTTTCAATACCTAATATTCTCATTATTTTTTATTACCTATTTGGGGTTTTTTTATGTAATATGGATTTATATTTAATAAATCCAACTCTTCTTGAAAAATTGTCATAGAATTAGAAAACTCATTAATAAATTTATTATAATCAACTTTATTAATGAGTTGATTATCTTTTGGTATAATCTCAATATTATCTATATAATTTTCTTTACTAAAATTTGCTTTATTTAAATAAAATACTTTGTCACCTTGTGCATCTAAAAACATTTCATTTAAATTTGGATTAATAAAATTTAGAATTTTAAAGGTAGATGTAGTAAAGATTTTTTGGCCATGAATTAATGCGACTGTTCTTAAAAAAATCAAGGAAATACGAATTCCAGTAAAAAAACCAGGACCTAAATTTAAATAAAAACTATTTATATCATAAGTATTTAGTAAGTTTCTCTTTAAAATAAGTTCAAAATTTTCAACTAATAAATTAACTTTTTTAGGGACATCCTTAATATAAATGTGATCAATTATTTGTACTTTATTGCTAAATAAAATTATTAAAAAATCACTTGTTGCAGTATCTAAATATAAATTCATTATTTAGCCTCGATTTGATATGTGTGAGATCCGCCATGGTTTAACGCTGCATTAACCATAACATATTCTTTAAATTTTAAATCATGTAAATTTGACCATTCTATTGCAACGATATTATTTTCAAAATAATCCTCGAATTCTTCAACATCACCTTTAAAGTTGTATAAATCAATATGAATTAAGCCAGTGTACATTTTTATATAATTAAACGAAGGTGAATTAATTTTTTCTTTTATACCTAGATGTTTTGCTAAATACTTTACGAATGTAGTTTTACCCGACCCTAAGTCACCATTTAACAATAAATATTTTTTTTGTTGAATTATAGGTAGTCAAAAAGAAACAACTTTATCAAGTTGTGTCTCATCAGTTAAATTATAAATTTTCATTATTAAAGTATTTTTCTAGTGTTGTTTTGATTTTGGTGCCTTTAATAACCACAATTGCTTCAGGACCTGTATGAATTGAGATAACGTTTGGAATCGGAATTATATTAGTTTTTATATTGTATTTTTCATCCAAATAATTTAGTAAATAATTTGCTTCTTCTGTTTTTTCTCCTAATAAAATCACTTCGTCATCATTGTTGAATGTTTCCATTTTTTCATCTATGGCATTTTGTAATGATCTTAAGAATAGGCGGCCTTTACCTTGTTTTTTTAATATACCATCACTAAATCTAATTAGTGGCACAATTTTAAGTAATTTTGCCAAAGTTGCCACTGGTTTTGATAGCCTACCACCTTTTACTAAATAATCATTATACTTAGGGACAAGTGTAATATCTAATTCATAATCATTTCATATACTAGCATTTTTTATAGAATTATCAAGGCCTAATTTATCAAGATAACTTAAAAACTTATTAACTCTAAATAAAATTGTTTGTGCAACGTCTACTGATTTAACTATGTGCACGTTTGGATATTTTTCTGAAACAATTTTAAGAAAACTATATTGACTTGATAAATGCTCTGAGATTGGAAAAACAACCACATGTTTATATTCATTTACTAAAGACTTAATTAAGTTTTCAGAATATCCTATTGGCGTAGCAGATGTTTTTACTCCCTTAGTTTTTAAGTTGAATTTATCAAAAAATGTTTTAGTATTTAAATCAATACCATCATTATAAACAACATCATTCATTTCGATCTGAAGTGGCAAAAAATAGAATCCAAGTTTTTCTGCTTGATGTTTATCTAGACCACAAGCTGAATCGACAACTATTGCTATATCTTTCATAAAATCTATTATATAAAATTTGTTATAATTTTAAACATGATTATTATTAATAATATAAACAAACATTTTGAAAATAACTCAATAATTTTTATTGATTCTAGATTGGTTTATACAAAAAGAATTATTGTTGATGATTTAGTTTTCAATATAGATAAAAATAACAATGTTAAAAGCATAAATGTGTTAAATAATTTAAAATATAACATTAAAAATGATAAATTTTATACTACTAAATTAAGCGAGTTAGTGGCGATTAATAAGATAGCATTAGAAAATAATTTAATTATTAATGACAAACCTCAATTTGTTTATGTTAAAGTTATTAAACGTGTAGTTCACCCTAAATCTGAAAAACTTTTTGTGTTGACTGTAAGTGATTCTAAAAAAGAGTTTCAAATTGTTACAAATACCCTTGACTCCCTTGAAGGTTGTGTTTTGGTTTGTGCTTTGCCAGGCTCTACCACATATTCAGGGTTAAACATTTTACCTGGAAAGGTAATGGATGTTGAAAGTAATGGTATGCTAGCAGGGTATCAAACTTTATCAATTAATAAGCAAGGATTGATTTTTGGAGATATTGAAGATATTGGGAAGGAATTTATTATAAAACATGATAATTAATGAATTAAAAAATAGAGGAATTCTAAAAGATGTAACTAATTTGGATAAATTTAAAAATATCGAAAAAGATGCTTATGTGTATGCGGGGTTTGATCCAACTGCACAAAGCCTTCATTTAGGAAATTATATTCAAATCGCAACAATGTTGCGTTTAAAACAAGTTGGTATTAATGTTTTAGCTGTTGTAGGTGGAGCAACCGGAATGATTGGTGACCCCACCTTTCGTTCGAAAGAAAGAGTTTTATTAGACCAAGATAGTATTAATCAAAATAAATCATTTATCGTAAAACAATTGCAAAAATTCGGATTAGAAGTTTTTGATAATTTAGAATTATATAAAAACATGAATGTTTTTGATTTTTTAAGAGATGTAGGTTCATCAATTAATATCACTTATATGCTAGCTAAAGATTCGATTGCAACAAGGTTAGAAAATGGATTAAGTTTTACTGAATTTAGCTATACCTTAATACAAGGATGGGATTTTTATAAACTTTATGTCGATAAAAATGTTCATGGTCAATTTGGTGGATCTGATCAATGGGGAAATATCACTACAGGGCTTGAGATTATATCTCGTAAAGAAGGTATTGACCATAAGGCTTTTGCTTTTACATGTAATTTGCTTACAGATGCAAGTGGTAATAAATTTGGTAAATCCACAGGTGGTGGTAGCTTATGGCTAGATCCTGAAATGACCAAACCATATGATATGTACCAATTTTTATTAAACCAGCCAGACTCAGAAATTGAAAAGTTATTAAAATGATTAACCTTCATACCACTAAATAAAATTGAAGATATTTTACAACAACACACAGAAAATCCAAAGTTACGAATAGCTCAAAAAACTCTGGCATTTGAAGTTATTAAAGATGTTCACAATATTGAAGACGCAACAAAATGTAAAACACTTTCTGAAATTTTATTTAATAAAGACTTAGATTTAAATAGCATAACAACACAGCAAATATCTTTATTAAAAAAAGATTTAAATTGTTTATCTATTAAAGAAAATACTAATTTAGTAGAAGAATTAATAAAATTTAATGTTCTTAAATCAAAAAGAGAAGCAAGGGAGTTTATTACTAATAACTCTCTTAAAGTAAATTTAATTCCTATTTCTGAAGAGTTTTTAATGTATAGCAATTTTTGAGATAATAAGTATTCATTACTACACGTAGGAAAAAAGAAAATTTATTTATTAGAAATTTTTAAATAAAAATAAATATATAAAAAAGTTAACATAAAACTATGTTAACTTTTTTTGTTCATATGTTTTTTATAAAACAATTTCTGATGCATTTGGCTTACCCGCATAAATTTTATATGTTTCTAAAGCAACTTCGTATCCAAATAATTTAATTAGTGCAATGAATGCTAATTGAGCTGATGCATATGGTGAATTTCCAGTTGTAAATTTATGTTCATTATAATTTGTTAAGGAATCAATTCAATTTTGTTTTCTTAATTCTTTGCTTCAATCTGAAGGATATGAAGCAAAGGCATTATTTTTAATTATATTTGCTTCTTTTAAGACGTTTGGAGCATCACAAATAGCTATAATAGGCTTTCCTAATTCGTGGTGCTTACGAATTAAATTTAGCGATACAACATTTTTTCTTAAAGTTTGTGCACCAGGCCCTCCAGGAACAAAGATAACATCATAATCTTCTATATTGATATTGTTACAAATGTTATTTATATGTGCAAGATTATCTTTTCCATGTGCTTCCTTAAGATTTGGATTATAAAAGTCAATTTGAGTGAATTTTTGTGATGTTTTAAAGATAGTTAAAGGCGTAACTAATTCCACATCTTTAAATTTATCTTCGATGATTACTAATAATTTCATTATTTTTTTCTCCTTACTATACCACGATAAACTAAATAAATTACTAAAACAAATGGTAATAAAATAGTTAAAACAAAAATTATAACGTATGATTTAATTCAAATTTTATTTTCTTGGGTTTTTTGTTCATATACTACATTTTGTAATTGCACTGCTGCTTCATTTGAATTAAAGTTATTTATTATATCATCAGCTCTTTTTTTGTCAAAAAACAAGCTAAAAATATAAAATGCAAGGGCACTAATCATAATTGATAAATTTATTATTAATAGTAAATTTGTATTTTTAAATCATTGATTAAATACTTGTTTAAAATCAAGGATAAAGTGTATATTAAAGCTTGTATTTTCTTGTGGCGAAAATGGGATACCGATTTCAATAATTTGATCCTTTAATGAAAAAATTAAGATATTAAACAATCCAAAATATGTGAAAAAGAAGATTATTAACCAAGTTATACGAAGCCTTTTTAAAATTAGTGAACGGTATAATTCTGCAAAAACAGGACTTGAAGAAATATCATTGCTTGAAAAATTGTCTTTGTACTTCTTGTTGATTTTTTTTCATTGCAAGATTTTAATTGTATTTTTGGTTATATAGAATAACGAAATAAATCCAGGAATCGAAATAAGGATGTAAAGACCAATTCCGAGCGATTCTGTGTTTAAATGTGTTAGGGCATTATAACCAATTCCAATTAAACAAACTGTTAAAACAGATAATCAAAATAATAGTGATACAATCCTTGTTTTTGTCTCGTTTTTTATTATTTTAAAGGTTGTTGGATTGAAGTCTTTCTTTATATGAGGATTTTTAATCGTTTGTTCATTGTTTATGGGTAAATCTTGTTGTTTTGGTTTAAACATATGTATTTAAATATTAATCTTGATCTTCATCTTTATTTCTTGATGAATTTTGTGGTCCTTTGCTTTTAGCTTTATCTTTTAAAAACTTAATAAAGATATTTAATGATTTACCAACATCTGCTTTTTTTCTTAAACTTTCGCTTTCTACTATTTCATCTAGTTTTTCAACTAAATTCTTTTGAGTTTTATCTTCTAAATTAGCAGCAACATTTTTAATAATGTAAATTTTATCATCAAGTTTAGAATCTAGTGTTTTAGCTTCGTTGTATAATTTATCTATATTTTGAGTTAAATAATCAGTTAAGATTTCCCTTTTTTTCTCGTCTGAATTAGCTGTAAGATAATCAGGTCTTTCTGCAGACATTCTAGAAATTGCTTTATCAACAATGTCTTCTAAATTCTTTTCAATTTTTAATTCTTTTGATTTTTCCTGCAAGACAGGAATCACAATATCGAAGATACGATCATTATTAATAACTTTTGAAATTTCACTAAGTGCTTTATCAACCCTTTCCCTTTCTTCTTTGCTTAGTGTTGAATAGTTTTTACTTCAAAGTGTTGAGTCCGATAAGCCGTCAACTACTTTTTGAAAATCATCTACTTTTGAGAATAATGAAGCAAATGATTCTCCTTTTCCCCCAGTCATTATTTTTACTCCAATATTTGATACTGTGTTTGTTGAACTGTCTTCATTTTTTGAAGAAATAAGCATAACATTAGCCATTAATAAACCAGCTGGAATTGTTGAAATAGCATTAGTTATACCAAAAGAAACTCTCTTTAATCATTTATGTTTTGCTGTTTTTCTTTTGCGTCTAAATTTAGGGATGAAGTGTAAAATATTGTTAACTACAAAAAATAAACTTCTTGCAGAGAGATAGATAATGATTGATAGTAAAGAAACTAGCAATGGAATCACTCCTTTTAATGATCTTATATCACTATCTTCCGAATTATTAATATAACTTGATAAAGCTCCGTATATAATAATTGATGATACAATTGTTATTACAATTGCGGAAATTTTAAATATAGTTCACTTAAAACCATATAAAAAGCCAAATCCAAAACTTATTAACAATGCTGCTATAAATATAAGTAAAACATATGTTGTTGAGTTTTGGTTATTAAATAACTCTGATAATTTTATTAATAAATTTTTTAATGTTTCTGACATTTTTTCCTTTCTTTATAAATATTTTGCCTTTGTTTGTTTTTTTCATGGATTTTTTTGATTTATTCTGTCAATAAATAATTTACCATTTAAATGATCTAATTCGTGTTGAAATACTATTGCTAAATAATCAGTAACTTCATATCGCATATGTTTATTTTCTAAATAACTAAAAGCATCAACAATAATTCTTTTGCTGCGGTGTACATAACCTTCTTGATTTGGGTGTTCTTCAGGAACACTCAAACAACCTTCGCCATCACTTAAAGCAACCAAAGATTTGCTTTGAAATATAATTTTTGGATTAAAAAGTACATCTTTGAATATAATATTGTTTTGTGAATCAGTTAAATAAACATAAAAGACATTTTTTAAAATTCCATATTGTACGGCTGCAACACCAACACCAGGGCGAAATTCAGATTCGCCACTTTGTGACGTATCGATATGATAAATCATTTGTTTAGCAAGATCAATATTTTCATTAGATAATGGTAATGTTACATCTAATGATCGCTTACGTAGAACATTTTCAGGCAATTCTACAATTTTTATATTATATTTTTCTTTATTTTGCATCTTAAAATAAATTATATAATATTTTAGGTTAAAATTTTAAAGGAGTTTAAAAATGCAAATATTTCTAACCATTTTACTTAATTTAACATTCTTCTTATTTGGGTATTTATTGGGTTCTTTAAATACTTCAATTTTATTTGGAAAACTTACTAAAAAGCCAGATTTAAGATTGTATTATTCAAAAAATGCTGGTGCTACAAATTCTCTTAGAGTTTACGGAAAAAAATCAGCTATTATTATTTTATTAATAGATATCTTTAAAACATTCATTGTTGTCTTATTATGTCGTTTAGTTAGCCAATTAGTAAATGATGCAATAACTGAAGAATTTATACGTAAAACTAAAGACGTAAGTTTATTATATTCAAAACTATATTTAATTCCTCTTTTAGGCGGAATTGGTGTTTTACTTGGTAATGTATATCCGGTATTTTATAAATTTAAAGGTGGCAAAGGTGTTGCTGGTTCAGTTGGTTTATTAATTTCAATTAACATTGTTTTATTACCAATTGCAGCAATTTTCTTCTTTGGCCTTATGTTTTGAAAAAGATATGTTTCATTAGCAAGTGTGTTAACTTCTATTGTTATGATTGTTTTTATAGCAATTCCTTGAGTTAATTCAGGGCCATTATCATGAGTTTCTGGCGTTGAGTATAACACAAATATCATTACTATATGTTTTTATATCTTTAATGCTGGAATTGTTATTTTTGCTCATAAAGCTAATATTCAAAGACTGCTTAAACATCAAGAAAGAAAATTCGGGCAAAATTAAAATAATTTATATTTTTTTATAAAATATTATAGATTAAATATAAAATTTAATTATCTTTAGGAAGATTATGAAACAATACAAACGGATTTTAATTAAACTTTCTGGTGAAGGTTTTGCAAATAAAGAAAAACATTTAGCTATTGATAATGAATTAGTTAAGAAAATAGCTTTACAATTAAAAGAAATAGTAAATAAAGGCATCCAGGTATCAATTGTGATTGGTGGTGGCAATTTTTGAAGAGGAGCTTCTGCGGAAAAAAACGGGATCCCGCGCAATAGAGCGGACTATATTGGAATGTTAGCAACTATTATGAATGGTTTAGCTCTTCGTAGTGGGTTTGAACTTGTGGGTTTGAAATCAAGAGTTCAAAGCTCATTAAGTTTAGATCCTAAGATAGCCGAAAACTATGTAAATGAAAAAACAATTAAATATTTAAAAGATGGGGAAGTTGTAATTTTTGTTGGGGGAACCGGTAGACCATTTTTCACAACCGATACAGCTTCAACTCTTTATGCGGCTGAAATAGGTGCTGAAGTTATTTTAATGGGGAAAAATGGAACTGATGGAGTTTATGATAGTGATCCTAAAAAAAACCCAAGTGCAAAACGTTATGACAAAATAACTTATGACCAAATTTTAGAAAATAAATTACAAGTTATGGACCTAACAGCCACTAGTATGGCACGCGATAACAATATTGACTTAATAATTTTTAACTTATTAGAAGATAACTCAATTTTGAGAGTACTTGATTCATCTATTAAACATACAGAGGTAACAAAATAATGGAACTTGATTTATATATATTAGACTTTGAAGATACTGCAGAAAAACCAATTAGTCATTTAAGATTTGAAATGTCTAAGATTTCAACAGGGCGAGCAAATCCACAAATAATTAAGGGTATAAGGATTAATTATTATGATACTTTAACACCGCTTGAAGAATTATCTCATATAAGTGTTCCTGAACCACAACAACTGCTAATTAAACCTTATGATCAAACAACTACTAAAGATATTTATAAAGCCTTAGAAAAAGCTAATTTAGGGGTTATGCCTATTGATGAAGGGCACCAAGTACGTTTAAATTTTCCAACTTTAACAACAGAACGTAGGAAAGAACTAATTAAAAGCCTTGGCAAAATTTCTGAAGCAGCTAAAGTTGGAGTTCGTAATGCTCGCCAAAATATAAATAAAAATATTAAATCAGACGGAGAGTTATCCGAAGATCAACAAAAGCAATACTTAGATAAAATTCAAAAATTAGTTGATGAATATATTGAAAAAATCAATTTGTTAACAAAAGAAAAAGAATCAGAATTAATGAATAAGTAACATATAAAATTATTAGATAAGTAAAGCAACATTCGGCTAATTTATCCGAACGTTAAACATGGACAGCAAAATTTAACATTTTAGTAACTTATAATGCCATTGCAAATTGCTTTGGCGTTTTTCAGTTTAAGTTTGATTGAATTCGATCGTTATTATACCAAACTACATATTCTTGTATCATATCATTAAGTTCATTGAACGTAATTTTGGAATAATCTAAATCATTTAATAATTCGGTTTTAATGATCCCAAACCAATATTCAATTTCTCGATTATCAAGTGAGTTTCCCACTCTTGATAACGAAATAACGCCACCAATATTTTGAACTTCTTTAATATATTGATGATGTGTATATTGAAAGCCATGATCTGAGTGAATGATAAAATTTTTGGGTTTGTATTGTTTTAATAAATTTAAATTGTCTAAAACTAGTTCTAGATTATTACTTCTTGATAATTTAAAACCAACAATTTGTTTAGTTTTATGAGACAAAATTGCAGACAAATAAACGTGTGATTCTAACACGTCTTTTGGTGCTTTTATATATGAAACATCAGTTGCATAAATATTTCGATTGTTTTGATCGTTATAATCACGATTTACGAAGTTATCAATTTGTGAAGATACATTTTTAATTTCTTTTCGTTTTGATTTTTGTCTTAGCTTACATTTTAGGCCTAAAAGGTTCATATATCTCCCTAAAGAACGTTCGTTTATATCTATTTTGTATTTTTGAGATATGTAAACACTTAGCTTTAGCCTTCCATATCTTGACTTTGTTTCTATGAACGATTTTTCAATTACATCACTATGTTTAGGGAGTTTTTGTGAAATTTTAATCTTATGAGTTTTAGAAATTGTTTGCCTAGAAATGCCAAAAACTTCTGAAAGCTTCACATAACTTATGCTAAAACTTTTTAATTCAATAACTTTCTTACTTTTGGGTAATTCATTGGTAATTTCATAATATCTTTTAGCTATTTGTAACAAATCATCACGATCAAAAATATCTCAATTTGGTTCTCTTTTCTTCTTAGGACTGCCACTTCCTTTTTTGCGGTTTTCGCCTTTCTTTGTTTGCAATAAGTCTTCCATACCTAAATTATAATACTTAATTATTTTATTAATTCTAACTTTTACACTATTTCTTTGTAAGTTTTTTGTTCCTGGTGATATTTGGTAAATAGCCCGAAAAGCACCTGGGAAACCTGACTTTTGATATTCTTCATATATTTTTGCAAATTCTTCTTTCTTTAAATGTCTTGACATAATTTTCCTTTCAAAAAATTTTTTCGTTGGTACCAACGAATGGTAACAGAAAAGCTAACATTTACATGTTAACTTTTCTGTCCGGCTTTAGTTTTTGTATTGTTTTAATAAATTTAAATTGTCTAAAACTAGTTCTAGATTATTACTTCTTGATAATTTAAAACCAACAATTTGTTTAGTTTTATGAGACAAAATTGCAGACAAATAAACGTGTGATTCTAACACGTCTTTTGGTGCTTTTATATATGAAACATCAGTTGCATAAATATTTCGATTGTTTTGATCGTTATAATCACGATTTACGAAGTTATCAATTTGTGAAGATACATTTTTAATTTCTTTTCGTTTTGATTTTTGTCTTAGCTTACATTTTAGGCCTAAAAGGTTCATATATCTCCCTAAAGAACGTTCGTTTATATCTATTTTGTATTTTTGAGATATGTAAACACTTAGCTTTAGCCTTCCATATCTTGACTTTGTTTCTATGAACGATTTTTCAATTACATCACTATGTTTAGGGAGTTTTTGTGAAATTTTAATCTTATGAGTTTTAGAAATTGTTTGCCTAGAAATGCCAAAAACTTCTGAAAGCTTCACATAACTTATGCTAAAACTTTTTAATTCAATAACTTTCTTACTTTTGGGTAATTCATTGGTAATTTCATAATATCTTTTAGCTATTTGTAACAAATCATCACGATCAAAAATATCTCAATTTGGTTCTCTTTTCTTCTTAGGACTGCCACTTCCTTTTTTGCGGTTTTCGCCTTTCTTTGTTTGCAATAAGTCTTCCATACCTAAATTATAATACTTAATTATTTTATTAATTCTAACTTTTACACTATTTCTTTGTAAGTTTTTTGTTCCTGGTGATATTTGGTAAATAGCCCGAAAAGCACCTGGGAAACCTGACTTTTGATATTCTTCATATATTTTTGCAAATTCTTCTTTCTTTAAATGTCTTGACATAATTTTCCTTTCAAAAAATTTTTTCGTTGGTACCAACGAATGGTAACAGAAAAGCTAACATTTACATGTTAACTTTTCTGTCCGGCTTTACGTTGCTTTGTTTTTTTTGCCAAAAATTATTTTTAATTTATTCCACTATAAATCTCTTTCTTTTTACGATAATTTATAATATTATAAACTGATAGGATGGGAACAATCAAATCAATTATATACATAATTTTTATATGTTTAGTTGATGTTTTTAATAACATGATATTTGCAATATAACGAGGCGCAAAATAGCCTATATAAATAAAACACTCAAGAAATAACCAAAAACCTACTATTGTATTGATGTCTAAACCACCAATAAAATTAATTCTGTTAATTGCTAAAGTGAGTATAGAAACAAAAGAGAAAATGGCGGAAGTATGCCAAATAAACTTAATAATTGTTTCTTTATTTAATGTATTATATAGATATCCTATATCTTGTTTTTCTTTAAGATCTTGATTTTTTATATCTTTTTCTAAACCTAAAACGTTAGACCAAGCCTTCAAATAAATAAAAACAACAAAAAATATAAAGCCACCCTTCTTCCATTGTTTGCCTTCTTTTTGTAGTATTTCATTATATATTTCAGCAGAATATAAAGAAATAAAAGATGTAGGATATGCTATTATACTAAACCCAATTAGTGGACTTAAAATAACTACCAACACAATGTACACAATATAATTTGTAAAGTCTTTAAATGCATTATTAATTATTTGTGAAATACTAGGAAATAAATAATAAAGTGTAACTATCATTCCTATTAAAACACCAATGCTAAATAAATCCCTAAACAAATTAACAATCTTCCACTTGATAATTAATTGTCTAGTTGTGAAGTTGTTTTGTTTATGATAAGACTTTGCAATTATTTTAATTAAAAAACTTAAAGGCCAAAAGAATAACAATACTCTGTATATTTTTAGATTAAGACCTGACATTATGAATTTTTGATCATTTTTTAGAACTAAAATTAAATGGATTCTGGTTATAAATGCAAAACAAAAGGAAATAAAAAATATCAAAGCAATTAAATCTTTATTCAGAGTAAATGAAGAATTATTAACATTATCATTTGGCAAAAATGAAATATAACCCTCAGGATTTTCCAAGATTATATCCCTTGGGTTGGTGTAGATTAAAAATTGGCTCAATTTATTGTCAAGTGTAAATAATAGTATAAAAGCCATTATTTTTAAAAAAATAAGAAAAGATAAAAACCAAAGCACTATATAGTTTTTATCATTTAATATAAGTTTTTTAAATTTTAATTTTCCATACATTAGTTACATACCTCATTAATTACGTTATTTATATTATTAACTTCTGTTTTTATAAAAATGTAAATATTTATCAGATTTAATTCCGATATTTTGTGTATTTTTATATAAATTTAAAATACCAATTATTTTGTTAATATCTCGCATGTGACTTTTCCAAAAAACATTTTCCAAAAAACAAATTTTTTTCTTTATATTTAGATAATTTTATGTTATAATATAGTTCCTTAAATTATTTTATAACGTAAATTTTAATATAAGTGAGGCTTGAAAAAGCCTCATCTTTTTTATGCAAAAATTTAAATGTTTATTACATAAAAATAACTAGAAAATACGGACAGGATTTTTAGGTAGTTACAACTTGCCTTATTTTTTGAATATCGTCAGGATTAAAAATGTAAAAAGTTACTTTATAATAATCCTTAGAATTAATTAAATAATTTTGGTATTTGTTTAAAATACCAACAATTTTAGAATTATGAAACAAAGGGCTACCGAAGAATTGATTATTAATATGTGCTGGATGATTATAAGTTACGGTTTGATCTGTTTTTTTTATTTCCGAAGATAAAGCAGTTATAGAAGAATGAATAGATTTAAACATGCCAAAGTAAATTTGTTTATATAGTATTGATGTTGGCTGTATAGGGGTGTATGATATAACTTCATCTATGTTAAGGTCTAAACTTTTAGCTGAACTAATTTGTTCAATTACATTATGATTATTTGAAAATTCATTTCTTATAGGTTGACCACCATGATTTGGAGCCTGAATAAGTCTATCTCCTCAGTTTGAAGATAATTTAGATTTTTCTATTGCATAGACTATATAATTTTCGTGATTAAGAACTATGTCAAAGATAACCTTGCCACTAAAAAAATATAAAGGATAGTTATTTTCCAAATTTGTATTTGTTAGGCTGATATCAATTGCTTTTTGATTTAAATTTTTTAAATCTCCACGACTTGTTAAAAAATAATATTTATCATTATTTGTTGCTAAGTAAGTAGATGTAAAAGTTTGATATGTGTCTTGTTTGTTTTGAGCATCCTGAAACTTAACGATAGTTTCTAATATAAAATTTTGTTTTTCTTTATTTTCATTTGCCAACTCTTTTTTAAGTCTTATTTCTGGAACATCACCACAAGAAACAGCAATAGGGAATATTGTTGATATTGACAATCCTGTTAAAAACATTTTAAATAAATACTTGCGCCATAACATAATTATTCACCATCAGTTAATTTCTTATAATACAAATATTTACCCCATGCCTCTGTTTTTTTTATCTTCAAGATAGGAACTAGCTTTTTGTGTTAGTTCTTTTACTTTTGGAGCTAAGTAGGCAAAGAGACCATTAATAACAAGACTTTTTAAAAAAGAAGTTAAAAGTGCGGTCCTGCTAAGTGTATTTGATCATTTTTCTAAAATATCCAACACTACACCAGTTGATAGCCCAACGATCACACTATCATCATTAGTAGTCATTGCCATTAATATTTTAGCTATAATTCAACCTTTTTTGGCCTGAGCAGCCGGAATATTAAGACTCAAATAATTAAGATAAAGTTCAAGAAAATCTAAACCAAGTGGCAACATTTGAAATAATTCTCCAAAACCTTTGACAATAAAATCAACCGCCTCTAGAGCTATATAAACTGATCATCAAAAGGCCCTTGGAAATCAATGATATCAAGCCTCTTCTAAAAGTTCTTTATTTTGAAAGTTATCTTTTGTAGATTTAATCAAATTAAGTGCAATTGACTGTATTTCTTTTTCTGTTAACTTATTTTTTAATTGCTGTTGAACAATATGCTTAATTTGAGTTTTTATGTTATTTATATAATTTTTATTATTTTCGTTGCCTTCAAAAACAATTTTAATTAAAGAATCTCTTAAATATTGTTGAGGGTGATTTTTGTAGTCGATTGTAATTTCTCCTTGAAATTGTTGTTGCTGTGTAGGCACACTAGCAAGTAATGTTAAAGGTGCAGCAATTACTACACCGGGAATATAATTAAAAACTGTTGTTTTTCATTTCTTAATTGGAAAATGCATTTACTAATAACTCCTTAATATTTTTGCATTATTTGCAAATAAATATTTAATTCTTTAGTATGTTGTCTTGAAGATAACTTGCTTGGTTATTTAATGTTAACAGACATATAAATATTATAATAGATTTTTGTGTATTTTGCGATTTAGTGTATAATATATTTCTTAAACAGTTATGTTCAAATCTCATAAAATACGGTGCCAAGAAAGGTGCCGTATTTTTACTGTAATATAAGATATTCAGAGGAAAATGCAATATTTCAAAAGATAAATGCAGAAATAAAGATTTTATAGAGAATTTTCGCTATTTTAAATTATTACCGAAGATATGAAAAACCTTATTAATGAAAAAATAAACAAAACCAACAACTAATTTAGTTATTGGTTTTTAAACTTGTCTTTTAAATATTTATCAGGTATTGCATTTAGGTTAATATGGCAATAACCCATTGGATTTTTCATCAAATATTGTTGATGGTATTCTTCAGCTAAGGTTTGGTCACTTACTGGCAAGAATTCTAAGCAATTTTTCTTACCTTCTTTTTTAACAAAATGATTATTTAATTCTTTAAATTTATTAAGTAATTCCTCATTATTTGTATAAATACCAACTCGGTATTGTGTTCCTTGATCTCCCCCTTGCTTATTTAAAGAATAAGGATCAATTATCTTTAAATAAAAATCTCAAATTGTTTCTTCGCTTATGATTGAATCATCATATTCTATGCAAACTGCTTCAACGTGCTTTGATGTTGTACACACCTCTTTGTATGATACACCTTCAAAACCTCCGTTAATATAATATGATTGTGCACTTAAAATACCTTTGATTCTTGAAAAGAAAGCCTCTACACCTCAAAAGCAACCACCTGCTATAAATAATTCTTTTTTCATGTGTTTATTATATTAAAAAAATAGTTATAAAAAATAACTATTTTTGGTGTTTTATAGTCAATGTAAATTGAGCGCTAAAAAGTGAAATTGAAATTATTTGTCAAATAAGTCCTCCAACAAAAGATCCTATTGGAGCATTTGCAGCTGAGGCTTCGATAATTTGTAAAATTCATCAAATAATTCAAACAAAATTGTTTGTTATATAAATAACAAACATTCCATATGATAATCCTCCTCATTTGTGTGTTTTTAATGATTGTATGAATTGTGGTAAAAATGCTAAGGTTGTAAAAGCAGGGAAAACAAATCCCATAATTGCTTCAACTGTAGAAGGAATTAATAATGATGTTCATACTCCACCTGCATAAATAATTATATGTAAAATAACAAAAATTAAGCCAATAATAAGATATGCACCAAGAGCACTTCAGGCCTTAACTTTTAATTTTTTGTTAAATTCTGTTTTATATAAATACATTAAGCCTAGTGTTATAGTTTCAATAATTAATGTTATTGTATTTGGAATTATGATATTATGTAACGAATTTGGGCTTAGCGCTGATCATACAATCCATAAAAGAATACCAGTGTGAAAAATCCAAAAAGAATAGAAATTTACATCACCAGTTTTTTTGTCTTTGATTATTTTGAATAACTGAGGGATACTAAGCGAAGCCACTAAAATAGCTCCAATGTACCCTAATATAGTAATTGCTAATTGCATTACATAATTATACCACATTTCAAATATGATGGTTAATTAGACCTATCCATATGATTAAATATGAAAGATTTTTAAATAAATATATATAATTTATTTTATGAATGATACAATCGCAGCAATTAGTTCAGGATCTAGAATCAACCAACCAATATCAATAATACGTTTAGCGGGCCCTGATACTTTAAATATTATTAAAAAAATATTTAAAGGGAAAATAGGGACAGATCATGATATTACTTATGGTAATATTTATGATGAACAAACATTAATTGACGAAGTTTTGGTTATGTGATTTTTGGGCAAAGAAAAAAATGGAAAGATTATTTATAATAATTATGTTGGAGAACCAATTGTAGAAATAAATTGTCATGGCGGAATTGTTGTTACCAATAAAGTTTTAGAGCTTTTATTATCAAATGGAGCAAGAATGGCTGAACCAGGAGAATTTACTCGCCGTGCTTTTTTAAATGGTAAATTAGACTTAATAAAAGCTGAAGCAATACATGATTTAATTATGGCTAAAACATTAACACAAGCTAAAGCTAGTGTTCACCGTTTTACTGGTCAAACTTCTAACTTAATAGATAGTTTATCGAACGATATCGCTCTTTTAATTGGGATGTCTGAAGTTAATATTGATTACCCTGAATATGATGATATAGAACAACTAGATAGCCAGATTATGCTCGAAAAACTTAAAGTTTTAAAAACTAAATTTGAAGAAATTATAAAAGTGTCTAATGATAGCCGCTATATGTTTGAAGGGGTTAAAGTTTCGATCTTAGGCAAACCAAATGTAGGTAAGAGTAGTATACTTAATGCATTACTTTCTGAAGAAAAAGCCATTGTGACAGATATTGCAGGAACAACAAGGGATTTAGTAGAAGCTTCATATCAAATTAATGGTATTTTATTTAAATTAGTAGATACTGCTGGATTACGAAAAACTGATAATATAATTGAACAAATAGGAATTGAACGATCATTAAAGCAAATTGAAGAATCTGATTTAATAATTCATGTTGTTGATCCAACTCAAGCTGAGAATGTTTTTGATAAAGTGATTCAGGAAGAAAGCAAAAAACAAGGTAAGTTTTATTTAAAAATTCAAAATAAGTCAGATTTAGTTAATAATCAAAAACATGACTTAATTTCTGTTAGTGCTTTAAATAATGATATAAAAGAGCTTGAAAATGCATTAGTAAAAAACTTCGAAAATTTAGATATTATGGATAAACGTATTTTATCAAATACCAGGCAGTTATCTTTAATTCAAAAAGCACATAATTCATTAATTCAAGCTGAAAAATCCATTTTAGATAATGCTACTTTTGATGTAATTATTGTTGATTTATATGATGCCTGGGATTCACTGCAAAATATTAAAGGTCAAGTAAATCGCGAAGATTTACTTGATGTTATGTTCAAGAATTTTTGTTTAGGTAAGTAATATGAGTAAAAAAAGAAATAAATTTATTGATGCACATTGCCACGTTTCAACTAGGTCATACCAAGAATTTCACATTCAAGAAATTATGGAAGCAGCCAAATACAATAACATTGAATTTTTTATTAATAATGGTGGACACCCACAAGAAAATATAGAGGTCATTGAGTTAGCTAAAAAATACCCTTTATTTAAAGCATGTATTGGAATTCACCCAGAAGCTGGCAAGGATGGAGATGACTATCTCCAAGTTAAAGAGTTATTGGACTTAAATAAAGAGCATATTATTGCAATTGGTGAAATAGGCTTAGACTATTATTATGAAGACTCACCAACTAGAGAAAATCAAATAGCAAGTTTTGAAAATCAGGTTAAATTGGCACATGATAATAATTTACCATGTGTAATTCATATTAGAGATAAAGATAATGAGTATTTAGCATACCAAGATGTATATAACATTTTAGTAAAATATCCTAAAATTAAATGCATGTTACACACGTTCGCCGGAAACTTAGAATGAGCCAAAAAGTTTTTGGAATTTCCAAATTTATATTTTTCTTTTAGCGGGGTGGTTACTTTTGGATCTTCAATAACTACTAGGGAAGTTATCGAATTTTTACCTTTAGAAAGAATTTTAAATGAAACAGATGCACCGTTTTTAAGAGTGCATCCGTATACTGGGCAAAAGAATGAACCTAATACCGTTTTATATGTTTATTATTATATTGCAGGCCTAAAACAAGTAGGTTTAGATAAATATGTAGATCGTATTAATAAAAATGTTAGAAAGTTATTTAATTTATAATGAAAGATAAGAAACACGTTTTTGCCAAAAAAAAGTTTGGGCAAAACTTCTTACATGATTCAAATATTATTAATAAAATAGTTTCATTATTTGATATTAATGATCAAGTTATAGTTGAAATAGGACCTGGTAGAGGGGCTTTAACTAAAGAATTAGTCAAAAAAGCAAAACAAGTTATTGCCTTTGAAATTGATAAAGATATGGTTGATGTCTTAAATAAAAATATTAATTTTAATAACCTTGATTTGAGATATCAAGACTTTTTAAAATCAGATTTATCAAATTTACCGAATTCAATAGTTATTGCCAATATACCATACTATATTACAACAGATATTTTATTTAAAATCTTTGAACACAGAGATAAATTTTCAAAGGCTATTTTAATGGTTCAAAAAGAAGTAGCACAAAGATTAATAGCTAAATATAAAACTTATGATTATTCTAAATTAACTGTTAGTGCTCAATATTTGGCTAAAGTTAATTTAGAATTTATAGTACCTGCTGGTTGTTTTATACCTGCCCCGAAAGTAGATTCTGCTATTGTTTTATTTGAATTTTATCCAAATATCACAAAAGAATCTTGGTTAGAACTAAAAGAATTTTTTAAACTATGTTTTGCTAATAGAAGAAAAAAACTTAGTTTTAGTTTAAAATCTAAATATTCATTTGAGAAGATCAATAATGCATATTTAAAACTTAATTTAAATGATAATACAAGAATTCAAGAATTAGAAATAGAAAAAATATTAAATTTATATCAAGAATTAGAAAAATAAAACGTTTATGCATAGTTTACAAGCATAAACGTTTTTTATATTTGTTTTAATTAACTTTATCAAAGTTTAACAATCTATCTCTATAATATTCATATTGTTTTTGTCTAAGATTTATTTCGGATGGTAAGCCTTTAGTTAAATCATTTGTTAAGTCAGAGAAATTATCTAGGATTTTAACAATTTCAACTTGGATCGCGAGGGGTGGGATAGGAATAATAATATCCTCTAAATCCTTTTTATTTAGTGCTGGTATACTTCCTTCACATACTAATGTTTCTCTAATTTTTTGTTGAATATTTTTTAGGTAATAATATAGAAATTTAGTTAATATTTCATTATCATCTTTGCTTCTAAAAGGATAGCATAATCCACCAGCCCAAAAGTCTTGATCCATGTATTGTACAAATCCAGCATTACCTCTTGAAGCAACTGTTATTGCATCACCATTGTTATTAAATTTACCATAATATCCGTAAATAGATGTACCAGAGTTTATAACAGGGTATTTACCGTTTGGTATTAAATCAGTAGTCTTTAACGTACCTTTAGGCAAATTATTAATTAATTCTCCAAGCTTCTTATATTTAACCCCACACCCAAAACTAACTAGCTCAAAACCAAAGATATATTCAAATAATTTGGCTAATCCTGGATTATTCTCTCTCTCTCTCTCAATATCATTAATATTAAATGATAATAAGAGATCTCTATAATATTCATATTGTTTTTGTCTTAAAGACATTTCAGAAGGTAAGCCAATTTTGAGATCATGACAAATTTCCTCAAAGTTGTCCAATACTTCTGCAATGCGGTTTTGCACTGGAAGTGGTGGAAGGGGAATTTGAATTCCAGCCATAACATTGCTCATTAGTTTGGCATTACCCATTCCGATATTTACATGTTCTTTTGTACGGATGGATAATGCATAATATAAGTATTTTATATTATCATTAGTTTTAAGATCCAATAATCCACAAATATTAGTAATATTAAATTTACCAGTGCGATAAAATACAGTTCCAGCATGTGCTCCGTCTGTGGTCCAAGTAATATATTCTCCATCGTATTGGTACGTATTAATTTTGCCAAGTTCACCGTTATTTTCGGTTTGTGATGAATATACTGGATATTCTCCTGGGTTATCTCTAATATAATCTTTAGAGATAACAATTCCCCTGCTTAACTTGAATAATTCATCGATTCTTTTATACTCAACGTTAACTTTTGAATCATCAAAAGTTAATAATTTATCTCTGTAATACTCATATTGCTGCTTACGGTATTTAAGTTCTGTGGTAAGTTCTGTGAAATTATCAAGAATTTTAACAATTTCATCCTGGATCGCGAGGGGAGGGATTGGGATATCTAAATTGTGCACTGTATCTGACTTTAAGGCGGGTATTGTACCGAATACTGATTCAATAAGTTCTTGTTCTTTATTCTTTATAACATAATATAAATACCTTGCATTAACTGAATCTTTTAAATCTGTTATAACTCAACAAGCATCAATTGCCCAAAACTTTTGAGTTTCTCACCTTACATATCCTGCAGTACCATACCGGGCTATTGAAGTTGTATTTTCATTATAGTTATATTCATTTCAATACCCTATTGGATTAATTCCTCCGCTCATTACTGGGTAGCCTTTATCTAGTAATTGGCTTTTAGTAAGCCTTTTTCCGCTTTTACATTTTGCAACTTCGCTAAGTTTTACTATTTTTACTCCATTAGGGCATAATTCTTTAATCAGTTTCTCAATTTTGTTCACTATTAAACCTCCCTTTAAATAACATTAAATATTATTTAATTATAGCACATAAAAAGGTTATAGAAAAAGCAAGGTGTAAGACTTGCTTTAATATTATTTTTTATGTTTTAATGTGGGGAATAAAAGAACATCACGTATAGATTCTTTTTCAGTTAAAAGCATAGTTAAACGATCAATTCCAATACCGCAGCCACCAGCAGGAGGCATACCATAATTTAATGAATCTACAAAGTCTCAATCAATATCACTAGCTTCATCATTTCCATTATTTTTTTCGTCTAATTGTGCTTCAAAACGTTCCAATTGATCAATAGGATCTGAAAGTTCGGTATACATATTAGCATATTCTTTAGTATTAATAAATAATTCAGCACGTTCTGTAAATCTTGGATCATTTGCTTTAGCTGTTAATGGTGATATTTCGATAGGATGTCCATAGACAAATGTTGGTTGGATTAATGTTTTTTCAATTAATTGTTCAAAAAGTTCGTTAATAATATGACCTAATTGGAAGTATTTTTGCAGTTTAACACCATGCTTTTTGGCAACTTCTAAAGCTTTTTCTAAACTAATGTTTCTAAAATCTACATTAATAGCTTTAGAAACAGCGTCTACCATATCAATTCTCTTAAATGGTGCTTCTAAATCAATTTCAACACCTTTATTAATAATCTTTGTTTTACCTAATTTTTTAGCGATTTGTTTAATTAAGATTTCAGTACGATTCATCATACCTTCAAGGTTTGAATAAGCCTCGTAAAATTCAATTGATGTAAATTCTGGATTATGAGTAGTATCAATTCCCTCATTACGGAAAATACGTCCGATTTCATAAACACGATCAATTCCACCAACTAGAAGTTTTTTAAGTGGAATCTCAGTTGCAATCCTTAAAATAAAATCTTGGTTTAAGGCATTATGATGAGTGGTAAATGGTTTTGCTGAAGCTCCTGAAAGGTAGTTATGTAAAAAAGGAGTTTCCACTTCCATATATTCTAAATCATCAAAATATCGTCTAATTTCTGAAATAATTTTAGTTCTTGCTCAAAACACCTTCTTTGATTCTTCATTCATAATTAAATCTACATATCTATGTCTGTAGATTTCTTCAACATCTACTAGTCCATGGAATTTATCTGGAAGAGGTTTAAGGGCTTTAGTTAAAAGTTTGATATTGGTTGTTTTTATACATACTGCACCAGTATTTGTTTTCATAACGTTGCCTTCAACATAGATAATATCACCTATATCAAAAGTATTAACTAATGGTGCTAAAGATTCATGTTCTTTTTTGTTAAAGTAAACTTGGATCTTAGAATGATAGTCTTGAATTAAGATAAAAGGACCCCGCATAGTCATAATTCTACCCGCTACTGCAACTTCATGATTAGAGTCATGTAACTCTTCTTTATTATATGATTCATAAGTTTTAAGAATATGATCTGAATATTGTAGTTCTTTTAAACTATTTGCTTTGGCAAATGGTTCAATATTGAGATCCTTATAAGTTTTTAATTTATTACGTCTTACAAGTTCTTGTTCTGTATATTTTTGCATTGTTACCTACTTTTCATTGTTTAATTTTTTTAAAAGCTCTTCTAATCTTAATGAACTTTCATTAATTTTTGCTTCACTTCTTATAAAGTCTTCTTGTTCATCTTTTAGTGTTTGTTTTGAAAATAAACCCTTTGTTTCAAAGTCTAATTCATTTTCTAGTTTATGGAATTTTATTTCTATTAATGATTGTATTTTTAAATCTGTTTCAAAACCATGTTTTATAGTTGTTGGAATAAATAATTCTTCAATAAAACTTTGATTGCTTGAATTTTTGCCAATAATTTTAAAATTATAACCTGTTTGTAAATCTGCAACCTTAAAATTATCAATATTAATTATTTTTTTACCTTTGATTAGTTTTGTTACATATTGTAACTTACTAACATGTAGATGCTTAATTTGGCCATTACTGGTAAGAATATTTAAGATATCCTGGTTTTTAACCATGATAAATTGGGTCACTTTATCATTAAGCGAAAGATAAACCCCTTTATTTCCTTTTGCTTTAGGTGAGTAAATCGCTAAGTCTGTTTCACTATATAAAGAGCATAAACCATTATTTGTTAAAATGAGTATATCATGTAAGCCATTACTGATTGTAACGTTTACAACTTCGTCACCACTAGAAATATTAATTGCAGTATAACTTTTATTAAGTTTTTGTACTTTAAAATCTGATAATTTTACTTTTTTAAATAAACCGTTTTTTGTACCAATAACTAAAAAAATCTTTTCGCTTCAATTATTAACTTTAATAACTGAAACAACGTCTTCGTTTAGTTTTCAATCAACTAGTTCACTAAGTTTTTGCCCAGCTTCGCGTCATTTATATTCATTAATTTTATAGACTGGCAATTGAATATAATTACCATGAGTTGTAAAAATTAATAAAGTATCCATTGAATTAAATTTAGTGAAATATTTTAAGAAGTCATTTTCTTTTAAGGGGTAAGATGATAATGAATTAGAACTCACAGTTTTATCACTTAATTTTTTTAAATATCCTTGTTTAGTAATTGCTACATAACTATCCACATCTTTGATTAAATCTGTTTCTTGGTATGTAAAGATATAATCTTCTTCAATTATTTGTGTTTTTCTAGGATAACCAAAGAGTTTTTTAATTTCCTTTAGTTCATTAATTATATACCCATTAAATTTATCTTCATTACTTAACAACAGTTCAAAGAGACCAATATTTTTTTGCAATTCCTCTTTTTCTTGGTTTAAAGCTTCTTTGTCTGTTTTACTTAATTTATATAATCTAAGTTCAGCAATGGCGGTTGCCTGATTTTGAGTAAATTTAAAATTATCAATTAAGGCTTGTATAACACCTGCTTTTGACCCCTGTGCATTTCTAATTACAGATATGATAGCATCAGTTATTTCACTTACTCTTAAAAGACCCAAAATTATTTCTAATCTCAAATTACTTTTTTCTAAATCAAAAGTTATGGTTTTTGTTTTAACCTCTTTGACATGTAAAATGTAATTATCTAAAAGATCTAATAAAGAAGCTAATTTGGGTCGACCATTAACAATAACTACTTGGTTATAGTTATATGTATTTTGTAATTTAGTTTTGGTAAATAAATAACTCATAATGCTTTTATCGTTAGAATCTTTTTCTAAGGTTAATAAGATGTTAATTCCTGATCGGTCTGATTGGTCTTTAACTTCTAATAATCCAGCAATTGATTTATTTTGAATTATTTCGTCAATTGAATAAACCAAAGCAGATTTTACAACCCCATATGGGATTTCGGTTATTTCAACATATTTATATTCTCCTTTAGTATAAATATCATATTTACTAAAGAGTCTTATTTTATTTTTGGTTGAATTATTACCGTATTCAAAAGCTTCAATGATTCCATTAGTTCCATGAATAATTCCCCCAGTTGGAAAATCTGGACCTTTAATATATTTTAAAATTGATTTTAAAGATGCTGTAGGATTTTTGATTTTATGAATTGTTGCATCAATGATTTCATTTAAATTATGCGGCAACATGTTAGTAGCCATACCAACTGCAATACCCATAGCCCCATTAACTAATAAATTAGGGAATAATGTTGGGAGTACTAAAGGTTCTTTTTCTGAATCATCAAAATTTGGGACAAATAATGTGGTTTTTTTCTTTATATCTCCAATCATATATTTAGCTATTTTTGATAATCTTACCTCAGTATATCTCATTTGAGCAGCTGGATCGTTATCAATTGAACCAATATTACCATGCATATCTAACAAAGGAATATTATTTTTTCACCATTGAGACATATTAACCATGGCTTCATAAACTGAGGAATCTCCATGAGGGTGATATTTACCAATTACATCACCAACAACCCTGGCGGATTTTTTATAAGGCTTGTCAAAGTCTAAACCAAGTGAAAACATTGAATAAATAATTCGTCGCTGCACTGGTTTAAGTCCATCACGTGCATCAGGCAAGGCTCGCTGCTGGATAACATATTTAGCATATCTTTCAAAACGTTCTGATAATGTTTTTTCTAATGTTTCATCAATAATTTTTTCAAGTGTTTGGTTGATTTTAGTTTTCATTTAATTCCTCGATTTATTTAATCTTTGTATTAATTATAGCACGGAAAATGTGTTTTTATTATACTAATGCTTTTATTAATTAATAAAAAAGAGATTAGTACCATTTTATTAGTTTTGTATACAAGAAAACTAATATTTTAATTATTTAAAAGAAGATTAATAAAATTAATCTTCTTTCTTTATTGATTTTTGTATTCATTATTATATCATGACTCTATTTTATTAAGGTATGTCTTTTTATCATCTCCAGGACCAATAAAAGCTACCCGCTTAAATACTAATTCCTTATTTTTAGGAATCTTAAAGACTCCCCAATAGTTATATCTTCTTAGTTCATCCGTAATAGGGTATGAAAAACCTACATTCCCAAGGTTGTGGATTTCAAATTTATTACTATCTTCATTTGGTATTAAAATATTATGTTCAAGTTGTCGAGATATTATTGTATCATAAATAAATATATCATATTTATTTAAGGTCTCATAAACATCCTTTGCATCTAAAAAAACGTCTTCAAAGTATTTTTTAATTTCAGATTCAATACCTTCAACATTACTAACATCATGTCATTCTATATATTTCTTAATAATAAAATTATTAAAGTCATCTGCTGTAGATATTTTAATATATCCATTATGTTTATTGCTCTCAGGAACGTCATTAAAAATACCTGCATTAAGTTGTTGACGTCCATTAGTTGTATTATTAGAGCTCCAGGGTGTATTATTTGTTACAAATGTTGCTACTTTTACAAATTTATAAAAGTCTTGTTCAATTGACACATAAATATCTTGAATTTTTTGGTATATTGTGTTTTCGTCTTCTATTAATGGCTTGTCTTCGCCAGAGGATTGTTTGTGTTCGCAAGAGATAAGTGATAAAGGTAAAACAAAAGAAAGCGCTGCTAAAAATACTTTTTTAATTTTCATCGTTTTTAACCATGTGTGTTACTGCAATTAAGTCATCCACAGAATTTCAAAATGAATTTATAGAAAATTTATAGATTCTGTATCTATATATACCACTTTTTGTTACTTTATAGTCAATTAATTCATCATTACTGCTGGCCACTGTGACTTTCTTAATTGTTTGTCAGGTTCCATTTGGATTCTTATATTCTAAATATAAGTCATAATCTGAAAAAAATTTATTATCCTGATTTTTAAAAGTTTCAGCAGATTTTAATTGAAATTCGTTTTTATGAGTTTCGTTTCATTTCTTTAATTGTGTATCTATTTTCTCTTTTTCTAGTTCTTGTTCAAGGCGTCTTCTGCTATTAAAAAAGTTTTGGAATGAATTTCATCAATTATTTGTAAAACTATATTTAGGTTTATTTTCAGCATTCTTTAATAGACCTGCATTAAAGGTTCATGAACTTGAAACCTTAATTGTTTGGTTAGTATTTAAAAAAATTTCATTACTTGTCAAGATAGTGCCACGATCTTGTGTTGGGTGTACTTTAACTGTAGAATAATTATTAGCAGCCTCTAACATAGACTGAAAATTAACTGTTCCCGCACCAAACTTCTCCTCATATCCACTACCTTTGTATTTTGTGTATGATAGTTTTGGGCTAATTGATGATGCTGATAATATTGATTTTATAATCGGAATTTTAAATTCACTATTATTAATATCTGATCTTTTTTGTAACAATAATGAAATTAGTGCTGTGACGGTTGGTGCTGAAAAACTGGTTCCATTAGCATATTGTGTAAATGCGCCAACATCTTTCATCTTATAGTATAACTGGTAAAAATAACCTGGTGCTACAACAAGAGGCTTTGGTAAATCTTTATAACGGGTTTCTAAGTTAAAACTTGAATATGCAGCATAATTATTTGTTTTTAATGTATTTTTTGAAGCATAATCACTAAGTGCACCGACCACAATGGAATTAAATGATAATTTGTGATTATCAATTAAATGATTTTCTTTGTGTCCATCATTTCCTGCGGAATAAACATTAATAACACCATATTTTCTTGCAATATAATCTAAATAATAAGAGTTTTCGCTGTATTGTTTATAAAATTCACCATTTTCACCATAACTAGTTCCATAACTATGATTTATCAACCTTACACCATCATTAATTACCATTTGCTCAATTGACTTAGTTCACTCATTATCTGAGTTAAATGTACTCAAATATATCTTAGAATTCTTATCAATTCCATATTCACCACCTGCTATCATAGATACCATTGCTGCATGTGTTTGTGTTTGAATATTGTTTATAGTTGCATTGTTTTTTATCTCAATTCCTTTTGGAAAATATTTGTAAAATCTTTTATCATTATAACCCTTAGAAAATTCTAATATTCCAATTTTAGAGTTGTTTGTACCTATGTTTGAGGTGTTCGAATTATTTACGCCCACGATTTCAGCATTTTTAATAACTGAATTTTTAAAATGCCTTAAGTTATTATGCAATATATTTAAATAAGGGCCATCTGGACTTTCTGGATTGTATAAATCTGGATAATCTATATCAAATGTTGATCTTTGCGGTGCAATATTTTCATTTTTATATATTATAAATTTGTGAATTTCAGGCCAATCTTTTATAGTATTAACAAAAATTTCACGATCATTTTCATTGTTAAAATAGAATCATGCTACCGGCATAATGCTACTTGTGTCGCTAGATGAGTAGTTTAAACTTAAATTCTGGATTTTCTTTAAAAAACTTTCATTGTAGCTTAAAATAATATTTTCATTATCTGTAATTTGGTTAACATTTAATAAAAGTTTAAGTTCATAATTATTGTTAATAAAAACTTGGTCGGTTGTAGAGTTATCTTCAGTGGACTTTATGAAAAATTGATCTCTAACTTCAAATTTACCATTAGTTAAATCTTGATATCATAAATTTGATTTTTGTATTTTGTAACTATCCGGAATAACAAAAATCAAGGATGTTATAGCTATCATTGATAAAATTGGCAACAAAAATTTCCTCTTAATGTGTATTTTTTTCACATAAATTCCTTTCTTAATTTTTTAAACAGACACAAAACAAAGTATTAGTTATATTTTAAATTTTAATTAAATATTAATTATTGCTTTTTTGTCTACTTAAATTATACATAATTTCATATTTTCTTAGAAATATTTTTATATAATAATACTTTTGTCCAATGACAACTATTTAGGTCCATATATAAATCCCATGGAAAGTGAACTAATTTAATTAAAATATGGTATAAATTATTTATGAGAATCAAACATAACATAGATAAGTACAAAAACTTAACAAACTACGAACTAAAAAAACAGCAATCTCTCATATTAATTGCTGCTAATATTGAAAAATCTTTATCTCAACTTAGTTTAATTACAAACCTTAGTGTATCAACTGTAAAAAGATATAAAAAAATAATAAAAAGTAATCAAGAAATTGACATCAGTCATAAAAATAAAAATCAACAAAGAAGTTGCAAAGTTACCGATTCAGAAATTGAATTAGTGTTTAAAGATTATTTAAAAACATGTGAAATTATTTTAAATAGCGTTCTAACAAATAACCAACTTTCGTTTAAAAGTTATTATTATTCAGAATATGGTTCTTTTATAAGGCAAAAAATTTCTTACAAAACTTTGGTAAGAAGATTCAACCAATTAGGATTATTTAATATACATACAACCAAAAGAGGAAGAAAAATAGCAAAAATATCAAAGAAGAAAACTTCACAAGAGACAACATTGCTATTAAAAAAATATTATAAACAAATTAAACAAAATGAAAAACAAAGACAAGTTTTGGGTCTAAAGAAAAATTTAGAATTTGGTGAAATTGTTGAAATCGATGCTCAGCTTGAACCATATTTAAAAAATAATAAACCATTCTATCTTTATCATGCAATTGATGTTGCTACTGGAACATTATTAGCAGCATGATTTGAAGAACAAGAAACAACATTAGGATATCAAAGACTGTTAGAAATAGTATTTAAGAAATATGGATTTCCAAAGAAAATTTATACTGATAAAAGAAGAACTTTTTGGGGAAACGAAAACGCACAAACAATTTTTGAAAAAGATTTAAATAAAAAAGGAATAGAAGTACTCAGTTCATCTAATCCCAAACATAAACCTCACGTTGAGAGATCTTTTAGAACATCATTAGATCAATACCCATTATTAATTCATGAAAACGGATATAAAGATATTAATGATTTAAAGCAAAATAACGAAGTATTTCAAAATTATTACAACACGAGGAATAAAAAAATAATTTCTAAACATAATGTCTTTCAAAAAGAAGGAAAGAAAAACGGCAATTGAGCCGTTGATTTAGAGATTAATAGAAAAGTTTTAAATGGTGTTGTTAGATACCAAGGTAAAAACCTTGCAGCTTTCGATATGCATGACAAAAGGATTATATTTCCTTATAATTCTGATGTTGTGTTAGTACATTGTTCTGATGATAATTTGTATTTTAAATATAATGGAAAAAAATACTTTGCCAAAGAACCTAATGGAAAATATCTAAGCTTTACAGAAATGTGAGCTCTTGAGAAAGGTTTAGATTATTCTATCCCTGCCGTTGGAAAACTAGCATTTATCCATAAGAAAACAAACTCATTTTTTAAAACTCTTGAATTATACATCTCAAAGTTTAATAGTGTCTCTGTGAATGCACAAGGAAATAACCTTGAAGCCAATAAGATTATGGCTGAGTATTTAGAGATACTTCGAACATTACACAGAAGCATCAATGATGAAATAAAAATTGATGCATATTAATTTTAATATTTTTTAATAAAAAAGAAAATAATAAAAATAGAAAACACGGGCACGTGTTTTCTGGAAGTTTTGCTTACTTTTTCAAAAGTAAGGCCCCCTTGATTGCAATCAAGGGCGGGGGGTTAAAAATCTTTTTGCTTCATTTTGAAATTTTATAGTTAATTTAACAATATGCATAATTATTTCTTAATTTTTTAGACAGTAAAAACATCAAAAAATATATAAATTTTCCAATTTAGTTGCCAAAGAAGAAAAAAATTTTTTTTCTTTGTTTTTTCGTTATCTTTTTTTTGTAACAAAAGCATCATAATATAAATCAAAAAATAAAAAAATGATTAACCCCAACAGTCTGGGCAGAAAATTAAAAATGTAGTTCAAAAAAGTAGTTATTCTACATATTTTCTTAGAAATATTTTTATATAATAATACTTTAATTTTATAAAATAATCCTATTCAAAAGTGAATAGGATTATTTTGTCCCAAATAAACGATCCCCAGCATCTCCAAGTCCAGGGATTATATATCCTTTGTTATTTAATTCTTTGTCAAGTGCTGCAACAAATATCTTAACATCTTTATGTTTGTTGTGAATAACATCTGTTCCACATTTAGATGCTATTAAATTAACAACAATGATATCTCTAAATCCATCATCTTTTAATTTTTGAATCGCTATTTCTAAAGATGCCCCTGTAGCAAGCATTGGATCAAGTAAAATAACTTTTGCATTTTTGCTTATTTCTGGTAATTTGTATAAATATTCTTTAATATTTCCATTAGTGTTGCGGTATAAACCTATATGACCAATTTTAGCATGAGGTAATAGTTCACTAAAGCCCTGAACCATACCAAGGCCTGCCCGTAATATTGGAATTAATAAAATAGGTTGATGATATGAATTAGCTTCAAATTCAGTATTTGTTCCACTAATTTTTTGAGTTTTAGTTGTTATATAATCTTGCATAACTGGGTATACAAGCAAACGTGACAAATCATGCATAATTGATCTAAAATGTGTATGATTTGTTTCTATGTTTCTTAGTTGATCTATTTTAATATTAATAATAGGATGGTTTATAACTTTTAACATAAATTTGTATCCTTTTGTATTATTATACCATTAATCATATATAATAATATATATAATAGTATGAATTTGAATTTATATTAATAAGGAGAATAAATGAAAAAAATAAATAAAAAATTTCTATTAATGAATAGCGCTGTTTTAAGTGCATTTGGTTTTCTTGTTTTAACAAGTTGTACAAGTGAACCATTAGTACCGCCAAATAATGATACACCTAATCCTCCTGATAATGGTGGTGGATCTAATCTTCGAGAAGTTGATCCAAATATTTTTAAAACACAACTCCCTACATTACAATCTGTAAAAGAATATGTAAATGGGAAAAGTTTTGAAGAATTATTTAAAGTTAATGGTTCTTTTATTGATTCAAGTAATTTTAAACAACAATTAACAAGCAAACAATTTAGTGATCAACTTGCTTCTAATGAACTTGAAGTTTCGCTTAAAGAAGCTCATTCAGACAAGTTTTTCTTTGTAAATGCAGTGTCGCTTGAACAAAATACAGTTAGATTAATCTTTAGTTATAGAGATACTGAAGAATATTTTAATTTTGAAGTATCTGGTTTTAAAGCTGAAAATAATTTTATAATTCAACAGCGAAGCGCCTCACAATCTGAGTGAGGTAAATATGTTAGTTCTACACAAAAACAAAGATATGAAAAGGACATGGAACAATACGACCAAGGTCTTGCGAGAAATTCCCAATTAAGAGAAACAAATATAAAAACTAGCGATAAGCAAAAGTTTGATCTTAAAGCTAATGAATTAGGGGTTCCAACTTATGATAGATCTAATCGTTTAGGAATGACAATTCCTGAATATGATGAGGCTGGAAATTTTATAGGTTTAAATATGCAAAAAGCTGAGGCACCAAAAACTTATTCATGGGTAGATGGATACAACAAGGAAACATTTAAAAATATTGGTTTAGCCAGAACTATTACTAATGAACAATATGCAACCATGGCAACTCAAACATATCAATTTAAACTAACCAATTGATCTGTTTCTATTAATGAACAAGAAAGAAACTTAGCAAAAGAAATCTTAAAAAATGATGATAAATTAGTTCACAATTTATTTGAAAAAATAAAAGATTCTGCTAAAAAACAAGAGCTAAAAGATAAACTAGACAGAAATATTAAGACCCCTGGTGTTGTCGATGAATTAATTTCCCAAGGTTGAAATCAAATATTAGCTGAAAATTCAGATTATCAACAAGCTTCTTCCTTGTATGATGAATATATTATTGGTCGCCAAAATCTTATTTTAGATAAAATGAATAATACCACAGGATTAAGCGAAAAAACAAAAGTAAATATTACTAAAAGAGTTAAAGAAACAACTAACTTTAGACACTTGGAAAATTGATACCGTAGTGTTACACCTCATGCAGGTACTGCATGAATTATTGACCATGAATTAGTCCCCCAAGGTCAATATCCTAAGAAATTTTATTTTGCAACTAATTTACACGTACTTGACGGAATGGATAAAGATAATTTTGAAAATTTCCAATTAACTGTTTTAAATGAAAACAACCCATCACTTTATCAAAAATTGGAAACTGTACCTCATGATGATAGATATGTATCATTAGATTTTGCTGGGAATAATAAACTTTCACTAAAACGTATTTTTGATGGTCGTGATTATTTACAAAAAGACCCATCTGACTTTTTAGCTGATAAAACATTTGATAAAAAAGAATTCATTGACTTTGCAGTATTCGAAGTTGATTTTAGCAAAACCAACTTCACCGAAGAACAAATTAGAAGTATTACTAATAATTATGCAGATAAAAATGATAAAAAAATATCTTTTGTTAATTATGATTATTTACATAACTACAAAAAAATTGACATACCTTTATCATTAAATAAAAATGAATTGCAAAAATTACGTGAATATGACAGTTTATTTGCACTTGGTTATCCGCAAACTCAAGCAAATGGATTTTTTGACTTCTTTTTAGATAAATATGAAGATGAAGTATTGATTGCAAATGCAAAAAATACCTATAGTTTGTGAACTAATGCTTCATACGATCTTTACAAAAAGCCTGGCCCAACTAATGATGAAGCATCTAAATTAAATTATGAATTAGGATACGGACTATCATATGCACTAGGATATCGTACTTTTATTGATAAACCAGGTATTGTAGATCAATTTTTAAGTGCCCCACTATCTGGTGCTGGTGCTTACCGTTCTTCGGATGATGGTAAAGAATATGTTGCTATGAATCTAGGATATATGCCAAGACGTTTTGCTCCCGGTGGTGGTGCATCAGGTTCTTCAGTTAGAAACCAGGAAAATAAACTCGTTGGAATTTTCCATAGTGTAAATCAATCAGCATTAACAGGAATTGCCGCCGCTTTTAGATCAGAAGGATTCAATTACCAAGAACTTTATGGTTCATACAACTTGCCTCAGTATGATGTTATTTATGGAGGCGGGAAGGATCAAAAAGTAGGTAAATCATACCGCGAAGCATTATTAAAAGAAAATCCAAATCTTAAAACACACCTATTCCCTAATGGACTTAATACAATTCCTGAAGAATTTAAATTTAAAAATAGCTAAAAGAAAAAAACTACAAGAAAACTTGTAGTTTTTTGATATAAATTTGCAACAAAATTATTTAATAATTTTTGTTACTGAACCAGCACCAACTGTACGTCCACCTTCACGAATTGAGAATTTTGTTCCTTCTTCAACCGCGATAGGAGCGATTAATTTAACTTTTAAGTTAACGTTTTCACCTGGAATAACCATTTCACGTCCAGCTTCGAATTCAACTCCACCAGTAACGTCTGTTGTACGGAAGTAGAATTGTGGTTTATAGTTTTTGAAGAATGGAGTGTGACGCCCTCCTTCTTCTTTTTTAAGAACATAAATAGCTGCTTCGAATTCTGTGTGAGGGATAATTGAACCAGGTTTTGCTAAAACTTGACCACGTTCAATTTCATCACGGTTTACACCACGAAGTAATAATCCTGCATTATCACCAGCCAATGCTTCTTTAAGATTTTTACGGAACATTTCAATTCCTGTAACAACTGTTTTTTTAGTAGCTTTAAGTCCAACGATTTCAACTTCATCGTTTAATTTTAAAGTTCCACGTTCTACACGTCCTGTTGCAACAGTTCCACGTCCTGTAATTGTGAAAACGTCTTCAACAGCCATTAAGAATGGTTTTTCAAATTCTTTAACTGGAGTTTCGATGTATGTATCTACAGCATCCATTAATTCCATAATTTTTTCTTCATATTTAGCATTTCCAGCTAAAGCTTCTGAAGCTGATCCACGGATAATTGGAGCATTATCTCCATCAAATCCATATTCTGAAAGAAGACCACGAATTTCTAATTCAACTAATTCGATCATTTCTTCTTCGCCTTCTAACATATCAACTTTGTTTAAGAAAACAACGATACGAGGAACACCAACTTGTTTAGATAAAAGAATGTGTTCACGAGTTTGAGGCATAGGTCCATCTGTTGCAGCAACAACTAAGATAGCCCCATCCATTTGAGCGGCACCGGTAATCATGTTTTTAACGTAGTCAGCGTGACCTGGACAGTCTACGTGAGCATAGTGACGTTTTTCAGTTTGATATTCGATGTGTGAGGTGTTAATTGTAATCCCACGTGCTCTTTCTTCTGGTGCATTATCAATAGAAGCATAATCACGAGCTTCTGATAATCCTTTTTTAGCTAAAACTGTAGCAATAGCAGCAGTTAATGTTGTTTTACCGTGGTCAACGTGTCCAATAGTACCAACGTTAACGTGTTCTTTACTACGGTCAAAATCTAATTTTGCCATTTTTTATTCCTTTCTGAAATTTGTATTTATTTTGTTATATATAATTTTTATTAATGTATGTTTTAGCGCTAAAACCAACCTTAGTCTAGTCTTACATCTAGATCCTGTCCATAATTTTTAGTATATTGTTTTACTAAAATATTATTATTAGCGTTAATTTTAATACTAGTATTGCTTAATGTATTTATTAAGTTATATGTAATTATACCAGAAAAAAATTAGAATTAAAACAGCTAAAAATTACTAAAAATTTAATTGTCCAATGACAACTATTTAGGTCCATATATAAATCCCACCGAAAGTGAACTAATTTAATTAAAATATGGTATAAATTATTTATGAGAATCAAACATAACATAGATAAGTACAAAAACTTAACAAACTACGAACTAAAAAAACAGCAATCTCTCATATTAATTGCTGCTAATATTGAAAAATCTTTATCTCAACTTAGTTTAATTACAAACCTTAGTGTATCAACTGTAAAAAGATATAAAAAAATAATAAAAAGTAATCAAGAAATTGACATCAGTCATAAAAATAAAAATCAACAAAGAAGTTGCAAAGTTACCGATTCAGAAATTGAATTAGTGTTTAAAGATTATTTAAAAACATGTGAAATTATTTTAAATAGCATTCTAACAAATAACCAACTTTCGTTTAAAAGTTATTATTATTCAGAATATGGTTCTTTTATAAGGCAAAAAATTTCTTACAAAACTTTGGTAAGAAGATTCAACCAATTAGGATTATTTAATATACATACAACCAAAAGAGGAAGAAAAATAGCAAAAATATCAAAGAAGAAAACTTCACAAGAGACAACATTGCTATTAAAAAAATATTATAAACAAATTAAACAAAATGAAAAACAAAGACAAGTTTTGGGTCTAAAGAAAAATTTAGAATTTGGTGAAATTGTTGAAATCGATGCTCAGCTTGAACCATATTTAAAAAATAATAAACCATTCTATCTTTATCATGCAATTGATGTTGCTACTGGAACATTATTAGCAGCATGATTTGAAGAACAAGAAACAACATTAGGATATCAAAGACTGTTAGAAATAGTATTTAAGAAATATGGATTTCCAAAGAAAATTTATACTGATAAAAGAAGAACTTTTTGGGGAAACGAAAACGCACAAACAATTTTTGAAAAAGATTTAAATAAAAAAGGAATAGAAGTACTCAGTTCATCTAATCCCAAACATAAACCTCACGTTGAGAGATCTTTTAGAACATCATTAGATCAATACCCATTATTAATTCATGAAAACGGATATAAAGATATTAATGATTTAAAGCAAAATAACGAAGTATTTCAAAATTATTACAACACGAGGAATAAAAAAATAATTTCTAAACATAATGTCTTTCAAAAAGAAGGAAAGAAAAACGGCAATTGAGCCGTTGATTTAGAGATTAATAGAAAAGTTTTAAATGGTGTTGTTAGATACCAAGGTAAAAACCTTGCAGCTTTCGATATGCATGACAAAAGGATTATATTTCCTTATAATTCTGATGTTGTGTTAGTACATTGTTCTGATGATAATTTGTATTTTAAATATAATGGAAAAAAATACTTTGCCAAAGAACCTAATGGAAAATATCTAAGCTTTACAGAAATGTGAGCTCTTGAGAAAGGTTTAGATTATTCTATCCCTGCCGTTGGAAAACTAGCATTTATCCATAAGAAAACAAACTCATTTTTTAAAACTCTTGAATTATACATCTCAAAGTTTAATAGTGTCTCTGTGAATGCACAAGGAAATAACCTTGAAGCCAATAAGATTATGGCTGAGTATTTAGAGATACTTCGAACATTACACAGAAGCATCAATGATGAAATAAAAATTGATGCATATTAATTTTAATATTTTTTAATAAAAAAGAAAATAATAAAAATAGAAAACACGGGCACGTGTTTTCTGGAAGTTTTGCTTACTTTTTCAAAAGTAAGGCCCCCTTGATTGCAATCAAGGGCGGGGGGTTAAAAATCTTTTTGCTTCATTTTGAAATTTTATAGTTAATTTAACAATATGCATAATTATGTCTTAATTTTTTAGACAGTAAAAACATCAAAAAATATATAAATTTTCCAATTTAGTTGCCAAAGAAGAAAAAAATTTTTTTTCTTTGTTTTTTCGTTATCTTTTTTTTGTAACAAAAGCATCATAATATAAATCAAAAAATAAAAAAATGATTAACCCCAACAGTCTGGGCAGAAAATTAAAAATGTAGTTCAAAAAAGTAGTTATTCTACAGGTTTAAATATCTAGTTTTTAGTATTAAAAAAATGAATTTATTAATTGTACCTTAGCAAATTTTTAGTCTTTAATTGCTTTTTTATTTATTAATATTTTAAAATTCGGTAAAATATTTATACATATAGATTTAGTTGAAGTTATCTATATGTTGTTTTATATCACAAAATTCAAGGAGAAAATATGAATAAATCAAATTTTGACGACAAAAAATATTTAGACAAATTGCACGCTTGATGGAGAGCAGCTAACTATTTATCTGTTGGTCAAATGTACTTAAGAAAAAACCCATTATTATTAGAAGAACTAAAACCAGAAGATATCAAAATGTACCCAATTGGGCACTGAGGAACAATTCCTGGACAAAACTTAATTTATGCACACTTAAACCGTGTTATTAATAAATATGACTTAGAAATGTTTTACATCGAAGGTCCTGGACATGGTGGACAAGTTATGATTTCTAACTCATACTTAGATGGAAGTTATACAGAATTATTCCCAGAAATTACAAAGGACTTAGATGGTCTTACTAAAATGTTCAAAAGATTCTCATTCCCTGGTGGAACAGCATCACATGCGGCACCAGAAACTCCAGGTTCAATTCATGAAGGTGGTGAATTAGGATATGCACTTTCACATGCTACAGGAGCTATTTTGGACAACCCAGATATTATTGCGGCTACTGTTATTGGAGATGGAGAAGCTGAAACTGGTCCATTAGCAGCAGGATGATTTGCAACATCGTTTATCAACCCAGTTAACGATGGTGCTGTATTACCAATTTTACACATAAATGGTGGTAAAATTTCAAACCCAACTATTTTTGCAAGAAAATCTAACAAAGAAATTGAAAGCATGTTAGCCGGCTATGGTTGGGAAGCTATTTTTGTAGAAGCTGATGTCAATGATCAAGTCGGCATTCACGAGCAAATGGCTAAGAAATTTGACTTAGCTATTGAAAAAATTAAAAAAATTCAAGCAGAAGCTAGATTAAAACCAGCTGAAGAAGCTAAAAAACCAATTTGACCTGCTCTTATTGTAAGAACACCTAAAGGTTGAACACAACCAAACAAGATCAATGGCTTAACTTATGAAGGAAGTTTTAGAGCTCACCAAGTTCCATTGCCTGTTACATCAGAGAACCCAAAAATGATGGATGAATTAAAGACATGATTAATGTCATATCGTCCACATGAATTATTTAATAAAGATGGTTCATTTAAACAAGAATTTGCCGAAATTGCTCCTAAAGGCTTGAAGAGAATGGGAATGCACCCAGTTGCAAATGGTGGTGTAAATCCTACACTTCTTAACTTTGGAAATTGAGAAGATTTTGCTCTTAAATTTTCAAAACCTGGAGAAATTAAAGGACAAGACATGGTTACAGCCGGAACATGATTTGCAGATATGATCAAACGTAACCCAACTAACTTCCGTGCTTTTGGACCTGATGAAACTAAATCAAACAGACTATTTGATATTTTCAAAGTAACAAATAGACAATGAATGGAAAAAATTGATCCAGAATTAGATGAATTTTTAAGTCCTGCTGGTAGATTAATTGATTCACAATTATCTGAACACCAAGCAGAGGGATTCTTAGAAGGTTATGTATTAACTGGACGTCACGGATTCTTTGCTTCATATGAATCATTTTTAAGAGTAGTTGACTCAATGCTTACTCAACACATGAAATGAGTTGTTAAAGCTCGTAAAATTGATTGAAGAAAAGATTACCCTTCATTAAATATTATTGCTACTTCAACAGCATTCCAACAAGATCATAACGGTTATACACACCAAGATCCTGGTATCTTAGGACACTTAGCTGATAAACGTCCAGAATTAATTCGTGAATACTTACCAGCTGACTCTAATACTTTATTAGCTGTTCTAGATAAAGCATTTAGAGAAAGAGATGTTATTAACTTAATTGTTGCTTCTAAACAACCTCGCGAACAATTTTACTCAGTTGCAGAAGCTAAAGAATTGGTTGAAAGAGGTTATAAAGTTATTGATTGGGCTTCAACTACAAAACCTGGTGAAGAACCAGATTTAGTTGTTGTGGCATCAGGTACTGAACCAAACTTAGAAGCTTTAGCATCTATTTCAATTCTTAACAAACATTTCCCAGATCTTAAAATTAGATTTGTTAATGTAGTTGATTTATTAAAATTAAGACACCAAAGCATTGATCCTCGTGGATTATCTGACGCTGAATTCAATAGTGTATTTACAACAAATAAACCTATTGTATTTGCATTCCACGGATTTGAAGGACTAATTAGAGATATCTTCTTCTCACGTCAAAACCACAACTTATTTATTCATGGTTACAGAGAACATGGTGATATTACAACATCATTTGATATTCGTTTAATGTCAGAAATGGACAGATTCCATATTTCTCAAACTGCTGCCCAAGCTGTGTATGGTGAAGCTGCAAAAGACTTTGTTAACTTAATGGAACAAAAAGTTGCTTACCACAATAAATATATTAAAGAAGTTGGTATTGATATTGATGAAGTTAGATACTGAAAATGGGAAGGTCTTAACAGAAAATAAATATAATAAAAAAACTATCCATATAATTTGGATAGTTTTTATATAATTATTATTAGATTAGGAGAATAATGAAACATACAATTAAAAATATTACCGTTGAAGGTAATGAATGAATTAAGATTCAAAATGAATCATTAAAGTTTTTAGAAAATCAAAAGCAAAAAGTTAACCAACAAGCAATTTTAGACTTTGCATCAAATGGATATATCCAAGTCGCTATTAATAATGAATTTCATGCTTTATCTCAAAAAGTTAATGATTATGTATTTTATTTTAGGCCAATGGTTATTAACAAAACTGTTGATATTAACAAACTTAGTTTTGATTTTAAATCATATTATATAGATAAAGATGACATAAAAGACTTTACAAATGATGCATACAAAATGCTTCCGTTCAATTTAAGACCAAATTATCAACTAGAAATTGCATCATTTACTGAGCAATATATTACCAACTTTAAATTTAGAAAATCAAAAGATGATGGGTCAGAAATTGAACATAGCGATGTGGTTGTGTTGGAGGTGAAAGACGTTAAAAATAATTCATCTCAACATTTTGAAATTATTGCTTCAAAAGATGTTCCGCAAGAAAACCTTGAATATGTTATTTTAACAAAGAAAAATGGTGAAACATTTACTTTTGCGCCTAACCCCGAATTCAACTTAGAAATTAATGTTAAACAAGTATTTAAAATGGTTCAGGAACCAATTACAGACTTAAATGCATCAAAAATAGGGATTGAGAATATTAATACCTTAAAAGATGTTAAAGAATTTATCCATGATTCATTAATGGAACAAATTGTTAGTGAAGCTTTATTTGAATATGGTTGAAGAGTAATTGATAGCATTCGTCAAGCTAACAAAGAAATTGAATTACCTGAAGAATTAATTCAAAGTGATATTCAAGCATTTAATTTTGCTCCAGATTTTACGGGTAACAAATACGAAATTGTTAAAAATTCAATTTTAAATTACTTTTGGTTTAATTATGTTGCAAAAGTGTTTGAAATGAGCATCACGAATGAAGAATTAGATTATGAGATTAAGAGAGTGCAATCATTTTTAAATAATCCAAATAATAATCAAGTTGATGTGAGGCGTGCAGCTGATGCTGTGTTAATGAAAAAATTAGCGCATAAATTATTAAAAGAACAAAACAACGCTTTTATTCCTGCTTTTGAAAAATATATTATCTTGCAAGACAAAAAACAAGAAAAGTAAAATATTTGTTATTAAATAGTATTTAAATTTTACAAATAATAAAACCTAGCAGAAAAGGATTTTCTGCTAGGTTTTAAGTTATCTAAATATTTTTCCTAGTTTAATTAATTTTTGTGTTTTGAAAAGTGTTGATACTTATTTATTTTTTTATGTTTATCTTTGGGCAACATTATGCACATAGTAAATTCACCTTTAATTGTCTCTAGACTAGATAAATATTTAATTAAATTAGAGGGGTTATCAATAAATCAATTTTCATGAATTTTTGTTAATTCTTTAGCTAAGGATACTTTAATTGAATCGTTAAAGACAGCATAAAGATCTTGTAATACGTTTAATAATTTATGAGGCGAAACAAAGTAAATATAGGTATGATTAAACTCTTTAATTGAAGTTTGAAAATCCTTAATTCTTTGGGTAGTTTTATCTTTGACAAAACCTAAAAAAGTAAAAGTATTACTAAAACCTGAACCGACAAAAGCTAAGATTGGAGCACTTACACCTGGAATAAATTCTACAGGAATATTTTCATTTCTTGCAAATGTAATAATACTAAAACCTGGGTCAGAAATTGCTGGCATTCCTGCATCAGAAACAATTGCTACATTTTTGCCATCTTGAACTAATTCAACTATTTTTGTTACAGATTTGGATTCTGTAAAAGCATTATTAATAATTAATTTTTTATTAGTTATTTGAAACTTATCAAGTAATTTTTGTGTGACTCTTGTATCTTCGCAAGCGATTACATCAACAAATTTTAATGTCTCAAGGGCTCTTAATGTTATGTCATTTAAATTACCAATGGGGGTGCCCACAATATAAATCTTAGTCATTTACTTCTCCTAATTTTAATAATAAAACTTGTTTCTGAATTTTAAAATTAGCATTTAGTTTTAAAGATTGAAAGAAGTTATTTATATCTTTAATTCAATTACCAACCATTGGATATGAATTTCACAAATCTTTTTTTAAATTGTTTAGTTGCATAATATATTTGTTTTTATTAAAGTTAGAGTTGTCTTGAATTCCTAAAATTGCATACTTTAAAATATTTAAAATAAATTTATTTTTATTATGGTTTTCTTTGGATAAATCTTCATTTAAATCTAAATATAGCAAACTAAATTTAGATTTATTTTTAATAATATTTTTAAGTGTTTTAGTGTATTTTAAAAATAAATCTTCATAGTCTTGTGAACTATATTCATGGATTAATTTTTGATCATAATTTGAAAAAGATTTTGCAATTACACCAAAACTATCATTAGTATATATTTCATCATTGTCAGTTTCTAATTGAAGTAATTGCGCCCTTGATAAAATTGTTGGTAATAGTTCTTTTGGTTTTTTGGAAAAAAGAAAAAAAACAATATTGTCAGAAGGCTCTTCGATTTCTTTTAAAATCTTATTTAATGACTCTTTTTGAGCATTTTCTAAGTTTTCAATAATAGCTATTTTATATTTATATTTTGAATCAATGTTATTAAGTATCAAATTATTAAAAAAAGATTCTATTGTATCTTTTTTTAGTTTTTCAATACTTCCATCTAAATAGTAAATATTTGGGAATAAAGATTGTAGATCCAAGTTTTCTAGATTTGTATCAGGTAATTCCTGGTCATTTAATATAAAAATAAGCTTAGCAATTTGCGCTTTTGCATTAAAGATTTTCTTAGTATCAAATATGTATAAGTGTGCTAGTTTATTTTGTGTTATAAGTTTATTAATTTTTTGATAAATATTTTGCATAATTAATTGTTGATAAAATCAAGGAACTTTTGATTCTTGTTAAGTTTTTCAAAAATTTCATCACAAACTTCTTCAGGAGAGTTCAACCCATTTACCACTACAAAACGCTTTGGATCTTCATTAATTAAGTGTTTAAATCCTTGATCAACTTTATGATGAAATTCCAGTTTTTCATTTTCTAAGCGATCTTCAAAAAGTCTTGAGCTATCTCTACGTTTTTTAGCGTCCTCAGGAGTTATATCTAAAAAAATTGTAATATCAGGAATTGACTTATTGATTATAAGATTTGTTAAATCCTTGGTAAATTGATACCCTAAATCGCGTGCAAATCCTTGATATGCATAAAAACTATCAATGTAACGGTCACAAACAACTATTTTACCTTGTTCTAAAGACGGCCAAACCACTTTTTCTAAGTGAATTCTGCGACTTGTTGAATAAAGCATAGCCTCAACCACAGGAGATAGATCACTACTTGGATCTAATATAATTTCACGGAGCTTTTCTGCAACTACAAGATCTTTGCCACCTGGTTCCCTTGTTTCTATTATTTCTTTAGTTGGAAAGAATTCTCTAAGTTTTTTAGAGAATTCTTTAAGCACTGTAGTTTTACCACTACCATCTAAACCTTCAAATGTAATAAACATATCTTATTCCTTTATTCAATTGTTTTTTTACGATTTGCTAAAGATAATTTCAAGGTTAATTCATCAATATAATCAACTGAAGAACCAACTGGTAAACCCACAGCTAGTTCAGTTATTTTTTGATTAACAGGTTCAATAAAGTTCTTTAGCACATGTTTGGTGATTTCACCATCCATATTGGGAGAAAGTCCAAGGATGATTTCATCAAAGTTTTGTGAGTATTCGACTAATTCATTAATTAAATTTTGTTCTTTTTTAATAATGTATTCTGAAAGCAACTTTTTACGAAATACAAAATATTTGCCTTTATAAAACTTTGCTTTTTCAATTTTTTGCATAATTTGCAATGATTCAACAATAAGTAATTTATTTTCCCTATCATTACTATTACAAATTTCGCAAGATTGTTTATCAAATAATGGTGCAGTGCACATTTTGCAGTAAACAACATCATATTTTAATGATTTTAATGAGTTTGCTAATAAATTAACATCTTGTTCAGAAGATTCTAAAATTCAGTAAATAATTCTTTCTGCAGTTTTTTTACTAATTCCAGGAAGTTTTGTTAATTTAATAAGTGTATCAGTAATTTTTTCTGAATGAAACATTATTAAAACGGAAAGCCACCAGGCATTGCAGGAGTCATATCATCTTGTTGTTTTTTAATTTCATCCATTAATTCATTAAGTGCAACAACAAGAAGATCTTGAAGTAATTCCTTATCATCTGGATCAATTAACATATCATCTAATTCAATATTTTTAATTTCGTTATTTCCAAATGCAGTTATTTTAATTCCTTGTTTTTCAATAACAAACTCTTTTGCTGCTAACTGTGCTTGTTTGTCTTCTAATTCTTTTTGTAAGTTTTTAAATTTCTTTAATAATTCTGGGTTCATATTTATTCCTTTTTATTTCCTTGGGTTAATATAAATTTCTGGTTGAGGCTCTTTTAAACTAGCTGGCAATTTAATTTTGCCATCAGCCCCTTTTAGTGCATTAATTTTTTTAATTATAATACTTTTATCTGATGAATTTAAGAAATATAGTTTTTTAAATGTGTCTTGTAATATTTCAGAAATGTAATATTGCATATTATGGTCTTTGCTTTGTAAACGTAGTTTCTCAAGGTAGGATAATTCATCTTGAACAAAAAAGACAATTGCATTTTTACTAGCAATCCAAATAGTCGCATTTTTAAGTAAGTTTTTTTGTTCGTAAAACTCTTGATTTACTACTGTAGAGATCATTTCTGCATCTTGTTTTAATTTAGTATATTTTTGTGTGTAATCCTGTTTTTGTTGATGTTTTTCAAATTGAGCATACAGAAAAACATTAACAATATCATTATAAGTTGTCTCATCATAGATTGTTGTATTTGAAGGTTTAAAATTTGTTGAATTATTTTTTTGATTATTGAGTTCTTCTAAAACATCATTGATTATGGTTTGTGATTCAGGAGTGAGTGTTTTTGATTCTTGTCCTAAGTCTAGTTTCCTAAAAATAAATTTATCATTAAAGTAATTATCTCCACTCACTTGTGCAAAAAAATCTTGGTGGTCAGATTTTGTATTATGTTCAATAGCAGGTTCTAATTTTGGTTTTATTACTTCTTTAGGTGGCAGATCAGTTTCTGGGGTGACTTCTGGAATTATAGTTGTGCTTGGACTTAAATTATCCATTAATGAAATAAATTCAATTTGTAATAATTCATATGGATTTTCGTGATTTTGTAAATTTACTAATAATTTATAAAAATGATCATATAAAATAACTGCATTTTTTGAATCTAAGGTAATGCTAAGTATTTGAGTTTTAGAGGCTCAAGCTAAAAAACCTTCATCTTTTGTTTTGTAGTATAACAATCATTCTTTAGAAATATTCATTAATGCACGAACGAGATAAGAAGCATCTGATCCATTATTGTTAAATTCATTAAGTAAACTAATAAGATTATTTAAATCATGTTTTAAAATAGCATTAAGCAAGGTTATGTAATTATCAATGGATGAAAGTCCAAAATTAGATTCAAGCGCAACTGGGCTAATGTGGTTATCATTAAAAGAACTTGCTTGATCTGCGATTGATAAAGCATCCCGCATGCCACCAGTAGCTAAAAGAGCAATCATTTTTAACGAATCTTCTTCATAACTTATTTTTTCATTGTCTAAAACATCTTTTAAATGAGATATAATGTTTGAATCACTCATGCGTTTAAAATTGTATCTTTGGACCCTTGAAAGAATTGTTAAAGGTATTTTTTGAGGATCGGTTGTAGCTAAGATAAAAATGCTATGGTGTGGAGGTTCTTCAAGTGTTTTTAATAAAGCATTAAATGCAAATTTAGTAAGCATATGTACTTCATCAATAATATAAATTTTATATTTTGAATTAATTGGTGATTGTTCAATTTTATCTTTTAATAGTCTTATTTCATCAACACCATTATTTGAAGCAGCATCCATTTCAATAATGTCAAAACTGCGATCACTATCAATTAGGCATAAATCGCAGGCCTTAGTTGGATTACCGCTATGCAAACAATTTAAAACAGAAGCAAAGATTTTTGCTAATGAAGTTTTTCCAGTTCCTTTTGGACCACAAAATAAATAAGCATGGGCTATTTTACCAGTTGTAAGAGCATTTTTTAAACTTTGTACAACGTGTTCTTGACCTACAACTTGGTCAAAAGTTTTAGGACGATATTTGCGATATAATGTTTTATAACTATCCATTAATTAACCTCCATTTCTTAAAAATCTAATATTAATTATAATTTAAAAAGTTTTTATTTTTTTGGTTTTTTTATTTTTTCTAAAGGGGACTATCATGAAATCTATAAATGCCGCAGAAACAGGCAATTTTTATTGAAAATTATATTATTCATATAAGTATTTTGTTGTTTATAGAATTATAAAAACTCATGTCGCTTTTGTAGTGCAAATGAGTTTTTCAAATTAATTTTAATAATATTATTTCAATTCTTGGCTATATTAGAGGCTTATATTATTATAGTAACAATACCATAAAAGACTACCAGCAACAGATGTAAATAAAACTTAAATAATTTAGGCAATTGATTCAGGTGCATTAGCATGATGATAATCTAATAAAGATATTTACTATTAGATTATGTATTGTATTATCTAATAAACTTTGTTTGTTGAGATAAAGAATTTTTTTATTTTGTTTTATTTTTAGTAAATTCTTTATCATATCATTTGGTCATTGTTTTAATGTATTCAAATGGATCATATGAATCTTTATTATATTTGATTGGAGTATTAAAAGTAACATTTTTGTTTTTAGTAATTTTAAAAACAGCCCATGAAGTAATTCCGGTCATAGAATCAGGCAATCTTGAAGAACGGCTATCTTGAATCACATTGATTAATATATTATCATTAGTATAAAATGGAACAATTTTTGAGGCTCACCATTCCTCATTAATGTCATGTTTATTTTCAATAATATATAAATCATTATTATTTAATAGATTTGTTATATCTTTATTTTTTAAATATATTTCTTCAAACATTTCTTTTATTTCTGCATCAGTCATATTTACATCAGTTTTATTGTAAAGTTCTTTTCATTTATCAATGATAATATTCTTAAATTCATAAATATTTGTTATTTTGACAAATTGGCTATAGACTAAGTTAATACCCTTAAAATAATCCTCATTAAACCTAGATGTATTATAACTTTCATTAATTTGGTCTATATCTTTAGTTAACAATCAGGATTCAGGGATAAAAGGTGCTATTTTACTTCTCTAAAACTCAATAACGTATCCCTATAATATTCATATTGTTTTTGTCTAAGATTTATTTCAGCTGGTAAGCCTTTAGTTAAATCGTTTGTTAAGTCAGAGAAATTATCTAGGATTTCAACTATTTTGTTTTGGAGTTGAAGAGGTGGGATAGGAATAATAAGATTATTAACAACTTCTATCGATAAGGATGGAATAGTTGTACCATATTTTGCTTCCATTAACTTATCTTGATTATTCTTAATTACATAATATAAATATTTATACTTAAGAATATCACTACATTCTTGGATTACGTATAAATGTGCACCTGCTCAAAACTTTGAGTTTTGTCATTGGACAAACCCAGCTGATCCACCTTGAGCTATAGTGATTTTATTTTCATTAAAATTATATTCATGTCAATAACCAGTAGGATTTACTCCACCATTTATAACTGGATATCCACTTGTAACTAATTTGTCCTTGTTAAGTTGTTTACCTTTAACACACTTAGCTACATCGCTAAGTTTTTGGTATTTAACACCATACCCAAAACTAACTAGTTCAAAACCAAAGACATATTCAAGTAATTTGGCTAATCCTGAATTATCTTCTCTCTCTCTCTCTCTCTCAATATCATTAATATTAAATGATAATAAGAGATCTCTATAATATTCATATTGTTTTTGTCTTAAAGATATTTCAGAAGGTAAGCCAATTTTGAGATCATGACAAATTTGCTCAAAGTTGTCTAAGACTTTTACTATTTTGTTTTGGATTGATAAAGATGGAACAGGAATTTTAATTTCCAAGATCTTTGTCATATCTGGATGTTTAATGCCGGCACCTCTATAATATGATGCAATTAAATCTAATTTATTGTTTAAGTAATGATATAAAAATCTGGTATTTAATTCATTTGGATTTTTAACTATGGCTAGTCGATTATCACTAGTTATAAATCTACCATTATAATATTGAATAATTGTATTACCACCGCCAGGTAAATAAACAACTTCTGCATCGTTAATATACTGATTTATATCATTATTATTAGCATATAAATCAGTTTTGTTAGTGGTTAAAATTTTTATATTCCCATTTTGGGATACTAAATTTTTTATTTCATTAGCAAAAAAGTATTTTTTATAGTTAATAACTTTTGGTTGCTTTGCGGGGTCAACTCCTTGAAATTTTTTATCTCAATATGTTATTTCTCATAATGGTTTATATTCTACCTTATCAATTGAATTATCGAAAGTTAATAATTTATCTCTGTAATACTCATATTGTTGCTTACGGTATTTAAGTTCTGTGGTAAGTTCTGTGGTAAGTTCTGTGGTAAGTTCTGTGGTAAGTTCTGTGGTAAGTTCTGTGGTAAGTTCTGTGGTAAGTTCTGTGGTAAGTTCTGTGGTAAGTTCTGTGGTAAGTTCTGTGGTAAGTTCTGTGGTAAGTTCTGTGGTAAGTTCTGTGAAATTATCAAGAATTTTCACAATTTCATCCTGGATCGCGCGAGGAGGGATAGGAACTAAAACATTTTCTAAGTCTCTTTTATTTAGTGCTGGTATACTTCCTTCACTTACTAATGTTTCTCTAATTTTTTGTTGAATATTTTTTAGGTAATAATATAGAAATTTAGTTAATATTTCATTATCATCCTTGCTTCTAAAGGGATAGCATAATCCACCAGCCCAAAAGTCTTGATCCATGTATTGTACAAATCCAGCATTTTCACCTCTTGAAGCAACTGTTATTGCATCACCATTGTTATTAAATTTATTATAATAACCATAAATAAATGTACCAGAGTTTATAACTAGGTATTTTCCGTTTGGTATTAAATCAGTAGTCTTTAATGTGGTTTTAGGCAAATTATTAATTAATTCTCCAAGCTTCTTATACTCAATACCACCTGGACATAATTCTTTAATTAACCTCTCAATTTTATTCATATTGCTTCCTCAATATATACCAATTTTAACAGAAAAATATTTTAAATGCTTAATATTAGGGCTTAAAAACCCTAAACTAAAAATAAAGCTCAATCATATTTATGAGCTTTATTTTTTAGGTATTAAGCTGATGCTTCAGCGTTTCTTTGTTGTCTTCTTACGTCTCTAGCGTGTTCTTTAGCTAATTTTTGTCTTCTTTTTTCAAGACGTAATTTATTTTTTAATCTTACGATTTTACGCATAATATGCTCCTTGTTCTATCTACATTTTTTATTATTTTATAATATTTTTAAAATTTACTTAAAAATATTTTTTATTTATTCAATTCCATTCTTATTTTTGAAATTTAATTTAATTGGACAACCATCAAAATTAAATGATTGTCTAAGTTGATTTTCTAGGAATCTTTCATAAGAAAAATGAACAAACTTATTATTATTTACAAAAAAGGTAAAGGTTGGAATTTTGGCAAGTTCTTTACGGGCGTAATATATATTTAAACGCCCACCATTAAAGGGCTGTGCTGGATGAATGCTTTGGGTTTCTAAAATAAGAGTGGATAATAATGAAGGTTTAATATCTCTTTCTAGGTTTGCCCTAACTTCGGTTAGTTTATCAGCAAGCTTATTTATTCTTTGGTTGTATTTAGCAGAAATAAATATAATTGGTACTCAAGGGACAAAATGAAATTTTTCACGCAGCTTTTTTTCGTATTGAGCCATTGTATTAGTTTCTTTTTTAATTAAGTCTCATTTATTAATTACAATAATAATTGGTTTATTATGATCTAAAGCATAACCAATTATTCTTGAGTCAAAATGAGAGATTTCAGGCTGAGTTGCATCAATTACTACAAGTGAAAGATCTGATTCCATTAAAGAGTTCATAGCCCTTAATAAAGCATAATGATCAACACTTTCGACTAATTTAGATTTCTTTGTAATTCCAGCTGTATCAATAACCCTATAGCTTGTGCCATTGATATCTACAATTGATTTAACACTATCTCTTGTAGTTCCGGGTATTTCGGAGACAATTGAACGGTTTTCATTTGTTAAATTATTAAGAAGTGAACTTTTGCCAGCATTTGGTTTACCAATAATTGCTAGACTAAATAATTCCTGATCATCAGGTTCAGAAAAATCTAAATACTTCATACAAGCATCTAAAACTGAACCGACACCTTCACCATGTAATGCAGAAATAGGAAAGATTTCATCAACACCTAGTGCATATCAACCATAATCAAAATCTTGATTTGATTCTAATTTATTGGCAACGGCAATTATGGGTTTGTTACTTTTTCTTAAAGTATTCATGATGAAAAGTTCATCATTTGAAATTTCAGTTCTTCCATCAAAAATAAATAAAATTACATCAGCTTCTTCAATTGCAATTTTAGCTTGAATTTGAATTTGTTGTTGAAATGGTTTATTTTCAATTTCAATTCCACCAGTATCAATTAATTTTATTTGTTCACCAGATCATGAAATTGTTTCGTATAAGCGATCCCTGGTTACACCTGGTTCATCGTAGACAATTGAAATCTTTTTACCTATAATACGATTAAATAAAGTGCTTTTACCAACATTTGGTTTTCCAATTATTGCTACTGTATTTTTCATTAGTTAATTGTTTTACTTTCTACAATTTTTAAAATTACATTAAGTAATTCTTCGAGTGTTAAATTTGTACAATCTATAAATGTAGAATCATGAGTTTTATGCAAAGGATCTATTTCACGATTCATATCTTGTTCATCACGTTTTTGAATATCTAACAAGATTTCATTAAAATTAATATTATACATGAGCTCTCGGTTTTGTTCCATGCGACGGTGAGCTCTTTCTTCGGCGGAAGCTCAGAGAAAAATTTTAACTTCGGCATGAGGCATAATTTTAAAGGTAGTATCCCTACCATCAATAATATAACCTTTATTTTGATTTGTAATGGTTTTTATTTGATTCACTACATAATTACGAACTTCTGGTATTTTAGCTATATTTGGTGTTACTTGCGAAATATAATCTGCTCTTAATTTAGTTGAAACATCAATTCCATATAGCAGTACTTTATCATTTTCTAGTAATTTAATCATGCCATTTTCTAAGGTTTTGATTACATTTTGTGCATCACGAGTATCAATACCCTTATCAATAACATTTTTAGTAATTGCCCTATAGATGCTTCCGCTGTTTATAAAAGTATAGCCCAAGATTTTTGCTAATTCCTTTGCTACAGTGGATTTGCCTACACCACTAGGGCCATCAATTGCGATATTTACTTTCATCTATTCTCCTATTTCTTGTTTATATTATATATAACTTTTTTTAGTTTGGCAAAATATAAAAAATAAAAAGTTATAAATTATAACTTTTTTAAAATGTTAACCCCTTTAAATGATCAGCAAGATCCTTTACTGTTATTTGTATTTTATTGGTTTTATTAATTACTTTTACTGAAGAGATTAAGTAAACCATAATTATGTTTTTAGGCGTTTGGGGCTGATCAAAGGTTGGTATTTTACTTGGTAATGATAAACCAAAATAAATAGTTCTTTTGATAAGGGTTTTGAAAAATAATTTCTTGCCAAAACTAAGCATAAATGTACTATTTGAAATATAACTGTCAAAATTAATGATTTTGTCTGGTCCATATCGTCTAAGGGATTGCTTTAAGACATAATAACTTTTTTCGGCTTGATCAAAATCAATAACTGCTTGTTGTGCAAATTCTATTAATTCTTCTGGTCGAATTTCATCTTTTGCTTTAATTTGAGTTAAATAATAAATTATTAAACCAATTGTTATTAAACAAGCAACAACTAGTATATAACTAGTAATTGATTCACTACTTGTTATTACCTTATATTCACTGCCGGTACTGTCAATTCTAATTCCTTTATCGTTTGTTAAATATTCGCCTACTGTAATTATTTCTAGTTGGATTAAAATAGTGTATGCAAGAGCAATTAGCAGTAAAATAGTGGCAAAAACCAATGTTTTTAACATACTTTTTTGGTTTGCTTTATAAACACTTTCGTTAAAAGTCCAAAGACGATATTTAGTAACTGAAATACCTAATGATGTTGTTAATGCTATAAAAAACATAGCGAAAGCTAAATGTCCGGTATTACTAAGATTCATAATATATTAATTATACAAAAGAAACTAAGATATTTAATCAGGTAAATATTTAAAATTTTAAAAAACAAGTTAAAATATATAAAGTATTTTATATGGAGTATAAATGAGTATAACAAATGACAAAATAATAATTACTGGTGCTAGAGAAAATAATTTAAAAAATATTTCTTTAGAAATTCCAAAAAACAAACTAGTGGTATTCACTGGTTTAAGTGGTAGTGGCAAAAGTTCATTAGCTTTTAACACAATTTATGAAGAAGGTAAGCGCAGATATGTTGATTCTCTAAGTTCTTATTCGAGAACTTTTTTAGGCGGAACCAAGAAACCAAATGTTGAAAAAATTGATGGATTAAATCCATCAATTGCTATCGAACAAAAAACTGTTCATAATAATCCTCGTTCAACAGTTGGTACTGTTACAGAAATTTATGATTACTTTAGACTTTTATATGCACGCATTGGGAAAGCATATTGCCCTAAACATAATTTAGAAATTACATCCCAGACTACTAAAGATATTTTAAATTCAATTTATAAATTAGGAGAAGGAACTAAGTTAATTATTTATGCTCCTTTAGTGGATCGCGAAAAAGGAACTCATATTAATTTACTTGAAAAATTAAAAAATGAAGGTTATTTACGGGCAAAGATTAATGGAGAAATTTTAAGTTTAAGAGATAAAATTGAACTTGATAAAAACCATAAACATACAATTGATTTAGTCATTGATCGGGTAGTTTTAAATGAAGCAAATTATAACCGTATTTCAGAAGCTATAAATATAGCAACTGAAAAAAGTGAGGGTATTATAAAAATTGAAAATGTTGAAACTAAAGAAATTTTCAATTTTTCTAAATTACATTCATGCATTCACAAAGATTTCTCAATTTCTAAAATTGATACAAGATTATTTTCATTTAATGCGCCTTTTGGGATGTGTGATAATTGTAAGGGTCTTGGTTTTGAAACAAGAGCATCTGTTGATTCTTTAATTCCTGAATCATGAAAAACTATTGGCAATGGAGCTATTAAATATTTTGAAAACTTTATCAATACTCCTAATTTAGAATGACAAGAATTTAAAGCTTTATTAGACCATTATGAAATTTCACTAGATACACCAATTGATGAAATTCCACAAGGTAAACTAAGATATATTCTTTATGGTTCAGATGTAGAAATCGAATATATGTTAGTTTCTTCATCTAATAATAAATATCGTAAAAAGCAATTTATCGAAGGAATATTAACTAAAATTGAAAGATTATATTTTGAAACTGCTTCTGAACACCGCCGTGACTATCTTAAAAAATATATGAGTTCAGTTACTTGCAATGTATGTAAAGGAGCAAGGTTAAATCAAGCTGCTTTAAGCGTTAAAGTTGATAATAAAAATATTTATCAAATGACTAAATTATCAATTTCAGATGCTTTAATTACTTTTGAAAATTTAGTTAATAATCTTGATGAATATAGTAAAACAATCTCAAATATCATTACAACTGAAATTATTAATCGTCTAACTTTTTTAAACAATGTTGGTTTGGATTATTTAAGTTTAAATCGAAGTGCTGAAACTTTATCAGGTGGAGAAGCACAACGGATTAGATTAGCAACCCAAATTGGTGCAAATTTAAGTGGTGTTTTATATGTGCTTGATGAACCTTCGATTGGCTTGCACCAGCGTGATAATTTACGATTAATTGAAACTATGAAAAAGATGGTTGATTTAGGAAATACTTTAATTGTAGTTGAACATGATGAAGATACTATTTTTGCCGCAGATCATATTATTGATATAGGACCTCATGCTGGCGAATCAGGAGGTGAAGTAGTTGGTCAAGGAAGTATTGAAGATATTATTTCTAGCGAAAGATCAATTACGGGGAAATATTTATCTGGTGAATGAGAAATACCAATTCCTGTTTCAAGACGTTCTGGTAATGGTAAAACAATTACTATTAAAGGAGCTAAAGAAAATAATTTAAAAAACATTGATATTACAATACCTTTAGGAAAATTAGTTGGTGTAACTGGTGTGTCTGGAAGTGGCAAAAGCACATTAATTAATGATATTTTAGTTAATGGATATAAACAAATGCAAGGTATTGCAGAAGGATTAAGCCATAAAAAGGCTGATTTCAAAAACATTGATGGATTAATCAATGTTGATAAAATTGTGCAAGTAAACCAAAGCCCAATTGGAAGAACTCCGCGCAGTAATCCAGCAACATATACTGGTGTTTTTGATGATATTCGTGAAATTTTTGCTAATGTTGAAGAATCACGAATAAGAGGTTACACAAAAGGGAGATTTAGTTTCAATACTCCAGGTGGACGATGTGAAAAATGTAGTGGCGATGGTTTTTTAGTGATTGAAATGCATTTTTTACCTAACGTATATATTACATGTGATCAATGTGATAGTAAACGTTACGATAAAGAAACCTTAGAAATTAAATATCAAGAAAAGAATATTAATGATGTTTTAGAAATGAGCGTGGATGAAGCAATAGTTTTCTTTGATTCTAAAATTAAAATTATTGAAAAATTAATGTTTTTACAAAATGTTGGTTTAGGATATATTAAATTAGGGCAAATCTCAACAACATTATCTGGAGGCGAAGCGCAAAGGGTTAAATTAGCAACTCATTTACAACGTAAACCTACTGGAAAAACAATTTATGTTTTAGATGAACCAACTACTGGATTACATAGTCATGATATTAAAAAATTAATCGAAATTTTCAATCATATTGTGGATAACGGAGACACAGTAGTTGTTATTGAACATAATTTAGATGTGATTAAATCTTGTGATCATTTAATTGATTTAGGACCCGGTGGTGGAATTCATGGTGGTAAAATAGTTGCTACAGGAACGCCCGAACAGGTGGCCAAAAATATTCATAGTTTTACCGGTCAATTCCTTGAAAAAATATTTTCACGAAATCAAAAATAAATATTAATAACTTGTATAATAATAGCATATTGTAAAAATCGAGGTCAAATGAATAAGAAAAAGAAAGTGAGCGTTGCTGAATTAATTAAATTTTTTGGTTGAAAGGTTTTAAATGATCCTGCAACTAAAATTAATTATAATTATATATATCAACCAGCTATTAAACGTGTTGGTTTGGAATTAGCTGCATTTTTAGCTTATGATCGCTTGAAAAATAATGTTATTTCTTGGGGGACTAGCGAATCTTTATGATTTCAAAAAATAGGAAAAAATGCATCAATTAGAGCTATTGATCACGTTTTTAAATTACAACCACCTTTGGTAATCTTATCAAGAGGTGTTGCCAAACCAGCTTTAAATTGAATTATTGAATCTGCCAGTAGATATGGAGTACCAGTATGTCAGGTTAAAATGAGTTCTTCATTACTAACTTCAAATGTAGGGTCATATCTTAATAACCACTTTTTAGATGAAACACAAGTGCATGCTTGTTTAGTCTTAATTGGGGGAACTGGTGTTTTAATTATTGGTAATAGCGGGGTTGGTAAATCAGAAGCGGTATTAGAACTCATTCAACGAGGACATGTCTTTATTAGTGATGATTCTGTTTTAATTGGTGATGGAGGTAATATCTTTATAGGTCGCTCGCCCAGAATCACTGAACATTTACTTGAAGTACGCGGAATTGGGATGATTAATGTAAAACATATTTATGGAGTTAAATCTGTTGCCAAATCATCTGTAATTGATTTAGTTGTTGAATTAGTTAAAACTGATAAACAATACGAATTTGACCGCTTAGGTTTAGATTTTTTAAAATATCCAATCTTTGGAAGATATATCCATAAAATTCAAATTCCAATTAAAGAAGGTGGTTCAGCTGCATCTTTAATTGAAACTGCTGTTGGATTTTATCTTTCAAAGCGGGATGGTTTAAATGTAATTAAAGAAATAGAAAATAGGAGGTTAAAAGAAAATGAATAATTTAAATGGACCTAGTTATGTGCCTGAAGTTGCATTTCGTGAAGGGACCCCAAGTATCTTATTTACCGTTGGTTCTTTTCAATTCTATACATATTCATTAATGATTATGTTAGGATATTTAACTGCTATCTTAACCATTTTTTACTTCTGAAGGAGGGAAAAAATGAATATTGAGGTTTTATACGGGCTTATCTTGATCACCATACCAATGGGGATTATTGGCTCACGTCTTGGGTTTGTGTTTGAGGAACTTATATATGATAGTGAACCTTTTAAAGGGTCCGCTTGGTATGCGATATGAGATGGAGGTCTTAGTATCCAAGGTGGAGTTTTCTTCACCATTATAGCCGATATGACTTATGCTTATACTAAGAGGCATCTTGTTGATATACGTAAAGCAACTTCAATTATTATTCCAACTATTTTAGTTGGGCAGTTTGTTGGGAGGTTTGGAAACTATGGAAACCATGAGGTTTATGGAAAAATTGACTGAACTGGAGCTAGCTCTATAATTTTTGGTAAAAGTTTTGCGGATAATATGTATATTGCCGATGCTTATACCGATTCTTTAGGACTTGAAGGAGCTTATAGATATCCATTATTCTTATATGAAGGTTTAGCAAACTTAGTTGGGTATTTAATCATCGTATGAATTTTTAATTTATTTTGAACATTTAAACCAGGCGCAACAGCCGGATTATATTTATTATGATACGGTGTTGTGCGGCTTGCCTTAGAACCACTAAGACAAGAATCATATTTATTCTATTCTATTGTGGCATTATTATTTGCATTATCAGGAAGTTTTATCTTCATTTACTTTGCTTTTTGATCACGTGTAAAATACGTCACAAATGTTAAATATAAAATTTTTAAACATTATGAATATAAAAATCCTGAATATTACTATGCATATGTAAACATTAGTTCATTTAGTAATATTTTCAAAAAAGTATTAACATATACAGTATTTAAGTAGGTATTAATGGAAACAAAAACAACATTTGATTTAGTGATTATTGGTGGTGGACCTGCAGGTTTAAATGCGGCTTTATACGCTTCAAGAGCAAATTTAAAAGTAGCATTTATTGAAAAAGGTGCTCCAGGAGGTAAACTTTCACAAACCAATAAAGTAGAAAATTGAATTGGTACAGAAATTATTGATGGTTGAGAATTAGCAACTCAATTTATGGATCATGCTACTAGTTTTGGTGCCCAATATAAATACGGGGAAGTGGTCGAAATTGTAAATCACGGTGATTTTGACAAGGAAGTTAAATTAGCTGATGGTTCTTCAGTATATGGAAAAACTATTTTAATTTCAACTGGAATGAAAAACAGAGAGCCAAGTTTTATAAATGGGTATCATGAATTTTTACACCGCGGAATTAGTTTTTGCGCAATTTGCGATGGTCCTTTATTTAAAGGTTCTCCGACATTAGTTTTAGGTGGTGGAAATTCAGCTGTGGAAGAAGGAACCTATTTAACAAAAATAGCTTCACATGTTTATTTTGTAATTCGTGAAAAAGAATTTACAGCTGAAAAAAAACTCGTTGAAGATTTATATAAAGCTTCAAATATAACTATTTTTAAGGAATCACAAATTTCTTTATTAACTGGTACTAATTCCTTAGAAAAAGCAGTTATTAAAAGCTTGGTTGACGGAACTGAGCAGACTATTGAAATTGCATCATTTTTCCCTTATATTGGAATGGAAGCAACAACAACCTTTGTTAAAGATTTAGATATTTTAGATGAGCGTGGTTTTATTATTACAGATGAGAACATGCAAACTAAAATTAAAGGAATTTTTGCAGCCGGAGACATTCGTCAAAAAGAAATTCGCCAAATTGTTACTGCCGCTTCTGACGGAGCAATTGCGGCTAAAAAAATCTCAGATTTACTTAATTCACTATAATCAAAAATATGCGAAATTTATCGCATATTTTTTTATAATCAGTTTGGTTCCAGTAAAAAAGTAACTAAAAAGATATTTATAAAGCCTTAGATGTTTGTAATTAAAAAACCAAAAATCTGTAATTTATAATATAATTATATTATATTTGATTTATAAATAAGTAATAAAGGAGAAATAATGTTAAAACGTAAACAAAAATTATTCTTATTGATTGGTTCAAGTGGACTTGTGTTTACTGGTGTTACCACAACACTTATTGCACAAACACAAACTACAACAGAGCCATTTAAATTTAGAATTGATACGGAGGCCGCTCCAAATTTTCAAGCTGAAAAAGTTGATCAAACTAATTCAAAAACTAGTGCAACTGATTATAACTTACCTAAAGCTAAACAAGAAGAAAAAATAGTGGCCCCACCTGTCGAAGAGACACCACCACAAACTATTTTTAATCCAATTATTAAAGATCCAGAAAAAGAAAAAGAAAAGGAGCAAGAAGTTTTACCGCCTTCAGCATCTGATCCAATTGAAGATGCACCAAAGAAAGATGTGGAAATACCTCCAACAGTAGTTCCTGAACCAGAACCTGAAAAACCTATTAGAGAAACTCGCAAAATCAAAATTGAAGATATTGAATTTGAAGCAGATATTCAAACAATTCCAAAACGTCAATATGAGCAATCGGACGTAGAAAAAGGGATAACTAATCGGATTCCATATTATGCTGAAATTACTTTTGATGTTATTAATGTAAAAAATGCCTTAACTGCTGAAAATATTGCAAAGAGTACAGGTGCTGCACAAGGCAAGGCTGCAAAAATAGGAGCATATACAACTCCATATATTAGTGCATTGCAAGATAATAGAGATATCGAAGCAAAACAAGCCCAAATTGCGAATGATGGCAATGTATCTGAACACTTTGGTAATTTATGATTTAGATACCATATGCTTTTAACTTCGAAAGAAAATGTTAAACAATATCTTTTAGATTCAGTTACAGATGAACAACTAGATAAATGGTGAAATATGAAAGAGACATTAACATGACCTAGAAGTATCGGCACTGAAACCAGAGAACTAGGGAAGATGTTAATCTTAATGCACATTGATCCTAAAAAAATTACTAAACTATCTCAAACAGAAAAAGATAGTTTAGCCAATGGTTATATTATTCCTGAATATGGTGGTGATGTTTATGTTAATGCAAATGGTGAATGAACACCATCAACTCATGAACCAGTTGTTAATACTGTTCAAGCTGAATATAAACGTAACAACCAAGTTTACCGTGTTATGGGTAATAACACATGGTATTGAAGAAGTTCTGAAGATGTGCTGTTAGGTAAATACCATAACTGAAACAAACGTGATATTACAGAACAATTTAGATCTGAAGGTTTAGATATTCCTGATCGTGGTATATCAATTAATGAATATACTAGAATTGAAAAAGTTGAAGGTTCTGACCGTGAAAAAACTGTTGTGGTTACAATTGATGTTGTACAACCAGATGCATACAAAAAAGCTGAAAAATTAATTGCTGATTTACAATCTAAAGGTAAAGAAATCACCGGATATAGAATTATGAATATTGGTAAATCAGGGGCTGATCAAAACATGGATAAAATCTTTGCAGCTTTACCTAAAAAACTTCCATTATTAGAACTATTCTTTGAGTCTAAGAATACATCTGCTTTAAAATACCTTAAAGATAAGGAAATTGATGAACTTTCATTATTATCAAATAATAGATTAAATGTTAATGCTGACGATTGATCAATTAACCCATGAGCTTTAAATAAAGTTGCATGAGTTAATATGGCTGATTATAACACAACATTCTCAACTGATCCAAACCAACCTCCATTTTACTCACGGATTACCTTTGATAATTTAGCATTTGACGCAGAAGATTACAAAACACTTGGTGATTGAACAATTATCAATAATGGACTAAGAATGGCTTATTGAACAAGAAATAATGAAAGAATTTTCCAAGGAGCTTGAGGACCAGGATTAAAACCTGATCGTAGCAGTGATGGAAATTCATACCCTATGGGTGTTGATTTTTCGCGGATTCCAACTATAAAAACTTTAAGAGGTATGGAATTTCATGATATTACTAACAAACAAAAATCGACACGTAAACTAAACAAAATTAAACTATTCAATGATGGTGCTGTATGAGAAGTTAATACAACTGATTTAAATGAAGCACAATTTGATGATATCTTAGCAAAACCAGTTGCACCTATGGAACCAAGACCTAAAATTACCTTTAGCAATGGTAAAAATACAAAAAGTATTAGAATCCGTCCAACGCAAAACGTTCAAAACTTAAATAGTGACGGATTAAGACACTTAGCAACTTTAATTGAATATTCAGATGGTACATTTAACAGACAAACTCAGATCATTGTTACCGATGGAGCCGTTGCCCTTTACAACACCTTGAAAAATGCAGGTTATAACGTAAGATACACCAGCACTGAAGATGAATTTGAAATTGTATAATTAAAGGAGAAAAACAAATGAAAAAAAGATTGATACTAAGCTTAGCAAGTGGTGGAATTTTATTTCCAGTAGTTGCTATAAGTTGTGGGCAAGAATCAAAACCCACCCCTTCTGATCCAGTTGCTGCTTATAAACAAAGCCACGCTGACATTTTAAGCAAAACTCAAGAAACAGTTGTTGTGGCTGATGAACCAAAAGTTACAACAGCGTTAACTGCTTATAATACTTTAGATGCAAATATTAAAACATCTTTAACAAGTGAAAAAACATTACTAGATCAACTTAATTCTAAAATTGTAGAACTTAAACAACAAAATCCTACCCCTCCTGTTCAACAACCTCCATTATCTCGAGAGGAAATTACCCAACAAGTAAATTCTAAATCATTAAATGATTTAGGAACATTATATTTTGAAGTTGAACAACAAACTTCAAATGGGTTTACTTTTAGCCAAAGAATAATAGATTTTTCTCAACTTTCTATGTCGCAAGCTTTAAATGCTCGAGCTGGCTTTGCTCCAAAAGACGAAAGAATCCTTTCAACTTTATTAAATGTTCGACTAGCTGATGATAGAAGTGGGTTAATTGCTTTTATACAATTTGGTAATGGAGAAACTAAACAATATAAATTAACTGGATTTTCAGAAGAAAATGGTTATAATAGCCAAGGTAGATTAGAAACTGAAGAAGAGAAAAAAGCTCGTGAAACAACTCAAACTCAATATGCAGTTGAATATAATAATGTTCAAAAGTATGATTATGATTTAAATAATATTCAAAGAGCACTTGATTCTAATGCTTACCAAAGAAGTTTTACAACTAATAATGAAGCAAAAGAAAAATATAATAAAGTAGCAAAAGAATTAAATATGCTTGATTATGATACTGCATCAAAATTTGGGTTTGTTATTCCTAAATATGATGCTTCAGGAAATGTATCAGGTCTAGATGTTCCAGCCAGGGGACCAAGAAGCACCACACATTGATATGACCACTATAAGACTTCTGCTCCAAGTCCACAAAGAAATACAGGTTTACCGAGAAAATTAGTTAATGATAATTATGCTGAAGCAGCACTACAATCATATTTACTAAGTTTTAGAGCACCAATATTTACTAATGATGAAGCAATTCAAATTAAACTTGAACAAGCTCTAGAAGCAGTAGAATTTGATATTTATAAAATGGCAGATTTATTAGATGATAAAACTGCAGCTGCTGAAATTAAAAAGCGTTTAGATGATGATAAGGTTTCAAATAGAACAGGTAAGAATACTGAAGCTGTGATTGATGCAGTATTTAAAGATATTATTACAAAGTTGGAAGCAGAAGCCGGGGGAGATCCTGCTAAAACTGAGAAAATGTATGAAACTAAATATACTCCATTTATTAAAGAACATAGGCAGAAACTTTATGATGCTGTAGAGTCTAAAAAAACTTTTTCACAAGATATCGTAACTCGTTTAAAGAATGATATTAATGAAAGAACAGTTCGTGATTATGAATCATTTAAAAATTACAAAAATAGAGCTAAATCTAAAGTTGGTAATGCCGGAACAGCATGAATTTTAGACTATGAGAAAAAAGATGATAATTCATATCCAACTAAATGGTATTTTGCAACTAATTACCATGTTATAAATGGGTGAAATGAAAAAACACTTGATAGCATCCGTATGGATATTCTTGGGCGAACTGAACAAAAACACATCTTTAATGCTATAAAAGTTTTAAGCATTGAAGATAAATTCAATAAAATAGATGTTAACAAAAATGCCTTTAAAAATATTTTTGATGGTCGTAATGTTTTAAAAACTAGTCCATATACTCTTTCAAAAGATGATACTGTTAAAGATAAAGAGGAGTTTATTGATTTTGCAGTTTTTGAAATTGACTTTACAAAATTTGAAGATAAGGATCGTAAAATTGGTGAAGAAATAAAATCCCCACAAGATTTTGCTAAATTCTTTACTAATGATTATGCTAATTTAGATGATAAATTAAAACTTAAAGTTCCTAAATACGATTATGTAAATGATTTTGATAAAATTAACCAACCATTACTTGCCAAACCTGGATCACCTGAAGCAACTAAAGCATATGATAATTTATACGTTGTTTCATATCCAAAAGCAAAACAACAAGGATTTTATGATTTTTACTTAAATGATTATACAGATATTGATCAAAAAGCAGTAATTGAATCAACTCATACTATGTGAACTAATGCTTCATCTACTTGATATGACGTATCTTCACCTAATAAATCAGATGAAAGAACCGTTAAACGTCTTGAAAAAGGTGGAACATTATCTCATATGCTTAACTTAAGACAATTCAAAGATAAACCCGGTGTATATGATAACTTCATCGTTGCACCACGTTCATCGGGAGATAAATATTTAGAATCGCACGATGATAAAAAAGAATATGTAAGCAGCGGTATTGGGATGCTACTTAAAAACTTTGAAGTTGGTGGTGGAGCCAGTGGTTCTGCAATTAGAAATCAAAATAATGAAATCATGGGTATTTTAACTACAGTATTCCAATTTTCAACTACTTCAGCAGGGGTAGCAATTCGTTCAAATGGATTTGACTATAAAGGTCTTTATGGAACCTACAACTTACCGCAGTATGATTTAGTTTATGGTGGCGGGAAAGATCAAAGTAATTCATATCGTGAAGCTTTAGTTGAACTATATCCAAATTCAAACATGAAAACAAACTTAATGCCTGAATCTATTAATAAAGTTCCAACAGGCTACGAATTTAATAAATAATATAAAAACTATATGCAATTTACATGCATATAGTTTTATTTTAAAAACTTTTATGATAAGTATTAGAATTTTGAATGTACATATCGAAATCATCATTAGGATTATGTGATTCATAGACATTCAATACTTATATGGTATTAGTAGATATTAATAAATATTTAGCGGAAATAATTTTTGAATATCTTGTTATTTTTTGTATAGTATGAAACTGAAAATTATAAAACACAAGTAGTTTTACTTGTGTTTATGTATATTCACGATATTATTTAATAGAGTGTCTAATAATAATTATACTATATAAAAAGTTATTAGCAAAATTTAATTTTTTTGCTAACGTATAAATAAATTTATGTTAATATTATTGCGGGAAGTAATTCCCAAATTATTATGTAAATTTATCTTATTAAAAATTAAGGAGGCTTATGAAGCCAAAAAAAATTAAATATTTATTTTTTTCTATTTTAGCCATGAGTTCTGCTACAACTATGGTTATTATGGGACAGAATAACAAAACTCTAATAAACAATTTAAATACTTATGAAAATTCAAAATTTTACGAAATTACCAATAACTCAATAATTAGTAATTCTCAAGATGCAATGAGTATTCAAAAAGCTGTAGGAGTTAAGCGCTTTGATATTATTTATAAAGGTACTACAGATTCAGATCTCAAAGACAAGATTAAAATTATAGCAGAAAAATATTTAAAAACCAAGAAAGAAAATTTAGTTTATATTATTGGTGATTTTTTAAAAACTATTTCTATAGCTATAACTAGCTCGCAAGACTATGATAAGTTTAAAGAAGCAATAAATAAATATGGAACTGAAGACGAAGATGTCTCAAGTGTTTTTGGTTTTAAAACCAATTATACTCATCAAGATTTTATTAATAAACGTAAAAATGAAAGTGTAGTTACAACCACATCTATAAACACTGATAACAATCCAAGATTTAATTTAGGAGTTGCTTTTGATTACAGGGGTTCTGACAACTATCATTTGTATAATTTAGTCGGACTTTCAAAAGACACAATTTTTTCACATTTCAAAGAATACGTAAATAAGAACCCAATTAAAGTTGGTATTTTAGAGGCTGAAGGTGTAATTAATAATGATTTATCACCTTTTTACTGAAACAAAAAATATGGAAATGGAGCTCACTGGAGAAATGAATTTTTCTATACAGAATCATATAGCAATCATGCTAATAATGTGGGTGAAATTTTAGTTGGACAAAAGGGGATAAATCCCACTGCTACTTTATGGAGTGTTGAATTAAACACACGTTGAAATGGACTAGCTGGAGAAATGAATTTCTTCCTAGGACAAGGTGTAAAAATAGTAAACAACAGTTGAGGTGTATTTGATCCAAAAAATAATAAGGAAAGTCAAGTATATAATAATGATTCACATTATTTTGATGAATTAATTAAGTCAAACCCAGAACTTGTTAATTTCATATCAGCTGGTAATAATTTTGAAACTTGAAAAAAAGATGGAAAACTTATAGAGGCTTATAAGCCATTAGCAGGAATTGCTTTATCTAAAAATAGTATAGTTATTGGTGCTATTAATAATGACTATTTACAAACTAAAACAAATTATAGTCAAATAGGTAGCGATAAAAACTATATAACCGCCGTTACATCTGGTGGATCTTATAATTTTTCAACTAGAACGGATGATGACTTCTTTTCAGGAAGCGGTACAAGTTTTTCAACTCCAGTCATTACTGCCTTAACATCAATGGTTATTCAAAGAAATCCATATTGATTTAACTTAGGACATGATTCAATAATTGCTAAATCTGCAATAATTTCAGGTTCTGTAAAACCAAGATACACAAATTCTGTTTATACTAATGAAACAGGGTTTGGAATACCTCAGTTTGAATTTGTGGATCAAGCTGTTAAAAATCTTAAATACCATAAAAAAACTGGACCTAAATTTACTACAAACCATAGCATTTATTTAAATAAAGGAGATACAATTAGAGCAAATATTTCATGATTAGCAGAAGTAAGAAATAAACAAAATATAGTTGATTTTGATTTAAAAGTTTACGATCCAAGTAATACTTTATTAACATCTTCTATTTTAGGTGAGAGAAACACAGAAACAGTAGAATTTACAGCTCAAACAAGTGGATATTATAATTTCAATCTTTTAAGATATGATAACAATGATATAAAAAGGGATTTAGCATTTACTTATGCAATTAAAAGATCAAAAAACTAAATTTAAAAGATTATTTTATTCTTTAATTATTCCTTCTCTTACTATAATTCCACTATCTGTTATTTCATGTTCTAATTTAACACGTGATCCATACTCCTCTGAATCAAAAACTGATGATGGTCAAAGACTTGTGAGATTTCATTATCCTAACAGGTCTGTGCATATAGATAATGCTTTGTGGTCTAGTGTTAATTATGATAGATTAGTCGAAAGTTCATCTTTTGATGATGCTTTTAAAAATGAATATGCAGATGTTATAAAACAGTATAAAGATGCTTATAATGAATATCATAAACCTATAACGAATTATGATGAAAAAGATAGTGCTGAAAAGAGTGCAAAGCTATCAGACGCCAGAAAAGTGGTTATTGATAAATGACAAGAAAAAAATATAAAATTAAATAAAAATAAGATTTTTAGTTTAATTAATTCGAATCATGAGTTAGCTTCCGATAAATACAAAGATATTAAAGATATTTTTAAAAACACCGATTTTAGTAAAAATACTATTTTAGTTGTTAATGGCTTGAACTATCACACTGGAAGCATTAATGAGGTTGTAAAAGGTTCTGGATATTGAATTAAAAAAGTTAATATCCTTGATAAAAACATAAACCTTGAATATAAATTAGTAGAAATTCAAGCAAAAGGGTCAGGTAGGGGTGTAGCTAGTCAAGCGTTAAGCACAACATCAACAATACATTATATAGTTATTAATAAGTTAGATTCTTTAGATAATTATAACTTTACTTTTAATATCCCCAAAGATAGCAATATATAATATTTTATAATACTAAAAAGTTAACACTACTACATGTTAACTTTTTATTTGCATTTAAAAAATTGAATAATAAAATTTAATTTCCTAATATACTTTAGTAATAAATTTAATATTTATGTTAATTTTTGTTTAGTTTTAATGTAAAAATATTAACACTTAATAACTTTTATGTATATTATGCAGCCCTAAAAAAATTTTTTTATGATACACTAGGATCAGTTGTTATGGTATAATAAAATCATAATTTTATCTTTGTAAAATTATATTTATTTATATTGACAACAATAACAAATTAAAATATATAAAGAAAGGAATCACAATGTCAACAACAAATCAGTTAGTTAATCATGGCCGTGTCTCTAAAACTAAGAAACAAAATGCACCTGCCTTATCATTAACATATAACTCATTAATTAAAAAAGCTAAAAAAATGGCTTCACCATTTAAGCGTGGTGTATGTACCCGTGTTGCAACAATGACACCTAAAAAACCTAACTCAGCTTTACGTAAATATGCTCGTGTTAGATTATCAAACCAAATGGAAGTCACAGCTTACATTCCAGGAGAAGGACACAACTTACAAGAACACTCTGTTGTGCTTATTCGTGGTGGTCGTGTTAAAGACTTACCTGGGGTTAGATACCATATCGTACGTGGAACCCAAGATGCAGCTGGTGTTGCAAAACGTAACCAAGGTCGTAGTTTATACGGTACTAAAAAAGCAAAATAATATAAGTGTAATTATTAATTAATTTAATATAAAATCAAGGAGGACAAAATGTCAAGAAAAAAATCAGCACCAATCCGTGAAGTACTTGCAGATCCAGTTTTTAACTCAGTAGTAGTTACAAAATTAATTAACCAAATTATGCTTGACGGAAAAAAATCAATTGCTCAAGATATTTTATATTCAGCATTTGAATTAATTAAAGAAAAAACAAGTAGAGAACCAATGGAAGTGTTTTTAGAAGCAGTTGAAAACATTACTCCACAACTAGAAATTCGTACCAGAAGAATCGGTGGAACAAACTACCAAGTACCTACCGAAGTTCCTGCTCGTAGAAAACAAACATTAGCACTTAGATGATTAGTGCAATATGCAAGATTAAGAAACGAAAAAACAATGGATGTTCGTTTAGCAAATGAAATCATCGATGCATCAAAGAAAACTGGTGGAGCAATTAAAAAACGTGAAGACACCCATAAAATGGCTGAAGCTAACCGTGCATTTGCACACTTCAGATGATAGTCTTTTAGTTAATATTAATTTATATTATGGCTAGAGATTATGATTTAAAAGATTACCGTAATATCGGTATTATGGCCCACATTGATGCAGGTAAAACTACCACAACAGAAAGAATTTTATTCCATACAGGAAAAATCCATAAAATTGGAGAAACTCATGATGGTGTTTCACAAATGGATTGAATGGAACAAGAAAAAGAAAGAGGTATTACTATTACCTCAGCAGCAACCACTGCTTTTTGAAAAGGTAAAAGAATTAATATTATTGATACCCCAGGACACGTTGACTTTACAGTTGAAGTTGAACGTTCACTTCGTGTTTTAGATGGGGCAGTTGCTGTTTTAGATGCACAATCAGGAGTGGAACCTCAAACAGAAACAGTTTGAAGGCAAGCAACTAATTATAAAGTTCCACGTATTGTATACGTAAATAAAATGGATAAAGCAGGAGCTGATTTTGCTGCTTCTGTTGCATCCGTAAAACAAAGATTAGGTGGAAATGCAGTAGCAATCCAATGACCTATTGGAGCTGAATCAGACTTTAAAGGGGTTATTGATTTAGTTACCAGACAAGCTTTCACTTATAACGGAGAGCCTCAAGAAGAAGAATTCCCAACAGCAATTCCTACTGACTTAGAAGAAATTGTTGAAATTAAACGTCAAGAATTATTAGAAGCAGTTGCTGCTTTTGATGAAGAATTAATGATGGCTGTTTTAGAAGGAAAAGAAGTAGAACTTGATGCTTTTAAAGCTGCAATCAGAAAAGCAACTTTAACTTCTGAATTTTTCCCAGTAGTTTGTGGAACTTCATTTAAAAATAAAGGTGTTAAGAAAATGATCGATGCGGTTGTTGATTATTTACCTTCACCTTTAGATATTCCTGCTATTAGAGCACACGAAGGAGAAAATGAAGTCAGTGTTGAAGCTAGCGATGAAGGAAACTTTGCTGCTTTAGCATTTAAAGTTATGAATGACCCTTTTGTTGGTTCATTAACTTTCTTCCGTGTATACCGTGGGGTATTAAACAAAGGAAGCTACGTATTTAACTCAACTAAGGGTGAAAAAGAACGTATTGGACGTGTGCTACAAATGCATGCTAACAGCCGTGTTGAAATTGATGAATGTCGTGCTGGAGATATTGCAGCAGCGGTTGGTCTTAAATACACAACAACTGGTGATACTTTAATTGATGAAAAATCACCAAAACTTGTACTAGAAAAAATGGTTTTCCCTGAGCCAGTTATTTCACAAGCTTTAGAACCAGAATCAAAAGCTGCAACTGAAAAACTTTCATTAGGGTTACAAAAATTAGCAGCAGAAGACCCAACTTTTAGAACTTATACAGATGATGAAACAGGTCAAACAATTATCGCTGGTATGGGTGAATTGCACCTTGACATTATTGTCGACCGTCTAAAACGTGAATTTGGTGTTCAAGCTAAAGTTGGTGCTCCACAAGTTTCATACCGTGAAACTATCACCAAAACAGCTGATGTGGAAGGAAAACACATTAAACAATCTGGTGGTAAAGGTCAATATGGTCACGTATGAATTAAATTTGAACCTAACCCAGATGGTGGGTTTGAGTTCGTTGATAAAATTGTTGGTGGTAAAATTCCAAAAGAGTACATTAAATCAATTCAGAAAGGTCTTGAAGAAAAAATGGCTGTTGGTATTTTAGCTGGATATCAAATGATTGATATTAAAGCTACCTTATTTGATGGTTCATACCACGACGTTGACTCTTCAGAAATGGCTTATAAAATAGCAGCTTCTAAAGCTCTTACTAAAGCTAAAGACCAAATTGGAACAGTATTACTTGAACCAATTATGGATGTTTCAGTTGTTGTTCCTTCAGATCACATGGGAGATGTAATTGGTGATTTATCACGTCGTAGAGGGCTTGTTAATGACCAAGAACAAAGAAACGATGGAGCCGTTGTTGTTAGAGCACAGGTTCCACTTTCAGAAATGTTTGGTTATTCAACAGAACTTAGATCAATGACTTCAGGTCGTGGAACCTACCAAATGCAATTTGATCACTACGAAAAAACACCTAAAAACATTTCTGATGAAATTATTAAGAGAAGAAACTTACAATCTAAAGACGAGGATTAATTCTTTGAATCAAAATATCTTGCTTTAAACATGGACAGCAAAATTTAACATTTTAGTAACTTATAATGCCATTGCAAATTGCTTTGGCGTTTTTCAGTTTAAGTTTGATTGAATTCGATCGTTATTATACCAAACTACATATTCTTGTATCATATCATTAAGTTCATTGAACGTAATTTTGGAATAATCTAAATCATTTAATAATTCGGTTTTAATGATCCCAAACCAATATTCAATTTCTCGATTATCAAGTGAGTTTCCCACTCTTGATAACGAAATAACGCCACCAATATTTTGAACTTCTTTAATATATTGATGATGTGTATATTGAAAGCCATGATCTGAGTGAATGATAAAATTTTTGGGTTTGTATTGTTTTAATAAATTTAAATTGTCTAAAACTAGTTCTAGATTATTACTTCTTGATAATTTAAAACCAACAATTTGTTTAGTTTTATGAGACAAAATTGCAGACAAATAAACGTGTGATTCTAACACGTCTTTTGGTGCTTTTATATATGAAACATCAGTTGCATAAATATTTCGATTGTTTTGATCGTTATAATCACGATTTACGAAGTTATCAATTTGTGAAGATACATTTTTAATTTCTTTTCGTTTTGATTTTTGTCTTAGCTTACATTTTAGGCCTAAAAGGTTCATATATCTCCCTAAAGAACGTTCGTTTATATCTATTTTGTATTTTTGAGATATGTAAACACTTAGCTTTAGCCTTCCATATCTTGACTTTGTTTCTATGAACGATTTTTCAATTACATCACTATGTTTAGGGAGTTTTTGTGAAATTTTAATCTTATGAGTTTTAGAAATTGTTTGCCTAGAAATGCCAAAAACTTCTGAAAGCTTCACATAACTTATGCTAAAACTTTTTAATTATTAATTAGAAATGTCACATGCAAGTTTTTTGCATGTGACATTGTTTTTGTCTGCCTTGTAATAAAATAGTTGTATTAATAATTTTTCAAAAAATAAAGGAGACCTTAAAATTATATGAAAAATTTAGAAAAATATATTTGTGTTTTTGACAAATATCGAAAAGAAAATAAATATCAACATTTTAAAATTGAAGAGAATTACAACACTATCTTGAAAATGCAAGGAGCTCTTGGGACACAACGAAAATTACGATCAGATCAAATCGATCTAGAACAACTTTATAATATTTTACAAGAACTTTCTGAAGGTTTCTCAATCCAAGAAGTAGCCAAAATTTTTAATAGAGACATTCGAAGTATAAAAAACAAAATCGCTATGTTTGTCCTAAGTGTTCAAAAAAAGTAATGCGGGTTAAAACCCTTAATTTTACCAAGCTATACGAACATTTATTAGGTTATTCATTTTCACGACTCTTTTTTGTAAGTGATGCAATTAAAGAGAAATGAAAGGCCTACAGAAAATATTGATATAGTGAGCTTAACACATACAATAAAAATAGAAATAAAAAGAATTTGAGCAAAAAGAAGTTAAGAAATCAGTTACCTATCTTGTGAATTCTTTTAAAAAATTATCCCCTGATGAATTTGCTCCCTCACCTAGTACAATTTATAAAATAATCAAAAAATACCCTTATTTCCTTGATTTTGACCATATTGTTAAAAAATCTGAAGGCAAATATGGCATAAGGAAGCAAAAGAAAACCAAACCTAAAACATTAAAATATGCTACAGAAATTTCAAAACGTCCAGCTTATATTAATGATCGCTCTGAACACGGCCATTTTGAATTAGACACCGTTATTGGTAAAATCAATGATACCTATTGTATTGTGACCATGATTGAACGGCAAACCAGAATGTCTTATGCTATGCTTTCAAAACGCAACTCCAAAGCTATAAAACAAACTCTTGTCAAACTAATCAAGAAACATAACTTAGAGATTAAAACTTTAACAGTTGATAATGGTAGTGAAAATGTCTTATTGCACGAGGTAATTCCAACTGAAAGATTATTTAAATGCCAACCATATAGTTCATGACAAAAAGGTTCAATAGAAAATATGCACCGCTTAATTAGGTATTACATTCCCAAAGGAAAAAGCTTAGATAAATACTCTCAGCAAGAAATTGATTATATGATGGAAAAAATAAATAACTATCGGCAAGTTGTCCGGAAATATAAGATAATCTAAAATTTTTTAATCCCCCGCCTTTGATTGCAATCAAAGGGGCCTTACTTTTGACAAAAGTAAGCAAAACCGAGAGAAAACACTGCCGTGTTTTCTGTTTTCTCATACATTTTTTATCTAAAAATTATGTTAAAATTAAAAGACAATTATTTTGTTAACATCTCGCAAGTGACTTTTCCAAAAAACACCGTGTTTTCTGTTTTCTCATACATTTTTTTATCTAAAAATTATGTTAAAATTAAAAGACAATTATTTTGTTAACATCTCGCAAGTGACTTTTCCAAAAAACATTGTTAAAAAACTATAATTATATTTATCTTTAAAAGATATTTATATAGTATAATAAAGGAAATTTTCAATATCAAGAAAGGGAAATATGAATTTTTGACATTATCGCAGAAATATAGCAGATTTTAGCAGTTCAAGGCCATTATTTTTATCATTTTTTGTACTCAGTTTATTTGTAATCTTATTTTTATACATTTACCGCAAAAGGGTATATAACTATTTTAATCAAGAAGGTAAAAAATTTATTTTCAAAACACTATCACTTGAAAATTTATTTGTGGCAATTGGTATTTTTACAACAATATATAATTTAATTCGCTTAGGTTTTTTAATTTGAATCGATTATCCTTATAAATGGGAATTATTCCCATTGCATTTATGTAGGTTTTTTAGTTTTACAATCCCTCTTTTATATATATTTAAAAAAGGTCCTAAAATTAATATGGTAAGTATTTTAGCTGTCTTTGGGGCGATATTTGGATTTTTATTTGCTGATTTAGGAGCAGATCCAGTTGCAACCCAAATTGACAGAGAATATAATGATCTTAAAGAAGGAACTAGAGAGTGAAATAATGCTGGTTTTAATTTAGGCTATGATAACGTTCTATTTTGAGATTTTATTTTTGCTCACTCATTTGTTTTAATTATGCCAGTATTTACCCATATTGTATATGGTCCAAAAGCAAAAATAAAATTAAGAAATTTTGTACAAGGGTCAGCCTTAATGCTTGGTATGTTAGTTTTAGTATTAATTGGTAATATCGTGTTGTTCCATGGAATTAAGAATTCTAATAATAGAGTTCAGATCCAATGAACATCTAATTGATTCTATTTAGGTGCTAAAGGAATTAATACTTTAGGTAAACTATCTAAATGACCATTTTCTCCAATCATCTTTGGGCTTGCTGGTGTAATAGTCAATATCCTTGGTTATATCTTTTATATGTTCATGTCAAGTATTGACTTTGAATTTAATAAATACTATATGTAAAGCCGGACAGAAAAGTTAACATGTAAATGTTAGCTTTTCTGTTACCATTCGTTGGTACCAACGAAAAAATTTTTTGAAAGGAAAATTATGTCAAGACATTTAAAGAAAGAAGAATTTGCAAAAATATATGAAGAATATCAAAAGTCAGGTTTCCCAGGTGCTTTTCGGGCTATTTACCAAATATCACCAGGAACAAAAAACTTACAAAGAAATAGTGTAAAAGTTAGAATTAATAAAATAATTAAGTATTATAATTTAGGTATGGAAGACTTATTGCAGACAAAGAAAGGCGAAAACCGCAAAAAAGGAAGTGGCAGTCCTAAGAAGAAAAGAGAACCAAATTGAGATATTTTTGATCGTGATGATTTGTTACAAATAGCTAAAAGATATTATGAAATTACCAATGAATTACCCAAAAGTAAGAAAGTTATTGAATTAAAAAGTTTTAGCATAAGTTATGTGAAGCTTTCAGAAGTTTTTGGCATTTCTAGGCAAACAATTTCTAAAACTCATAAGATTAAAATTTCACAAAAACTCCCTAAACATAGTGATGTAATTGAAAAATCGTTCATAGAAACAAAGTCAAGATATGGAAGGCTAAAGCTAAGTGTTTACATATCTCAAAAATACAAAATAGATATAAACGAACGTTCTTTAGGGAGATATATGAACCTTTTAGGCCTAAAATGTAAGCTTAGACAAAAATCAAAACGAAAAGAAATTAAAAATGTATCTTCACAAATTGATAACTTCGTAAATCGTGATTATAACGATCAAAACAATCGAAATATTTATGCAACTGATGTTTCATATATAAAAGCACCAAAAGACGTGTTAGAATCACACGTTTATTTGTCTGCAATTTTATCTCATAAAACTAAACAAATTGTTGGTTTTAAATTATCAAGAAGTAATAATCTAGAACTAGTTTTAGACAATTTAAATTCATTAAAACAATACAAACCCAAAAATTTTATCATTCACTCAGATCATGGCTTTCAATATACACATCATCAATATATTAAAGAAGTTCAAAATATTGGTGGCGTTATTTCGTTATCAAGAGTGGGAAACTCACTTGATAATCGAGAAATTGAATATTGGTTTGGGATCATTAAAACCGAATTATTAAATGATTTAGATTATTCCAAAATTACGTTCAATGAACTTAATGATATGATACAAGAATATGTAGTTTGGTATAATAACGATCGAATTCAATCAAACTTAAACTGAAAAACGCCAAAGCAATTTGCAATGGCATTATAAGTTACTAAAATGTTAAATTTTGCTGTCCATGTTTAATGCCTAATAAAGTATCACGTAAAAGATTTAAGGATGTTTGAAATGAACTAAAAACTCCTTGAAAAGAAGTTTTAAATTTTAGAATTAAGGAATAGGAAACAAGAATAATAAATATGCTGACAAAGAATATTCGAACATTTACGAATATTCTTTTTATATAATGAAAGAGTTTTATAACAAAAGTTAAGCTCAAAATGACCAAAGATTAATTTAAAAAATTCACATATAAAAAATGAATGGATTATTTAATCCATTCATTTTTTACATCCTTTAGGTTTAGTGTATTTAATTTGATTTTTATTTAAAATTAAAACTACTGCATAAAGTGTAGTGGACTTCTTGATAAGTAGCATGATTGTTTTGTTCACTTATTATTGCACATAAAAATTATTTGAGAACTTACCTGTAAATTGAGTATTTATATCACTTGGTTCTTTAGGTGTATTTGAAAGGGGATCAGGTATAAAGAGGAATGAAGTTGTTAAACAAGGATGCCCTTTTGTAAGATATGGTTAACTATATACAACTTATAACACTTCTTTAAAGAAACAAAATCAAACATCCCATTAGAAATATATATAATTTTTCTATTTTTAAAATGCGAATTATGAGTTAATTAAAGAAGATAAAGATAACAATCGAATCTATAGGTTTGCAAGAAAAAAGCGTTGCAAACAATGGTATAAAATTATTGACTTTATTTTAATTATAAGAAACATGCTATGAAACAAATTGCTATGTATTTGATCCCGCTAAAGATACAAGATTCTTTATTATAATAAACCCTCATAAGTTTTACCAATTTATTTGACTTATGAGGGTTTATTTAAATTTTAGACATGATTTTATAATTTATAAATGTTATATAAGATAGTATTATTTATATACAAAATCCATATGTAAGCCATCAGGGCTAGCTGCATCGCTTTTATCAATAATTAAAAAGTATGTTTTAAATCAATTATCGCTACCTACTGCAGTATTAGAAGCATAAATAGCATCATTATGAAACATATAAAAATTATATTTATCATTATATGAAAATGAAATCTTTAATTTTTTTGAGTTTTTATCAAAAATAAAATCATTTATATTTAACTTCTTTTCTCTATTGTCAGACTTAGCAAAAATTTGAGAATTATAGTTATTTAAAATTAATAAATCTTGTTTATTAAAATCGATATTATCCAGAAGCTCATTAAATTCACTTGTAATTTGTGTTTTTTCAGAGTAGTAAGTAGGATTTTTAGTTTGTAATAATTTTATAAAATCTTCTTTGTTTTTAATTAAATAAGTTGTTTTAGTAATATTCTTTGTAATTCATTTAGGTGTTGAATTTGGATAGTTGGAATAATCAATATAATTAAAGTAACTATATGCAATTCCAGTTGTATCATAATATTTGCTTTCTTGATGCTCTGGATATAAAAGTTTATGTTGCTGATATTTTTGCTTATCTTCTTCAGTTACTCTGTCTAAATCTACTCAAAAAAGAATTGGAGAATAACCTTCCTTAGTTCAAACTTTTTTATTAGTATTTCAATATGTATGTACTCCAATACGTGATAATCTGTTAATCTTTTCGTGCTCAATAAAATAAATAGATATGAGTGTTAATGGAATGGCAAGTAATCCAAAACCTAATAGACTATATTTTAAGATTCTTTTTTTGGTCTTCTGTAACATAAGTTATTGCCACTTCAACATTTTTGCGGGTTGTTTTATAAGTATAAACTTCGAAATTAATAGTTCCGCCTCGACCAGATTCATCGGCCTGTGCTTTAACATATGCACTATTTAAATTTATATATTGGATTTTTTTATTATTATTTTCCGCTATTAACAGCTTGTTTGAACTTACACTCACTAGCGGTAAAATCGTTAGTACACTAGTAGCACCAAAAAATATATTTTTAACTTTTTTAAACATAAAACCTCTTTAAAACCTAGTTAGTATTAATAATTATTAGTATAAATTATTCAACTAACTAATATTCATTTTTTTCTTTTTTTAATAGATATTATCACCTAAAAACAGTGAAGCAATACCTTATAAACTAAAAATAATTTTGTTATTTGCTTATATAATAATTATAACACTATTTTAAATGTTTTTTGAGAAAACTATTTTTTAGACAGGAAAGAAATATTCAGATTTTGTCCGAATATTTCTTTCCTGTCTAGAGCCCCAGAAGTTTTAGCAATTTATTTGGCAAAACTTCTGGGGTTGTTAGTTAAAAGTTTATTTTTTGCTTTATTTATCTTTTCATGCTTTTAAGTATGAATTATTATATCAATTGTACAGAGTTTTATAATAAGCAAGGTTTTTATTGGCGGTTCTTGTATCTTCTAGTATTTCAAATTTTAACTCTTTTGATTTAGGCAATACAAAAACTCCAAAGCTATGACTTTGTGGACCACATCTTGCCTGCGGCGGTTTTGGTCATTAACTATAATATTTAGAGTTATTTTATCATGATCATAAAAAGGGACAAGATAATCAATAGTTGAATTATGCTGTTTGATATTACCGTAATTTGCAAAAATATAAATATTATTATCTTCCAAAAGATTATAAACATTTTTATTATTTAAATAAATGGATTCAAATAATTCCTTGATTTGAATATCATCATTAAAGTCATCATGATTATGCAATTCTTTAAATCGATTTATAATTAAGGAATTAAATAATTCTTTTGAAGATATCTCAATAAATCTTTCCTTTATTTTAGGAACATTTTCATCAAAATATACTGTGTTAAAACCTCCGGTTTGATTTTGGCTATAAGTTTGTTTTATTCTTCCATTATTATCCAACCATATTGGTGGGATAAAAGTAGCTAACTTAACTAGATTTTTATACTTAGGCATAATAAGATTATATATTTTACTAATTTCTTTTGAAATTTTTAACCTTTGTTCCTCATCTATATCATTAAAAGAATTTGGATTAACTAACTCGTCATTATTCACAGTGCAGGCAAAAGCTGTAAAAGGGATTAATATCGTGCTAAGACCAACTAATGTTTTCTTAATCATGGATTCCTTTTACCAAATGAGTACAGCACATTTTTTACTGCTGGAATACCAAAAAATGTCTAATCCCATTAAACTGATTGAGTTTAAAAAGAAAAATTTTAATTTCTTTGCCATAAATATCTCCTTTTTTTATTAATTGATTGCTGTTAAATATTATTATTGGGATTATTATACTATAAAAAATATTAATAATGTTTGAAAAATATCTTCCTTTTATCTAAACACATCATAATTATATCAAAGAAAAACATTAATATAAGCCCGAAACTTTTAGAAAGTATATTTTTCCTTATCTGTTATAATAATAGAATGGAAATATACATACACAACACTAATTATAATTTTAAAAAAACAACATTAATACACGGATTTTTTAAAGCATTATGTTTAACTTTATTAATTTTAATTATATTAATATTGAATAAAACATACATTCCTTTTAATATCCATTTATCAACTAATCAATTAAATCAAAATATTATCTTCTGGGGATTATTAATCCCTTTATATCTTGGTGTTTTAGCTGCAAGAATTTATTATTTTAAAATTGAATGGCAAATGTGACAGCATATTAAAGATAAAATTAAATATGAAGGTAATGGAGTATTTAATTTTACTTTCTTAAAATTATCCTTATTCATTCCGTTATTAGATATATATCGTTACTTCTTTTTATTTGCATTATTTAAAGAAGGAGACTATTATATATGTAATTGAAAAGAAGGTTCAAAACGTAATAATTTGAAATTTTCAGTTTATGATATTGCCCTTGGTGCAATTTTAATGTCTTTATTCTTTATTATTACTGCTTTAAAGAATTTTACTCCACTAAAAATTATTTCTTTATCGACTGAATATATCTTTTATATTATATTCACCATTTTCTTTGGTAAATATAAAGGGGCTTTTTTCTCTTTTTTGGCTGACTTTTTTAGTTTACTACTTTCAGGGCAAATTGCTTTATATCATGAAGCTTATGCAATTGTGCCAATTGCAGTTTCGTTTCTAATTGGCTTTATCTTAGATATCTTTAAGAAAAACAAAAAACAAGTTTTTATTTTTATGGAAATCTTTATGCTTTTATCTTTTGGCTTATTAATTTATACATTCTTAGTAAATGTCAATGATCCAAAAGGTTTAAGAATTTCATCTACTTTTGGAATTAGTAGGTTAAGTGTTGGAGTTTTTGGAACTTTACTAGCATTAACTTTAGGAATGTTTGCATTATTTAATTTATCAGTATATTGATATTTTAAAGCAAAAACCCCAGGTAAAAAACAAACCTACTTATACTTATCTTTAACAATCTTTTTAGTTATCTTTACAATTGTATTAGCAAGGTGAATCTGAGGTCCAATTGCCTTTATTCAATATGCTAATAGATATTTAGGAAGAAGTTATAACTTACAAAATCGTTATGTAATTGTTATGACCCCGATTGTTCTTAGGTCAGTAATTGCCTTGCCAATTTATATTTTAGTTTTAAATATTATTATTCCAGTATTGTTTAAACTAAAGAAAACCATCGTTAGAAGCGATTATAAAATCACATATTAATTTTTATATTTTAAGTTTTGTTATATAATATATAGGATTTTTCAAACTAAAAGAAAAAGGGAGGTCTTATATGGCTAATATTAAATCTAAAATGAAAAGCATCGTTAAGATGGAACAAGCTCGTGTAAAAAATGCAGCTATGAAATCTAGAGTTAAAACAGCAATTCGTAAAGCTCGAGAAGCTGTTTTAGCTAACGACGAAAAAGCAGCTTTATTAGTAGCAAATGCACACCACGTAATTGCTAAAGCTGTTGCTAAAGGAGTTTTTCATGCTAATAAAGGCGCAAGAAAACACTCACGTTTAGATCAATTTGTTAACAAAACAAAAGCAAACAATGCTTACTAAAATATTTTATTAAATGCAGCTTATTGCTGCATTTTTTTATATTAATTAACTAATGCTTATAAAAAAACAATGTCTTAATAATTAAGACATTGTTTAATATTTATTTGTTAGTCTTCTTTCACTTCTTTTAAGAATCAAGGCATATCATATACATCGGGGCTGTGTAAGTGAGCCTTGAAAATTTGTGAAGCTGCAGATTTATAATTTTGTAATGATAATGGGTGTTCATTATCTGGGTTAATACCTAGGAGGTTATATTCTCTAAGATCATAGCTATAAAATATACTATACTCATTTTTTCCAATTCCATATGTATGACTTGAAGCAGCAGTCATTAGACCAAAATAACTATGCTTTCCATCTTTTTCTACATATACTGGCGAACCAGAAGAACCAGGGCCACCATAAATATGTGAATAGTAATCTCTTCAACCGGTTTGGTATGAATTATCTTGAATATTTTTAGGTCTACGAGTAATTGAACCTGAAAGCTTCGTATGAGGGAAACCGAGGGTTGCTGCTTCCCAAATCATTGGAACTGATACTATTCTAAATTTAGAAGGAACATCCATGCTAACATTAGGCATTTTCATTATTCTTTCAATTTTTGATACTATATCCATTTTTCCAGAATTTCTAGCATTTTTCAAGTGTTGATTTAAATTAATTGATAATAAAATCATATCATGAGGATCACGTATTTTTTTACCATCTTTTGATTCTTGAGAGTGAGCTAACCACAATGCTTTAATAGGGATGTTGCCAGCAATGTAATGAGTGGAAGTATACTGCTTATTTCTTTCCAAAGTAGTATCAATAAGTTGGTAAGCTAAAAAGTAATATTTAGCTACATAGTCTTTTAAGAAACTATCACCAATAACATCATTAAAGTTTTTTGCGGCTTGGGTCTCTACATGCATGTTAGTTATGTAGTAGAAAGTAGCATCATTAGGATTATCATTTGTTTTGGCCAAAAAACCACCTGTACCTGAAGTTGAAGCAGAGTATTGGAATGCACGAAGGTATGCATTATCAACAACATCTCAATCCCTTCATTCTTCAAGGCGCATGAATTCAGCATCTAATTTATAACCATTATGTAATTCATATGGTACATTTTGGTTAGGTTGATAAACGTCTCGATTTGCTAAATATTTTGCATCTGAAAAAATAGTAATAGGCTGATTAAATTGATTATAATCCATGTTGTTATAATCAAATCTGTTTTGGTTTACCTTAAAGTCTTCTTTTTCTTCATCATTAGTATATTTTACACTGATGCTTGCAGCAGCAGGTAAAATAATAAATGCTCGCTCTTTTTCAAACTCAGTTTTGAAATGATCTTGAACTTCTGGTTCATCAATAATAATTTTATATGAATTATCTTCCATGAAGATTTTGAATTCAATACCAGTATTTTCATTTCATGTTAAACTTACAATATATTTAAAACTTTCTTGCTCTGAAACAGTTGCACTGTAAACATACTTATGTGACTTAGATGCAATTAACTGATCAAAGTCAACATTTATATCAATACCATTACTTAAATCTCTAAGGCGATTATTTTTATTAGTATCATTAATTAAAACATTAGCAAGGAGTTTGAATTTAATTGATCGATTTCTGGCATTTGGTTTTAATAAAGTTTGTTCTAAATATTTACGTTTAAAAGTCCATGAAGCTATGTTGGTTCTTTGATTTAAATTCCAAAGTAATTCATCTCACATAGGCTCAATTACTCTTTCGCGTGTAATTGAGGTTGGAGAATCTTGGATAGTTTTTAAATTGTTGTTAGTTCATGCAAAACTTTGATATATGTTATTTGTTTGACTTGGTGCAAAGCCTTGGATTTTGTATCAAATATTACCATTTATTCATTGATCATTACGATCTTGTACTTTAAAACTAATATAAGCTTGATCACCGGAAATACGTCTAATAGCATTTATTTTAAATAATGTAACTGGTAATGAATAATTTAAATAATTAATCTGCTTTTGTGAATCTGATTTTAATTTAATAACATTATTTAAATTTTCTAAATCATTTGCCCACTGCTCCGCAGTTTTAGTTTTTAATGTTTTATAGTTAATTTCTAAATCACTTATTTTAATATTATTTACCATGATTTCTGGATAATGGTGTTGTTGATAATCATTAACTAAGTTAATTAAAGTATATTCTTTACCATTAGTATATCTTATGCTTTGGTTTTTCTTATTAATTCAACCTAGTTTAAATGTCATACCCCGTTTACCAGTACGTTTAACATCATAATAAACAGGAAAGTACTCATCTGTTAAAGGTTTTGTATCAGTTGAGTTAACTGAAATATTTTTATCATAATATTTTTTATCTAACGGAACATATGCTTTACTATCATGGTTTTCACCTTTATTGTCTGTACCATTACCAAAAACCATTAAATATTCCATATTAACAAATGCTTTTTGATCAATCATATCTTGCACATTAAGCATTCTAAAATCTGGAGTTGGATTAGTTGATGAGGTTAATCTTGGCGTAAAGTTTGATTCATTAACTGAGTTGATGATACTAATAATATTTTGCGCTGGAGCTGTTGAGTTTTTAAAATCATCGGCAGTAAATACCTCACCTTTAGGTTTTAAATCAAAGAAGTTAAGTAATTTGAAATTATTAATTGAAACAGTTTTGTTGTTGGTAGCAGCTGGTTTTTCAACTTCAACACCATCTTTTTTATATCATAAAACTAATTTTGCATTACCATCTCAATCATTAATATCTCTAACTTCTTTAATAAATAATTCATATTTACCAAATTTAGGCAAAATATATGATTCACTAAAGGCTTTAATTGCATCAGAAGCAAGGTAAACTTCATGAGAATTTTTACTCTTATGATTAATCTTTAACGAATTAAAGAAATCAGAAGCATTACCATTAATTATTTTTAAGATTTTAGCTTCGTGAAGTTTATCAACATATTCTTGATAATCACCTTCGTTATTTCAAAATTCTACTGGTTTATTAGTTGCTATTTTAGCTTCTTTAATTACTTGGTTATTAAATAATACTTTTAAAGTTACATATAGTTTATTATCTTTAAATTCAAAATCATCTGAAAAATCATAACGGAAGAATTTTGAAATAAATTTAGATTTAGCTTTAAAGAATTTTAATTTCTTATCTTTTTCATAAGATAAGAAATCTTGTGATTTTAGTTCTTTTAAACCTTCATAATCTACATCAAAGTTTGTATCTAAGTCATTAATATTAATATCATTTACAAATTGTGTGACATCTTTTGCATATACTTTATTAAATTTGTATTTATAACTAATTTCAGGTTTTGATTTTAAAAACACTGTAACTTCAACTAGTAAATTATTCCAGTTAGTTTTATCCAATTCTAAATTAGTTATTTGATAATCAACATATTCATTGTCGTGGACATCAAAGAATAACTTAGTATTTTCAAAGTTGTATGATGCAGAATATGAGTATTTCTCTAAATCATATTTAGCACCTATTTCATTAAATTCAAATTTAAGTTTTCCATCTGTTTCTGCTTTGAAGTAATCTAAAAGAGTTTTTGAATCTGTTTCAGTATTATTCTTAAGATTTGTTTCTTGTGTCTCAAATGTTTTTAATAATTCTTCAAACTTACTAATATTGTTAGACATTGAAACTAGAGAAATTTTCTCTAGTTTAGATTCCTTATAAAAAAGTTTTAAATATTTACCTTTTTCTTTGTAATATTCTAAAACTTGTTTTTGTGATTTTTGATATTCACTAGTAATATAATTTTCAATTGAATTTAACTTATTATTAAGGTTGGTTCATGATTCAAGGAATTTAGTAAACTCAGTTTCAAAGGTAGTAAGTGCATTTTGTCCATAAGCATTAATTAAATCAGTTAAATCTTGTTTATTTTGATTACTTAAATCTGTTTCATTAACTTTACTAATTAATCTTTGTTTTGTATTTACCACAACATTTGTTTCTAAATAGTTAAGTTTTTCTTGTAGTTCGTAAATACCTGCGAGTGAATATATTTGTTTAATGCTATTTCTTAGTTCTTCTTTAGTTGTAGTATCAATGTCAGAACTTTCAACTAAAGCAGTGAAATCTTGCTTTTTACTATTAACATACTCAGAAGCTAAATTTTTCTCAATAATATAGTTTGTAATTGAAACAAAATGAGTATCAAAACCTTGGTTAAAGGTTGTTAATTTATCAAAAGATAAGTTAGTATTAACATACTCTTTTGCTTGGTTAATTTTAGTTTGTAATTCTTGATTTGAATTTAGAGTAGCAAATTCAATTACATCTTCTAACTTAGTTAAATTTTTATCAATAGTTTTAACTAATTCTAGTGGATTATTAATTGATTGTTTTAGGTTAAATAGCTTAGAAGTATTATTTTTTAATAAATCACTAACTTTTGAATTACTTAATTTAATTTTTTTAGCTTCTAAAAGAAAATCATCTAGTTCTTTATTTTTTGATAAAATGGCTTCGTTATATGAAGAAAGTTCTTGTTTAGTTGTTTTAATTTGAGTTAAAAACTCAGGAGTAAGTTTATCAAAGTTATTATTTGTAGTATTGATAAATTTATCATATTCATCTAGTTTGGTTTTAATTTTTTCAAAACTGTCTGGTTTGTAATCAATAGTTGAGTATAAACTTTCTATTTTGGTGTTTAAAATTGATAAATATTCAGTAACAAAATCAATTAATAAATTTGCTTTTGCTTCATCAAAATCATTATTTTGATAATTTGTTACAGTTTGTTTCAAAACATCTACAGAACTATTATTAACAGAATTTAGAAAGTTATTAACCTTGGTAATGTTAGCATTATCAATAGGTTTTGGTGTTGGTTTTTCATCATTTGTACAAGATAATGCAACAAATGGAACGACTGTTAGCGATGATAAGGCCAATGAGAATTTTTTAATTTTTTGCATAAAACTCCAGTATTTTTATTTAATTTATTATTAGTAAATTTTTTTGTAATTGTAATATCTTTAAAGTTATAAATAATAATCTATATTAAATTTTTATTTATTAGAAGTAAGATATTTTATTTTTTTAAATTAATAAAATTGTTTAAATGTGTTTTATTAAAATTCAATTATTAATTTTCTATAGTTTCTTTTAAGAATCAAGGCATATCATAGACATCAGGGCTGTGTAGGTGAGCTTTAAAGATTTGCGAAGCTGCTGACCTATAGTTATGTAGTGAAAGAGGGTGTTCATGGTCTGTGTTAAGACCAAGCAAATTATATTCACGAATGTCATAACTATAGAATAAAGAGAATTCATCGCCACCCATATATCCACCTGATCCAGCTGTAAGAATCCCAAAGTAATTGTGTTTTCCATCTTTTTCAACATATACAGGACTACCTGAAGATCCACCACCTGAGTAAATATGTGAGTAGTAATTTCTTCAACCTGTCGCAAATGAATTATCTAAAACTCATTTTGGTCTTCTGGTAATTGACCCAGTGATTTTATCTTTTGGGAAACCTAATGTTGCTGCTTCTCAAATCATTGGAACTGATACTATTCTAAATTTAGATGGTACATCTAAACCGATATTTGGCATGCTCATTAGTTTTTCTGTTTTTCAAACTAAATCCATAAGACCACGATTGCGAGCATCTTTTAATTTATCATTTAAGTCAATTGATAATAAGATCATATCATGTGGCCCGCGAGTTTTGCTACCATCTCTAGAAACAGCGCTGTGTGCTAGTCATATTCCTTTAACTGTTACATTGCCATATCTGTGAGTAGCAGTTTTATTTCTGTTTCGTTCTAGATTATTACCATTTAATTGGAAAGCCAAATTATAATTTCTACCTGTATTATCCTTTAGGAACGAATCATCAACAACATGGCTTCAATTAGTAGCAACGCCAGTTTCAACGTGCATGTTTGTTATGTAATAGAAAGTAGCATCATTTGGATCATTATTAGTTTTCGCTAAGAAACCACCAGTACCAATTCCACCTCCTGCGGCATCCTGGGTTGCTCTTAAATAAGCATTTTCAACAACGTCTCAGTTTCTTCATTCTTCAAGGCGCATATGTTCGGCATCCATTTTGTATCCTTCATGTAATTTGAAGGATACATTTTGGTTTGGTTGATATACATTACGGTTAGCTAAATATTCACCATCAGAGTAAATTGTAATAGGTTGGTTGAATTGGTTGTATTCCATATGATTATAATCAAAACGGTTTTGATATATTCCAAAATCTTCTAATTCTTCATCATTTGTATATTGAATGCTTGCGCTTACGGCAGCAGGCAATATTAAAAATGCCCGGTTTTTTTCAAATGTTTCTTTGAAATTAATTTGTGTGTCTGGTTCATCAATAATTATTTTATATGAGTTGTCCTCCATATAGATTTTAAACTCAATACCCGTAGTTTCATTTCAGGTTAGACTTACTATATATTTAAAAGTTTTGTCTGTATTGGTTTTAGCTTCTTTAATATATTTAAGTGTTTTAGAAGCAATTAAATTATCTAAATCTATATTTAAAGCTATAGTATTATCGTTATTTCTAATGCGTTGAGTTTTTTGGTTATCATTAATTAATGAATTAGCATGTATATTGAATTTAATATTTCTATTTCTAGCATTTTGTTTAAGTAAGGTTTGCTCAAGATACTTACGTTTAAAGGTTCATGATGCAATATTAGTACGAGTATTAATATCTCATAATAAATCATCTCACATTGGTTCAATTACTCGATCACGGGTAATTGAATTTAGAGAATCTTGAATTGTTCTTAAATTTGAATTTCTTCATGTAAAACTTTCGTATAAATTATTTGTTTGACTTAAAGCAAATCCTTTTATTTTGTATCACGTATTACCTTGAATTCATTTATTGCTTTTATCTTGGACCTTAAAGCTAATGTATGCTTGGTCACCAGAAATACGTTTTATAGAATTTATTTTAAATATTGAAGCTGGTAAAGAGAAGTTTTTGTATTGAATTTCATTATTTTCATTAACTTTCAATTTAATTACTTGTTCAAGGCCATTTAAATCTCTTGCTCATTGATCTGCTGTTTTAGTTTTTAAGACTTCATAATTAATATCTAAATCGCTTAGTTTTATATTATTAACCATGATTTCTGGGTAGTGGTGTTGTTGGTAATCGTTAACTAAATTAATTAAGGTATATTCTTTCCCATTAGTGTATCTAATTGATTGATCAGTTTTCTTAATTCATCCAAGTTTAAATGACATACCACGCTTACCAACACGCTTTACATCATATCAAACTGGGAAATAATCTCCTCGTAATGTGCTTATATTTGTTGCATTCACTTCTATATCTTTATCATAATATTTGTTATCTAATGGAACATATGCTTTATCATCGTGATTTACGCCTTTATTATCTGTACCTGTATTATTAATCAACATTAAATATTCCATGTGTACAAATGCTTTTTGGTCAATTAAATCTTGAACATTGATAAGTCTAAAATCAGGTTCTACTTTAGTTGATGAAGTAAGCCTTAGGGTAAAGTTCGATTCATTAACTGAGTTAATTAAATTAATAATATTTTGATCTGGCATTATTGCATCTTTAAAGTCTTCTGCAGTAAAGATTTCACCTTTAGGCTTTAAGTCAAAGAAGTTAAGTAATTTGAAATTTCCGACTCTAATTGTTTTATTATAAACTTGAGCAGGGTTTTTAATTGGAATCTCAATTCCATCTTTTTTATATCATAAAACTAAGTTTGCACTACCATCTCAATCATTAATGTTTTTAACTTCCTTAATAAACAATTCATATTTACCAAATTTAGGCATGATATATGAATCATTGAATGCTTTGATTGCATCAGAAGCAAGATAGATTTCATGAGTGGTTTTGGTTTCAGGTTTGAATTGCAATGAATTGAAAAAAGTTGCAGCATCTCCATTAATTATTTTTAATATTTTTGCTTCATGAATTTGATCGAGATAGTCTTGATAATTTCCTTCATTATTTCAAAATTCTACTGGTTTAATAGTAGGTATTTTACCTTCTTTTATTATTTGGTTATTGAAAAAGACTTTTATTGTTGCATATAATCTATTATTTTTATATTCAAAATCATCACTGAATTCATAATTAAAGAATTTAGCAATTTTTGTCCCCTTGTGTTTGAAATATTTTAATTTTTCTGAATGAGTCAATGCTAAAAAATCAGTTGCTTTCATTTCTTTTAAATCATCATAAGCAACTTCAAAATTCTGGTCTAAAGTATCAACCTGAATTAAATTTACATACTCAGATACATTTTTATCAAATGTTTTTGTGAAATTATAAGAGTAATTTATTTCTGGGTTAGATTTTAAAGTTACTTTAACGGTTACTAACAAGTTATTTCAGTTTTTTTTGTCTAATTCTAGATTTGTGATTTGGTAATCTACATAATCATTATCATGTACATCAAAGAACAACTTAGTATTTTCAAAGGTATATGATGCAGAATATGAATATTTTTCTAGGTCATATTTTAAACCAAGTTCATTATATTCAAATTTTAATTTCTCACCAGCATCCTCTTTAAAGTAATCTAATAATGTTTTTGAATCTTGTTCTTTATTTTCTAGTAATTTGCGTTCTTGTTCTTCTAAAGCTTTTAAGTGCGCCTTAAAAGTTTCAATATTATTTTCCATTGAAACTAAAGAAATTTTTTCTAAAAAGTCCTTATTAAATAATTTAATATACTTACTTTTTTCTTTGTAATATTCTAATACTTGTTTTTGAGAACCTGTATACTCATTATTTATATATTTTTCAATACTTGTTAATCTACTATTAATTTGCTCTAAAAGTTGCATGAATATATCAAATTGTTCTTTAAAACTAGTTAAAGAAGTTAGTGAATAACTATTAAGAAGATCTTTTAAATCGTCTATATTATCTTTGGTTAATTTAGAATTTTCAATTTGAGTAACCAATGATTTTCTTAGATCTACTAATTCATTTGTTTCTATATGATTTAGCTTTTCTTGCAATTCATAGATTCCAGTAATGTTGTAAACATTCTTAATTTCATTACTTAATTGCTCTTTGATTTGACTATTAAGATTAGCATTTTCTACTAAAACTGTTAATTCTTGTTTAAGATTTTTAACATTATCTGAAGTCATGTTATTTTGGACAATATAATTTGTAAGAGATTTAAATTTATTTTCTAATTCGTTATTATATGAATTTATGTTATTAACTGATAAATTTTCATTTATATATGACTTTGTCTCGTTGATTTTGTTTGTTAATCCTGTGTTATTTAGTTCTGTTGCAAAATTAAAGAAATCATAAAGCTTTTTAATATTATCATCTATTTTTTTAATTAAATCAAAAGGTTTTTGAATTTGTGTTCTGATCTTAAATAATTTATATATTTCAGTATTTATGAAATCTTTTAAATTATTGTTGGATATTTTTATATTTTTTGCTTCTTTGACAAATTCATCTAGTTCTTTATTTTTACTGCTTACTTCTGAATTATATGCTTGAATATCGCTACTTGTTTGCTTAATTTGAGCAAGTAATTCTGGTGTAAATTGGTCAAAGTTATTATTTGTTGTATTAATAACTTTATCATATTCTTGAAGTTTTGCTTGAATTGCAGTTAGATTTTCAGGATTAAATTCAATTGTTGAATAAACACTTTCTATTTTTGTGTTAAGTATATTAAAATATTCAGTAACAAAGTTGATTAAAAGATCAGCTTTAGAAGCTGAAAAATCATTACTAGGGTAGTTTATTAAACTTTCTTTAAGTGTATCTACATTTGCATTATTAATAGATGCAAGGAAATTCTGGACTTTTTGAATATTAGGATTGGTGATATCTCGCACATCTTCCCCTGGTTTTTTGGGAACGTTTGGATTAGTGTCATTTGAACATCCAACTGCTATTGCTGGTAATAAAGAAAGTGCAGCAGATGCTAGTGATATTTTTTTAAATTTCTTCATAATGGCTCCTTTTTTAGTCAAAAGTATGATATATAAAATGTGATAATTTTGTATATATTATTATACTCGAAAATTGATCAAAAATAACCTAATATTTCTATAATATTTTGGCATTTTATTTAGTATAATTTATATACATTTTATAGTTAGATTCAATAATTTAAAATTAGGAGGAAAAATGGCAAAAATTATAAAAAAAATTATTTTAAGTAGCACAGTTTTGGTAGGTCTTTCACCTGCTTTAATTTCATGTTCAAAGGAGCCAAAACCTGAAATTAATAACCCAAAACCAGGCGAATACAAAGAAAACACGGATTTTACAAATAAATTACAAGTAACTAAAAAAGAGAACCCACAATTTGAGTTGCAATCAACTGAGACTATTTCATTATACAATGTACCAATTTCACCGGTAATTAAGGTTTGAACCGGTGAAATAATTTCAAAAAACTCACTACCATCAGAAGTAAGAATAGTTGACCAAAATAACAATGCTGTATTTAGAAAAGTTAATTGACAACTAGAACAAGAAATAACAGTTTATAATGATATGAAAATTGAAGGTACTGTTTCACATGATGGTAAAAATATGAAAGTTAATGCTATTGTTTTACAACAACGTAAATCTTTAGCAAATGACAGTAATTATGTAATTCGTGAAGATGGTCTAAAAGTCGATCAAGACATGAGCACTAAAGATGGGGATGCAAATGTAAACACGGCAAAACAAAATTTACTAAAACTAATTGATCGTTCAGGTCAATTTGGGGCTAGTGGTTCAAGATGAGACAATTGAAAAACATTTGGACAAGAACAAGATAATAACTTAGTTTTTCACTGAGACAAGCTTACTAAACTTTCCAGAGTTGAAATTTCATTTTGAATCGCGGCCAACAAAGAAGGATCTGCAGGGAAATTACCTAAGAATATTTACATATGGCATTCAAATGATGGTATAAATTGAACAAAAGTTAGAAATCAAGATAGGACATCTGATGTAGATTTTGGGCCAATGGAACGAAATAACAATAGTGGTTGGTCAAATGCTGCATTACCTAAAAATATTCATTTTGATGAAGTTGAAACACAATGGCTTCGTATTACTTGAGATCCTTCTCAAAATGATAAAGGCCAAAACTATATTTTGGGTATCACAAACATTTTCTTTAAAGGCGCTAAATCTGAAGAGTCTCTTATCTTTAATCAGTCTAAAAACATTTATAAACTAAAATATCAAGACAAAGAAGTTGATCAACCAGAAAAAGATACTGTGCTGGAGGTTAATGATTTTTCTGGCGATATAGCAGTTTCTACTAACGGTGCGTCATATGATATTCATTTAGTTAAAGAAGAAACAAATCTAAAAAAATATCTTATTGTTGTTTATAATGATCTAGGAGATTATTCAACTTATAATTTAACACTTGAACAAAAGGGGAAATAGTATGAATGTTAAAAAACAACTTAAAAAATCATTTTTATTAAGTCCCGCTTTTGTTATACCATTTACTATTTCTAATAACACAGAAGTAAACCATAGCGATATACAACAATCTTTTAAACAAAACGAGTTAATTAAATACTTACCAGTTAAAGAATTTGTTTATAAAACAGAATATTTTACTGTTCTTAATGATATTAATATTGTTTCTAGTGAATTAGATCAAAATCCTTTTTTATTAGACTTTAAAGACTTTTTGGAAAAACAAGGGTTTAATGTTTCGATTTCTAATCGCTTAGATAAACAAGTTACTAATATTGTCTTAAATCTTAGCTCAAATGATGATTTATTTGCAGGCTATAATATAAATAATGAATTCAATGATTTATATAATGATGAATACTTTATTGAAGCGGAGAAAAATCACTTTTTTGTACAAACTAAAGGTCAAAAGTCGATCGCTTATGCCTTGAATGATCTAAAAAGTATTTTTCTTAATTTAGATAACAAATCATTTAAAAATTTTAAACTACATAATTATTTTGATATTTCTAACCGTATTGTTTATGATGCTAATAATTTTAGTTTAGAAGACTTAGAAGATAATTTAAAAAATGCTGCAAGTAACAAATTCAATAAATATGTTTATTTAAATCCTGACGAGACTAATTGACGTGAAGACTATACTAGTACTGAGTTAAATGAAATTAAAACCAAGGTTGAATTAGCAAAAAAATATAATTTAGATTTTATTTATGCATTTGATATTTTAAGTAACCAACCAATAACGGATGGTGAATATTATGAATTCGATTTTAATATTTTAAAAACTAAAATACAACAACTTACCGATTTAGGTGTTAGTGGTTTTGCCGTTGTTGTTAAAAATACTGCCGGAGTAAACTATACTTTATTAACTCGGATTATTAATGAACTTAGTGAATTTTTAGGACCAATACAAAAAGATTTGTATTACTTTACAAGTATAGCAGCAAATAGCATTAATACATCATTTGCAACACTTAAGGATCATGTTACCTTAGTTAATTATGGTGCTACTAAATACGGTGATTTTGATAATGAATTTATTGAGAGATATTATGTAAATAATAATAAAAAAAGCGGGATGGTTTTAAATTGAGCAAGTGGTTATAATGAAGGTTTATTAAATTTAGATGTTCTGAATAATTTAAACATTACAAATAACTCTTTAGCACAATCAAGTTCTTATACAGTAGCACTAGGTAAATCGGCCGGATTAAACAAACTATATTTAAACCAGTTTGCAAGTTTATGATACTTAAATAGTGATAATAAAGAACAATTTAAAATTAATGCAATTAAAAATGCCTTTACTTCTTCTAATGTAGTTCTTATAAATGCTTTTAATAATGTTTCAAAACATATTATTAATACTAAAATAAATAATAGTACAAAATCAGTGGACTGATCCGAAAGTTCTGATGTTGCGAATTTATTTGATGCCTTGAGTTCTAAATATAATGATAAAAGTTTTAGTAATTTAGAAATTAATGACTTTAAATATTATTTCGAAGTACTAAAACAAGATATAGGCTTGCTTTTAAATAACAAGAATTCATTAATTGTAGACCTTAAACCTTGATTAGAAAAACTTTTATTAATTTCACAACTTAATTTAAAAATAGCTGAGATTTTAGAATATTTTAAGGATAATTTAACCTCAAGAACACAATACTCTATAAATGAAGCAATTAATTTATATAAAAAATTAGATACTTTCAAGGCTAATGAAGCGCCCATTAATGGAGCAAGTAAATTGCTCTTACCAAAAACAATTGAATTATTAACAAAAGTATATGGAAAACCACTTCAAAATATTTCTATGCAAACTACACCTACTGTTGTTTCTAATAATGGAAGTGGTGGAACTTGATTTACAGATGGTCAATTCACTCAAGCTGACACAGGTAATTTAAGCACAACAGGCGGAAGATGACAAAATATTTTTGACACAGACCCAAATTCTGAATGAGTTATTAAGCCGGGGACAGATCCTAACTTCCCAGTAGATTGATTTTTTGCTGTGAAATATCCATCAAGGAGAAATATTACAACAGTATTAATTGAACAAGCTGTTAACCATCCAAATACAAGATTTACAGACTTTTCTATAGAATATTATGATTATTCAACAAGTTCATGAAAAGCATTTAGTTCACATCATTTAGGCAGTGCAGCTCGTTATGTTGTAGGTGGTTGAGCACCTAATACTGATAAAATTAGAGTTCGTAACCATAAAGTTGCTGATCCAAGTTGGAGAATTGGTACTATTTTAGCGGCAGGAGAAAATTCAGTTTTTAATGATTTAGGTTTAACTGCTCATACTGCTAATTTAGATTTATCTACTGAACTTGAGGGTAATAATTTAGAGAATATTGTTGATAATAATAGTTCAACATATGCTCGTTTAACACATAAAGGCGGAGGAAATATACGTGCTGATGATTCATTAGATATATTATTTCCAATTTATAAAGAATATGCAAGATTGAGATTAGTTCAAGAACCTGGTTTATTATTAAAAAACTTTAAAATACAAAAGATTGTAAATGGCGAATATACTGATTTGGGAACTGAATTTAGTTCTGATAATGAGGTGATTAATATAAACATTCCTCCAAGCACTGGAAAACTTAATGGAATAAGGATTATAGCCACCCAAAATAGTGATAGTGAATGGGGTATAAAATCCGCATATTTATTTGATAAAATTGCTTCCGATATTAATTACACATATACTTCAAACCAAACAAACCAAGATAATTTTATTGCAGAATTTGAAGCGGGTAAATTTACCTTAAACAACAAAAGTCAAACTACTTCTCGTATAACATTACAACCAAATGAAATAGTGGGCTTAGATTTCAAAAAGTCATTAATAATAACTAAAGTTAATTCAAAAATTAGCAACGAAAACATCAAATATTTCTACTCACATGATGGTTATCGCTGAATTGAAGTTGCAGATATTAATAATTTAGATAACAATTTGCAAGCGAAATATTTTGGATTTAAGAATTCTTCGGAACAACCAACTGAGTTTACCTTTAGCAATTTGGAAGTTGTTACAGAAGATTCTCAATCTATAGGTAAAGTAGATTCATCGACAGTACCAATGAAAAATAAAGCAAACGAAAAGTTTGAATTTGACAATGATTTTGATAAGGGAAATGTTTTTGTTAATCCTAAAAATGGTCAATATATTATTTATGATCTTGGGAAAGAAATAGATATTGAATCCTTAAGAATTTATGCTTCTAATAAAACAGAGCACTACCCAAGAAATTTATCAATACAATTATCAAATGATAAATTAGAATGGCGCCCAGCTTTTGCAATTAATGACAAAAATTCAACCACAAATACACAGGTTTTAGGTGATACAATATTTGGATTATTTGATGAAAAACACCCTGATTATAGATATTGAGGTAATGATAAATTAAATATTAAATCAGCTCGATTTATTAGACTAAATATTCTTGCTAATTATCCGGTAAACAAGGATTTAGAAATTAGCGAAATTGTTATAAACAATCAAAAATACAACAACGTAAGAACAGAGGGTTATGAATTTACTGGTTCAGAAGTCTTAGATATTGATAAAAATAAGAAAGTTGAAAATTTAACCCAATTATTCACAGATAAAAACGATGTTAAGAAAGTTGTTTTTAGTGTAAATAATGGAAACTTCACAAATAAGAATTTAGTAATTTTCACTAACAATCCAGTTGCCAATGCCTTTGTTAAATTAGAAGTAATTAATAAAAAATCAGGGCAAATCAGTGAAATAATTCTTGGCGAATTAGTTTTAAATTTAATGAATTTTACATTACCTAATGATGCTGATTTAAGTATTCAGAAAGTTATTTTTACTTGGCAAGGTGAAAATCCACTTGTACAAAGCATTTATTTAACAGATTCGACTAATACTCAAAAATCAACTGATGAATTAAATCAACTGATGGCAAATATCCCTGGTTCATTTGAGAGTTGAAGCGATGAAAACAAAACTCAGTTCAATACATTAAGGGCCAACATTGTCAGTTCACTTAAGTATGAATATCTTAGTCAAGAAACAATTGTGGAATTCAAAAACGAGCTTTCATATTTATTAAACAAATATTCTGCTTCAGCACTTGATACATCTGAGTTGTCTTATCTAACATCACAAGTTTATTCAAATAAGAATTCAATATATACTGAAGATTCTTATAATATCTATTTACATGCTTTAGAAAATGCACGTACGTTATTAGCTAATAAAACAAAACTAAATGAAGCAAATTATAACCAAGCTATCCAAGATATAACTAAGGCCCGCCTTTCTCTAACTCATTCATTTAATACTAAAGCAACATTTTTTACTTTAATTAATAAATATAATGATCTAGATCGCAGAAATTATACAAATGAAACATTATCTCCACTCGATGAATTAGTTTCAATTAATGCTCATTTAGTTACTGCAAATAACATAAATGATCTGGATTTAGATACACTTTCTTTAGTTAATAACAGTTTATTTGATGCTTTTAATAAACTAAAATATAATGAAGTTATTCAATCATATAAAACTTTAGAAGAACTGATCAAACAAGCCAAAAAACTTGAAGATTCTTACAAGGAAGGCTGAAATGATCCGCTCAAAGAATTAAGAAATCAAATTGAATCTTCCGAAGCAGATTTAGTAAATTCAGCACTCAGCACATCTAACAATGTAAATGTTAAAAATTCAGCGACTTTATTAGAAAAAGCTATTGATGATTTTAAACTACTTGTTTCATCAAAACGTGAAAAATTAAAAAAGCACCTTGACGATCCATATATTAATATGTCTCACTTCTTTGTTAAAAGTACTGCTGATGCATATGCAAGTCAATACTCTAAAGCAAAACTTGTTTACGAAAATGAAAAAGCTGGTGAGTTAGAAGTTGAGAATGCTACTGTGGCAATGAATAATGCTCGTTTAAATCTAGAGGTAAGCAAAGATTACTTTAATTATCTTATGAATTCAGTGGAAAATAAAGATGTTAAAAGTGCTTTTGAAGAAAAAATGACCGAAATTTCTAGTAAACCAGAAGTATTGCAATTCTTGCAATTAGTTAGCAATTATATAACACCAAGTTTCTACCGTCCTTTGGAGGCTGGGAAGTCTGCATTTATAAAACAACTAGCTAAGTATAAAAACCAAGACTTAGTAAAAGAATTAAGTTATAATGTTAACCGAACATATACTTATGAATCATTTGAGCAAGCTAAAAATCAAGCACTTGAAAAACTAGATAATAGTGAAAAAACTGCTTTTAATAAAACAACAATAACCCCTATTAACCGTAAAATTACTTTATGATTTGTATTCGCCATGTTTGCAACATTAACAACTGGATTCTTTGCTCTATACTGATTTAAAATACGTAAAAAGAAACAATAAATAAAACTGGAGAGATAATCTCTCCAGTTTTTAGATTAATAATTATAATAATTCAATTCCTTGTTCTTTAAGTTCATTACGGTAGTTTTCAGGTCAAAAACTAGCTTGAACTTCACCGATATGTTTTTTTTCTAATAAAAACATACTCACACGGCTTTGACCAATACCACCACCAATAGTTAAAGGTAGTGTATTTTCAATAATTGCTTTGTGATATGGCGAGAGGTTTTTAACTTCTTCTTGTGTTTTATTGCTTTGGCTTATAATAGAATTTTGATCAACTCTAATGCCCATTGATGAAATTTCAATAGCTTTATCATGTACTTTCGAATAAACAAGTAAATCACCATTTAAGTTTCAATCATCATAGTCAAAAGCTCTAAGAGAATGAATTAAACCTGATTTAAGTTTATGACCAATTTTAGATATAAAAACAGCACCTTTTTCACGAACAATAGCATCTTCTCTTTCTTCCAAGGTCATTGCAGGATATAAGTCTTCTAATTCCTGTGAACTAATGAAAAAAACTTCTTTTGGTAAATTATTTTCAAGAACCGAAAATTCTTTAACTAAGTTTTCCTTTGTCTGGTATAAGGCAGAATATATTTTTTTTACTACATTATGTAAGAAGTCAATATTGCGATCACTTTTATTTATAATAACTTCTCAATCCCATTGATCAACATAATATGAATGAGTAAAATCAAGGTCTTCTTCCCGGCGCACTGCATTCATATCAGTATATATACCTTCGCCTGGTAAATAATTATATTGTTTTAAAGCATGCCTTTTTCATTTAGCGAGTGAATGAACGATTTCTAAATGAATATTAGGTTGCTCCTTAGGTGAGAAAGACACAGGAGCTTCACCGTTTAAACCATCATTTAATCCCGATTCTTTTAATAAGAATAGTGGAGCAGTTGCCCGTGTCAAATTCAACTTTTCCTGGATCAAAGCTTGGAAATTCTTTTTCAAGGATTGAATTGCTTTTTGTGTTTCTTTAATGTTTAATTTTGATTTATACATGGAGATATTATAGCAAATAATGTATTACACTAATTAAAAATAGTTATGTTTATAACATAACTATTTAAGTGTTTTATTAACCATTTGCATGAAATCTTTGTTTGAGGAATCTTCCATTGTTTGAAAAACCTTAAGCAATTCCTTAGTTTGTGAACGTGATAATTCAGGTTGCACTACTTTTAAGATTAATTTAAGGTCTCCTACACGGTATTTGCTTTGTACACCCTTACCACTAACTTTAATAACTTGTCCTGATTCATATGATTTTTTAAGAGAAATGGTTACTTCGCCATATGGAGTTGGAACTTTAACATTATTTTCAAGCATTATATCAATAATTGAAACTGGAAATTCTAAATATAGATCATTGCCACGACGTTCAAAATATTTATGTTTATCAACGGAAATATAAATATATAAATCTCCAGCAGGGCCTCCATTAGTTCCTGCTTCACCGTATCCTTGGAGTTTTAATACAGCTCCATCTTCAGTTCCTGGAGCAATTGGAATTTTAACATTTTTATTAGTTTTTATGTATTTATTACCTTTACAGTTACTACATTTTTTAGTAATTGTTTTACCTTCTCCTTGGCAAGTATTACATACAATTTGTTGTGTAGTAATTCCGAAAAATCCACGGCTTTGTTTTGTTGTATAACCTGCTCCTTTACATGTTTGACATGTATGAATGTCGTTTTTTGATTCAGCGCCTGATCCATTGCAATGTAAACAAAGGCTATATTTAGGAATATTTTTTTGAATTTCAATTCCATTTATTGCTTCCATAAATGATATTTTTTGAACACTTTTAATATCTGCACCTCGTTCAGCATAGCTGGCACGTCTAGATGATGAGCCAGTAAAGCCACTAAAGATATTTTCAAATATATCACTAAAACCACCAAAACCTGAAGCATTAAAGCCTTGGGCTCCAGCTCCATTATAACCGTTGGCAGCTTCATGTCCGTAATTATCATATAAATTACGTTTTTCGCTGTTTGATAATACTTCATATGCTTCATTAAGCTCTTGCATTTTTTTATCACTTGTCCCATCTTTTAATTTATCAGGGTGGTATTTCTTAGCAAGTGAACGGTAGGCTGTTTTTATTTCTTGGTCTGTTGCATTTTTATTGAGTCCTAAAACTTCATAATAATCTCTTTTATTATTCATGATATCTATTTTAGCACAAAACATATTTTATTGCTAATAAAAAATAAAAAAGAATATAAGAAAAATATTCGGATTGCTCCGAATATTTTGATTTACAAAATAACATGATTTTTCCTAGAATCAACCCCAAAAATTAGGCATTTTAACTTCTTGAGTTTTTCCGTCATATGTTACTTTTATAATAGCCTTAGTTGGATCAAATAAACTGCTAAATTCAACATAAAATCCAAATTTATTTCCATTTATTAACTTTGAACCATTTTTAACATAAGCATTAAATTTAACTTGGTTTGTTGAACCATTAACAGGTACTAACTTATTGCCTTGTATAGTGTATTTCATAGTTGTTTTAGGAGTATCAGGGTGTGATAATTCAATTGTTACTTCTTTACCATTAAGAACATTATTTGTTAAAGACTGTCTTGTTCCATTTGAATTTAAGATATTACTATCAAAAGAAACATATTTATTTCATGTTCCTTTTCTTCAAATTTCGTTTTGTTGTCATTTTGTTAATTGTACATCATTAGACTGTCTATCTTTACCGGCGACTCTGAAGTATGATCCATTTTTATAACCATTAAATGACATAACGATACGAGATTTAGATGGATCCCACCTTGTTCCTAAACGCAATTGGAATGTTATATATCCTAATTCATCATCAGCTTTATAGCTATTTGCAACAATGCTAAGATCCGCCCTATTAGAACCTAGGTTAGAAATGACTTCAGCTTGATTAGCATCTACTACATATGAAACATTTCCGGTGCTTTGACCTTCTTGTTGAATTGTCATATTTAAGTACATTTTCATATTACTATTTTTTCCAAATTTATGATTATTTGGAATTACTACTTGGTAAATTGGAACTAATCATAGTTCATTATCATATGGATATACTTCAGTATATTCATTAGTTCCATAAATATGCAAATATGGCTTTCCAGTGGATGGATTAACATTAACTTTATATGAAGCGTTTCTAGCATTTACTTTTTTCTCATCTAATGGGATAAAAGCAAAATCTTTTACTGCAGATTCAAAAGGTTTTTTAATCTCTGGTTTATAAGTTTCTACACTTGCTGCTAATTTTAATAATTCTTCGTGGCTCATTTTTTCTAAAGCAGTTTGTTTTACAACATGGCGGCTTGTTGGTTTAATGGTAATTTCTCTACCACCAAGACCAATTTCGAATTTAAAGTTTGCCGCTGTTCAAGCATAATCGCCCGCAAATTTAATATCTAGTGAATATGTCTTTGTAGCTTCATTAAATTTTCCATTTTCAAGCCTAGCACCAGTTGCTTTAAAACTAGTTGTAACTTCTTTAACTTTATTTGTGTATCCTAAATACATTACATTATCTCCACCATTTATATTAGGGTGCTCTAATGTAAAACTAATAAATGAATACATTGATTTAAGGTCATTTATTTCATTATCTTTTAATGCAAAACTAATATTTACTACATGGTATTTTTTACCATTTTCTGTAACAGTTTTATCAAAATATGCAGTATCATTACTTTGATTTGTATTAGCACTTAATCCAATAATAGGCAGTGTTATTAATGAAGTAGATAACAAAGCAAAAGCCTTTTTAAAACTTTTTTTCATAATTTTAGCTCCTTTTGGTAAAGTTAAATTGAAGCTTTACCAAAGTAATTATACTAAATATACAATTAAAATCCATTGCCTTGCAACTTTCTAAATAAGAAAACATATTATTCACTGTTTGGATTTGAATTATAAAAAGTGAATAATATGTTTTTTGTTTGTTAAATTTAATTCAATTATATTTATTTAAATAGTTTTTATATTTTGAATTTTATCAAAAAATATAAAAAAACAGCGGCTTCCTATTTTCACCTTTAGGCTATCGTCGGCGTAAAGAGGCTTAACTACTGAGTTCGGAATGGTATCAGGTGATCCCTCTTGCTATAACCACTGATAATAGTATAACACAAAAAAATAAAAGTCAAAATATTTTTTTATTTTTTTGTTCCCGTGTTTTTTGGAAAAGTCATTTACAAAATATCAACAAAATAATTGTCTTTTAATTTTAGCAGTTTTTTGTAGTTTCTCATAAACTCATTTCAAAAAAAAATTATAATATAATATTAGTATACAAAATTATAATTTATATATACAAAATATTTATAAAGGGTAAATATGACTAAAATTAATCTTAATACTTTTGTTGATGATTTAATTGCAGCAACACACGTGGTAAGAAATGCAAATAAATAAGAAATTATTGGCTAGTTTAATAACTGTTTTTAGTCTTTTCGTAATTGTTTCGTGTTCCCCTCATTATATAAATTTTGAACCTTTAAAAGATGATACTTCCAAAAAACAACAACAAGATAAAAAACAAGAACTTACAAAACTTAATGAAAGTGATAACCGTATTACTAGTAGTAATACAAAATGAAAAATACCTCAACGTAAAACTGCCGGAGAATTACTTAATTTAATACTTCCTCATTATCAGAAATTTACAACCATAAAAACATTTATACCTGATGAATGATTAAAACCTAATAATGGGTATGTTAAATATAAAAGAGTGCAAAAAAATTCAGATGGGTCGGCAGTCCCGTTTAATGAACTTTTCTTTTCAGATGACTTGCCGACTATTGATGGTCATTTTATAAAAATATCTAATATAAGCGAATTTAATGAAATAATTATTAATAGATTTAAAGAATTGCATAATTTTGATGATTTTAATCAAGACTCTCAAATAACAAAGTTATTTGAGGAATTATATTTAAATAAACAAGATCTAAATGAAGTTTTGAAAACCAGTGATATTTTTATTACAAAATATAATGAATATAGAACTCATGGCTGAAGCGGCATTTACATAATTCCATTTTATGAGAATAATAAAGTAACTTTAAATATAATAGATAGCCTACAGCATGACTATCCTGCCTGAATATTAGATTCACATGCATGAGAAGTATTTATAATTCCTAAAAATGTTGAGCTTGTATTAAAAAAATATTTCCAAAGGGATGTAGGGGGTAAAGCTGAAGAAAATTTTGGGGTTATGCTAAATGATTGATACAGTAATGATTTTATCAAGCATTATCCAGAGGCGCAAAAAATAAGTAAAAAGTAATATGCAAAAATGCATATTACTTTTTTCATATCTTCATTTTATTCAATTATATTTCATTTGATTTTATTTTCATGTTTTTTTTGTTTCATTGTATGAGTAATCTTTTAATATCTCAACTATCTTACCGATATCACATTGGGATGTGCGAATGTACTGTTTATAATTATTTAATAAAATTAGGTCTTGTGTTTAAAAATTAACTTTATTTAATAAATCATTAAAATTTTTAAGTATTAATTCTTCATTTGGGAACAAGTGAATTTAAGTCCTAATATGTCTAAACAAGTTTATAGAATCTTCTTTTGTTTTAAAAATATATGTAGCGTTTTTAACATTATCCGATAAATATATTAAAGGAACAGATTCATTATTTTTATTTAGTTTAATATGCTTATTACTATATTTATATGGTTCATAATAATTATATTTGCTTTGGTTATTTAATAATCTTTCTAGATCTTTTGCGAATAAGGGTAGGTAAACCTATTTCTTAGTCAAAGCGTTTTAGTTTCAGTTCATTAGGACCACCACCAATTTCTTTATCTTTTTGTAATTAATTATATTCCACTTTATATCATGTATATAAGGATATAGGGATTATTAATGACGTGATCCTAAAAACATTTGTGAGACTTTATTATTTTTCTCATTTTTGAAGCCATAGTTTAATTTTATTCCTTTGTATAAAATTTATTCTTCAACATTTTATTTATAGAGTTGAAGAATATTAATTTATTAATAAATTGTAGATATGAAATATATCATAGTTTAGGTTTGTCGTAATGTTTCTCAAAGACACTTATATAAAACTAAAAAAAATAGCGAGAAACTATATATAGATTGTTGCTATTTATCATCTTTAAAGCTTAACAATCTATCCCTATAATATTCATATTGCTTTTTTCTAAGGTTTATTTCTGCCGGTAAGCCTTTAGTTATATCATTTATTAAGTCGGAGAAATTATCTAATATTTCAACTATTTTGTTTTGGAGTTGAAGAGGAGGGAGAGGAATAATAAGATTATTGACAACTTCCATCGATAAGGATGGAATAGTTGTTCCGTATTTTGCTTTCATTAACTTATCTTGATTATTCTTAATTACATAATATAAATATTTATAATTAAGAATATCACTACATTCTTGGATTACATATAAATGTGCACCTGCTCAAAACTTTGTGTTTTGTCATTGGACAAACCCTGCTGATCCACCTTGAGCTATAGTGATTTTATTTTCATTGAAATTATATTCATGTCAATAACCAGTAGGATTTACACCCCCATTTATAACTGGATATCCGCTTGTAACTAATTTGTCCTTGTTAAGTTGCTTACCCTTAACACACTTAGCCACATCGCTAAGTTTTTGGTATTTAACCTCATACCCAAAATTAACTAGTTCAAAACCAAAGACATATTCAAAGAGTTTGGCTAATCCTGAATTATCTTCTCTCTCTCTCTCTCTCTCTCAATATCATTAATATTAAATGATAATATGAGATCTCTATAATATTCATATTGTTTTTGTCTTAAAGATATTTCAGAAGGTAATCCAATTTTGAGATCATGACAAATTTGCTCAAAGTTGTCTAAGACTTCAGCAATGCGGTTTTGAACTGGAAGAGGTGGAAGGGGAATTTTAATTTGTCCAATTGCCTTAGCATTAAATTGAGGCTGTGTACCAACTGAGACAATTCTTTTAGCTTGATTTCAATATAAATTAGATTTAGAAAAATGTCAATAATATTTATTGCTAATTATTGTATTATCTAAATCTATTTTTATTAAATAAGATGCAAATACTGCAGGTTCATCAGAATCAAAATATAAAGTTTTACCATATGAACCTGTTCGAGAAACTAATAAATCACCTTTCTGTAATCTATATTTTTCTATTCCCGCTTCACTAGGGATATACTTTTTGTTATCCATTATTAAACTACCATCTTCAGATATATCAGTAATCCTAATATATCTGAAATCACCCTCATCTTTAGATGATGCTGTATAGCCATATGTAAATTTAGCAATTTGATCTAATGTAATTTCCTTTATTGAATCATCAAAAGTTAATAATTTATCGCGATAATACTCATATTGTTGCTTACGGTATTTAAGTTCTGTTGTAAGTTCTGTTGTAAGTTCTGTTGTAAGTTCTGTTGTAAGTTCTGTTGTAAGTTCTGTTGTAAGTTCTGTGAAATTATCAAGAATTTTAACAATTTCATCTTGGACTGCGCGGGGCGGGATAGGAATAAGAAGATTATTGACAACTTCCATCGATAAGGATGGAATAGTTGTTCCGTATTTTGCTTCCATTAACTTATCTTGATTATTCTTAATTACATAATATAAATATTTATAATTAAGAATATCACTACATTCTTGGATTACGTATAAATGAGCACCTGCTCAAAACTTTGAGTTTTGTCATTGGACAAACCCAGCTGATCCACCTTGAGCTATAGTGATTTTATTTTCATTAAAATTATATTCATGTCAATAACCAGTAGGATTTACACCACCATTTATAACTGGATATCCACTTGTAACTAATTTGTCTTTGTTAAGTTGTTTACCTTTAACACACTTAGCTACATCGCTAAGTTTTTTATACTCAACACCACCAGGACATAATTCTTTAATTAAAGACTCTATTTTGTTCATAATGCTCCCTTTAATATATAATAAATTAATTTTAACATAAATTAAATCGCGATATATGGTTAACTATAATATTTAGCACCCAAAATAACATTTATATAATTTTTGGTATTAAATATACAATATGTTTTATAATAATTTATATATAAAATTTTGGAGGAATAATAAAATGTCAAAAAAGAAAAAAAACTCATGATTTAAAAATAATAAAAAATCAATGTGGATTATAAATGGTTCAACAGCGATAGTTGGAGCAATCGGAGTTGCTGGATATTTTTTATACAACGAATTTATCAATAAAGATAATAAAAAACCTGAACAACCACAAAAACCACCAAGTGGTTCACAGGAAAACCCAGGATCAGGATCAGGATCAGGATCAAGCAATTCAAACTCTACTACAAATGTAAATACACTAAATGATGAATTAAAATTAACTTCTTGAAATATAGCTAATTTTGGGAAATCATCAAATAAATTAGGATTTAGAGTTCAAGCAGTTGCAGAGTTAATTGCAAAAGAAAAAGTGGATTTTCTATCAGTACAAGAAGTTGGTTATGAAGATTGAGTTGCAGTTGAAAGAGTTATTGAAGTTCTAAAGGAAAAATACAATAAAACCTTATCCTTAGCTAAAAGTCCATTAGGCCTTTATTCAACTGAAAGGCCTAATTCAAAAGAATCTTATGCTATTTTATATAATCCAGATTTGTATGAACCTTTAGACACTAAAGGTCATAATGCATTTTATGGTAAGGATGTTAAATATACTAGGCCATTATGATATTCGTATTGGAAGATAAAAAATATAGATACAAGGTTTTGAATTATTAATGGTCATTTAGATGCTCCAGGTAAATCTACTGCTAAAGGAGTTGAAGAAGAATTATCGCCGACAATTAAAGGAGTTAAATGATCAGGACAAGGTTCACAAGAAGTAAATGAATTTTTAGACATTCATAATGCCTTTGAAAGTCTAAAAAACTTTTACCCAAGTAAACAATTAGAAGATCTAGTTATCTTTAATGGTGATACTAATATTAAAAAAGAAAATACTGTAAATAGTAATAATTATTACGTTAATTTAGGCTATAAAACTGGTTATAGTGATAATTCTGGCCCATTTGAATGACAAAATAGTTCAATGAGTGAAAAAGCGTATGCTAACCCATATGATAAGTTTATTGCATATGATCCTAAGAATGAATTTAAAGAAGCTAGTGAACAAGATTTTAAATTTGACTTACTTAAAGCTTTCCAGAATCATTTAGATCGCCAAAAGTATATTGAACTTTATAAAACAGATAAGAATTTAAGCACCACTCAAGGTATAACAGACGGGCAAATGTCATTCAGGATTTCAGACCATACATTTGTACATAGTTATATTAAGTTGAAAAAATCCGAACAGAGTTAATAATTTATAAAAAAGCTCAAAAGGTTAAAACCGGACAGAAAAGTTAAGATTTCTGTCCGGTTTTAATTCAACAAAATGTTGTTTTAAATAATTTGTAGCATTAATTTGAAAATCTTTTTAATTGCTCATTTAAATCTCTCAGTGTTGCAGTATTTTTACTTCTAATTTCTTAATTATGTTTATAATATTTTATACTACTCTATCCATTACCATTATCTAGCAATCTTAAACTATATTATAAATATATAAATAGCGGTATTTTATATATTAAAGTATATAATTTAATAAGTAAAATATGGAGGAAGTTTGGACACACCAATTTTAAAAATTAAAGGACCATACGAACGAGATAGCAGTGATAAAAGTAATAGCTTCTTTGAATTAGTATTTAATGAATATTCAGATACAATCATTATCAGTGTAACAACTGTAATAATTATATTAGTAATTAGTCTTATTTTAATTAAATATTATTCTATTAAAAAAAGTAAATTACCATTTGCACATATTTTTAATATTTTGAACAAAAACACTATGCAATTTTTTGTTCAAAAAAGAATTAAACTTAATGAAAACTATTTTGATAATCTTGAGTTAGTACTAATTAAGTATAATAAATTTATTAATGAAGTTTATTTAGAAAAAAAAGAAAAAGTTGCTTTTGTAAGTGTTTTAATTATATTATGTATAGTAATTTTAACTGCTTTTAGTGCACTTTTTTTCACAGAAATATCTACTCAGTTTTATATAGTAAGGTTAATTTCAATATTTACCATTGTTGGCATTTTGATAATAAATGCTTTTATTCAACTTAAAATGAGTGATAATAAGTTTTTTATTGAATCTAATTATTATAAGGAACTGATAACCTTGTGGAAAGAAGTTAATGATAGATTGCCTGGAGATAGAGAATTTGGCTTAATTTATAACCATTGCACAAATGACTTTAAAGACAAAAGTATAAAGCTAGTAATGAACCAAGGCAACAAGAAATTAAAACTAAAGTTTAACACTAATTATCAAGCGTGTGACAAAAGCATCTTCAAAACAAAGGAAGATTGAAATTACTTTTTAAATATTCTTCCTTGGAATTTAATTAATGATAGAAAGGAATGAAATTATGAAATTTAAAAAAGCTTTTATTTCTAATTTAGATGTAGTTCAATTAGCTAATGTAGCATCCATTTCTCATTCTAATATTATGCCAAATAAAGAGCATTTTAATGATTTAGATCTAAATCAAGATCCAAAACAAATTAAGATATTTAAAGATATCATGAGAATAATTTTTGAAACTACACAAAGTCAAAATAATGTAAAAAATCTATTATCAACAAAAATAGATGAAAAAACAAATAACTTAAAATTAAACTTTATAACTAAAGTTATTGATAATATTGCTGTAAAAAACCCTGATTTAAATTTGAAATCTTTTTCTAGCAATATTGATTTACTTAATAAATATAATTCAAAACTTGCAAAATATACTAAAAGTAGTATTATTAAGAATACTATCACGAAACCTAAGGAAAATAAAACTCCAAAACAAATTTTGACTTCTTATAATACATATATAAATGAAGACTCAGGTACTTCAAAAGTTCTTAATCTGTTATTTGAACAATTTCAAAAAACAACTCAAGAATCAAATAAATTATATGACGAACTTTTAGAAGCTGAAGAAATTGCAAGCAAATACCAAATCGCAATAGTGTCTTTAAATGCAGCATCTGTGCTTTTTGATATTATCGGGTTTGTCCATAAAGGAATAGGTTTGTTATCCATTCCAACAGGAATAATATCTAATATACTTAGTCATATAAAAGATGGGTTTAATACAAAAATTGAATTACTCAGAAAGTCTTTAAATTTAGCTGTGCATTTATATCAAACGAACCCAAATGGAAGTAATATTGACAAAATTAAAATAGTTATAGATTTGATAAATACTTTTATACCAGAAATTAAGACAAACTCAAAGTTTTGAAATAAAGCACTTGCCTCAGTAAGCAAAAAATGAAGTATATTTGGTTTTTTTTATGATTTACATAGTCTAATTGAATCAGGGGTTCAATTAGATAAAGAACTAAAATCCTTAGAACGAACTAGGGAATTAGTTACAAATCTTAAAAATATTTATGAACAAAACAAAACTAGATGAACTGAATTTCAAAAACTAAATAAGATAGTTGTTATTTCTGAAACTAGGCAGACTGGTTCATATAGTAATGGTGGTACTGGTGGCACCAACATATTCTTTAAACGTTTAATTGATGGTAAAATCTTTAGCAGGAAAGAAATGTTAGAAATGAGCAAGTTTGAACTTGCTAGTTATAATCTCATTAAGGTTAAAAGAACAGTAACAAAAAATAATAAAACATATACATACGAATATCTAAGATCTAAAAATAGTAATAAAACACTCGAAGATAATTTAGGGTAAAATAATGATTTTTAATTTAATTTATATTACATCTGGATTATTATTTAGTATTTGAATTATACTAATGGTATTTACTTATCTTTATGAAAAACTAAAAACTAAAAACTTTATTTTTAGTGCATATTTATACTATGTTCAAAAATCGAAAATTAATTTCTTTTTAGAATGGTACTCACTAAAAGTTCACGATTGATACTTTGATGCTTTTGAAAGAATTTTCAAATCTTATAATTTTGAATATAAGAAAATTATAAGATTAACGTTATATTTAAAAATATGCTGCCTTATTTTAGGTGCTATTCTCTTAATTATAGCTAGAACCTTTATTAAAGCGTCAGTTTTAGATCAAAGACCACACAAAACTATTTTTCTTATATTATCAATTTCCACAGTAGTATTTGTTAAATTTTTTTATGTTCTTAAAACTATTATACAAAAGAGTAAATATGATACTATTGCTGGTTTAAACATTGATAAAATTAATCAATGAAGAGAATTAAATAGCAAACTTGACAACCAGTATTTAATTACTATCAACCAAACTAAACAACTTTATCGTAATTTAAATATTAAAAGAAATAAAATATTTATAACTGAAATAAAAAAACCTTGATATTTTTTTAAAGTTAATCTTAATTATTCAAATATAGGTCAAGAATTTTTTTCAACTAAAGAAGAATTTATATATTTTATGATGCTCCTGCCTTATGATTTTATAAAAGTTAATTTCAAAAATATTAATTTTAAAGAGTTAATAAATATTTAATAATTTAGTTCTGCACTTAAGAAAAAGTTAACATGAAAATGTTAACTTTTTCTTTTGACTTTATTTTCAGACTTATTGCTTAAATTTATTTAAAATTATAAATAATTTTTTGCAAATTTTGTCGTATACCACTGTGATACTTTATCCTTAAAGTTAGCAGCAGACTCTTCAATACGTCTTTCGATGACATTATATTCTGCTGTATGGTTTTTCTTAATTAAGAATACTTCTCAAATATGAGATGGCTCGGGATTATAAGTTAACGGCACAAATCACACTGGTTCAGGTTTTTTATATGAATATATTGTATTAATTGTTACTTGACCATTTTCATAAATTGGAATTATAAACCCACCGTCGGGAGTCTTAACATTATCTGATTGCTTTTTTATGAAAATATCATTAGTTTTCAAAACTTTATATGCATCTTGGTTATTTAAATATAATTCTTCGAATAATTTTTTAATCTTACTACTATCACTATATTCTTCAGATTTATTAAGTTCTTTAAACCTTTCTATAATATAAGTATCAAAATCATCTTTAGTAGTTATTCGAATAAAATCTGATGCACGTCATTTTTGTTGTTTAATATCTTCTAAATATGGTGGGTAAATACTAAAAAAAGTAATATTAAATGTGTCAATACCTTTTTGTCTATATTGCTCTTTAATTGTTTTTTGATCTTCTTCTAATCATTCTTTAGGTGCAAAAACTCCTGATTTTGTAAATGGTTCATATATTTGATAAATAACTTCGTACATTTCTTTAACTTGATTTTCGTAATATTCGTCTGGCTTATCTAGAACAATTTGTGGCGGAATAGGTTTGTTTCCAACAGGTTGGCTATCATTGCATGATGTTATAGTTATAGGGGTTGCTAAAGTCACGAGACTAGTTAGCAATTTTCTAATTGTTTTAATCATTTTTAATCACGTGAGTAATTGCTATTAAATCATATACAGAATTACTAAAGTCATATTTCTCATACTTTTTAATGCGATATCTATAAGTCCCTGAAGAAGTTGCTTTATATTCAAGTAATTCATCATTACTCACTGCAGACTGAATCATCTTCACAACAACCCATTTTCCATTTGATTCCTTTTTTTCTAAATATAAGTCATAATCAGAAAATCAATTGTTGTTTTGACGTTTTATTGCCTCAGATTGAGTCAAACGAATCTCAGATTTATGAGTTAAGTCTCACATTTTACCCTCAGCAATAGTTTTTTGTTTTTCTAGTTCTTGGCTTCTTTTACGTGATGGAGAAAAGAAATTTAAAAATGAATTTCACCAACTTGTATTTTCTTTATACTCTGGCCTAACTTCAGATTGATTTAAAAGACCAGCATTAAACATTCAGGAACTAGATATTTTTATCGTTTGATTCTTTTTTAAATTTATTTCTTTACTTGAAAATACAAAACCACTATCATTAGTTGGATGAATTTTTAGTGTTGAATAGTTGTTAGCTGCTTCTAACATTGTTTTAAAATCCACTGTTCCGGCGCCAAATTTTTGTTCATAACCACTTGACTTGTAGTTTAAATTATCGTGCTTTGGACTAACTGCAGAAGCTGATAGAATAGACTTAACAACTGGAATCCTGAATTCACTGTTTTTAATATCTGATTTATATTTGAATAAATTTGAAATTAAACCAGTTACAACTGGTGCAGCATAACTAGTTCCATGTGAATAATTATTATTGTTATAAACTGGATCATAAAAATAAGCAGGTGCTACAACTAAAGGCTTTGAAATATTTTTAAATTCAGGCAATAATCTATAATTAGAGTAATCAGCAACTATATTTTTTCTTAGGTCTCTTTCAGAAGCAGAATCGTCCAGTGCCCCTACAACAACTGAATTAAATGATAATTTATTCTCACTAATTAAGTGGTGATCATGAGTCCCATCATTCCCAGCTGCAATTACATTTATTACTCCATATTTTCTAGATATATAGTCTAAGAAATATGTATTTTCATTATATCCATTAAAGTAATCTTCCACTTTCACTTGCTTGCCTTTTTCGTCTTCGTAGAACATTGCAAGTCCATAACTATGATTTATTAGTCTAATTCCATCTTCTTTCACCATTTTTTCAATGGTAGACATTCAATAGCTATCATTGCCGGTGACTGTATATAAATATACTTTAGAAGACCTGTCAATTCCGTATTGTCCGGCTGCAATCATAGATACCATGGTTGAATGAGTTTTCCACCTAGGCCTTGGTTCTCTATCTAATTCATTTATTTCAATTCCACTTTTAAAATATTGTTGATATTTAGTATGGAAAGGATAGGCTCAAGATTCCACTATACCTATTTTATTAATATTGGAATTATTTAAATGATTAGTAGCATTAACAATATTTGCGTTTTTGTTAACAATTTGTTTATATTTTTCAAAATTATAATCATATTGTGAACTAGAGGGATTGTAGCTATAGCCCATTTTCTCAAAATCTTGCATGACACGTGCTTCGCTATTTAGATCTTTATTTTCAAAAACAATTAATTTATAAATTTCAGTTCAGTCTTTTATGTTATTAACAAAATTTTCTCTATCATTTTCATTTTTAAAATAAAACCATACAATAGGCATTGTTGTAAGTTTTTCAAAAGATTGATATTTTAAATCCTTTGCATTAACTTTTTTTATAAAATTGTTATTAAAGTTGTTTAAAAATTCTTCGTTTTCAGTTTCAAAACCCGGGTTTAATAATAATTTAAGTTCAAAATTATTATTAATTGGAATGTTTTCAAATTGACCACTATTGTTTAGTACAGTTGTCATAAATTGATTTCTAATTTCAAATTTATTATTATTTATATTTTCATATCATATTAAATTTTGTTTTGCGTGTTTAAAGTGAGATGGTACAGCAAAATAGGTTGCTAGAGTACCAGTACTCAATAAAGTTAAAAAGAGTGTTTTGGGTTTATTTTTCATATGGATTTCCTTAATTAAAATAGCTTTGATTTATTTGATGTATTTATTATAACAAATTGTTACAAAGTTCAATGTAATTTTTATATATAAGCATTTACATATGCAGTATAGTATATTTAAATGATTCGTAACGAGTTGAATAAATAAATTTAAAATATTAATATATATTAGCAATAATAACATTATTCGTAAAAAGTTATTATATTTGAAACTACAAGATTTTCTAGTTTTTGCTTCATATATATATATATATATAATTTGAATTATGAAGAAAAAATGATATTTAATGCTTACTAGTGTCACCATTACACTACCAATTGCATTAGTAAGTTGTGGAAAAACTGAGGAACCAACAAAACCAAGTAAACCGTTGCCAATTATTAGTCCAAATCCTAGGGATGGTGTAGTAACTAATCCTGATAAATTAACAGAAGTTGGGCATGATGAGGAAATTTCACCCCAAGATACTAAAACACAGCAAACACAGCCTCAAAAATCTGTAAATTCTAATGTGTTAGAAAAAGAAATAAATATTTATAAACAAAATAATCGTGAGGTTTTAAACACACGATTTGAAAATATTTCATCACTGGATGAAATTAAAGTAAAAATAGCTATTAATGAGTATTATATGTTAAGCATTGAAGCCCAAACTCAGTTAGCGCAGGTAAAAACTTTGTTGGATGAATTACAAAAACAAATATATAAATTAGCAGGAGATGCAATTGAAAAAGAAATTATTAAATATAAAAATGATAATCAGCATATTTTCGCGGGTTTAATTAATAATGGGTGGAATAAAGATTTTATTAATATATGGAACCTAACTGCTGTAAAATATGCTCTAAATGCATATAATAATTTGAGCATTAATGCAAAAACAAAATTAACTCAAGAAAAAATCCTGCTAAATCAACTTCTATTAAAAATAGAAAACTTAATACAAGAGGAAACAAACAAATATAAAAATACATATTCTTATCTTTTAAACAAAACCATAGAAAATATTACCTTAAATGATTCACAGAAAGTAGATGAAGCAATAAGTAAGCATAGAGGTCTTCATAGTGTTGTAAAAGAGAAATTGCAAACAGAATTTTCACATTTAGAGAAATTACAAGAAGAAATATGAAATTTAGAAACTGAAGAATACTACAAAGAACAACACGAAGTTATTTTATCCAAAGATGTAAATAATATTACTTTAGATGACGAAACAAAATGAAAAGAAGCTTATGATGATTATGATCGTTTAAATGACAGAGTAAAAGCTAAATTGGAAACTGAAAATAATCATTTGCAAGACTTAAAAAGGAAAATAAACATTTTATTAGATGAGTTTGTTGAAACTGCATTAACTAGATATAAAAATGATTATAGTGCTATCTTAGCTAAAAATGTAAATAACATCACCATTGAGGATGAATCTGATCTTGTCAATACAATTAATGAATATTATAAATTACGTGAAGAAATACAATTGAAATTAGAAGCTGAGTTTAACAATTTAGAAAATTTATGAATTAAGATTTGAAGAATAAAAGATGGAAATAATTCAAATCAAGATACTGAATATAAAAAAGGCGAGCACAAGAATATAGATGCCTTAAATACTTATATTAAGATGGATAGTGGTGGACAAGAACTACTAAGAGATACTTATGTTAAATACTCTAAATTGCTGGATAAACCAGAATTATTAAAAAAATATGTTGATTTAACAGCTTATAATAATTGAGATGCATTATGGAATGATCCAAGGACAATTGCATTGCAATATGCAAGATCTACTGCAGAATTTAACATTCCTTTTGGTAAAATGCTTCTTTTAATGCATATAGATGTTAATAGAATGATAAGGATTAGTACTAATATAAAAAAATATTGATCGGAAGGTTACAAACCTAGCAATATTCACTCAGCTCTAGGAGTAAATGAAAAAGGTGAATTAGAATCATATGTTTTTACTCCCCCAATTAATAATAGTGACAAAGTAGAAGAAAAAACATTATTTAATTTTATTCGAGATATAAATGCCAATGAGGCAAAAGCAAATTCCCATAAATTTAGACTACTAAAAGAGATTTTTTGAGATTTTCAATAACTTATTAGAAAATATCTAATTTATTTAACTAAAACTAAAATATTTGGAAATCCAAATATTTTTTATTCTGTAGAATGTTTAAAAATAATCATTATAAAAACTATTTACATTTTTGTGTATATAATGATTACAAAGAACCACCTAGGAAAAAATATCCCTAGGTGGTTTAATTATCTATAATCATTAATTCCTGGTGTAAAAACTTCAATTTCGTATCCATCTCATGAGGTTATTTTATCAATCACTACAATATGAGTAGTTGCATGGTGGTCAAAAGCATGTGCAACTGTTTTGTAAAGTGATTCATATTTATATTTAAAATGAAAACTTAACTTCTTATCATTGCCTTTAATAGCTTCAAGCCACATGCCAGATTCTTTTGCTACTCTAAAGGTATCAGTGGTAGTATGATCTAGACCATTAATAATTAAAATGGATTTTTGATTGAAATCTACGTCTTTGAATTTATCTTTTACTTCGTTATGTTCTTGAGGAAATTCATGGATATTATTTATTAATTGGAAGACTTTATCTCTATTTTTAACTATATTATATTCTCTCCAATTTTCAACTATTTTATCTAATGATCAACGTCTTTCTGTTGATCATAAAAGAGCTTCCAGCTCAGATATTTTTTCATGATTAGGGGATTGCAAGACTTCTATACGTGCAAGGAGTTCTTTATTTTTTTCTTTAAATGTGTCATCCATTAGGTTGTATTGTATTAGATCAAAATATTTAATAGATTTTTTATCTCAAAGTCTCTCTTTAAAGCCTAGGAATGTATGGGGTTGATGTTTTCTAATAACTTTAGTTGAACCATCACCAAGTAAAGTTTCAGAATAATAGGATTCATATGCAGCATTGTCATCAGGCTCTTTGGGTTTATTATAATATGGATCATTGTTGTCTCTGATACACGAAGTTGTTATTAAGGGTAAAAGGGTTATTATAGAACAAGATAAAGTATAAAATACCTTTTTAAATTTACTTTTCATGTGGATCATCTCCTTAAAATATTATATAAAAATTAGTTGTAATACTTTTTGAATTTATTATTGTATCAATCGATATACTCTTGTGCATTTTGTTCAAAGGATTTTTCTATTGTTGGATAAAAGGTCTTTTCTATTATTTCTTTATTTTTGGGAAGGCTAAACACGGCCCACTTCACAGATGTATCAGAAACCCCTGGCTTTGCAGGTGGACCGTGTGGATCCATTACATAATTAATTGTAATGGTATTATCATCAATAAAAAATATTATTCCCACTTCCCACCAACCATCAAGCGAAGTATCAATATAAATATTTTTTGTATCTAAAACTTTGTATACATCTTGATTTTTTAGATAAAAACTTTCAAAGGATTCTTTTATATCTTCGTCTGTTATGTTGATTCCAGGATAATTATGTATTTCCTTAAATCTTTTGATTATAAGATTTTCAAAATCTTGTCTTGTAGAAATTTCTATAAGATCTAAACCTTTTTTATTTTTATAATCTTTGAAAAAACTTTCATTAAAAACTTTTTGGACTTGGGTGGTTTCCCTTACTTCTTTAAATGTTTTAGTATCTCATTTTTCCGGAATAAAGGACTTAAATGTTATGTGCTCCTTTGTAACTCTTTCAAGATGAAAACCTATTTCTCTAATTTTATCATCCAAGGCTTCCCTTTTTTCCTGTGGTGTTAATGGTCTTTCTGGCTCTTGTGGTTTTGTATTTTCAGAACATGAATATAGTGCTAGCGGAATTAAAGAACACGCAACCAAAGTTAAAAATCTTTTAATTTTCATTATCTCTCACAATGTGCGTAACAGCAATTAAATCATGAACTGAATTAGAGAATGAATTTTTAGTATATTTATAAATTCTATATCTAAATGTTCCGGACTCAGGAGCTATATATTCTAACAATTCATCATTGCTGAATGAAGAGGTCACTTGTTGGACTTGCACTCACTTACCATTTTCATCCTTCCTTTCAAGATATAAATCATAATCTGTAAATCAACTGTTGTCTTGAATCCTTAACATCTCAGTTTTAGTTATATGTCTTTCATTCCTATGAGTTAAATCTCAAAGTGCTGCCTGGGCTAATATGTTTTTCTTTTCTTCTTCTTGTGCTTGTCTTCTAGCTGGAGAGAAGAAATTTGCTATTGAATTTCACCAACTTGTATCGGGTGTGTATGCTGGTCTTTTTTCATTTGAATCTAAAACGCCAGCATTAAAAGTTCACGAACTAGATACTTTTATTATTTGATTTTTTTCTAGGTTTATTTCTTTACTTGAAAATACATAACCAGTATCTTGTGTTGGTTTAATTCTTACAATTCTATGGTTGTTTGCGGCTTCTAACATTTTTTGGAAATCTGCTGTACCAGCACCATATTTGACAGCATAACCACTTTTTTTGTATTCTAAATCCTTGACCTTTGGAGTTACTGCAGAAGCTGATAAAACTGATTTAACAATAGGTACAATTACATCGCTATACCTTATATTTTCTTTATATTTTAATAAATTAGATATAAGTCCAGTTATCAGTGGTGCGGCAAAACTTGTACCTGCTGTATATTTATTTATATTATATACTGGATCATATAATAACCCTGGTGCAACAACTAAAGGTTTAGCTAAATTTTTGTATTCTTCTCTTAATTTATAATTAGATGTAGCTCTAATAGTATTACTTGGTATGTCGTATTTAGATGATCATGTATTTAGTTCTCCCACAACTACTGAGTTAAATGATAGTTTTTCATTTGAAATTAAGTGCCTATTGTCTTCCCCTTCATTTCCAGCTGAAATAACATTAATTATGCCATATCTTCGTGATATATAATCAAGGAAGTAAGAGTCTTCATTATAATTGTAAAAATAATGAGGATTTATGTATTCTTTTTTGGTTTTTTTGTCTATTTTTTTTAGCCAAGGACCATAACTATGGTTTATAATTTTAACACCTGATATTGCTAATTTTTCGATCGTTTTAGTCCAATAACTATCATAGCTTTTAAATGTTTCCAGAAATATTTTAGAATGTTTGTCGACACCGTACATTCCTCCTATTACCATAGAAACTAATGTTGAATGTGAACTATTTTCCTTTTCGTCTTTTGGTTTTGAGCTAAAATCATTAACTCTTATATTGTTATTGAAATATTCAAGATACCTTTTATCAATTGGATTTTCTCATGATTCTATAACACCAATATTAATATTTATTACTGGGTGGTTATAGTATTCAAAATTAAATAAAGGCATGTTAACGATCTGTCTGTTATTATCTAAGGTTTTTCTAAATTCATCAAGTCCTCGAACATAATCAGATATTCCATACGGATTTGAATAAGGATTTTTACCATTTGTTGATTCAAGATCTGAAATATTATCATTTTTAAAAAGAATAAATTTATGAATTTCTTGCCAATTCCTTATAAAACCAACAAATTTTTCTCTATCATTTTCATTATCAAAATAAAATCATACAATAGGTATCATTTCACTTATTACAAATGATTTATATTTTAATTGATTACTTTCAACTTTTTTTACAAAATTATTATTAAATACTTTAATTTCTTTTTCGTCCGTAACACCATTTCCTGGGTTTAACAATAATTTAAGTTCAAAATCATTGTTAAGAAATACTTCCTCATTTTCTGCATTGTCGCTTTGGATAAGAAAGGCTTTTTGCTCCCTAATTTCGAATTTTTTCCCTGAAAATTTATCATATCATGCATTAACTTTTTGGATAAAACCAAAATTATTCAAAGAAACTCAGGTTCCAAGACCTATAGCGACCCATCCTAATGTAAATATAATATTTTTAAATTTTTTCTTGTTCATATATGAACTCCTTTTTCTTTTGTATTTTTGTATAAATATATAAAAAGTGCAAAAATAACCACCATAATATTTGAATGTTTTGAATATCTATTTTCAAAGAACTATGGTTTGTTAATTTTGCACATAATAATTATATCATATTTGAAAAATTGTTCCTGATTATTGTATTTAAAACTTAATTTTGGTTTACTTGTTTTAAAAATCAAGCTAGATCATAATTACCAGGATCATATAAATGAGCTTTGAGAATTTGGGATGATAAAGATCTATAGTTTTTCAAAGAAAGAGGATTCTTATTTTCATAATTAACACCAAAAAAATTATATTCACGAGTGTCATAACTATAAAATACTGCAAATTGACCGCCTCCCATATATCCACCAGTACCAGCTGTATGAATACCAAAATAGTTAAGTTTTCCATTATTTATAATTCATACAGGACTTCCTGATGCACCTCCACCTGTAAAGATATGTGAATAGTAGTTACGCCAGCCTGTAGCATAGCGGTTATCATCAATTCATAATGGTCTTCGAATAATAGAACCAGCAGTTTTCTTAGTAGGAAAACCTAGTGTTGTAGCCTCCCAAATCATTGGAACTGAAGGAATTCTAAATTTAGAAGGAACATCTAGACCAATATTAGATTGACTCATAAGTTTATTTGTTCTTAAAGCTAGGTCCATATGCCCATTACTTAGTGCTTCACTCATTTTTTCATTTAAATCCATTACTGAGATAAGCATATCATTATTTCCTTCTTTACTACCATCTTTAGATACTTGATTCGAGGAAAGTCATAAAGGTTTAACACTAACATTTGGATATTTGTGAGTTATAGAATAATGTTTTTGTCTTTCTAAGTCACTTCCAATTAATTGAAAAGGAAGGTAATATGTGTTTCCTGCATGTTTATGCAGGAATGAGTCATCAATAACATCATTTCAATTACTTGCTTCTTGTTTTGCAATATGCATGTTTGTCAAATAGTAAAATATAGCATTATTTGGATCATTATTTGTTTTGGATAAAAAGCCGCCAGTACCTAAATTACCCCCCCTGTATCTACTATTGTTCTTAAATATGCATTTTCAACAACATCTCAGTTACGTCATTCTTCAAGGCGCATGTATTCCGCATCCATTTTGTATCCTTCATGTAATTTGAAGGATACATTTTGGTTTGGTTGATAGACATCACGGTTAGCTAAATATTCTCAATCTGAGAAAATGGTAATAGGTTGGTTGAATTGATTATATTCCATGTTATTATAATCAAAGCGGTTTTGGTTAACTTTAAAATCTTCTAATTCTTCATCATTTGTATATTGTATTGTTGCGCTTACAGCAGCAGGTAATATTAAAAATGCCCGATGTTTTTCAAAAGTTTCTTGGAAGCTAATTTGAGATTCAGGTTCATCAACAATGATTTTATATGAGTTATCTTCCATATATATTTTGAATTCAATACCAGTTGTTTCATTTCAGGTTAGACTTACTATATACTTAAAGGTATCTTCTGTATTAGTTTTAGATTCTTTAAGATATTTAAGAGTTTTAGAAGCAATTAATTCATCTAAATTAATGTTAATGGCAATAGCATTTTCTGTATTACGAATCCGCTGATTTCTTTGATCATCATTAATTAAAGAATTAGCATGTATATTAAATTTAATATTTCTATTTCTAGCATTTGGTTTAAGTAAGGTTTGCTCAAGATACTTACGTTTAAAGGTTCATGATGCAATATTAGTACGAGTATTAATATCTCATAATAAAACATCTCACATTGGTTCAATTACACGATCACGGGTAATCGAACTTAGCGAATCTTGAATTGTTCTTAAATTTGAATTTCTTCATGTAAAACTTTCGTATAAATTATTTGTTTGACTTAAAGCAAATCCTTTTATTTTGTATCACGTATTACCTTGAATTCATTTATTGCTTTTATCTTGGACCTTAAAGCTAATGTATGCTTGGTCACCAGAAATACGTTTTATAGAATTTATTTTAAATATTGAAGCTGGTAAAGAGAAGTTTTTGTATTGAATTTCATTATTTTCATTAACTTTCAATTTAATTACTTGTTCAAGGCCATTTAAATCTCTTGCTCATTCATCTGCTGTTTTAGTTTTTAAGACTTCATAATTAATATCTAAATCACTTAATTTAATATTGTTAACCATGATTTCTGGGTAGTGGTGTTGTTGGTAATCGTTAACTAAATTAATTAAGGTATATTCTTGCTCGTTGGTGTATCTAATTGATTGATCAGTTTTCTTAATTCATCCAAGTTTAAATGACATACCACGCTTACCAACACGTTTTACATCATATCAAACAGGGAAATAATCTCCTCGTAATGTGCTTATATTTGTTGCATTAACCTCTATATTTTTATCATAATATTTGTTATCTAATGGAACATATGCTTTATCATCGTGATTTACACCTTTATTATCTGTTCCTGTATTATTAATCAACATTAAATATTCCATGTTAATAAATGCTTTTTGGTCAATTAAATCTTGAACATTGATAAGTCTAAAATCAGGTTCTACTTTAGTTGATGAAGTAAGCCTTAGGGTAAAGTTCGATTCATTAACTGAGTTAATTAAATTAATAATATTTTGATCTGGCATTATTGCATCTTTAAAGTCTTCTGCAGTAAAGATTTCACCTTTAGGCTTTAAGTCAAAGAAGTTAAGTAATTTGAAATTGTTAATTTTAATAGGATTTTTATAAATATCTTGATTATCATCAATTGGCGCTTCAACTCCATATTTTTTGTATCAGAGAATTAATTGTGCTGTTCCGTTTCAATCATCAATATTAATAACATCTTTAATAAATAATTCATATTTACCAAATTTAGGCAAAATATATGAATCATTGAATGCTTTGATTGCATCAGATGCAAGGTACATTTCATGAGTGGTTTTGGTTTCAGGTTTGAATTGCAATGAATTGAAAAATGTTGCTGAAGTTCCTTCAAGGATTTCAAAGATCTTTGTCTTATGTATTTCATCAAGATAATTTTGGTATGATCCTTGATTATTTCAAAAGTCTACTTTATGCAGTGTTGGCCGTTTTATTTCTCTTATTATTTGGTTATTAAATAAAACTCTTAACGTTACATATAATTGTCCATTTTTATATTCAAAATCATCAAGAAATTGATAAGTAAAGAATTTGGAAATTTTTCTTGATTTATGTTTAAAGTATGAAAGTTTATTTTCAAAACTTAAGCTTAGAAAATCACTTTCTTTTAATTCTTTTAAATTATCATAATTTACATTAAAATTCTCATCAATGTGCCAAAGGTTAATTTTGTCAATGTATTGAGTAACATCTCTAGCGAATGTTTTGGAGAAATTATAAGTGTAGTTTATGCCTGGATTAGGTTTCAATATTACTTTAACTTCTACATTTAAAGTATTTCAATTGCTTGGGTCTAATTGTAAGTTTGTTATTTGATAATCAATATATTCATTATCATGCACATCAAAGAATAACTTTGTATTTTCAAAAGTATATGATCCTGAATATGAATATTTTTCGAGGTCATATTTTTTACCTAATTCATCATATTCAAATTTTAGTTTTTCACCTGCATCATCTTTGAAGTAGTCTAGTAGTGTTTTGGAATCTTGCTCCTTGTTTTGTTTTAGATTAGTATCAAGAGTTTGATAAGTTTGTAATAAAGTTTCAAAAGATTCGATATTTGATTGCATTGAAACTAGCGAGATTTTATCTAATAAGCCACCTGTAAATAATTTATTATATTTTGCTTTTTCTTTGTAATAATCTAAAACTAGTTTTTGTGAACCTTGGTATTTATTTTTAATATATGTTTCAATGCTCGTTAGTTTATTATTAACTTGTGCAAATATTTGGAGGAATTTAGTAATTTCTTCGTTAAAGGTATTTAATGATTTAAAACTATAAGTATTAAGTAAATCTTTTAAATTATCTTTGTTATTTTGTGTTAACTTTGCTTCTTCTATTGTTTGAATTAAAGAATTTCTTAGTTCAACAACTTGGCTTGTTTCAAGGTGATTTAGTTTTGCCTGGAATTGATAAATACCCTCTAAGTTATAAATATTTTGAATCTTAAATATTAATGATTGTTTATCCAGAGGCGAAATATTTGAAGATTCAACAGTTTTAAATAACCCATTTTTAGCGTTCTTTACATCATGTGCTATTAGATTATTTTCAATAATGTAATTAGTTATTGAAGTAAAGCTATTTTCCAATCCTTTATTATAAGAAGATAGATTATTTATCGACAGGTTTTCCTCAAGAAATATTTTTGCATTATTTAATTGTGCAATTAAAGATTCGTTATTTAAACTAAATGCAAATGTAAACAACTTATTTAGTTTTGTAATATTATTATCAATTTCTTTAATCAACTCCAAAGGATTCTTAATTGCTTTATTTAAATTAAATAATTTATAAATTGCAGAATTTAAAAAGTCTTTAACAACTTTATTACTAAGATTAAGTTTCTTTGCTTCGTTTACGAACTTATCTAATTCTTTGTTTTTCTCAATTACTAATTCATTGTATGCTTGAATATCAGAATGAGTTTGTTTAATTTCTTCTAGTAATTCATGAGTTAAATTATTTAAGTTTAATGAGGTTGTATTAATAATCTTGTCATATTTTTGGAGTTTTGTTTTAATTGAATTAAAGTTTTCATTGTTAAGATCAATATCTGAATAAAGACTTTCAATATTTGTATCTAAGATATTTAGATACTCAGTTGCAAAATTGATTAGAATATCGGCTTTATTAGCTGAAATAGGTTCTTTTGTTTGTGTAATATTATTTTGTAATATATTTAACTGTTTTCTATTTTGATTATTGAAAAAACTAATTATCTTTTGATAATTAGGATCTTTTTCTTTATCTTCTTTTTCAAGTCTTTGAGCACTATTACAACTCATTACTATAACTGGTAGCAATGTTACTAAAGGGATCATTAAAACTATCTGTTTCTTTTTATTCATAAAACCTCACATTTATTTATTGTAATTATTTTACAATAAATAAAGAAAAACCTTGCTAGATAAGCAAGGTTTAGTTTAATTTTTAATTAAAAAATCAAGTGTTAATGCTGTAGCATTTAAAACATTGTCGAAGTTTTTGTCATTTGATAATATTGCCTTAATATTAAAGTTAATTCTTAAATAATTATTATCGCCTAGTTTAACGGTTTCAACATTAATAATATTAAATGCATGTAATTCATTGGTAATAACTGGATTATATGCATTTTTAACAAAATATGTCAATCTTGTTAGTAATCTTTCTAAGTTTGTATATTTTAAAAGTTCGTTTCATCCACCGGATGTAATTTTCTCTTTTAAATCCTCTGGTGATAAGCCTTTAGAAGAATCATTAAAGCCATATGTTTTATTAAATTCATCTCAATTGGTTTTTGAGTATTTAATTAAATGGGCTTCAAGATATGTAAGATAATCAGTAACTTCTTTTTGACTATAGTTATTATATCCGGTAATTAATGCTGGCTCTGTAAATAATGCATATTTAATTTCTGGCTTTGCATTTTTATTATTCTTATTATAACTATCAAATCAAGCATTAATACGATAGTTTAACATTCCATACATTGCATAAGGCGAAGTTTTGTGAGGTTGATAAACATCTTTAACATCTGTAAATTTTGTAAAGTAAAGCATGAATTTACTATCATCATAGTTTTTAAATCTTTCACTTATTACAACAAATTCATTTAATTTAGGATCTTGCAGGTCAATTCACTTAGTTTTATTACCAAATGAATATGATAAATCGTTTTTATCATCGTATTCGGCACCAAATGTTTTATCAAAATCACCAGTTGATTTTGATAAACCTTGTTCAGAAATTCAGATTAAGTTATTTAAATCAATTGTAGAATTATTAGGGTTAAAATCGTTTTTTGTAAATAAGTTGCTTACTGTAAATGTTTTAAAATCACTTTGATAATCTTTATAACTTATCTTAATTTTAAGTTGTAAGTTTCCTTTAGCATCATCATATGAATTATAGCTAGTGTCAATGATAAAATTAACTTCATCATCATAATTAATATTAATATCTTTCACTAATGACAATAATGTAGCTTTATCAACAATTTTTCTCTTTGCTGCTGATGCTCATCATTTTTGATTTAATTCAAGGGTTGTTTTTATATTAGTTCATTGATTTTGAATATCTAACTGATTTGTCGAAGTATATTTTTCACGTTTAAATGTTGTTTCAGTTTTTAAATATTGATTATTATAAAATAAATATTTAACCTTGTAATTAACGTTTGGTTTTAAATAAGTTTCAAAGCTCAATGAATTTTGGTTATTTGAAGCATTTTGTATATGTGCTTCAAATACATTATTTTCATTGCCTTCTTCGTAATACACAAAGATTGGTTTAACATTACTTAAATAATGTTTTGGTAAATTTTGTGAGAAGTTAATTGTTACTGTTGATTTATTATTATTTGTTGTTGAAATCGAAGAAATAGCAAGGTTTTGTTGAGTTATATCTTGATTATTAGTAACTTCTTTGTTAGCGCCAGTTGAACTTTTTGGCCTAATGTCTTTATTATCAGCTTTAACTTTTGATAAGAAAATTTTACCGTTAAAATCTAAATTATCTATTTTAGCACTTCATTTATCATTTTCTTTAGTTGCTGGTAAGGTTCACGATGCACCGTAATCAGATGATAAAACAAATTGGACATTAGTAGGTTGGGTGCTACTTTGAACCATTGTAATATTTGAGGTTACTTTTAATAATTTTGTATTTTTATCATATGTAAGTTCGCTTTGATCGTAATTATCATAACTTGAATTAGTACTAAATTCATATGTCTTACCATTTGCGGGTTTAATTTGAATTCTAAGTTTTGAGTTAGCATCATCTGTATTTTCTTCATAATATTTTTTTGTGTCTATTCCAATACCAATAAGTTCAACATTTTTATTTTTGGGCAAGAAGGTAAAGCCTTCAAAATCATTCCAATCGGAAACTTCAAATAATGTAAATTCAAAATTTTTAAAATCATGATATTTTTGTTTACTAATATTTAAATTAGCACTAAATTCTTTTTGTGATTCTTTATCTTTAAATGAAAATTGAACAACATATTCTTCATTTATTTCAAATTGATTATTAAGGCCTTCTAAAGAAAGATATGCCTTATCAGAAGTTCCACTTGCTGTTTGTTCACTAGTAAAAGTTAGACCAATTGATTCATAAGTAATTGGTTTGCTATATGGTGATGTTTCAAAGGTTAATGCACTTTCATTTTTTCATTTATCTCCTGCTTTTTGTGAATTATTTAGTTCATAATTTTTATTATTAATATATAAGTTTTTTAGTTGATAAAATGAACTAAATTGTAAATTAGATAATAAAAATTCAATGTAATTTCCTGATTCATCAGTAATTAGTTTATTTGTGGAAGATAGATTTGTTTTTTCAATATCACCATATAAATTAATAAATGTCAAATCATAGTTTTGATTATTTTCATCTTCTAAAATGCTTGTTGTAAAATTAACCCGTATTTTCGCCTCTGAATCTAATACTTCTTTTAGTTCAATATTTTTAACTTCAAATGATTCTTCATTTTTTGTTTTAAAACTTTGGTTAATATTATATTCAGAAGCTGTTGGTAAATTTACTGTCATTTTTTTAACTTGATAATTTAAACCTGGTGTTAAATTATCAAGTTTAAAAGTAATTAAGTTGCCATCAATACTTAAAGATGAATATTGTTTTTCTTGATTGCTTGAATCGGTAACTACTAATTTATATATACTAGTTGGTTGAACTTGATCAAAAGTAACTATTACAGATGCAGATGTTTTAGTTATTCTATCAATTATTGTTGATAGTGATGAAGATTCTTTTGGATCATTTGTTTTTGTATCACCATTAGTATCTTTAGGATCTTGTGGTTGATTTACTTTATCATCATTCTTTTTATCTGAATCACTTGGATCTTGAGGTTTTGAATTATCTTTATCTTTATTAGGATCTGTAATTATTGGAGGAATTGGATTTTCTGGGGTTTTTATAATATTGCTATTTTCTGCTTTAAGTGTTCTAAAGTTTTGGTTTATAACCAAAACTTTATTGTTATTAACTTTTATTTCTTTAACATTATATTCTGTATCAGTGCTTAAATTATTAATTGTGATTTGGAATTGGTTTTCCCCTGATAATTTAGTTAAATTGGAAACTAAAAAATCATAGTCATTATTATTAAGTGTAATTTTTAGTTGATCAGTTTGGCTTAGATTAGAAATTTGAATTGAAAATTCTAAAGATGTTTGGGTTTTATTCGTATTGTTAAATGAAGTCAATTGATAGTCAGGTTTAGGATTAGGTTCAGGTTGGGGGTTTGGTGCTTGTGTACATGCAATAAAACCTAAACTACCTGACACAATTGAACTTAATAAAATTGGTAATATAATAAACTTATTTTTTTTCATATTTATATTTTAACAGATTAGGATTAATGTAAAATATAATGAGTATAAATTATGTTAGAAAGGAATTATGTTTATTAAGAAAATTGATAATACAAAAAATGGTGATTTATTATTAAAAGCTATTTTTAAAGATAATGAATTACCTGAAAATTTAATTAAAAAAGCAAATGTAGTTACTGACTACTTTTCAAATAATGAATCTTTTGCATATTTAGGAGAATTAAAAGATTACACCTATAATTCAGTTCAAAGCTTTGCAAAAGGATTTTTTACAACCCAAGCAAGAGCCTACCAAATTTGCCTAGATTCATTTGTTAAAGGAAATGTTGCCTTGCCAGAAGTAGTTTCAGCATTTGTTCAAGCATATAACTATGTGCATGCTGATATTTATAATGCTAAAACAGAAAAAAAACCAGAAGTATTCCCAATGAGTTTTTATTCAAAAGACGATAAATCTTTATATAAAGAAACATTAAATAAAGCAGTTATTTTATCTGAATCTGTAAATTTTGCACGTAATTTACAAATCACACCACCAAATATTTTAAATTCTGAAAAATTAGCCGAAGTTGTTTATGAAGATCTTAAACAATATGATAATTTAAGCATCAGAGTTTTAGATAAACAACAAATTGAAGATTTAAAAATGGGATTATTACTTTCAGTTAATAAAGGAAGTATGTATGAACCACGTGTTGTAGTTATTGAGTATAATGGGAATCCTGATTCAACCGACAAAACAGTTTATGTAGGAAAGGGTATTACATTTGACTCTGGTGGGTATTCATTAAAACCTGGTCGTTCAATGATTGGTATGAAATTTGATATGTCAGGTTCAGTATTTGTTGCTAGTGCAATGAAGGCAATTGCTCAACTAAAACCAAAAACAAATGTTGCTGCAGTTATGTGTATTACAGACAACAGAGTTAACGGGGATGCATCATTGCCAGATACAGTTTGAACAAGTATGAATGGCAAAACAGTTGAAATTAACAACACTGATGCTGAAGGTCGTTTAGTAATGGCTGATGGTATTACTTATGCTGTTAGAAATTTAAAAGCTACTCAAATTGTGGATGTGGCTACTTTAACTGGTGCTATTTTGGTTGCGCTTGGAAGCACATATACCGGAGTTTGAGCAACTAGTGATAAAGCATGAAATGAACTAAAAGAAGCGGCTGATACACAAAAAGAACTAGTTTGAAGAATGCCTCTTGATGAAGCCTTTGCTAAGGAAATTAAAAATACCCCAGTTGCAGACCTTAAAAATACTGATTTAAGTGGAGCAGGTGGTGGAAGCTCTTCAGCAGCTATGTTCTTAAAAGAATTTACAGAAGGTGTTGAATATATTCACTTAGATGTTGCTGGTACTGCTGAACAAGGCGGACGTCCTACTGGTGTTATGGTTAAAACATTAACCCAACTTGCATTAAACAAAAAATAATTTTTGTATTTAAAATATTCAGAGCAAATTGCTCTGAATATTTTCATATTAATTTATTATATTATATTTAAGAATTAATTAAGATCAAACCTCTTTAGTAAAAAAGGTTTTTTATATTTATTTTTAATAATTAATTGCTCCTTTTTTATTTTTAGTATATAATTAATAATAATAAATTTACTAAAAATATCACAAAGGAGAAAAATGTTACACGAAGTAAATAGCCAACAAGCCCAAGAATTAATTAAAGACGGGAAAAAACTACTTGTTTTCCACGCTTTATGATGCGGTCCTTGCAAAATGTTTAAAAACACCCTAGAAGAATTTACAAAAAAATTCAATATTGATGTTGTTAGAGTTAATATTGAAGAAAACAAAGAAATGGCAATCGCTCACAATGTTGCATCAATTCCATATACAGAATTATATTCAAATGGAACCAAAGTAGGTAGCCTTTTAGGATACCGTAATGTTGCACAACTAAGCGCTGAATTAGACAACTTTTTAAAATCTTAATCTTAAAAAATACAAAAACCAAGACTAAAAACTTGGTTTTTGTATTTTTTAAAAAAATGTTGGTGCCGACAACTGGACTTGAACCAGCGACCCCATCCTTACCATGGATGTGCTCTACCTGCTGAGCTATGACGGCATATGAGTTAATTATAACAAATAAAATTAAAATGCAAATATTTTTTTAATTTTTGTATTTATATATTATAATAATTAAATATTTGATTTGATTTTTATACATAAACTTAATGTAAATAATTTAACAAAATAAAAATTTTAATATTTTAATGTTTATGATATAATAACTAGGCAAATTTAAAAAATCATACAACTATAATATTATAAGTTTACAAATTAACGTGGAGGAAGAATGAGACAAACAACAATAGTTAATTCACAAAAAGCAGATAAAAAATGGTATGTAATTGATGCAGAAGGACAAGTTGTAGGACGTCTATCAGCTTTTGTTGCTTCAGTACTTAGAGGAAAACACAAACCAACTTTTACTCCAAATTCAGATATGGGTGATAATGTTATCATAATAAATGCCGCAAAAGTAGTTTTAACTGGTAAAAAAGAAGAAAATAAAGTTTACTACTCACACTCAGGCTATCCTGGTGGACTTAAAAGCATTGTGGCTGCAAAATTAAGAGTAAAAAGACCTGCTGCTTTAATTGAGAAAGCTGTGCATGGTATGATACCACACACTAAACTTGGGAACAAACAGCGTCGTAATTTATTTATTTATCCAGGACCAGATCACAAGCATGAAGCACAACAACCAGAAAGATTAGAGGTTAAATAATTATGTCAGCAAATTTAGAATTTAAAGCCTTAGGTAGAAGAAAATCTTCAGTAGCCCGTGTTAAGTTAACAAAGGGTGCAGGAAAATTCATTGTTAACTCTAGAGGCGCTCGTGAATACTTAACTTCAGATATTTACTTAAAAGATGCTAATCAACCATTTGTACTAACAGAAACAACAGGTCAATTCGATGTTTCAGTTAAAGTAAAAGGTGGTGGTTTAAGCGGGCAAGCTGGTGCTATTAGATTAGGTATTGCTCGTGCTTTGTTAGAAGCTAGTGCTGATTACCGCCCAGTTTTAAAAGCTGCTGGTATGCTTACTAGAGATGCTCGTGCTAAAGAACGTAAAAAACCTGGTTTACGAGCAGCCCGTCGCGCAAGACAATTTTCAAAACGTTAATTTTAATAATAAATATTTGACTATTATTCAAAAATATGGTATAATAGTCTTACTAATGCGAGCGTAGCTCAGCTGGTTAGAGCACACGACTGATAATCGTGAGGTCGATGGTTCAAGTCCATTCGTTCGCACCATTTCATAATTTGACCCAAAACGAGTTTGCATAACTCGTTTTTTTCATTTATTTTTATTTTTATTTTTTTTAAGAAAATATTTGTGGATTATTTTTTACACAAAATAAAAAACAAGAAATTTATAAAGTTTTAGGATTAAACGCATGCTTTTTAGTACTTATGAGGTTTAAAAGTTAGAGAAATAAAACCACTTTAAATACTGTATTTATATGCTTTCAGAGCTTGACATATCAAACAAAGATATAAGTTTTTTTTTTTTTTAATATAATTTATATGTAAGTTTTAAAAATTTACAAAAAAGATAGTTATGAATCTAACAATAGAATTATGTTTTAACTATTATTTATGTGCTTATTTTATTTATTTTCGAATATAAGTTAAAATATTATTGCTTTTACAAAGATTCATAACTCTAAATTTAAAGTTTATTATAATGAAAATACAAATAATATAAAGGTGTCTTGAACAAAGCTAATTATTAGAGCCAAGACCTTAAAATTAATTTAGTATTTTCATTTTTGCACCCTTTATAGAAGTTTATACTATATGCAATGGTGATATAACTAATTCAAAATATTCCCATATTAATTTAAATACTATTAGACCAAGTATAATACTAAAAATTTATAAAATAGCAATTTGTTTACACATAAACTTTAAATTAAATAAATATTTAAATAGAAAGGTATAAATATGAATGGTTATTTAGAAAAATTTAAAAAATCACTGCAAGGATTAACGTACAAACAAATTATAGCTTTAATTATTTTGGCGGCTGCTGATGTATTTGTTATTGCAGCCCCTTACTATATTAAAAATATTATTCCTAACTTACATACTTATTTAAATATAAGGGAAGATCAGGTAGCGAGACTAACTGCTATTATTGGTTGAGTTACGTTAGCAACTCAACTACCAGGAGGATTTTTAGCTAATAAATTTAGTTCCAGATGATTACTTTGATCCGCTGTTTTTTCAACTGGGGCAATCACAGTTTGATTTGGAATTACCATTTTAAATGCTAAATCACAATCTCCAGATTCATTATTTGGACAATATGCAACTATTTGAGGGCTATGAGGGGTTTCATCTACTTTAGTCTTCTGGACACCACTTTGAAAACTTGTTTCACAACAAACAACTAAAGAAAACCAAGGTTTAGCTTATGGGATTCAAGGTACAGCAAATGGAGTAATCGGGTTATTTTTAGTATTCTTACTCGGACTATTAATTACCAATGTTTGATCACCTAAGGTTGTTGATACAGATAATGCACAACTTCCTTTCGCAGTTTATGCATTCTGTATCGCAGGATTTTTAATCCTTACCTCATTCTTAGTGTTATTCATGGTACCTGAATTACCAATGGAAAAAAACACTGAAAAAATGTCATGAGCAAGAGTAAAGAAAAGCATTATTCAAGTTTTCAAAGCAATGAAAAACTGAAAACTTTGAGCTTTATCTGTATTCTTAATGGGAATGTATACATTCCAAAGTGTCTTTGCGTACTACTTAGTACAACTTTTAAACAACGCATTCTTAGCGCCAGCTATTTTAGCAGCAGTGCTAGGAGGAATTAGAACATACGGACTTAGAAGTATTGTATCAACCTTTATTGGTCGTTGAGCTGATAAATTTAGATCATACATCTTATTCTTATTAATTGCAACAGGAATTGGAATTATAGTTGTTGGCGCAATTATTCTTACAGGATATGGAGCCCCAGATCTTAAAGGTTTAACTGCGGCTACATATACAAAAACATCAACTGATATATTTATTATCGTTTTAACATCTGCCTTATTTATCTTTGCTGGTGTTTTATCATGAGCAATGGTAACTTTAAGATATGCTCAAATTGGTGAAATTGAAATTGAAAAAAATTCATATGCTTCAAGTGTAGGTGTATTATCATTTATTGGTTTCTCAATTGATGCATGATTATATGAAATAACTGGTGCTGTAGGGAAAGCCTATACACCAGCAGGTTTAACTAACACATCAGTTGTTGGTTATCAAATTATTTTAGTGATTTGTTTATCTATTGCATTACTAGGGGTATTAGCTGGTTTAGCTGTATACATATCAAATGTTAAAGAACTTAAAAAACTAGGTAAAACAAACCACAGATGGAGAACTCTTGAAAATGCCTAAAAAACAATTACTTTTAGCACACCGCGGATATTCAGCAATCGCACCAGAAAATACTGATTTAGCTTTTGAAATGGCTTATCAATATGACTTTGATGGAGTAGAAATTGATGTTCATTTAACTAAAGACAAAAAATTAGTTATTATTCATGATGAAAATACTAAACGCACCGCTTTAGTTGATAGAGAAATTGAACATAGCACATTAGATGAACTTAGAAAAGATGACCATAGTGAATTCTTTAAAGTGAAAACTAGAAAACAAACTATCCTAACTTTAGAAGAATTTTTAGACAAATATTTAGATCGATATAAACTAATTAATATTGAGATTAAAACTGACCAAAAACCATATTATGGAATTGAGTCTAAGATTAGTAAATTAGCTGAAAAATATGGTGATAAATTCTTTGAAAAAATTATCTTCTCATCATTTAATTTCCAAACCTTACGTAACATGAGACTATTAAATGAGAGATTTTTACTAGGATTTTTATTCTGAACTGAATCACAATTGAAAAAGATTGAGTTAAAAGAAATCAAGGAAGTGTGTCAATTTCTTCACCCATGAACAGTTTTATACGATAAAGACAAAGCACGTTACAAAGAAATTGGCTTACCATTATTACTTTGAACTATAAAAAGTGACTTAAAATATTCTGAATATCGCAAAGACGATATGGTGTATGCTCAAATTAGCAATTACAAATTTGATAAAACTAGATAACAAAAAAAGATAGTCTTAAGACTATCTTTTTCAATATTTTATAATAAAAAATTAATAATACAAAAAATAACACCTTAATAGGTGTTATAGGTCATTTCTGAAATGGTACGTCCTAGAGGATTCGAACCTCTGACCCAATGGTTAAAAGCCATTTGCTCTACCTGCTGAGCTAAGGACGCACATCATTTGGTGCCCAGGACTGGACTTGAACCAGCACGGTCTTGCGACCGAGGGATTTTAAGTCCCTTGCGTCTACCATTCCGCCACCTGGGCAATTAACTTCTTGCTTAATTGCTCTAATATTATAACATAAAATAAAAAAACAAAATACTTTTTTTAACTTTTTTGAACCTGTTTTTTGGAAAAGTCACTTGCGAGATATTAACAAAATAATTGTCCTTTAATTTTAACATAAATTTTACATAAAAAATGTATGCGAAAACAGAAAACACGGCAGTGTTTTCTCGTCGGTTTTGCTTACTTTTGCCAAAAGTAAGGCCCCTTTGATTGCAATCAAAGGCGGGGGATTAAAAAAATTTTAGGTTATCTTATATTGCTGTACAACTTGCCGATAGTTATTTATTTTTTCCATCATATAATCAATTTCTTTCTGAGAGTATTTATCTAAGCTTTTTCCTTTGGGAATGTAATACCTAATTAAGCGGTGCATATTTTCTATTGAACCTTTTTGTCATGAACTATATGGTTGGCATTTAAATAATCTTTCAGTTGGAATAACCTGGTGCAATAAGACATTTTCACTACCATTATCAACTGTTAAAGTTTTAATGTCTAAGTTATGTTTCTTGATTAGTTTGAGAAGAGTTTGTTTGATAGCTTTGGAGTTGCGTTTTGAGAGCATAGCATAAGACATTCTGGTTTGCCGTTCAATTATGGTCACAATACAATATGTATCATTGATTTTACCAATAACGGTGTCTAATTCAAAATGACCATGTTCAGAGCGATCATTAATATAAGCTGGACGTTTCGAAATTTCTGTAGCATATTTTAATGTTTTAGGTTTGGTTTGTTTCTTCTTCCTTATGCCATATTTGCCTTCAGATTTTTTAACAATATGGTCAAAGTCAAGGAAATAAGGGTATTTTTTAATTATTTTATAAATTGTACTAGGTGAAGGAGCAAATTCATTAGGGGATAATTTTTTAAAAGAATTCACAAGGTAGGTAACTGATTTCTTAACTTCTTTTTGCTGCAAATTCTTTTTATTTCTATTTTTATTGTATGTATTAAGTTCACTATACCAATATTTTCTGTAGGCCTTTCATTTCTCTTTAATTGCATCACTTACAAAAAAGAGTCGCGAAAATGAATAACCTAATAAATGTTCGTATAGTTTACTAAAATTAAGGGTTTTAACCCGCATTACTCTTTTTGAACACTTAGGACAAACATAGCGATTTTGTTTATCTAAACTAAGTGGTCTGCGATTTGTAATAATTTCGATTTTGCTTTTTATACTTCGAATGTCTCTATCAAAAATCTTGGCTACTTCTTGGATCGAGAAGCCTTCAGAAAGTTCTTGTAAAATATTATAAAGCTGCTCTAGATCAATTTGATCTGATCGTAATTTTCGTTGTGTCCCAAGAACTCCTTGCATTTTCAAGATAGTGTTGTAATTCTCTTCAATTTTAAAATGTTGATATTTATTTTCTTTTCGATATTTGTCAAAAACACAAATATATTTTTCTAAATTTTTCATATAATTTTAAAGTCTCCTTTCATTTTTTTAACATTTATTAATACAACTATTTTATTACAAGGCAGACAAAAACAATGTCACATGCAAAAAAACTTGCATGTGACATTTCCATTTAATAACTTTTTTGAACCAATTTTTTAAAAATATTATAAAATTATATTAGTACATAAAATAACTCGTATAGTTATCTTATGTATCTTCTTTTTTTCTGCAAAGGAGGAACATGGATATAAAAAATGAAGAACATAATTCATTAGATAATAATGAAAATGCAAACAAACGTCATTCCTTTAAAAGTGCTAAGTCAACTGAAATTGAAAAAGCAATAATTGGTGAAGGAGTTGACAAAATTTTTAAAAAGAATACAGTTTATAAGAGAACCAAAATGTCTAACTTTGGTTTAAAATTATCAAAACTATATTCTTATATGCCAACATGGAAAATAGTTTTGATAACTGTTGTAACTGCAATATTTTTTGGTGTAATTAGTGTTTTCTTTGTAAAGAATGTCGGAATTTATAATTTTGGTCTTGCAGCATTTGGACAAGCACTAGCAAGGCTTGTGGTTGTTTTATTTAAACAAGGTCAAGTAACAGAAACTGTTCGTAATTTAATTGAACAATTTATTTTCTGAATTGCTTATATAATTTTAAGTATTCCCATTTTTATTTTTGGGTATAAAAAAATTGGAAAATTATTTAGTAATTTAACAGTATTATTTTTAGTTGTTTCGTCAATTGTATCTTTTTCAATTGGGTTGATTCCTGGTGCAAATGGAGTATATATTATCGGGGAATTTTCAAATCCAAAAGTTAAAGAAGTATTACCAGGATTTAAACAAAAGTTAAGTTCTATTATACCTCTTTTATGAAGCGATGGTGGAAATATCATAGCACTCTTTGCTTATGCTGTTATTTACGGTTATTTACTAGCTTGAATTTTTGCAATAATACAAATTATTGGTGGGACAGCTGGTGTAACTGGTGTAATAGGTGAATGATATGCTAATGCCAAACAAAAATCATTCGGAACAATTTCTGGTTATATGAACATTATTATTGTCTTAATTGGTGTGTTAGTTGGTTCTTGGTTACCTGGGTCATTATTACTTCAAGAAGCTGGCAAGAATATAACATCTGCTAATTCTGATAATACAGAATTATTGCAAATTACCAAAAAAGCTTGAAGTTTTGAATTATATTTATCGCCAAACTTTTTGGCTACTGTTTTAACTAACGTGGTTTATATAATGGCATTAAATAAATTATATCCTAAGTTTAAACTAGTACGTGTTGAAGTATTTTCACTCAATAAAGCCGATGAAATTTCAGAACTGCTAACACACGAAAGAAAAATAGTTACAGGTATTACTGAGTTTCATGCCAACGGAGGATATTCTAAAGATCGATTTAATGTTATTACCACTATTACATTATTTAGACAAGTAGATCGAATTATTAAAGACGTTCGAAAAATTGATGAAGATGCATTTATTTCAGTTTCCGATGTCACAAGCATTAATGGACATATTTATTTACCAAAGAATAAATTTTAATAGAAAAAAGAACATGTAATTGTTCTTTTTATTTATATTTGGACCCGGCAGAAAAAGGGGTGGTAATAAAACGATAAAAACACTGACTCAAAAAGTCAGTGTTTTTATATCAATTAATAAAAAAGAGATAAAAAAATATGCGGGATCTAAGAGCAAACCCGCATATACATCATCTCGATAAATATATTATACCATAATTTTTATGAATTGAAAAATAAAGGAGCAAAATTATGTCAGTAATTAAACATCATCTCGAAGAAATTATCTTTATGACTTCTAAAGAATGGGAGCAAAAATTAAAAACAGAAAGAATTATAGAAGCTTTAGAAACTAGAAATCAAAAATACATACTCAAATCTGTTGTTGAGGCTTTAGGAACTAAAGGTTTTGATATCAAAGTTTATAAAGATTTTGATTTTAAAAATATTTTTAAATTTTTAGAATTTGAAAATATTAAACTTAAAACTAATGAGAATTTACTTAAATTATTAAGTCAATGTGATCTTTTAGTTTTTTGTTTGTTAAAAGCTTTTTGGAAAAGAGGCAAACGATTCAAAACAATTAAAAACAATATTGAAATTTTAGAGTTTAAAAAAATTATGAAAAATCAATTTAGAATTCCAAGGCAAACAGTTGAAAACAGTCTTAAAAAATTTGAGGAACTTGGCTTGATTGAAATTGATTTTAAAAAAATAAAAATAAAAAAATTTAACTTAATTTTAAACCAAAAAAATCAACCAGGTTTTGTTGTTAAATTTAAAGACAATTTACTTTTTTGTTTACTTGCTTTCGGAAGAGAATTTGCTAAGAAAGTAATGCTTTTAAAATGATTGAAAAAGCAAAATAATAAGAAAAAAGCTTTAACCATAAAAATAAAAAAAGCAGATGAAAAAATACTTAGCAATAACTTATTTAATTCAAGTAAAAAAAATGAAAATGCTTCAAGAATTAAAAAAGCTATAACTCAAATTTTGTTTATTTTTGCTAACAAAAAATATGAAGATGTATTTTGTGTTAAATATAAATTCGAAAAGTCTGTAATTAAAAGATTTAGAACTTTTTATGATAAATTAGATCGAATTCAATTTTGTTAAATAGATTATGTTGATAAAAGTAAAAGTAAGTAATATTCTTGCTTACTGATTGTTATAAGCCGGAATATTACTTACTTTTACAACCTTTATTTATTTTTGATTTTATCTAGTTTTATTGGTTGTAAGAACGGTTTTTAAGAAACTGATTTTTAGTGTTACGTTTTTTTCTTAAATTTCCTATTTTTTTTTTGATTTTTAAAAAATGCCAAAAAATGTAACTTTATTTTATGTAAGTAAAATACAAAGAAAGTGATAGCTTTCTTTTCTATAGACCTTAGTATGTGTGAGAATATTAAATTAATAACTTAATATATTAATTTAATTAGAAAGGTGGCAAATTGACAAAAAAAGAGAAAGAGCTTTATATAAGCTTTAATTTTATTACAAATGACAAAGGATACTATACTGGATTAAATAATTATAGAAATCATAAAGATTGAGTTGAAAATGGTTTTTGAGTAGATTACTTTATTAGAAAAGATAAAGCTGTTGCAATGAGTGAGCTAAATGCCGAAAAAGAAAAAGAGCTAACAAGTGATTTGACTTTGTTAGGCGAAAGAAAAAAAAATGAAATTTTAAAAACATACAGAGAATATTTAAAAGCGAATTTAGATAATCCGCCAAGTGGCTTGTATGCTTTTAAGAATGGAAAATATTTTAAGAATATCGATATTAAAGAAGTAAAAGAAGCATCAGCTAAATTAAAAACACCATTTTATGATATGGTGATTAGTTCAAATGATGATATGCAAAAAAATGGAATGATAGGGGAAGATGCTTGGAAAAAATTAATTGAAGATTGTTTATTTAAATGATTAAAATCAAGTGGCCTTGGGTTTGATATCAGTAACTTAGAAATCTATTATGCTATTCATGGTAACACAAATAATCCACATATTCATATTAGTTTTTGAGAAACTAAATTAAAAAGAAATAAAGATAGAAAGTTATTTGGAATACAACAAAATATTACTAGAAGAAAATTCGAAGAATTGAAATTAGATATTTTAAGTAAGTTTACTTTTGATGAAGATATTGAAAAAATTAATAAATTAAATAACAATTTAAGAAATATTAAAATCAAATTTAAAAAAGAATTAATTGAAAATGAAAATTCTAGAGAAGTCAAAAAGGAATTTAAATCTGAAATTGATGAAATAAAAAAAGAATGTCAAATAAATAATAATCAATGATATTCACATTTAACACCACATTCACAAAAAATAATTTTAAAAATAAAAGAAACACTAATGAAAAATAATCATAGTTTCTTTATGATTTACAACAATTTTTACAAGACATTAAATGAATATAAAAAATTAGAAATCGATTCTCAAATTTTAAAAGAGGAATTTATGAGGAGACTTTTGAAAGAGGAAAAAGAATTTGAAAGAAAAATAAATAATGCTATTTTAAAAGAAATTTTGAAATTTGAAAGATCAGAATGACTAGATAAAAAGACAAATTCAACAAAAAACACATACAAGAATAGCTTTAAAAAAATGTTTGAAAAAGATTTTGCTTATTATGATAAAGATACTAAATACTTAAAACGGCTGGCTTATCAATTTTTCGAATCCAAATCAATTGAGGAATATGAAAAAATGAAAGGAATTAGTTATGAATAGTAAAGTCTTAATTGTTTTTAAATTATTTGCTTTTATTATTGTATGTTTACTAAGTTTTTGAATTTTATTTGGGTTATTTGAATTTTTAATTATACAAAAGGGAAATTTTAAAAATTTAAAGATTTGAAATATTTTAAATTTTAGTTTTGTAAATAATTTTCAAAACGGTAATAAAAATTTTTTAACACCAATTACTTTTATTTACTTAATACTTAATTTTGTTTTTGCTTTCTTTTTATTTAAAGAAAATATAAAAAAATTATGAAAAGTATTAAGAAGAAAACAAGATCATAATTCTAATTGGCTTTTAAATGAAATTAATAAGGAGAAAGATTATTCATTATTTAAAAAGCATTGTTCTTATGGTTTTAACAAATCTAGTTCATGAGTTTTAAAATTTGAAAAGAATAAAAAGAAATGGTTAAATATTCAGCATGAAGATATAGACAAAAATTCACTAATAATTGGAGGGACTGGTTCAGGTAAAACACAAAGAATTTTGTTACCTAATATTTTATATAACATTAATTTAGATGAAGAATATAGACCAAATTTAATAATTAATGATCCTAAAAGAGAAATAATAACTTTTACAGGAAAAAGACTAAAAGAGCAAGGATACAAAATTTATGTTATAGACTTTGAAAACACTAAAAAAAGTCTAAATTGAAATCCTTTGTTAACAGTTTTTCAAATTGTTGAAGAAGCACAAAAAAAGCAAAATTTAGATTTGCTTTTTGAGGCATATAGAAGATTGATTGCTTTGATTGATAATCTTAATTGAGGATTAGGAGGCGAAGCTAATGAGTTTTGAAATTCTTCAGGAAAAAAATTTATCGAAATAGTTGCAAAAACGTTTTTGTTAATGAAGTTTTATTTAAATAACTTTGAAGCAAAAGATTTTAATTTTACTAATATTGCACAAAATATTACCTCTAATTTTAACGTCAAATATCAAAATTTAACATTGTATAAAATTTTGGAAAAACATAAAAATGATAATGAATTATGAAATTCAATTTATAAAGATTATATAAGTATGGTTTCAAATGCAGAAGCTACATTAGGGTCTCAACTTCAAAATGGACTTAGATCATTAGATATGTTTGTAAAAGATGAATTTATTAAAAATTTAACATCGTATTCAGAGCGATTTAATATTTACGATATTTTTAATAATGAAAAGCAAAAGTTTGTTGTATTTATTCATTATGCAGATCAAAATACTGCAAATCATAAATTAGTAAGTTTATTAATTGATGAACTTTATCAAGGAGCTATTGATAAAGCAAAAAGAAATTTAGAAGAAAAAGGATTTGAAAGGTTAGAAAGAAGATTATTGATTATTTTAGAAGAATTTGGTAACCTACCCCAAATTCCTAATTTAGATAATAAACTATCAATAAATCGTTCTAGAAATATTTTATTTTGCTTAGTGTTACAAGATAAAAATCAACTTAAAAAATATAATACTAACGAAAATAGAGAAGTTGATAATATCATTCTTTCTAATCTTCAATTTGTTTATTTCTTAAATTCATCAGATGAAAATACTAAAAAATACTTCATTAATAAACTAGGAACTAAACAAGTTGAAAAATATTCATATTCAAAAAATGGAAAAAATACAAGTGAGAATATTTCTTATCAAGAAAAACCCTTGATTTCAATACAAGAATTAAGCAAAAAAGCCGCCTCAAATATTTTGGTCTTTATTGAAGGATTACCTCCTTTATATATCAAAACAAATTTAACTTATAAATATTTTTCTAATGATAAATTTAAATTTGATGATAATGAGAATTCCTTACAATTTAAGCATTTTGATATTGATAGTTGATTTAAAAAAGAAAGCAATAACCTAACAGAGAACCTAATACAAAAAGAAATAAATAAGATTATGCAATTAGAAAACTTAAATGAAATTGAAGCTAAAAAGAGATTTGAGCAAATTAAGAATCAAAAGGAGTTAAGAAATGATAATAAGGACTTTAAAGTGATTAGGCAAAATGTATTTGAAACTACTCAAATTTCTATGAGAGAGGACGTAGATGATGAAGAAGATGATGATATTGGTGAACAAAAGAAAGATTTAAATATTAATGAAATTGAAGAATATTTAAATAATGGCAACTTTTTCAAAATAAAAAACATTTTGAAAAAAAACAATTTAAATTATGAATTCCAAAGAATAAGCAATCTTTATAAAGAATATCAAAATTCAGAAGATGATTTTAAAGAATTAGCAAAGGAAGAATTAAAAGAATTTATCAATGATAAAGTTATTAAAAAATACAAGAAATCTAAAGGAGGAAAAATGTAAATTCTGGGAAAAGTAAAGAAAATAAGATTAGTTTTATTTCGTAATATTTATTTAGTAAATTTGATAGCGAGATTGTTCAAATACTAAATAAAAAATTCCTTTACACAATGATAGTTATAAAGATAGAAAGAACAGGAGACTAGTATCAATGAAAAAAGAAGAATTTTTAAAGCAAAATAACATTCATCTATATGATGAACTAATTAAAAAAGTAGATAAAGACTTAAGAGAAAAAGGATTAGAGAGCATTTATAGTTCAATTGCTCTTAAGTTAGTTAATAAAAAAGGTAAATATGTAGAATTAAGCTATGACAATGTAGTTTGATATTCAGAAAAAGATATAGAGTTATTAATGAAAGGAAATTTTATAAATAAAGAAAAAGAGATAGAAAAAGATTATATAGAAATAAGTAATGTTTTATATAGACCAGAGTTTAATGCGGAGAAAAAGCTAAAGAAACAAGAAGTTAAAGAAAAACCTAATGAAGAAATACAAGATTTATATATGAAAAATTTAATTGAAAATAATCTAGATGAAGAAGAAGCAAAAGAAGAAACTATTAAGCAATCTATGATTAATGAAATAAAGAAACTTCAAGAGGAAGAAAACAAACTGGCTGTTAAAGAAAACAGAAAGCCACAACGAGTAACAAGCTCTTATTTTAGCGATTTTATTGAATGAGCAACAGACAACAAAAAAGAGATAAATATTATTACTCTTAATTTATATCATCATTTACAAGTAGAAAAAACACAGGAAAATTATTATAAATTATTGCTTGCTTCTTATGAATTAGCTAAATATCTAGAAGCGGATGGAAACTAAAATGAACTTTTTTGAAAATGAAAAAATACTAAACAGAATTTTAAAAGATTATTTTGCTAAAAAGGAAAGAAAAGATAAATATAATGAAAAATTAAATTTTTATGTACCTAAATGAGGAACCAAAGAACAAGAACAATTTTCAAAACATAATTATTCAGATCTTACTAATTCAGTTTTTTGGCTTTTGTTAGATGAATTTTGCGAAAGCAAAGAACAAAAAGAGAAAATTATCCTTGAAATACTAAGTTATTCTCTTGGTTTGGAGAAAAAAGACATGGTTTGAAAAAAAATAAATGAAAACACATATAATAACCCAATTGACGTAAAAGGTCTTAGTGAAGTAAATAATCTTCTTTATATAAATATGGATAATAAAAAATTTAATAAAGCTGAATTTGGACAAGGCCAATATGTAAAAGTATATAAACCATCATATATATTTAAAGCACATACGTACTATAACACAGGAACCTCAATGAGATTCAAAGTTTTTTGAGATATTCATAAAATTAATACCAACTCTATGCTTACATTTTCATCTAAAACATTTAAAGAATTGTTATTGAAAAATAATGTAATTGATAAAGTTCCTAGTGAACACGAAATAAATTCACAAGCTGACTGATATAGTGAAATTATTGAAATACGAAATAAAAGTATTTTGTATATTAATGAAAAATTTAATTTTTTAAATGCTATTAAATCATTTGAGACAAATTATCATAAAAAAGCTAAATCTTATGAAGATTTAAAGAACATGACATTAAAAGCTTTAGAAAAAGCTAAGTCAACAAGTTTTGTAGAAATATTTAAGAAATTTGAAATAGATCCAAATTCTAATTTTGAAGTTATTGATAATTTGTCAAAAGAGTTTAAAAAAATAAAACCATTTTTACTTGAGGAATTTAATAAAGATTTGACTTTAAGATTTAGAAAAACAGATAATTTAAAAGCTAAAGGTGTTTATTTTCCACATGCTAAGAATATAACAATAAATGTAAATCAACATAAAGATAATGATGTTCCGCATATTCAAAGTTTTATGCATGAATATGCACATCACATTGACTATGAACTTGGTAAAAAATTATATGAAAAAAATATTACACTTCCTTTTTCGTTGATAAATCCTGAATTTCAGGAATTAAAAAAAATTTATATCAATAAATTTAATGAATTAGAAAGAAAAGGAGAAATAAAAAATATTGCTCATGGTAATTTAAAAGATTATTTAACGAACCATGAAGAAATTTTCGCAAGAGGGTTTGAAAGATATTTAGTAAAAGTTGGTTTTGAAAGCTCGTTTAATAAAAGTGAAGCTTTTTTAGATGATGTTAAAGAAGATGTATTTAAATATTTAGACGAAAATACAAATAAAAGATTTTTTGATATGTATGAAAAGATATTTCATATAAATGAAAAACTCGAAAAACAAAAACAAACACAATTTGAAGAAGAAATTAATACTCATGAAGAGCAAAAAATAATTAATTACAAACAAAGTAAGTTATTTGAATTTGATGAGAATGATGCTCAAGAAGAATTAAGTGAAAAAGAAAAAATGCATATTGTTATCGAGAATAATTATGCTGAATTTAAAAAAACATTAATGAGTGAAAAAATATTTAAAGATTATTTAGAAGAAATTAATGTTAAAAAATTTAAGGATTTATACATTGAATTACACAATAATTGTAAAGAAGAAGGTCTTGAAACTGAATACTTAAAATATATACCTGATTTGACAACAAATTTAGAATTATTAAACAACATTAAAGAAGATAACTATGTAAAAATAAATAGTGAAGAAAATAAAATTAATTTAGTTTCATTAGAGGTTATTACTGATGAATATATTCAAAAAAATTTAAAAAAGCCAAACAAGCAATTTGATGAATTAGTCAAACAATTTTGCGATAAAAAAGAAACTAAAATGGAATTGAGGATCTAAAATTGAAGAAATCAAAAGAAGAATATATATGGATTAATTATTTTGATATTAATAAAGAAAATTATCAAAAAGTTAAACAGCATTGAAGAAATTTAGGATATGAATTAATTAGAAAGAAATTTAATGCTAAAAAATCATCAGGAAGTATAAGTATAAATTCAAAAGAAGTTAAAAAAGTTTTTAATGATGCTCAAAAAATTAAAAATATAAATTATGAATTTGTATATGGAGTTAGTCAAAGAATAAAAATGACTAACAAATAAGAAGATATGAAAAGGAGCTAGATAATGAATAATGATAATTATAATTTGCAAGAACAAGTATTAAAAAAATTGTTTGACGATAATATACAAGAACAAAATACAGAAAAACATAAAGCTAATTTTTTGTTTATTGGTAAAGTTAGCTCTACATTTAAAGGGAAATACTTTGACAAATTCAAAGAAAGTTATCAAGAATTTTTTGTAATTAATCTAAAGGTAAAAAATAGTTTTTATAGAATTACTTTTTTTGATAGTGAAATATTTAAGAATTTTGATGAATTACAAGATAAAGAAGTAAGAATTATAGGAGAGATAGGTGTTAGAAAAGATGCTAAAACTAATGAATATGAAACAACCTTTATTGGATCATCATTATTAAATATGTAGGAGGTTTTTATGACACAGTTAAAAGAAAATTTTATGTGTGTTCAGGTATTTGATAACGGTATGCGGAAAATAATTGGATTCTACAAAACTTTTTTTGAAGCTTCTAAAATGCTAGATTTTAATGAATTTAAAATTGAAGTCTTAAAAGTTTCGACAGCAAAAAGGAATTTTGTAACTAACGAAACTTATGCATACCAAAAGAGCCAGAAAGATAATAGGTCAAAAAGGCCATTTTAAAATGAGTAAAAAGTTTTTAACAATTTTAACTGGTATAGCTGTAGTGATATCAATATTTTTGGCATTTTATCTTTTTGCTATCAATACAACGGAGATAAGTTGAAGTTTAAAAGCAAAAAAATATGCAACAATTGGCATTATTACATTTGTAACATTAAAATGAGTTATTATTATTGTTCTTTGAAAACTGAATCGAAAGCAAAAACTATAAATTATGATATAATTTATTTATAAATAATAAATTATAAGAGGTAAAGATGAGCAGAAAAGTTAAAAAAATATTAAGTTATTCATTTACTCTTTCTAGTATAAGTAGTTTATTTTTAGTTAATTCTTGCATTCAAGTTCCAAGTTATAGAGATTTAAGAGGCGGAGGCCAACCAAGTCATGGCGGATATGAAAAAGATTCTGAAAATGATCCAGAAGTTGATAAGCAACTTTTAGCTGAAGGTAGATTATATTTTAAAGAAAATGACACTAATTATTTTTTAAAACCAAATCATAAATACTATTTTAAAGATGTTGTTTTAAATGAAAAAGATTATGATGTTGATTATTATTACACTGATAAATGAAAAGAATTAATTACCAAGCCATTTATTTCATCATTAGACGCTAAAACATTAGGCAGAGAAAAGAATCTTGTTAGTGATTGGTGAATGACAAAAGCACAAAGGGATAAATTCAAAGCAGAAATAGAAAAACGTGATGCTGAGTATGAAACTAAAAGAAATGATCCTGAATATCAAGAATGAATGAAAAATGAGTTTAGTATTGAATATTTAGTACTTGGCGAATTTTTCAGTATGATAAGAAGGTTTTTAGAAGGTGATAATAAACTTAATAACAAATCTATGAATAAACAATTTGCGCAAAAAATGATTGAATTCTTAGAAAGTTCAGATCATAAATATTTTTCTGAAATTGGATATCAAAATGAAAATGAAGAGTATTTTTATAAATATCCTGAAAAAGAAAAAGAGCATTATAAAAATAAATATGTTAGATTTTTTAAAGCAAGTCCTTATAGAGAAGCTAATGATACAATGACAAGTGTTCATTCGAAAGATAAAGATAGAAATAGAGCACAAGTTCATAAACTATGGTTTGATAATGTAATAAGCACTAATTATGATAATAATATATGAAATAATAAGGATTTTCAAATGGGAGTTTTACCATATTCATTTTCAACAAATTTCAAAATAAAAAATAGATATAGAAATTGAGTGGCTAATGCTTATGATGAAAAATATTATGGTTATATTTATAATCCACTTGATGGTCAAAAAATGCCAGAAACAGCTAATTATGGATCGCCGAATGTCTTGGATTTAGCTTTATATAGTGCTGCTAAAAATTACTTTGTAGAAGAAAGAGAAAGACAGGTTTATTTAAAGGTTTTAAAATTTCAATTAGCATTAATGGAAATGAATGAAATTTTACCTAGCGATAAAAGTATTAGCGAGTATTTATATGCTATTTCAAAAGGTGATTTAACTTTAGAAAATGAAAATTTAAATAAATATGAAAGTTTTAAAATAGTTTTAAAAGAATATGGGAAGGCTATTTTAGATTTCGTTGGATTAGATACATTTGCTTTAAATGAATCACAAATCATAAAGGATAAAGACAAAAATTATGTTATAGCTGATTTATTTGGATATTCTAGAACAGATGATTTTATGTATACATACAGATTTGTTTACAATGAACTTTTAAATACAATAATGCCATTTTATACCCTTGTTGGATTAAGCGAAAACACAGAACTTAATAAAGTGCTGCAAGTTTTAAGTGATGCTAGTGATAGTGTAGAAAAAGCAGTTTATGACTATGCATTTTTTTACTTAAACTATATCTTTGAACATAGTCCAAGAGTAAAAAACAGAAATAAAATAGCAAGAATCGACACTTTTGATTATAAATTTAATTTAAAAGCACAAGATTCTTTAATTGCTAAAAATAAAGTAAATGCAATTTTTGAAAAAATAAAAAATATTTATAGATAGTTGCTTAAAAAAGCAATTATCTTTTTAATTTAAAAATTTGGAGGTAGATATGATAAATATTTTATTTAATGATAAATTAACAAATGCAGAGCAAAGTTTTAATAATACAGCTAGCGAAGTATGAAAAATAATGAATATAGTAGGTGGGGCTTTGTTAGGTGTTGCGGTTTTATGATGTTTAGGGGCTATTATTTTAGCTTTTGTGCAAAATTCGCAAACAACAGATCCACAAAAAAAGAAAGCAAATAACTTAAAGATTTTTTGAGCGATAGGAGCAGTTGTTTTGATTTTATTTTTCTGAGGAATTGCAGCAGTAGTAGTTAGCAGCGTTGCTTCAGCAAGACAAAACGTAAATCCTTATGTGTCTAATCAATTACTAAATAATTCAATCATTGTATTAAAAAATAATTTTATGGTAGCTTAAAAAATGTTATCAATATTAGAAATTATTTTTGAACCTTTAACTAATTTATTAGCTAAGGTTTCAGTTGGGTATTTACTTTATGCAATAATTATTTCGATATTACTTTTATGTTTAATGGTTGTATCTTTAATAATTAAGATGATATATTTATTTAGTTATGAATTCCCAAATTATTTATTATTTGGTTCAATTATTAATAATGAGGTTATCGGAGAGCGATTAATAAATATTGGTTCTGTGTGGTATCAATTCTTAATTGTATCATTAGTAATTTGAATGATTATGTTGATTTTAACTATATTAAGATTTACACTATCTGGAGCAGAAAAAGGTCACAACATCATGAAAGCCGCTTTAATTACAGCATTAAAAGGAATAGGTCTTTTGTTTGTAATACAAGGAGCAATATTTGCTTTGAATTTTGTTATATTAAGAATTACAGGTCTATTATTGGGATCGCAAGATTATAGTGGAATGTTTGTAAATAATTTTTTACAAGCTTTCTTAGCAAATGATAATTTTAATAAAGGTGAAATAGCAAAAGCTATTGGTAATGCTGACTATTCTTCTTTGGGTGCTTATTTTAGTTGAAATGTTTATAGTAATTATTTTGATTCAGTTGGCTTAATTGGTTTATTAGTAAGTGGCATTTTGGGAGCAGCATTAATTGTTATGATAGCAAAAATAATGATTAGTGTAATTTTTGATGTAATTACAAAATTATTTCAAATGATGGTCTTATTTATTTTCTTTCCATTTATTGTTCCTTGATCAATGAGTGATGGTGGAAAGAAAATTGCTATATGAAAAGATGAATATTTAGGTTCACTTTTGAGTTTAAGTGTTTATCTAATTGGTCTTAGATTAATGTTTATATTTATTGGTGCTGGTAATACATTTTTATCTAATTTTAAAAGAGATGATAGTAATATTATTTTAATCAATACCAACAATTTTACTCAACTTGCAGGAGTTTTTATCAAAACAATTTTTATGACAGGTGCTGTTTATGCATATAAAACAATTTCAAGTATGGTTATTAAATATATAGGAACAGAATTAAACACCAGAACATTTAATGCACAGAATTTTAAACAAGGACTTAGAAATATTTCAAATAAAGCACAGGGAGCTAGTCAAGGATATAAAGAAGGTAAGATAAAAGCAAATGAAGCAAAAGCAGCTTTAAGAGCCCAAGGAAGAAATATGCTAGCAGCTGGAGGCAATAATACAAAAACTCTTGCTAAAGCTGAAAGATTAATTAATGGTAAACATAGATGAGTAGATTTCAAAAATATTGGTTCTAACGTAGTAAAAGGAATGTTTACAGGAGGTAAAAAATAATATGTTACAACCTAAAAGATTAAAAGGACGTAAAACAAGATTAACAAAGTGATTAACTGTACAAAATGCATTAGAATTTTTTATAGTAGTTACAATTTCAATGGGATTAGCTAATTTAATATTTTTAGATTTAAGGATTGAATGAGCTAAATGATTAACATTTTTAATATTTGTAATATTATTTGGTATTTTAATTTTACCTTCCTCAAAAAACAATGCAAAAGTTTATAACATTTTATGAAGAGGATTTATTTTTTGGTTATCACCTAAAAAATATTCAAAAAGAAAAAGAGATAGAAAAACAAATGAACTTAATCCGTTTTCTAGATTATATGGGATAGATGTTGTTTTAAACAAAAGAGTTTTGGGAGATTCTTTAATTGCTAAAACTAATATAAATGACAATATGTTTGTTGTTTTTAAAATTCACGGAAATAATATTTGATCTGAAGATCCAGAAACACAAAGTGCTTATGTGGAGAATTTAGCGAGAAGTTTAGATATGTTTAAGAACAAATTTAGTTTTGTTTGTTTAAATGAAGATATTAACTTCAATCAAAATATAAATTTCATAAAAACCAAAAACATAAAAGAAGAATATAAAGAATACATTAATAACAATATTAATGATTTTGAAAATATTAAAGCAAACTCTGAAGTTAATAATTATTATTTAATTATTAATGCACCTAATTTTGAATTATTAGCAACTGAGGCAGAAGGCATTTTCAATTATTTTAATGCTTCAAAAATAGGTTTAGAAAAAGTTGAAGGTGTTGATTTATTAAAATTTTTAAACAAATATAGAAGTTTTGGGGTAACTGATAAAGATATCGAAAAATATTTTGAAGAAAACAAAGATAAATTTTTTATTGAAGAAAATGTAGATTTCTTAGATGAATTATTTAACTATAATGAAGTAATTTTTAATAAGAAATACATAAAAATTAACGATAAATTTATGTCTATTAAAGCAATTAGCAAGTTGCCTACAACATTAGAAAATGGGTGAATAAATGATATTTTAAATACAAAATCAAAAGTTATTTGAAATAATTATCCATATACAGATTTTGATAAAACAAATAAATTATTAGATAAAGCTAAAATGAATATTGATAATGATTTAATTACAGATGAAAAAATCACACAAATTGCTAGACACCAAAAAGATGATGCAGCAGTTTTAGAATTAATTAATCAAATAAATTTAGATGAATACTCACTTTTAGATGTAAATTTCTTAATTATAAATGAAGCTAATACTTTACAAGAATTAAAAGAAATAGAAGAACAAAATGAACAAATTTTAAGAAAAAATAGAATATTACTTAATAATTTAACATTCCAGCAATTTGAAGCTTTTGTAGATAGTTCATTAAGTATAAATTATAAATTAGATAAAGAAGCTTATCAAATGAGTTCGTTAAATTTAGCTGGTGGTTATCCATTCATAACAGAAACGTTGAATGATAATAAAAATTTATTGTTAGGAATTACAGAAAATTTAAATCCTATTAGCTTAGATATATTTGATTTAAAACATTTAAATAGATCTAATCATAATATGATAATTTTAGGGACAAGTGGAATGGGTAAATCAACATTAGTTCAAAAAATTATTGCTTCAAACTTAGCAATTAATAATAAAGCAATTATTATTGATCCGCAAGACGAATATTCATCTTTTGCATCAAAATTTAAAGGTTCAATTGTTGATATGGGTTCAGGTATAAATACAACTTTTAATATTTTACAAATAAGAAATGCTATTAAAGATGATGTTGAAAATATAGATATTAAATTATTAATAAATGCTCATTTATCATTCTTAGAAAAGTTTTTTAATATTATGTGAAATTTACCGCAAATTGAATGAAGCTTTTTACAAAAACTTTTAAAAGATTTTTATGAAGAAAATGGTATTTATAATCTTAAAAACATCAAAGAAATTAAGGATGAAGAATGAAAAACAATCTCAGATTTTATAACATATATGAAGAAATATAATTGTAAAGCCTTATATGATGTAAAAAGAAAAGAAGAACTTTTAAATAGATTTGTTGAATTATTTATGTTTAACTTCGAAGATAACGGGAGATATCAAAATTTATTTAATGGAATAACTAATTTAAAACTTGAAAATGATTTAATTGTCTTTAATATGAAAAACCTTGTTGATACAAGTGACACAATTTCAGCAAGATTAGGTATTTTAATTGTTCTAAATATATGTAATGAAATTATTTATGATAATTTTGTTCAAAATGAAAAAAATAAATTGAAATATATGACTGAAAATAATTTAAAACTCTTATCAGCTGAAGAAATAGATAAATTGATTACTAGAACTATTTTAACTATTGATGAAGAACATATTTATATTGATGCAAATAACCAAACAACTCTGGATTACATTACTCAAATTACTAAAACAATTAGGAAATTTGATGGTTCTACAATACACACAACACAAAATCCTAGTGATTATAAAACAAGCCCATTAGTAGTTGAAAGTGCTTCAAGAATTATTCAAAATTGTAATTATTCTGTATTTTTTGGTTTAAAAGATGCTGATATTGAAGCAGTACAACTTTTATATAAAAATTCATCTCAATTATTAAAAAATGAAATAATGTATTTAGCTCAAAAACAAAAAGGAAAAGTTTTATTAAGTGTAGATAATAATACAAGACTAAAATTAAGGCTTTACTACTCAGAATATGAAAAAGAATTATTTTTTAAGAAGGGATATTAATGGCAAGAAAAACAAAATTAGAAAAAATTTCAGATAAAGCTTTAAATGAAGGTTTAGTAATACAAACTCGTATAACAGATAGTAATGATATTACTAAGTATTTACAATGAAAATTGGAAATGGAAAATAACAAAAAAACTGCTTATGGTGAAATAAGAAATATCATTATGAAAGAAGTTAATAATACTTCTAAAAAAGATGCCTTTCGAAAAACAAAAGATGATTTATTTTATTATTTAAGAAAAGCAATATTTGCTTCAATGGCACCTTTTAAGCAAGATATAGATAATACTATTTTAGATATTAAATTAGAACAAAATATTATTAATAAAAAATTAGATCTACTAATAAATTTAGTCGCTCGTGAATTTGATGTTGAGAAAGATTTAGTAGAAATTTCAGGAAGTTTATTAAAAGAGAACAAATATTTCAAAGATATTAAAGACTTATTAGAAAAAGATAATGAAGCTTTAATGAAAAAAATTGCAAAAGCAAATAAAAAATACCAAGAAACATTTGGAAGATATCATCAAACAGAATTTGAAAATGATGAAAATATAATTGATGATATTTATAGTGAGGTAGAGGATGAAAAAGAGAAAAATATTTAAAAATATACTAATAGGGGCAAGTAATGTCTCTATTTTATCTTTACCTTTTTTATCTGTTTCAAATGTAACTGTAAATAAACAAAAAAATTCTAACAAACATATCGAGAATAATTGAAATACTTGAAAAATAAGCTATTATAACTTATTTGATAGTAATGGCAATATAAAGCAATTTAATAATATAGTAAATGCTGGTCAAAGTTTAAACTTTTTAGATAACTTAAATTACACTAAAAATTATAGTAATTCTATTGCTTTTAGTTCATCAAATCCAGGTGTTTTTTGACCACAAGGATATAAGCAAGGCTATATAAATCATACTTCATTAGATGATGTAAGATTTTTTAATTTATCAAACAAATCTACAAATAAAAGAATTAACGGAAGCGATATATCTAAAAATGGTTTAATAAATTATTCTCGAATTTGAACAAAACCACACCATTATTATTCGCCAGCAAGTAATTATTATTATTTCAAGGACAGATATAAAGAATATGATTTAAGTAGGTTTACAAATAGTAATAATCAAGTTAAAACACAATTTAGTAGCTTTATTCAAAGTGTAAGACCAATTGAACGAAGTTATAACAGTACTTGATATGAAACAAGATATACATTTAATTTAAGAGAATTTGAGAATTATGTATTATCAAAAAATACTAATATAAGAACCTTAGAGCATTTTGCAAATATCAATAATTGAAAATACAAAGAAGCTCCAAATGGAGTTATAGGAACAAGAAGAATTAGTTCAAACTCTTATTACCCAGTTGCAGGAAGAGTTGAAAATGTTTATTGAACAGAAAGAGAAGTTGCACAAAACTTTTATGTTGATAAAACAAATAATAAAATATATTTAGCAAATAATCATTTAAATAGAGATTTATTTTTTGGTTCTACCTTATCAAACCAAACTCAAAATGAAATGATTAAATATAATAACGGTGTTGTTTATCATAAAAACTTATTATATTTTAATTCTCAAGCTAATAATTATTTAAACCAAAATTTTAGTTTTAGTGATGTTGAAAAAACTGTGAACTTTAATATAAATTATTTAGAAATAATAGATCAAAATGAAGATACTAATTCTTTTAACTTTAATACACATGACAAAAGATGACAAACAATTAATATTACAGAAAACACTACTACAAATATTTCATTTAATAAAATTTATGGAATACCTAAGGAACAATTTAAATTTTTAATATATGTATTAGCTAATTTTAATAATGTTGATCATGATTATAGGATATTTAAAAGTTGAATAAACTCTAACAATGATATTATTTTAGTTTCGGATTCGGGTAAAGATTCAAATCTAGATGATAATATTGATAAAACAATATTCGTGGGCAGCAAAACTAACAAAGAAAAATTAGATGAACTAATACAAAATAAAAATTTTAAATTAAATTATAAAGGGTTAGAAATTAGTTTTGAATATGTTTATAATATTGTTTTAAACAATAAAAAAAATATTAATTTAAGCGTAAGAATTAATGATATTAAGTACAATGGAATTAGTTATAAAACTAGACTTACAAATAATGTAATTAGTGATTTAAATAGGAATAAATTTACTTTTTTTGATAATACAAACTATTCAAAAAATATACCTTTTATAATGCTTTCAATGCTACAAAGTTATTTTAGTGATTCAGGAGTTTTATTAAATAGTGACGTTAAAATAAAAACAGAGAGTTCTGATTTATTTAAAAGAACTAGTGGTAGTTTAAATATTTCTCAAAAATTACAATTTAATACAAGTTATGTAATTAATAAGAATTTTAATTTATTAAATTTAAAAAACGAAAGAAATAGTCATAATCAATTAGTTTTGGACAAATTAGTAAGAATAGAGAATGCTGATCATACTAAAAACTATGGAGGTAAATTTTCTGTAAATGCTCCGGTTACTTTGAAATATGAAGCGGATTTAGAAGAAACAGAAATTGTATTTGTAAATAAAAGACGTGTTGATGTTTTAAATAGACGTTTTAGTTACAATATGCTAGATAATAGAAGTGATATAAATGATAATCAGAGAATTAAATTTGATGAAAATGATGAAAATGATGTGAATGACGAAAACTCACACAAGAAAAATGAATATCTCATTGAAGTTGTAAAATATCAAAAAGGTTCAAACAACACCATTATAGAAAATACATATAAAATCGTGCTAGTAATTAATTCTTTTGATTTAAATCAAAAAATTAAATTTTATGCATGAGATCCTGAAAATAATAAAGATCATAAAGATTTAATCAGTAAATATCTTTATAATGAAATTGGGGCTATTAAAGATAAAGATGGTAATCCTATTCCAAATCCAAAATATGATCCTTATATTGATGCAAATACTGGAACAAAAAAAGAAATTGTTTATATTGATAATTCTCTTTTTTCAGATACAGTATTAGAAAGAATGCATTTTCTATATCCTAAATTAGATATTAATTTTAAATATGGAGTTATAGCAGAAGCTAGTGTTTTAGGTAAAGGAGCTTTAAGGAATTTATTCGCTAATAATTATGATAAAGTTGAAAATTATTTTGTTATTAAATTATTATCAAAAGAAGGTGAAACATATAATAATCTTGAAGTACCTGAAATTAATGAGATAGATGCATTAAAAGGCCAAAGCCAGGCTTCTTATATGTCTAATGAAGGGATATATGTTATTATAGCGAACTCCGAAAGTAATATAAGCAACATACAACTTATACTAGTGGATAAAGACAACAAACCAAATAGTTATTTCTTAGAGGAAATTAAAAACAGAAATATTAAAATTAATTTTCAAGGTCTTGACTCAAAAGTCGATTTATCTGATTTTATTTTTAATTTTTGAGATATTAAAAATAATTTATTAGCAAATTCATTTTTAACATATCTCATTGATAATAAAGGATTATTTAGAGAAACAGCAACTAATTTAAATTATGATGATATTAGGAAATATTATTTAGAATTTATTAATAGTAATTTATATGCTATAAAGGATTATAACGAAGCTTTAAGCCATAATATTTTTGGAAATACAAGTAATTGAAAAAAGCTATCATTAAATGGTTTAGTTAAAGAACAAAAAGATTTAATTATAGAAAAAGTAAAATCCTTTGTTATTAAAGAAATTGATAAATATACTAATTCAAACAAAATGAAACCACTTATTTATGATAAGGATTATTATATAGAAGAATTTACAAGTTCAAGAAGTACTGAATTATTTATAGAAGAGGCCGGAAAGGTCGAAATTGAACAAGAAGGTCAAGAAGACTATTTAACAAAAAATATTAATATTAGAGGAATAGGTAAATATAGAAATTCTAATTTAAGATTTGAGTATGATAATCATGCAAATCAAATTATTTATCCTCCAATAGATATTAAAGACATATTTAATGGGCTTAATTTCAATAACGTTATCAATGTGGCCAAAAAAGAAGTTAGAAAAGAACTTGAAATTGATGCTGGAGTTGATGAAGAATTAGTAGACAGAGTTTATGAAACTAAAATAAAAGAAGCTATTATTAAAGTAATAGTAGATTATTTAAAAGAATATAATGTTAAATCTCCGATAAAAATCAATTTAAATAAAGATATAGAAATAAGCAATTTAGATACTGTCATAGCTAAATTGAAAAATAATAATAGTGATGTTTATTTAAATTTAATTGGTAAAAATGCCAATATTTTAAATAATAAAGAGATTGTGTTTAGAAATGTAGGAAAGAATGATATTGTTAATTTAAATGATTTAACAAGCTTATTACTAAGTAAACAAAAATCTTTAAATGAAGATAGGCTTTTTGATGTTAAAGACAAAGCAATTAAATTCATTAATGAAACAGCGAATGAGATTAACTTAAGAGAATATCAAGATTACTTAATATTTGGAAATAATAGCTTTATTTATTGATTAGATTTATTAATTGATTTCGAAAACACGGAACTTAAAAGTGAATCACTCAAATTAAAAATAAAAGAAGCAAAAGAATGAATAGAAAACAACAAATTTATTGATAAGGAGAAATCTTTATTAATACCATTTATACCAACTAAAATAGAAGAAATAAATAAGTTAAATAAACATAAAGAAACTATTTTAGAAAGTCTAAATGATAAACTTTTAGAAAACGTAGTTTTTTATAAGAGTTTTATAATCTTACCGATCAAACAAAAATCATTTAATTATGGATATGGTGGTATAGCTAATTACTATTCAAGGTCAAAAAGTAATGAGTTTAATGAATCAGGATTGCCAATCGATAAAAAACCAAAAACAATAACTAACATTAATAAAGATCTAGAAATTAATGAATCAGGATTACCAATCGAAAGAAATCCAGAAACAATAACTAATATTAATGACAATCCAAAAGTTAATGAAGAAGATATAGAAAAAACAATTCAAAAAGATATAGAAAATAACAAAAGTAATAAGCCCGTGACAAACAAAGCTGATGAAGAAAAAGTTAAACAAACAAAAAGAATAGTAGGATATAGTTTTTTAGGTTTAGGAATTATAGCATCTTTGATTTCATTAATTTTTGTAGCTAAAATTTTAGCTAAAAAATGAGGTTGAAAATTAGGTGTAAAACTTCCTAAATTTATGAATAAACAAAGGGTTAAATAATTTACATTGAAATAAAATCGTAGCTATATTCTATATAAGTTTTTCCATTTTTATCAATTGATAATAACTTATTAAATAATATATTTTATAAATAGAGCATTAGATATTTTAATTTGAAAAATTTAATATAAAAAATAACAATCACTTTTTAAATTTACGATTGTTATTTTTTATAAAAATTTATTGTCATACTTTATTTTATATCTAGAAAAAATATCTTTCAAATGTTTTTATGGTAATTTATTTACATTTTTTCCAACATTGAATGAATTTTTGTTTTTTCCTGGTCTTTAAGATTATTCATGTATGACTCTATAGAATCTCAATCAGGATTACCATCTTCTTTTGTTGGTAGCAACAATCTTGTTTTATTTATGTTCTTAATGTTAAAGGCTCTTCCGTAACTATATCTATACCTTTCTTTATTTAATAAAGTACAAATAAATAGAGCAATATTTTCAGTTAAAATTTTATTTTTTAAATAAATTTTAGAAATATTATTTCCACTAACAAAATCGATTGGTTGATAAAATGCTAACGCACTTTCTCCACCAATAGTTATGCAATTACCTTTTTCTAAATTAAATAATTCATCATCATTATTTATAAATGTTTTTACTCCATTATTATTCTCTGTTCTTGTTATATATGGGATTTGACCGCCTATGCTATTTTCAATATCTTCTTGAGTATAATTTTTAGATTTTTGTACTTGAAATAAATCTTTTATTAAAAACTCTTTTCATTTAGCATAATTTATGTGCATATTTTATATTCCTTCCTTAACTTTAAATGAAATAAAATCTTTTATGGTTTTTATAAAATCTTCGTCTCGCAATAATGAAAAATCAGTTTTCATATATGTCTCAGCTAATCATTCATTTTTATAATCTACATTTTTCAAAACACTAAATCCATCGATTTCTTTATTTTCTTTGTAAGCACTTAATCATCTATTTTTGGTGTTATTCCATTCCTCTTTTTCAATTCTACCCATATTTTTTTTCTTAGAAAAACCATCATCCTTATAGTAACCAAAAAAAGTCGGAATTTTTGGGTTATGTTTTATATTTAATTCAAAAATCATAATACATGTTGAAGCTGAAGCACCAGGGTGAAAAATATCGTTAGGCATGCTGAACACCGCTTTTAAACTATGTTCTTCTAACATCAATTGTTTATATTTTTTGATTTTTTCATCATTCCCTATCGCGACGGATAAAGGCAATATTGTAGCCAACAAAGCCCCTTTTGTTTTTATTTTACTTGCTATTGAATAAACAAAAAATAACCCTTTTGTAACATCCATACCAGTATTTTTTTTAATTGGTGCTGATTTAGGCATTCTTTTAGCATTAAATGGAGGGTTCATAAGAATATGAGTAATTTTTTTATCTTTTATTTTATCAATAATTCTATCATCAAACATACTTCCTAAAATTATGTTTGATTTTCCATCCTTATGAATTAACATATTAGTTGCTGCTAAAGCAAATGCTTTCTCTTCAATTTCGATTCCAAATATTTGCTTTTGCTTGATATCCTCTCTTTTTATAGGATCCTCTTCGTTTTTTAACATTTTCATCATGGCCTGTATTAAAAATGATCCAGAGCCGCATGTAGGGTCCAAGACTACACTATCACCGTTGATCCCGATTGCTTCTGACATAAAATCTGTTATGTGAGAAGGAGTAAAAGCTTGATTTTTATCCTCTTTTTGAACATATTTATTAAATGTTGTAAAAAAAAGATTTAACAAATCTTCACCTTGATTTGTTTTATCATTTATAAAAGGGATAATTTTAAAATTTATTAATTTTAAAATTTCTTCTAGATATTGGAATTCCAAGCTTTGCAAGTCTTGTTCTTTTAATACATCAGTGAGAAGGTTTATTTTCTTTTCTTTTTCTACATTTCTATCAATTTTAGAAGAAATGATTTTAGCAATTTCGTCTAATAAAAACGATGTTGTTTTGTTTGCCCTTTTTAATTCGGTCTCTAAATCAAAACCTTCTTTATTTAAAGCAACTAAACAAGAACCTACAAATTGTGCCCTTATACTTTCCTTTATATCTCGCTTATGCAATAATTCATTTAGTTGAAGAGTATTTTTAATAACTTCTTTTTTATCATTTTTTTTATTACTAAATTCATCTAAATATTCAAATATTTTTTTATTTGGTTTAAAACCATTTCACTCTTCTTTAGTTTTGTTATTAGCATTATACTTAATGCTTTCATTAAAATTCGGTTCATCTAAATCAATTAAAACTGCTATTATGTGATTTCTTGGTCTTATTATTTTTTCTAATTCAAAATAAATTTCTAATTGTCGTTTATTTTTGTTTCTTGTCGAAGAATTCTTTTTTGTTTCTATTAAAATACTTAAATTTTCATACTCAAATCTTAAATCTAATTTAAAATGCTCTGTTCCGTTAATTCCATTTAAAAAATTATTAACTTGTTCCGTCGTGATTAAATCATTATCTCTTTTATAAGACCATTCGTCGTTTTCAATGTTACTTTTAAGATATCTTCTACCTAAATTTTCTATTAAATCATATCTTTTCATCATTAATTCCTTAATCCAATCTATAGTTAAATAAACATTTTTTAGTGTGTGCGTGTGCGGGGGCACACATACATATACGCATAATGAGCACGCACTCAAGATGTTACATTAGAATTATAAAGCAATTGTATAAAAAACATAATTAATTTCTTTTAATATTCTACAAAAACTTTATAATTTAATTATAAATAAAAATTTATAATTAAGGAGTGATATGGTTTGAGATAGAGATGACTTAAAAAGAAAAATGATTAAAACTGAAAAATCAATTATTTTTGATAGGTTTGAAAAAGAAATAAAATATCATCCAGTGATAGTTTTTAGTGATTATTTTGATAATTTATACTATGTAAAATCAAGAAGTGTTTATGATCAAAAAGGAAGATTAAAAAAACCAATTAATGATGAAATATTAATTACAAAACGAAAAAAAGGTTTACCAAGCAAAGATAGCTATGTAGATTTAACACAAATATTTAAAATCAGTAAAGATGATTTTGAAAAAGTCTTTAATAAAAATGATGTAATTTATTTAGATAGCGATGATCTAAGTCATGAAGATATAACAAAAATTTATAATGGATTATATGAAAATTTATCTCAAGAACCTCCTAAAGTTTCTGTTAGTTTAGTTTTTGAAGATGAGGATAAAGTATTTAAGTCTTATATGATATATTCAGAAAAAAAACTATTAGATTATGATTTTCAAAAAATGACATTATCTCCATCAGAATCTAAAAAATATAAAGAATTTATAGATGACGTTATTCAAAATAGGAATACTGATGAAGATTTTAAAGATGAAGTTAAAAATATAAAAAATGCTGTAAGGGAGGAATTTAAGTATTATGTATATTACTTAAGAGAGGAATTGAAAGAAAATTCTATTATATTTAATGAGTTTGAAGAAAAAATGGAACATGAAGCTTTAATTTTATGTGATTCAGATGATGAAAAATATTATTTATCAATGCGTGATAAAATGGATTATTGAGGTCAAACATGAGAATTGAATGATAATCATATTTTAGTTACGATGAATAAAGATGATAATCAAGTTCAAAAATTTATTGATACAACTTCAATTCTTAAAATTAGTGAAGAAGATTTTAATAATTTTAGTAAAAATAAAACTATATATTTATCATCAAATAGCTTTGCTCAAGAAGATATTGAAAAAATAGTAAATAAAGTTAATAAAAATATAAAAAATGATTTAAATATTAGCTTTATAGAAGCGATTCAATCAGAAGCTAAAAACGAATTAGAAGCTAAAAATATTTATAGCACAAAAGAAAAATTAGATTCAGCTTTAAAAGAAAAATGGGTTCTTAAAGAAAAAAAAGATGAAGATTTAGCTCATGAAATTTTATCTATTAGAAATTCTAAGAATGTAAATAAAATAGAAAAATTTAAAAAAGTTTTCGAAGAATGATATGAAGATATTTTGGAGTATCAGCGAGAAAAAGTGAAATCCTTTACAAGGTAGAACTTAGCACTAAAGAGTGCTATTTTTTATAAAATTTTTATATGAGCAAATTTGAAAATTGAGTTGAAATAGATAATCAAAAAATGATTAAAAATTGAAATGATGAAGAATATATTTTTAGATCCAAAATTAGATTAGAAAAAACTGAATTTAAGAACTGAAAAGTAAAGAAAATAAAAAGGCGGAAAATAATAATAAATGGTGATGTTTTTGAATATAAATTGGGAGTATATACTGATAAAAGTACTGGTAAAAGTTTTACTTATTATCATAATGAAGAAACAAAAAGAATTGGTAAAAATAAATATTATTACAAAGATATTTACAACCAATTTAATAAACAAATTTGAACTAGAAGGAAGAAAAATAATCAAAAATTAATACCAAAATATGTGTTAGATTATCACTTAAAAATAGGCAATTTATCTTATAAGTTTAATAAAAATTCTAATAAATTAGATATTAAAAACAGGATAGAAATTCATATTGATGATACCTATTTTAAAGAAAATTTGGGTCGTAAAAAAGTAAAAAGATGTATAAGAAATGTTTTTTTAGTCGATAAAAATAACAATAAACATAGTTTAGTTTTTAAGGAAGAATATAAAAATTTAGACTTTATTTGCAATAAAATAAAGGAGTTTTTTGGTAAATATTTTGATAAAAATAAAGTAATAATTAGTGGTGACGGAGCAAGATTTATTAACACTATTTCAAAAAAATTAGGGGTAAAAAGGTATTATGATTTATACCATTTTAAAAGAAATTTATTTAATATTTTTGGTTTTAATAAAACAAAAAATAAGAAAAATTGCGAATTTTCAAAACATTTTCAAGTAGAAAATTTATATAAAATAATGAACAATTTTTTAGAAAAAATGAATTTTCAAGAGTTTAAAAGAGTATTAAAAAGTTTAATAAATTATCTAAAAATTCACAAAATTTTTATTAAAAAAATAAAAGAACTAAGAGGATTTTTAAAGACTTTTTCTGAAAATGAAGAGTACATTTTTAATACATTTTTGAGAAAAAATTATAATGGTGGAAGAGCAGAAAGTTATATAAATCACTTTATAAAAACCCCTATTTTCAAAAGATTTAGCTTATTTAGTTGAAACAATTGTAAAAATTTTATCAGACTAAAAAATAAGAATTTTAGTTTTGATTTTTATTAGTGTATACAAAATACATACAGTAAAGTATGCTATTTTTAAAACTTTTTATATATATTATTTAATAATATATATAATATTTTATGTGTATGTAAAAGTGTATACTATTTTCAATACAGTTTTTATAAAGTGTAGTGAAAAGTGCATACGGAAAAAATAATAAAATACCATATACTATGTATATGGTAAAGAAACTAAAAAAAGCATTTTCGTTAGAAATTCATGCGGTGTTTTTTGACACTTTAAAGTGTGCGCGCACGAGTACGTGTAGTTTAATACAAAGTATTAAACTTGATTAAGCAAAAAAAGCTTAAAAGTGCATACACTTCTTTTTTTGCTTAATTTTTGTAAATTTTGCAGTTATGAAAAATTATGATTGTGTTATAATTTTTATACAGAGTATAGTGTTTAGTTATACCACCCCTTTTTCTGCCGCTGCCTTATATTTTTTAATTAAATCCTTTGTTCAGTTAAATGGTATTGGCACTTTCCAATTATTTTTATAAAGGTAATAAATTATTTCTAAGGTTATAAAAAATAGAATGCTCGGCAAAAGCAGCGGTATTGTTGTATTATAAATATTTCTTTCATGGTAATATTGAATTTTAGAAGTTAATGAAATGCTTGAAAAAAATCCATATGTCAAAGCATTTCTAAACGTACTTTCATATTCAAAGAAAATAAGTGAAAAAATATCTTTTTGAATACTTGGATAAATTTTTTGAAAATAGATTTGCAAATCTTTTAAACCTAATGTTCTATATAAGTTTATTTCGTCATTTGAAAAACTATCTATTTTACTTACTAAATGCTTAACTAAGGTTCGAAATGCACTTATAAATAAAACAATGTTTAAAACCGTTAACGAATCTAAAAAAGAATTAAATAAAATAAAGAAAACTACTATTGGTATAGTTTTTAAAAATACTAAGAATCCCCTTAAAAATCAAGAAAGAAAAACTTTATCAGTTTTTTCACTCATAAAAAAGGAATATAGCACAGAAAGTCAATAAGCACTATAAACAGCAGCATAAACATTAATTAGGATTAAAAAATAATCATAATAATCGTTGAAAGAATTATTTGCTAAATCACTAAAATCTCAATTAAAAAAATCTTTTAAAAATAACCATAGGATATTTCATTGTATATGTTGATTATTAAACAATTCAACTAAGCTCCATACCAAGATGACTAAAAACAGTAGTTTTAAGATGCTCCATATATATTTTGGCAAATTATACGTGACTGTTTTATGATAGTTTGTATTAAAAGTAACTTTATATAAATAATCTTTTAAGTAATTGTTATAAAGACTCATTAAGACTTCAAAGAAAACTGTAATTAAATATATATATAAAAGGCTAATTCCTAAATAAATAAATTGGGTTTTATTGTTTTCGATTCAAAAACCAATTCCTACTATACCAATGCTTCCTAAAATTGAACTTCATCTTATATTTGTATCAAGTGATAACAACATATTCATTGTGTATCTATTTTTATTAGGCAGGTAAATATTCTTTTTAAAACTAGAATATTTACTTACCCCTAATGAGCGATCAATTCAATAATACTTACAATCAGTATTTTCAATTATTTGAATTAAGAATTTATGCACTCATAATCATGTGCTTCAAAAGAATATAAAAAATGCTGATAAATATGGACTAAAAATACCTTGGAATAAAAATAAATACATGATTAAAGGAAATGACCTTAAGAATATTACAAACCACCTAATACAAAATGCTAGATATTTATTTTTGTTAATATTTTTAGCACCTGAATATGAGGTTAGAAAAGCTAGTAAATATCCAAAGATTGAACCACCAACAACTGATTTAAGAGTTATAAACAAATATTCAAAATTTAAAACTCATAAATTTTTATTAGATAACTCAGGATGCGAATTTTTAAATGTAAATAAATCTCTTAAATGGTTTATAAATCTTTTAAATCCAGAAGGATAAAAACTATTAAAAACACCAATTTGATACAAACAGTATATAAAAAATAATAGTGAAAGAATAATTAAGATTTTGCGCTTTCATTCTTTCTTTTTTAAATTTGTTGTAAAAGTATTATTATGTTTCATAATATTTTTTTAAGTCTTCAAAATTTAAATTCTTAGGGTCAATTTCCAAGATATCGTTATTTTTTTTATCAAATACAAACAATTTATCAAAATATGATAATGCTGCATTTAAGTCATGTATTGCAACAATCACATGGCTATCTATTTTATATTGATTTAAAAGTTCAAAAATAACTTTTGTATTTTCAATGTCTAAATTGCTTGTTGGTTCATCTGCTAAAATAATCTTTGGTTTATTAAAGATCATTTTAGCAATACTTAAACGTTGTTTTTGCCCAGAAGATAGTTTTGATATTTTTTGAAATGCAAGATTTTGAACCTTTAAATTTGTTAAAATATTGAACAGTTGTTCTTTTTGTGTTTTTGTGAGTATTTTAAAAAGCCTATAAAATCAATTTTTATATTGACTAAAATCACTTAGTAAATTTTGATAAAAATCTAAATCTTCAACTAAGTTATTTTCCGGTCTTAAGTAAAAAATGCTTTTTTTGAAATTTAAGAGCTCTTTTTTATTAAATTTTAAGACATCTTTGTTTTGATATGTTATTATGCCATTTTTTACTAATGAATGATTAAAAATTGATTTAAGTAATGTGCTTTTGCCACACCCACTTGGCCCAATTAAACCACAAAGTTCCCCAGTAGGAAATTTTGCATTAAAACCATTAATAATTATTGAATTATTGTAAGCAATTTGAACTTTTTTGAATAACAATTTTAATTTCCTATATTATCTAAAATTGACCAAATATTTTTTTCTGGATCATTTATATAATCATAACTATAAAATCCGTGGCTAGGACCTCATAAATCATTTTTAGTGGTTGCTAACGACTTTAATGCTTTTGCAAGAATTTGAATTTTACCTTTATCAATACTTTTTTTATAAATTCCAATACTGTTCGGAAGTGGATCTGTTGTTGTTAAAAAAGTAAATTTTTGATTTGGTCTAGTTTCTTGGTTAATCGTGAAAGGATCATTGCTATCTTTGTATTTAGTGTAAGTATAAAGACCTTCAGCATCAAAAAAGATTTTCTGGTTATTTAGGGAGGTTTTATAAATATTTACTAAAGGTTTTGGATCCATTTTATAATTAGCATTTTTATTAATTAAATCAAGTAATGAGGTGAATTGATCACCAAAGTGTTTTTTAAGCAGTGCTTGTTGTAAGATGTATTTGCTTGCAGATTCTTTGTCATTGCTATGAACATAGCCAAAACTTAAAAATTTATTCAAATCTTTTTTATTTCATGCATCGATAATTTCCTGAGTTGTTTGTTGATCTGCGACTATATAAATTACCCCACGATAGTATTTAGTTAAATTACCTGAATAAAAATTGTTATATAAATAACTTGCATAATTATTACCGTTAACTGGATCATCTCATTGGGACCTAGGAAGTTTATCAAAAAGAACTTGCTGAGATTGGGCAAGTTTGCGAAGAGGATCATTTTCTAAACCATTTTGATACGTTTCATTATTTTCTGGACTTGACCCTATAAGAGCTTTAGTATAAGTCTGGATTCCAAGTTCAATATTATTATCTTGGATTTCCTTCTTTTTGTTGAGAACTTTACCTGGTGATATAAACACCAAGTCTTGTTTATTTTTAATTAAATCATCAAAGTTTTTACTATATTCATTAAATGAACCTTCAGTAGAAATTTTGACTTGAAATTGTCCACCTTGTTTTTTAATTTCTTCATTAAGGGTTGTTTGAAATTCGTTGACCTGAGTAGGATTTAAACCTGCCCCGATATTTATCCTTAGGATATTTTTATTATTTTCTTGGTTTGTGCATGATAAAGCAACAACACCGATTAAAGGCAATTGCCCAAATGTAAATATTATTTTTTTAAATAGATGTTTCATATTTCTCCGATCTGGACAAAGTATGGAGAAAATAGACTCGCTACGCTAGTATTAACTAGATCAGCTTATAAGAGTATTTCTCAGCTATACGTTTGTAATAGCACCCCTGTCCTTAAGTTTTATTTTACCATAAAATTATATTTTGATGCTATAGTGGTAAGTCAAAATATAAATTACCATCTTTAATTTGGTATTTTCCATTGTTAACAAAACCATTTGTATTATTTAATTTATATTCAAAATCGCTAATATTGTTAAAAAACGTTTGAGCTAAGTACATGATTAAGTCATAAACCATAATCATTGCTCTTACATCATTTTCACAATATTTTTTTAATTCGGGAACTATATTATATTCTCACACAGAATCATTAGTGGCATCAAGAAATCTATTTATTGCTTCCTTCATAGCCATTGTTCCTTTTTGAATTTTTAATGCAGAATATGGAAAAATCATATTTTTTAGTTGAATATTATTTTCTGTAATAAATTTTTCAATTTTTTTAATTGAATAAAATGCCTTGAGATATGAAAGTTGAATATATGCAATTGGTAAAGAACTATTTGTTTCTCTTTCTAATTTTATTTGCTTAATGTTATTATCAGTTTGCTGGAAGTAAAAAATATTTTCTTCTAGCAAATCAACTTGCTTTTTAGGAGTAAAAACATCTGCTAAATCAATAGTATTTGAGTTGATGTGATGGATTTTATTAGCAAAAATATTACATGCTTCGTCTATTGTTTTTGCATTGTATTTATGAATTAGTCACTGTGAGAATTCAAAGTCCTCGCCTTTATATAGTTTATTTTTTACTAATTTTAAAATTTCTGAATTACGTGTGTTTTCGTATCCTTTATTATATACAACATAATAATCACAACCATCACGGTATATTGAATCAATAATATCAACAAAATCTTGACACGAGATGTTTTTGGGGTCTTTAACAATATTTTCACAACTTTGTTCTATGCCATTTTTGGTTGTAATAACCGAAACTTGGCACACTACTTGATTATAACTTGCTATTCCGTCAACTGGAGGGAATATATCTGAAAAACCTTCATAATCGTACCAAGAGACAATTGCATCTTTAATATGCAATTGTTTAATAATATTTAAGGTTTCTAAATTGAAAGAATTAGGAATTGATTTAAAATCATTTATAGAGTTTTGTAAATTCTTTATCGATCTAAGATTTTTAGATTGTTTAAATTTACCAGAAAATTGAATATATTCTTGGTTATTCTTTTTTAATAAGTATTCTCTTAATAAGGCGATTAATTCCTTACTACCGTTAATAAAAAAATCATTAATTTCTAACCATTGATAATTTATTTGATAGTTAACATTATCATTTTTTAATCAATAATTAATTTGTTGTTTTATTTTATTGTTTTGCGCCTCATTTGAATCATAATAAGATGCAAAAAATAAAAGAGCATTTAAATTTATATTTTCATTAAATTCTTCATATGCTTTTATTACAATATTTAAATACCAACTAAAATCTTCAAATTCATAAAATTCCTTTAGTGAACTTGCTTTTGATGCTGGTTTTAGATTTGGGATAACAATTTTTTTGTTGTGATTAGGATATATTTCAAAACCATAAAAGATATTTTGCCAACTTTGATCTCCAATGTATTTATCTGAATCTATTTCGTATTTAATTGAATTATAAAAATTATTTAAAGATGAAAGCATTGATTCTTTATAACATGCTTTATTAATTACTCAGATATCTTGAACTATTTTTTTATTTTTGGCACAAGAAATAAAGCTATTATCAAATTGTTGGTTTTGATAATTTATAGGATAATTATGAATTGAATCATTTTCATAATTTTTGTTTAAAAATTGAAGACCTAAACCAGATTTTTTAAAGAAAAATTCTAAATCATTTATATAATCTAAATAAGGATTATTTCGACTTTTAACAATTGAATTAGATATTCAAGCTGCCTGTGTGATTAAAAAATTAATTTTATTTTTTTGTGGGCGCCCAAAGATCTTGGTCCGTGGATCAATAATAATATTTTTAATGTCGTATATTTCTAAACCTAGCTCATTTGATAGCCAGTATAAATAATATGAAAGGTAATAAGTTTCAGGTTTAGATGCTGAAGTATAAGATAATAAATAAGCAATTATTTTTCCTTGCTTAATATGCAATGCAAAAGGATTATATAAAAATGTAAATGTATTAAGGTTTGATACTTTATCAAAACCTATTACAGGGTTTATAATAAGTAATTCTTGGTTTAAACTAATAGAATTATTTATTGCCTCTATAGTTTGAAATATTTTTATATCTTTGCTAGATTGTAAGGATATAACTTTGATATTTTCTTTTGAAAGGTTGAGAGTTTGTATTAAAAACTCTTCAGATTTTTGTTTATATTTTGGGTAATTAGAAGCCAATATTTCAATATATGAATCTGTATTGGTCTCATCATAATCAAGCATTAATTCGTGTAGTTGTTCAAATTGGTTTGATAAACTTACTTCATCTTCAGATTCATCAATATCTATTTTTGAATTGCCTTGATTATTTAGGTATTCAATAATTTTTTCGGTATTGAAAATTAATGTTGGGTTTAATGCAAAAACCCGTTTAAATGTGCTCCAGTTAATATAAATTTTTTCTTGCATATTACCTCTTTATTATTTCGTTAGTATCTAAATTAATTATTGTGCTTGGAACTCCTGATCCTGGGCCAAAATTGTAAACTTTTTCTATTTGTGGAAAAATTGCATTTGCTTCTTCTATTTTAATTGGAGGATATCCTGAAATATTCGCACTTGACATATATATTGGACCAATTTTATTTATGAGATCCAATAACCCTTGATGATTAGGCATGCGAAAACCTTGGTCATTTACAATAATTGTAGTTGGTCCAGGTCAAAATTTTTGGGCAATTTCTTGTGCTTTTTTGTTTCATTCAGGGAATGGTGTAAGTTGCTTATAATCGCTAACTAAAATTATTATTTTTTTATTTAAGTCTCGATTTTTCACAAGATATATTTCATCCAATGTTTGCTGATTTACAACCCCTCCAATGCCAACAACTGTATCTGTTGTTGAAATAAATAAGTTTTTAATTTTATACATGTTATTATTATAGTTATTTTTATAACCATTACTATAAATTTGTTATAATTATTTTACTAATATAAATATAAATAAATATAAATAAAGGAGAATTTATATGAAAATAGTATCTGATTATATGCCTTTTGAAACTTATAAAGATAAAGTGGATGAAAAGGTAATACCATTATTTAATGCAGCTATTGAGAATGCCTTTGATAGTGAAGAATATAAACAAGCTAAGAAATGAGCTTTAGCCGGTTATACAACTGCTGGCATTGGGGTTTTATTAATTCTAATAGCTTTCATTGTTTTTGCAGCAGCACCTAAAGGGGAAAATCTATGAACTGTGATTATTTCTGGATTTGTCTTAATTATTCTTGGCGCAATATTATTTTTTGCAACTGTATTGATATATAGAAAATACAAAAGACTTAAAGATTTAATTTTTCAAAATATGGAAGATCGTATTAATGTTGAAAAACTTTACCGAGATTCATTTGCAATTTTAGACCCTAATTTTAATTTTATTGGTTATAAAACTGCAACTGCCAAAACCGCTATCAATCAATCTGCTTTTCAAAGCCATAGATATGAAGTTCCTGATGACGCTTATGTTTTAAGAATGGGTCCTGAGAAAATGTGAAACTTAGATAAGAAATATCCTGCTTATTTAAGAAATGCACAATGAGAAAGAGTAACAACTGATTTTAAGGGTAACCGAAAAACTGAGCATTATTATTCATGTCTTTTAATGATTGATACAACTAATTTGGGTGAAAAAGCATTTAACTTCAGTTTATTTAATAATCAAAATCATAAGAAACTATATAAAAAGTTATTTAACGACATAAAATTAGAAAATAAGGAATTTAATAAAGTTTTTGTACCAAGAAGTGATGATGATCTTAAAATTAGAATGATGTACACTCCTTTAGCGATGGAAACATCATTAAAAAGATTTAAAGATAATAAAAATTCAAAAGTTAGAAAGCTGTCAATCACATCTTTAGGGAATTACATTTATTATGAATTTTCAAGTGATTTTTACTTTATGGATTTAGATTGAAAGCCGACACTTAATAAACAAAAATTATTTAAAAGTCTTTACAATGACTTCATTGTTGATACATATACCTTTTACTACCTAATATCATTAATTTATATACCATTATACTTAGCTTAATTTAAAAATATTATTTAGTATCTAAATAATATTTTTTTAAGGAGCATATGGAGAAAAAAGTAAATTTTTGGATTGTATTTTGATTAATATTAAAAATTAGTTTTATTGCATTTGGTGGTGGTAATGCCTTAATGCCAATTATTAAAAAAGAAGTAGTTGATAAAAAACAGTGACTAGATAATGAAGAATTTAACCAAGTTGTAATAGTTACTAATATGTTGCCCGGGGCTTCAGTAGTTCAAACTATTTCCTATATAGCAATTAAGAAGCTAGGCAGAATAAAAGGAACTTTAGTAACCTTGCTAGGTATTTTGCCGCATATCTTAGTTGCATTTGGAATTTTACTAATGTTTAATAAAATACCTTTTGAATATGTAAAAATTATTTCAGTTGGTGTGCTTGTTTCAATTATTGCTTTCTTGCTTGATTTTGGATATCGATTTTTAAAGCAAGCAAAGCAAGGAATGAAAAGCCCAATTTGAATTATTATTTTTATTTTTTCTTTGGCATTTTGTTTATTTATCCCAAGTCCATACAATACCCCGGTTCTTGCGATCATTTGTGTTATACTCGTTTACAGCATTGTTTATCTAATATGAAAGCGAAAGAGCAAATAATATGTTTATTGCATTATTATTTTCAATTCCTTTTTTAATATTGATATCGTTATCAGTATTTGGTGGGGGGCAGGTGTTTATGCCTGTATTTGAATGATTTTGAAAATTTTTAAATAATCAATTTGATTTAGGTATTAGTGAAGAAAAGATTATTAATATTTTTACTGTTTCAAATACAACACCCGGAGTTGTATCTACTAAATTTGGGTTTATAACAGGATATTTAGTTGCTAATAATGAGTGATGAATGATTATCGCTGTTTTAATAACCTATGTTATATTTTGCTTACCAGCAATTATCATTATGGTTTTAGCCATGAAATATGTTGATAAATTTAAGAAAAATACATATATGAAAAATTTATTAATTATAATGAAACCATTAGTGGCTGGCATTATGTTTGCACTCGCAATTCAATTATTTTTAGTTATTTTTGAGCCTCAACTTTCGTTTAATAAAACTAGCGATAATTATATTTTGATACAAAAACCTACCTCAGAAGTATTTTCAGGATATAAAAATATTTTATTAAAAATTTATGTGTTGCTAGGCATACCAGCATCGTGATATTTAATAAAGAAGCTAAAATCATTATTTTTAATAATATTATTGAATATAATTATTTCATTAATATTATTTGCAATTCCATATGCATAATATTTAATTAAGGAGGAATTTTGAATAAAAATCTGAATCAAGAATATGTTAAAAAGCGTCTTGGTTTAACATCTGCACAAGCAAAAGACTTTTTAGAAAAATATGGACCAAATACCATAAGAATTACTCAGAAAAAAAGTATCTTTAAAATCTTTTTATCTCAATTTAAAGATTTTATGATTATTTTGCTTTTAATAGCCGCAATTTTTAGTTTATCAGTTGCATTTTATGAAACATTTGGTGCAAATCATAAACCTGATACAACTGAAATTGTAATTAGTTTTGTTGAACCATTTATTATTTTAATTGTCATTGTTTTAAATTCATGTCTTGGAACATACCAGGAAATAAAAAGTGATCAAGCCGTTAAAGCACTCGAAAAAAATAATCAATTAAATTCAAAGGTTATTCGTAATGGAGAAACAATTTCATTACCTGCTAGCGAAATTGTTCCAGGTGATTTAGTAATTGTTGAAGCTGGCGATTATGTAAGTGCTGATGGTATTTTGCTTGAATCTTATTCGCTTCAAGCAGTTGAATCAGCTTTAACTGGTGAATCTACTGGAGTAGATAAGCAAGTTAATTTTGAACTTGATGTTGATCACCTTCCACTTGGGGAAAGAAGTAATTATTTATTTTCTGGAACTTACATTACTACAGGTCGTGGAGTTATCTTAGTAACTGAAACAGGTTTAAAAACAGAAATAGGTAAAATTAATACTTTAATTGAAACTCAAGAAGTACAATTAACACCATTACAAATTAAATTAAATAAATTGAGTAAAATCTTTGGTATTAGTGGTGTTATTCTATTATTTATCACCACAATCACCCAATTACTTATTACTAATACTTTATTAATACCAAATGGTTGAAATCAACCAGAAACTTATTCTAGTGCACTAATCGTAGGTATTTCGCTTGCTGTTGCAGCAATACCGGAAGGGTTAATTACTTTTACCACTGTATTGCTTGCTATTGGTGTTTCAAAAATGGCTAATGAAAATGTTATTATTAAAAGTTTCCCTTCAGTTGAAACATTAGGCGCTACAAATGTTATTTGTTCAGATAAAACTGGGACACTAACTGAAAATAAGATGACAGTGGTTGAATTTGAGGATGTTACTAACCCTAGTTCACTTGTTAATTCCAAAGCTTTATCTTATTTTGTGGCATGTTGTGATGCATCTGTTGTTTTAAATGAAAGCGGAGAATATGAAGAAGTTGGAGATCCTACTGAAACAGGAATCTTAATTTATGGAATGAAAAATAATATTTCAGCAGGTAATTTTTATTTAAAGCATAATAGATTAGATTCATTACCTTTTGATAGCGATCGTAAGGTAATGAGTATCTTAGTTAACAATGAAAATGATTTTAATACAATAATTGTTAAAGGTGCTCCTGATGTAATTTTAAGTAAATCTAGAAATGTAGATACAAAATATTATGAAAAAATTGAATCATGATCAAAGCAAGCTTATAGAGTAATTGCTTTAGCTTACAAAGATGTTTCTAATGATAAAACTAAATTATCTTTAGAAGATGAACAAGATTTAACTTTTCTTGGTTTAGTTGGTATGATCGATCCACCTCGACAAGGTGTTAAAGAGAGCATCATTGAAGCTAGAGAAGGTGGAATTAAACCAGTTATGATTACTGGTGATCATTTAACTACTGCTTTAGCAATAGCAAAAGAATTAGGAATATCACAAGAAGGAGATAAATCAATTAACGGAACAACCCTGGCAAATATGTCTGATGAAGAATTAAAAAACGAAGTTAAACATATCTCTGTTTATGCAAGAGTAAGCCCAGCTGACAAATTAAGAATTGTAAAAGCATGGCAATCGCATGATAAAGTTGTCGCAATGACGGGAGACGGAGTTAACGATGCTCCAGCTTTAAAAGCAAGTGATGTAGGCCTTGCTATGGGAATTACTGGAACAGATGTTTCTAAGCAAGCTGCAGATGTTATTTTAACGGATGATAATTTTACTACGATTGTTAAAGGAATTAAAAGTGGCCGCGAAACTTTCGACCGTATTAAATCAGTTATATTAAATTTATTAGTATCTTCGCTTACTGAAATCGTTGTAATGTTAATTGGACTATTTGTTTTATCATTTATCTTTAAAAATGATATTCAAGGAAAGGATTTAATTATTCTTTCTGCTTCACAATTATTATGAATTAACTTATTAACCCATGGTTTACCAGCTATCGCATTAGGAATGAGTCCTAATGATGTTGATGTTATGAAACGTAAACCATTTAAAAAAACCGAAAGTATCTTTTCACGTGGTATGGGGAAGAACTTAGTAATTTATAGTTTAATTTTAAGTTTTTTCTCAATCTTATCATATGTAATCGTTGCATTTTATGCAAGAAGTGAAAATATTGCAGGTGATCAATTTATTAGGCTAACTTCCACAAGTATGTTTGTTACCTTAGGCATTGGGGCTAGTCTCAACTCTCTTAATCTAATGTCTAAAAAATCTATCTTTATGTTTAGTTGAACTAAATATAAATTAGTTTATTTAGCAACAATTTTTTCAACAATCTGTGTTTTATTTGCCGCCTTTACTCCAGGAGTAAGAGATGTCTTTAAAATGGCTGAAATTTCACAAATTAAAAATTATAACGTTGTGTATTGGTTTATCCCAATTATTTTAGGACTTGGTTTAATAATCTTTGTTGAAATTGAAAAATTTATTAAATTATTTATCAATAAAAAATAATGTTAAAACAAACCTTTAGGATAATACCTAAAGGTTTTTGTATTTAAAAAGATATTCATTATAATGAATATCTTTTAGTTTTATTCAATAATATCAGTAGAACTTATAAAATCTTTTATGATATCTCTTTTGAAGACTGCTTTTTCTAAAGAGTAGTTAATTCATGGTAAAGCTATAAGAAATGCTAATGTTATTACATAAAGTAAAATAGGCACATAATTTTTAATTAATTCACTTTTCCCATTATCTCAGAAAACACCTCAACCTGAAGGGTTAGTTTTATCTGAGGCAAGGTTTGCAAATTGGAAATATAAGTATGAAGATTCAACAAATAAAATTCCAAGTACTGCCAATATTGCACTAATGTAAAATAGATAATCATTCATTTTTTTTGTTTCTGAATATGATTTTCTTTTTAAGGTATATTTTAGTATAACTAAACCATAAATAATGAAGAAGAATAGAGTAGTGAAGTTTGAAACTGCATCTAATATAATATCAGTATTTAATGATAAAGTTGGTACTAAAATTGTTAAAAAGTAAAATGCATGAACTAATACAATGTAAATAATAGTAGTTTTTAATTCACCAAATTTCTTTAATAATGAGCTTGATCCAAATAAAAATTTATTCCTTACACTTATACGCATTTCATTAACAAAGGCAGCTGAAATACCGTTAGTAACTCCTAACGCAGATAAGAAGATAAAGAAGATTACAGCGGTAGTAATGCCTGTTTTTCATTTATCTGGTAAAGAGTCATTTAATACACCATGTACTGAACCAGATGAGTGCAGTATCGATGAAACTGCAATTAATGAATAAAGAACAACAATAAATGTCATAGCAATTAAAATTGCTTTTGGTAGTGTTTTTGTAGGATTTTTAGTTTTCTCAGACATAGAGTTTGAAACTAAAAAAGCATCATAAGCAAATAATACAGCTGGCAATGCTGCCACAATACCTTTAATTGAGAATGCATTTTTTAAAAATGCATTTGTCCCATCATTATTATGAGTTGTTGGAAAAATAATTCCAATAAATAGCGCAGCAAATAAAGGTATAAATTTAATAATTGTAATTACAAATTGAAATTTAGCAGTTACTTGGTATGACCATATATTTAAAGAGATATAAATAATTGTTATGAACAATCCCACAAAGACGTGTGTTACTAATGTAACAGATTTTGCAAATTCAACATCAGCTAATATTAAGAAATAAAAGAATGCTTCAGATGCAAAAATTCCTAATACTGCACTTAGAATACCTCAATAAAATATTGAATATCCTAGCGAATTATGGTAAGCTAATTTTTCATTCTTAGTTACTTTGCAAACTCAATTACTTAATCCAGATAACTTACCATTTTTAAACGAACCTATTTCAGCAAATGATACAGCAGCACACATTGAAATAAGTCCTCCAATGATTCATGCAAATAATCAGCTTAAACCATCTCCATCAGTAGCCCGCGAAATAGAACCGTTTTTGAAAAAGATACCAATCCCGACTACTGATCCAACGATCATAGCTACAGATAAAAGTAAACCTATTTTTTTATCTTTTGTCATTTAAAACCTCCTTGTTTAATTTATTGCATAATTTTACCATAATATAATATATATATATATATATATATAGAAAACTAATAAAAATCCATATGTAATAAAATTTTACATATGGATTAAATTAATAAAGTAGTTTATTTGTTGGTTTTTTGATATTGTATAAATAAAAAGATTAACAAAAGATCATGTGCAATAAATTTTGGGCATGATCTAGTGATTGAATATTTCTATAAATGTTTAATTGATAAGATTCTAATAGTATATTTAATTGGAGCTTCTACTTCAATTTCATCACCAATAGTCTTTCCAAGCATTGCTGTTGCTAATGGTGAACGGGTTGAAATTTTATTGTCAAAAGGATTTGCATCATGTGAACCGGTTATTTTAACGGAATGCGTAGTGTTTTTATCAATATTATAAAATTCCACTTCAGTGTTGATGTCTACATTATTATTTTTTCTATTTGCATTTGATTCAATAATAATGGCACGATCGATAATAACTTCTAATTCTTTAATTCTACTTTCGACGATTCCTTGTCTTTCACGGGCTGCATCATATTCAGCATTTTCAGAAAGGTCACCTTGTGCGCGGGCTTCTTTTAAGGCTTCTTGAACTGCAGGGCGCTCAACACTAATTAATTTATTATATTCTTTAAGGTATTCATCATATTTTTCTTTTGATAAATGTATTTTATTATTGTTTAATTCGCTCATTATATCTCCTGAGTATGTAATATTCCTTTTATTTTACTATATTTTCAAGATTTTTATTCGTAATAAATAAAAATCTTGATGAAAAGTATGATATCTCATAGTTAATCTTTTTATCTTTTAGAAAACTTATAAAAATATTAAGTTCTTTACGTTTGATTTTTTCTAACGAAATGCAAATCATTCCATTTGGCTTAAGTTTTGAATAAAACATATTATAAATTGTATTTAATTCATATGAAGTGTTAAAAACACCAAGGAAATCAATTACATGATTATCATAAATGTTAATTGGATTAGTATATAAATTAGGGTGATTTAAACGTCCTTGATTTAATTTATTTAAATTGAGGTTGTTGATATCATAATATATTGTGCCTTTGGTTTTTATCGCTAAACACGAAAAAGCAAATTCTTCTTCTTTTGCCAAGATTAACTTATCTTGATAATTATTCAGAAATATTGTATTAATCATACCTTCAATATCATATGGATTAACATTGGATTTAAAATAATTTTCTAATTCAAAAGGCAAAATCCCAATATCGTTACGCAACGATTTAATTTGTTCTAATGATTCGCGTTGTAATTTATCTATATATTTTTTGGTATATTTCTTGGTTCAAATTAAGATCCCAATATAAATTCCGAAACCTAAAAACATTGCAACACCAGCCGAAATTATTAAAATAGTTCTTCAAGTCATGGTATCTCCTGTCTATCTTTATAGTATTCTAAATAATCATCTAAGATTAATTGGGCAGCTATTTTATCTTTATGTTTCTTGCGTTTTTGGTTAGTTAATCCAGCACTAAGCATAATTTCATGCGCCTTTTTTGTGGAATATTGTTCATTAATTAGCAAAATTGGCACATTTATGTTTGTTTTTAAATGATTAATAATTTTTTCAACATATAAAGTTGTAGCGCTTTTGGCTCCATCTATTTTTAAGGGGTATCCAATAATCAATCCATCAATTTTATGAGTTTTTAATAATTGGCTAATGTAATTGGTTATCTCTTTGCTAGCTTCTTTTTCATTGTAGCGAAGGGTTTCCAAATTTGAGGAAATAATTTCTGATTCATCAGTTATGGCAACTCCGCAAGTTCTAGTGCCAATATCTAATCCTAATTTTCTCATACTAATTTTTCCTGGATAAATATTTCCAAGTTTGTTGTATTTGCTATTTTACCCATGGATAAAATTGCATTCCCACCACCTTTGCCACCAAATTCTTTAAATATTTGTTGGGCAAGGTAATTAGAATTTTGTGTCTTGGAAGCTACAACAAGCATTGGAGTTTCTAAATCATTAATAATGAAGAAAGTTGAATTTTGGTATTTTTCTCTTAGTGTAGTTGCTATCACTTTTATATTTTCATTTGCAGCAACTTTTATAAATCCATATTTATGGTTTGACACATTTTTAAAATTAATTTCATCATATGAAAAAAGTGTAGATTGTTCTTTTTCTTTTTGTAATTTAACATAATCATTTCTGATTAAGGAGATTGCTTTATTGAGTTGTTGTATTGCTAGTTCTAAATCATCAGATAAATCTAAATTAAATTTATAGTTTTCGTTTAGATTTATATTTCTATTTATAAGTTTATTAACTTCTAAAAGCAATTCTTCTTTTTGGTTTTCAAGATATTCATTAACTAGCTTGTGTGATGAAATTGCACGAATTCTGAAAACAGCGGCAGATTTTTTTTCTACACTAACTATTTTAAAGTTTTCTAATTTTCCAGAATTACTAAGGTGAGTTCCACCGCACAAGTCAGCTGTAATATTATCAAATTTTACTATCCTTACAGAATTAGGGTTCATATATTCAGCTTCTTCTAGTGTCATAATAGCACCCATTTCTTTAGCTTGGTTAGTAGTCATATTTAAATAATGTCTGTGTGCATCTAATTTAATATAGCTTCTTACCAATTTTTCAACTTGGTTAATTTGTTCAATAGTGGGTTTTGAATCAGCTGGAAAGTCAAAAGTTAGTCTTTCTTCGTTATTATCACTTCCCAGTTGTTTAATTTCAGGTCCTAGAACATCTCTAAGCGCTGCAAATAAAAAATGAGTTCCAGAGTGGTTTCTTTCTAAACCAAGTCTAATTTGTGTATCAACATAACATTCAATTGGGTCTGATGAGTTTACCAAGCCTTCTACTTTATGTATATGATTTCCATGTTTATCTTTAAATACATCTAGTATTTGAATTTTTATATTGTTTTGTAAGATATAACCTTTATCATGTCTCTGACCACCGCTGGTTGCATAAAAAGGTGTATCTTTCAAAATTAAATAACCAATTCCGTTAATTGAATCTTGAAATGCATCAGCATCTAATAGATGAAGTATATTGGTTTTATTATGTGTAAATTCATAACCTATAAAATTATCAATTTTTTGTTTTATTAAAGTTAGTGAATTAATAACTTTATCCATACCCGAAATTTTAGTTCCCCGGCTTGAATCTGCATGTAGTTTTTTGGCTTCTAAATAGCCATCTTTGTTTACTGAGATGCCTTTAGCAGCTAAAATTTCTTCTGTTAATTCAATAGGGAACCCATACGTTTCAAATAATTTGAAGGCTAGGGCACCATCAAAAATGCTTTGTCCACTTGAAATATGTTTATTTAATAATTGTCTACCATTTTCAACAGTTCTTGAAAAAGATTCTTCTTCATCGATAATAATTTTTATTATTGGTTTAATATCATATTCATATGGCAATGTTTCTTTTATTGTTTCTACTAATTTATGTAGGATCGGTTCTTGAATATTAAGTAAGATTGCAAAATATAAACTGCGGCGAATTAATCTTCGAATTATGTAGCCACGGCCCACGTTAGATGGTTTTGCTCCATCAGCAATTGCATTAACAACTGATCTCATGTGGTCGGCAATAACTTTAAAGTATGTGTTAATTTCAGTTTGTTTAGTATCTTTAATGAAGTAGTTTTGGGTTTGATATTGATATTTTGTATATTTTTCAACTTGGTGGATGATTGGCAGGAATAAATCTGTATCAAAGTTAGTAGGAGCATTTTGCATGATCGAAACAATTCTTTCAAAACCTGCCCCAGTATCAATATTTTTTTGTTTTAATTCTGTGTAATTGCCTTCGCCATCTGAATTATAAGTTGAAAATACAATATTTCAGATTTCGACATAACGATCATTTTCAATATCATTTTTTAAAAGCTCAATACCTCTTTTATCATATTTTTCCCCACGGTCATAAAAAATTTCAGTATTAGGACCACATGGCCCTGATCCAACTTCCCAAAAGTTAGTAGATTTATCTCCGGGTATCATATGTTCTTCGCTAAATCCTTGCTTAATTCATAAATCTTTTGTTTCTAAATCTTCATAATAATATGTAAAATATAACTTTGATTTATCTAATTTTAATTCCTCAAGCAAAAATTTTGTTGCTAATTCAATTGCTTCTTTTTTAAAGTAATCTCCAATTGAAAAATTACCTAACATTTCAAAAAAGGTATGATGGCGGGCAGTGACACCGACATTTTCGATATCATTAGTTCTAATTACTTTTTGTGAGTTAACCAATTTTCCAGAAGGTGGGATTTTTTTGCCTTCAAAATAATCCTTTAATGTGGCTACACCACTATTTATTCATAATAATGAAGGATCATTTTGTGGGATTAAACTTTTAGATGGAATTATTAAATGATCATTTTGCTCAAAAAATTTAAGTCATTTTTCTCTAATTATTTTTGATTTCATATTTACTCCTAAAGGTAATCAATTTTTTTATTATTAATAAATAATTCATCAATAGTAGCTCCGCCAATGCAATAATTTCCATCATAGAAAACAACTTGTTGTCCAGGTGTAACTGCTGATGAAGTATCTGGGTAAAATACTTTTATTTGTTTATCATTTAAAATTTCTATTTTAACCTTAATATCTTTTTGGCGATATCTAAATTTAGCACTTAAATTTTCAGGATTGTAATTTAGATTATTAAAAGTATAATTTGAAGCAATTAATGAATCTGAAATTAAGTATTCGGGTTTAGAACTTTGAGCTACGTATAAAATATTTTGCGATACATCATGACCACAGACATAATATGGTTCTTTCATCCCCCCTAGATTTAATCCTTTACGTTGTCCAATTGTGTAATAAAAAACACCAACATGTTTTCCGATAATTTGTTCTGTAGTTATATCGATGATATCTCCTTCTTGTGCAGGAATATAATTTTGGAGAAATTTCCCAAAACTACGCTCACCAATAAAACAAATTCCAGTGGAATCTTTTTTATTGGCTGTTATTAAACCTAAATTAGCAGCTATTTTACGAATTTCTGATTTTGTTAACTCAGAAAGTGGCATTAAAACTTTTTCTAACTGTTTTTTAGTCAATTGAGCTAAAAAATAAGTTTGATCTTTATCTTGATCTTTCGCTCGTAGTAAATAACCATTTTCGACTTTAGCATAATGGCCCATTGCAATATAATCAGCATTTAATTGTTCAAATGCGTATTTTGCAAATGAACTGAATTTAATATATTTATTGCATAAAATATCCGGATTAGGGGTTCGTCCTTTTGCATATTCATCGATAAAATTTTGAAAAACATTATCCCAATACTCTTTTACAAAGTCAACACGGTGCAATGGAATATCAAGTTTTTTAGCAACAGACAGTGCATCTTTATAATCAACTTCTTGTGGGCATGCTTCATCATTTAAGTTATTATTTCCTAAAATATCATTGTTGGCAAGGCTATCTCAATTACGCATAAAAAGTCCTACTACTTCATAACCTTGCTCTTTTAACAAATAAGCTGCAACAGAGGAATCAACACCGCCGCTAAGTCCTACAACAACTCGTTTTTTTAAAATATGCATATTACTCCTTTTAGTTAATATTAAAAAATTATAATGAATTTTTTTGATTTTTTTTAATTTATGTTAAAATTATAACATGTGGTCGCGTAGCTCAGCAGGACAGAGCACGAGCCTTCTAAGCTTGTGGTCAGAGGTTCGAATCCTCTCGTGATCGCCATTTTTTTTATAACTTTTTTAAATAATTTAATAAAATAATTATATTATAACAATTTTAGTTATAAGTAGAATAAGAGGTTTTTATGATAAAAACTTTAAAAATCTTGCCAAGAAAAATCAAAATTCAATTTTTATTTGGTGTATTACTTTTATTCATTAATGTTGGGTTAACAATGTTAACTCCAATTTTCATATCGCAATTTTTACCACTATTAATCGATAAAAAAGAATTGTATGAAATTGAAGTTTTTAAAAATGTAATTTATAGTTCAAAAGACTTTGTTTCAGCATTTACATTTTTATTATTGAGCACAATAGGATTAATAATTGGCGGCGCTTTAACATCATTTGTGAGTCTATTTATAATAATATGAGCTGGCGAAAATGCTTCTGAATTTTACAGGAATATTTTATATGCCAAATATCAAAAACTTAGCTTAAAAGATATTTCACATTTTAGTGCTGAATCTTTGATAACCAGAATTACTGATGACGTTGCAGTTTTTTGAGAGTTTTTAGTTGGAGCTACAAGCGCTTTAATTAAAGCACCATTATTTATAGCATTTGGATTAACATTTGCAATTTTAACAGATTTAACCTTGACCTGAACGATTGTTGCAATTGTTCCTTTAATTGTTGGTTCGATTTTATATATTTTAGTAAAAGTTATGCCTTTAATTATTAAGGGTCGAACAATTATTGATAATAATACTAAATCAGTTAATGAGATAATCAGTGGAGCAAGACTCATCAAAGCATACAATTTACAAGAACAACAATATCAAAAATTTAAACAAACAAATAAAGCATGGAAGAAAAACGGAATTAATATTTTTAATATTTTTTCCATTAGTATGCCGTTTTTCTTTTTTGCAGTTAATTTAGTTATTGTGTTTATTTTTTATGGTGGATATCGGTTACTTGCTGCTAATCCATCTCAAGATGTAAGTAAATTAATTGCTAAAATTAATACTTTTATTGAGTATGAGTTTATGATGGCATTAGGTGTTTCAATGTTTGGGCAGTTTTTAGGGACATTTTTTAGGGCAAGGGTATCATCAAAAAGAATCATGGATGTAATTACTTGTGAATATGATGAATTACTAATATATAATGGTAAATCATTGCCAAATGATCCAAGTGAATATTCAATTGAATTTAAAAACTTTAGTTATAAATATTCTGAAACTGCTGAAAAGTATGCTTTAAAAAATATTAATTTTAAATTAGAAGCTGGGCAAACCTTAGGAATTATTGGCCCTACTGGTTCTGGTAAATCAACGCTGGCTAATATTTTAGTTAATAATATGAAATATTCTGAAGGTAGTGTAAAAATTGCTGGCAAAGAAGTTAATGAAATTAATTCATCACAATTACATAAGCAAGTTGGAATTGTATTTCAAGAAGCTATGCTTTATTCTGGGACCATTGAAAGTAATTTAAAATTTGCAAAAGAGGACGCTACACAAGAAGAACTTTATAAGGCAATTGAAAGTGCTTGTGCAACTGAATTTGTTAACTCATTCAGCGATACTTTTCAACATGTTGTTGAGCAAAGAGGGAAAAATTTATCTGGTGGACAAAAACAACGTTTATCAGTGGCTCGTACTTTATTAACTAATCCAAAGGTTTTAATCCTTGATGATACAACTAGTGCTCTTGATAATTTAACAGCTAGAAAAATGGTGCAAAATATTGCACAAAATTATATATGTACAACGGTTATTATTTCTCAAAAAGTTAATTCAATTAAAGATGCTGATAAAATTTTAGTGTTGAACAATGGTGAAATTATTGATTGAGGTAGTCATAGTGAACTAATTGCTAGATGTGATTGATATAAAGATATTTATCACAATCAATTAGAACAATAAGATAAGGAGAAAGATATGAAACAAAAATATTCATCATGGCAAGCAATCAAACTATTATTTTCTTTCGCTAGAGATTTTAAAAAACAAACTATGCTCGGAGGTCTTTTTTCCTTTATTAATGCCGTTGCATATATTTTAGGTAGTTTATTAGTTGGGCTAGTTGTAAGTTCCTTTTTTGATCCTATCGCAAACGGGAAAAGTGCTTTTGAAAATTTTGATACAACCCGCTTTGCACTAATTTTAGTGCTCCTAGCTTCTTGTTATATTATTTATGGAATTTTTAGATATTTAGAAAATAGATATTTTGTTAAAGTTAGTTTTGGAACTGCTACAAATATCAGAAAAAAAATTATAAAGAAAATGCTTAAATTAAATATTAGCTTTTATGATCGTAATAAAGCTGGTGATTTAATTTCAACAATTATAGGTGATGTGACAAATATTGCTTTTTCATTAAACCAAGTTTTATCAGCGGTTATTAATGCTGTTATTAACATTAGTTTATCTTTAATAATGATGTTATTAGTTTCTGCTAAATTGACATTAATTGTCATACCATTAACTTTACTAATGCTTTTTAGTGTTATGGTGTTAATTAAAAAATCTCAACCTTACTTTGAAAAAGTACGTAATGCTTTTGGAAGGTTGAATGCATTTGTTGAAGAAACATTAACAAATACAAAAATTACTAATTCCTTTGAAAAACACAAACCTATTTTAAAAGAACTTGAACAGTTAACCAGAGATATTAGAAATGTTAGTTTTAAAAGTGATTTAGTTTCTCGAAGTTTTGAAATTATTTATTCAATAATGTCAAATAGTATAATTTTAGTGATTGCCGGCATTTCAGCCTTTTTCTTCTTTAGGCAAGAGCCAATTTGAGGTGTGCCAGGCATTATGGGACAAACTACTAATATTGCTACTTCTGGTTTAATAGTAACTTATATCTCCCTTAATTGAAATTTCTTAGGTCCATTTCAAAATGCACTAGGTACTATATTTGGGGCACAAAGTGCTGTGGCATCAGCAACACGGGTAGGAAATTTATTAAATGAGCCCGAGCCAGTTATAAAAGATCAAAAAATAAAAATAGTCAAAGTATCATTAAACCAAGAAACTAATAAATTTGAGGAAACTGATGCAAATGATCCATATGGATTTTATGCTTGAAAAACTTTTAATAATAATACTAATGAATTGGAATATAAATCAGTTAAAGGAACAGTAGAATTTAGAAATGTTTTCTTTAAATACCTTGATGATTCTCAAGAATATCAATTAAAACAAGCAAGCTTTTCTGCGAATCGGGGACAAAAAATTGCTATTGTTGGACCTACTGGAGCAGGAAAAACTACGATCGTTAATTTATTGTCTAAATACTATGATTATACATCTGGAAGCATTACAATTGATGGCCATGAACTTAAAGAAATTGATACAAATAATTTAAGGGATATTATGACAATTGTATTACAAGATTCATTTTTATTTAATGAAACAATTATTGATAATTTAAAGAAGGCAAATCCAAAAGCATCAAGGGAAGAAATTATCAATGCCGCCAAAATGACAAAAGCACATGACTTTATTTTATCTTTAGAAAATGGATATGATACCTTAATTGAAAATAATGGGTCAAATATTTCTCAAGGTCAAAAACAATTATTGTCTTTGACAAGGGCGATTTTAACCAATAGAAATATTTTAATTTTAGATGAAGCCACTTCAAACATTGATTCTAGCACTGAAAAAATAGTTCAAGAATCAATGTTAAGGTTAATGGAATATAAAACTTCTTTTGTAATTGCCCATCGGCTAAGTACAATTAAAAATTCTGATTTAATACTTGTAGTTAATGATGGAATGATTATCGAAAGAGGAACTCACGAATCATTATTGCAAGAAAAAGGTTTTTACTACAATTTATATCAATCTCAGTTTAACTAACAAATCATATGCAAAAACATTGCATATGATTTTTAATTTAAATAGATTGATTTTAAAAATGCTAATTTTAAAATATTTTCTTGTTGTATGAATTGCATATTCTTATAGATGTTATATAATATAAATATACACATAAAATATATTAGGAGCTTATTTATGAAATACAAGAAATTACTATTTAAATTATCTACAATTTCTGCATTATCATCAGGTTTTGCAGTTGTTGTATCTTGTTCTGGAAGTAATAAACCTATTGCTGGTGATCCAGGTATACCACGTGTTGAACCAGTTTATTCTGCAGAACACTGACGTGACTTATATAGAAAAAATAATCTAAGTTACAACGAAGCAATTGATACTTTTGCAAAAGAACTTGATAAATTAAAAGCACAACTTTCATCTGAAAAAGATGAAACAAAAAAAACAGCTATTGAAGATAAAATCTTTGATTTATTTTTTAATGCTAAAGCAAAACTAGCCCCATTAGTTCATAATTACAATTATTTCTTTACTCGTTTAAGAGAAGCAGAAAAATCTGAAAATTCAACTTTAAGAACAGTAAAGATTTTCCACTCTAATGACGAACATGGAAGAATTGAGTTTGATGACTCTAAATACAACAAATATGCTGGTATGGTGGAAACCAGTAAATACCTTGCTGATAAGAAACGTGATTTATTAATATCAGCAGGTGATATGATTCAAGGTTTACCTTTATCAGATTCGGATAAAGGAAAAACAATTTCACAAATTGCTAAATATATGCAATATGACTCAGTTACTGTTGGTAACCACGAGTTTGACTATGGTTTAGAGCATATTTTGGCATTAAATGAAAGCACTTCTCAAGATAAAGAGGGTATTAAAATGCCATTTATCTCAGCTAATGTATACTACAAAGATTATGCAAATGAAACCAACAAACCAGATCGTTATGATCAAAATTTAGTTGGTAAAAGAGTCTTTAAACCATACATTATCAAAGAATTAGAAAGCGGAATCAAAGTGGCAATCATTGGTTTAACAACCCCTGATACAGTTTATACTTCGCACCCTAAAAATTCGGCACTAGTTGAATTTAGATCACCAAGTGATGAACTAAAAAAAGCAGTTAATGAAATTAAACAAAACAACCCTGAAATTAAATTAATTATTGCTGCCACTCACCTTGGAACAGGTAGAAACGATGCAACTTGAACATCAGATTATCTTGCACAACAAGATGCTGGTGATGGTTTAGATTTAATTATTGATGGCCACAGCCATTCATTTGTTCCAATAAATAACAAGGATAAAGTAACTGATACTAAAAATATTTATATAACTCAAACTGAAGCATATACTAAATATTTAGGTGATATTGACATAACTTTTGATACTTCTACTGGAAAAATTACTCAAGTTTTCCAAGTTTTAAGAGATATTAGTCAAATTGAAATTTACAATGCTAATTTAAGTGATAAATTATTAGCGCGTCTAAAAACTGTGTTTGCTAAAGAAAACTCAGTTAAAGCTTTTGATTCTCCAGGAGTATTTGAACACGTGACCAGTGTAAACATTGATGGAACTTCATACTGGAAAGGTAGATTAATGCCTACAAGCCTCGGAACTTATGCTGCTGATGCGCTAGCTTGAGGATTTGTAACTCAAGAACCTTGGGGTTCAAGACAAGGTTTTGAAGTTGGAACTTTAGATAATACTATTGGCCTTCTAAATGGTGGCGGATTACGTTCTGACCTAAAACAAGGTGAAATATCACGTGGAGATGCTTTAGCAGTCAGTCCATTTGGCAATAGAATCGCTGCTGTTAGAGTTAAAGGTTCGGTTGTTATTGAAGCTTTAAAACATGGTTTAGGTGCTGGTAAAGCTGGTGGTTTTGCCCAACTATCTACCAACATTTCTTACACTGTTAATGCAGTTAAAAAACTAAATGCTAAAACGCAATTAGAAGAATATGTTTGAGAAGCAGATACATCAAGCTTTAAGGTAAATAACAAAGCTATTGATCCAAATCAAAATTACTACATTGTTACAAATGACTTTATTTTGGCAGGTGGTGATGGATATGGTATGTTAAATGTTGATGCTAATGATGGAGTAGTTTTAGCATATGAAGGTGATAAATATATTGATACCTTAATTGAATATGCTAAGAAGGTCTCAGCATCCGGAGCATCACTAAACCAAAATAAATTTGAAAGCGCCTTATCTTCATATTTAAATGCAGATAAATACAAAACTCAAATAGTTAATATTCCGGAAGAGGCTAAAAAAACTTCGCAATAATTTCAATAAAAAAGTAATATTTAACTATTAAGTTATGTTTATTAAAATCAATAATTGTGTATAATATTATTAAGCACATAAATTAAATATATTTTCAATCAAACTATAAAAAGGAGCATTTATGCAATTTAAAAAATTATTATTAACAATTTCTGGAATTAGTACATTCCTAGTACCAGCTGTTGCGGTTTCTTGTGGGGGTTCTCAAACTCGAACATCTGGATACCACAGACGTGATAGTGACTATGTAAGATCTTCAGAAAGAGTTGCAGCACTTACAACAAACTCAACTTTAACTCATGAGTTTGCTCAATCAGAAGCAATTAAAGCAAAAAACATTAAATTTACTTTAATTACTGATACAGGTAACGTTACTGACAAATCATTCAACCAATCAGCTTGAGAAGCGTTAAATGCTATTGGTGATCAAACTCAAAAATCAGATACAGAACAATCATTTGAGTTTGTTACAGTAAAACCACGTAAAGATACATATCAACAATCATATAATACTGCTGTAGATACTGGTACTAATGTACTTGTTTTACCAGGATTTGCCCACGGCGAAGAAATTAGTAAATTCATTAAAGCAAATAAAGCAAAATTACAACAAAAGAAAGTTGTTATTATCGGAATTGACTTTACTGTAGAAACTGACTATGAATACTTCTACGCACTTAATTTTGATGTTAACCAAGCATCATGACAACTTGGATATGCACTTTCAAAATACTTATCAACAGAGTTTGCTAGTGCACCAGATTCAAGAAAAGTTGCTACATTAGGTGGGGGAGCATTCTTTGGGGTTACAGACTTTATTACCGGATATTTAAAAGGTATTAAAGCATGAAATGATGCGAACCCAACTTTAAAAACAAAACATGCTGATAGTATTAATTTAAATGCAGGATTTGAAGCTAATAACGCTCAAAACTCTGCAATTACCAATATGTTAGGTACAGGTGCTAAAATTGTTTACCCAGTTGCTGGACCTGCAACAACTCAAACAGTACAATCAGTTACAAGTAATGAATCATACCGTGATAAATTAGTTGTTGGAGTTGACGTTGACCAATCTAAATCAATTCCAGCTAGTTCAGGTTACTTTGCTACTTCAGTACTAAAGAATATTGCACAAGCAACATATGACATTATTTTAGCTAAAGTATTTGGAATTCAAGCACTTGAAACCAAAATTTCAGCCTTCAAACAAGGTGACAAAAATAACTACTATGGTGGATTTGGTGACGGTTGAGTAGGTCTAGCACCTTCAACAATTGCAGATACAGCTAAGAGAGAAAAAATGCAAGCTGCTATTGAGGAAGCTAAAACTAAATTCAACGCACTTTCAGCAGATGACAAAGCATTTGTTAGTGCACCAAAAGCTACTAAAGAATCACAAGCTGCTACCGACGAAAACTCAATTAAAACATTAGTTGATACACTTTTAGCTGCAGTAAATCAATAATTTATTCAAAAAGTTATTTTATTAAGCCGCCTGATGGCGGTTTAATTCTTCAAATGATACCTTTACTTTTTATTATATCTAGTGAAAGGAGGTTAAAATGGAAAAACTTAATGCTATTGAATTTAATAATATTTCTAAGTCCTTTGGAACTATTAAGGCTAACCAAGAAATAAGTTTTCAAGTTGAAAAAGGAACAATACATGCGCTAATTGGTGAAAATGGTGCTGGAAAAAGTACCCTTATGTCAATTTTATTCGGGCTTTATTCACCTGATAATGGTGTTATTAAAGTTAATAATAACGAAGTATTAATCAAAGGACCTAATGATGCTAATGCTTTAGGTATTGGTATGGTGCACCAACACTTTAAATTAGTTGATGTTTATACCAACTTAGAAAACATTGTCCTTGGTGCTGAAGATATCAATAAAAATACTCGTGTTATTGATTATGCGCCAGCAATTAGAAAAATTAAAACAATTCAAAATAAGTTTGATTTACATTTTGACTTAAATAAACTAACAGGTACTGAAACAGTTGCCACCCAACAAAAAATTGAGATTATGAAAATGCTTTACCGTGATTCAGAAATCTTAATTTTTGATGAACCTACAGCTGTTCTGACAGACCAGGAAATCCAAGGTCTTTTAAATACTTTCAAATTATTTAAAGAACAAGGTAAAACAATTTTATTTATTTCACATAAATTAGGTGAAATAAAAGAAGTTGCTGACAATGCAACTGTTATTCGTCATGGAAGAGTTACAGGTAATTTTGCCGTTAAAGATGTTTCAATTGAAGAAATGGCTAACCGAATGGTTGGCGGTGAAGTTGAAAATGCCCGTAATGAATATACCGACACAACGAAAAATAAAATTATTTTAGATGTACAAAATGTTTCTACAGAAGGTGAAAAACCCCTTAAAAATGTTTCATTACAAATTAGAAGCGGTGAAATAGTTGCTATTGCTGGAGTTGAAGGCAATGGTCAAACTGACTTAGAATATGTTATTAGTGGGATGAAAAAACCTTCTAACGGAACAATTAAGTTAACCAAAACACCTTTAATTAAAGAAAAATTAAAAATAATTGAAAAAGCCAATATAAGAAAAATTTACTTTAATGTTCTAATGTTCTTTTTAACATTTATTGTTGGTACGATTTTAATGGTGTTAACACCAGAAGCAAAAGATATAAACGTTATTTATAAAATAATTGGTGGATTTTTATATGCTATGACAATTGTATTTTTCTTTCAATCTGTTAATAGTGAAGTAAAAAACCGTAAGAAACTTGAAAATATTGTCTTTTATAATTTTTCAAGTAAAACGCGCCGGCTTGTTTACTTAACAAAAATATCATATTTAGTTACAACATTAACTTTATTAATTTTGTGGCTTTCAGGATTTATTTTAAATGAATCTCAAATCATACCATTAGTTTCTTTAGCTATTTTCTTAATTAATGGGTTACTAATGGCTTGAAACTTAGTTTTCATCTTTAAAGCCTTACATATTTCCAGACAAATCTTTGATAAAAACAATTTAATTCGCCATGTTGCTGTTATTCTGCTAAATTCAATTTTATACATTGTGTCATTTATTATTTTAGTGTTTATTGCTTTTACAAATATTAGAGCAACATTAAGTACAACAACTAACAATGTTATTTATGTAATAATGTATATATCTGTTTTAGTTTCTGCTGTAGCATTATTAATGCATTTTTATAGTTGAGAATTATTCTTCACTAAATCAAATGACAAAGAACAGCTGCAAGACCAAGATGAATACTTAGATTTAGAAAATCTTTCAGTTTACGAAATTTCAAAGCTTGGTCTTTCATTTATTCCAAGTGATAGACATAAACACGGTTTAGTACTGGACTACAACATTAAATACAATACTGTCTTACGTAGGCTTTGAGATTCTTCTTATGTAAAATTTGGTATTTTCAATGAAAAAGCTATTAAACAAGAAACTAAAAATATTATTGAGAAATATGATGTTCGAGGAGCACGTAATGGTATTTCCCAAGCTCGCCAACTTTCTGGTGGGAACCAACAAAAATTCATTGTTGGTCGCGAAATGAATTCTCCTCATGACTTTATTTTAATTGTGCAACCAACTCGTGGTTTAGACGTTGGAGCAATTAAAAACATTCACGAACAAATTTTAGAAGAAAAGAAGAATGGTAAAGCTATTTTATTAATTTCGTATGAACTTGATGAGGTTTTAGCTTTAGCTGATAAAATAGCGGTTATAAATACAGGTGAAATCTTAGCTGTTAAAGAAGCTAAAGATTTAACCAGAACTGAAATTGGTATTTATATGGCACATAAAAACGAAGAGAAAGGAGCAAACTAATGAAAAAAGGTTTATATGCAGATAATCCTGTTGTAGATTTTGGGGAAAGAACTCGTAGATTCTTTATGTTTGAAGAAAAAGCAAGCAGCCGTAGAAAGATTTTTGCATCTATTTGAGCTGTTTTCTTTGGATTACTATTTGCTTCAATCATTTATTGAATCATTGGAAGTACTGGCGATAATCCACAAGATACAACACTTTTCTCATTTGTAACATATATTTTTAGATTCTCAAGTACTGAATCTAATAGAAGTGTTTTCTTACTTTATTTCCTTTTCTTTGCCTTTTCTGGTTTAGCCATTTCGATTGGTTTTAAATCAGGGTTATTCAATATTGGGGTTTCAGGTCAAATGACCTTCCCTGCAATTATTTTCTTTGCAATTATTATTGGTTTAAAATTAGATATTGAAAAGATTTCATTAGAGTTCTTAGTTGGAATGTTCTTTGTCTTTATAATCATGGGAATGTTTATAGGACTTATTTCCGGATTCTTAAAAGCATTCTTTAATGTACACGAAGTTATTTCAACGATCTTTTTAAACTGAATTATTACATATATTGCAAAATATTTATTTACACAAGGTAATGAAGCTTTTGGGAAGGAAGCTTTTAGTTACTTTGACCCAGTTAGTGGAACAAAAAATATTTTTATTAGTGCCGAACATCAAAATTTATTTATTTATTTTGGAATTGGCTTAATTATCGCTTTAGTTGTTTTTGTATGATTTATTTACAGTAAAACAACTATTGGATATAAAATCAAAATGGTTGGCTTAAATAAAACTAATGCTAAATATGTTGGTATTAACGAAAAATTACTTATAGTAACCATTATGGGGATTTCAGGTGCTTTATCTGGTGTTGCTGGGTTTTTCTTAATTATTCTTAAGAACAATAAATTAGAAGCAGCATCTGCGCCTATGGGAATTGGATTTGAAGCAATTGCAATAGCCTTAATTGCTTTAAATAGTCCAATTGGTGTTTTATTTACGTCAATATTCTATTCTCTTATAAATACTTCTCAAATTGGATTTAGTTTCTTAAGAGGATCTGAAAAAGTTACTTTTGACTTTTTCCCAATTATTACTGGTATTATTATCTTTATGTCAGCTTTAGCAATTATTTTCTATAAATTTAGGGTAATGAGAACTATGGCTAAATATGGATATTTAAGTACAAATAAAACTTATTGATATAACTTTAAAACATACCACATTAGTAAATTTAAATATATTTTACCTGAAAAAATTAACTTATTTAAACTATATACAACTGGTATTAAAACTCGTTTAAACTTTAGAAAACAAGAAATGCAATATCAAAAAGATGTTTACAATCAAATCAAAGCTTCAAAAAATATGAGCGAAGAAGAACTTTTAGATTTTTACACCAAATTATCTAAAGCTAAATTTGACCATATTGCAAAAGGTAATGAGGCTGGTTTAAACCAATATCGTGATTCAAAGAATAAATTTAAAAACCAAGTTCAAAACCGTAAACAAAACTTTAATATATTAAAAGAAACATTATTCTTAGATTTTAATAAGAAAGTTTTAGCAAAATATAAACAAACTTTCAAAATTAAAGATTTAACTGTAGAAGGAGGAGTGTAATATGGAAATAATTCTTAGTTATACATTTTTCTTCTTTGTTATCCTTCTATTAGGTACTATTTCAGGTATTTTCTCTGAAAGATCTGGAACTGTTAATATTGCTATTAATGGATTTATGGTCTTTGGTGCAGCTGTTTATTCAATATTTAGTGTCATCTTTACTGATTCACTAAATATTACTAGTGCTTGGTCACAAATTCCACTTACTTTATTAGCTGGACTTGTTACTGTATTATTTGGTCTATTGTTTGGTTTAGCAGCTGTTAAATTCAAATCAGACCAAACGATATCTGGTTTTGCTATTAACGTTTTAGCAACTGGTATTGCGGCAATGGTAGTTTTATACTTAACAACCAGAACTCAAAAAGCGGGATCAGTTATTGTTTTTAGAGGACGTGAAGAATTAGCTTTATCTCCTGCAATTGGAACTTACCGTAACATTGTTTCATTTAAATTAGCGGTTGTTATTGTAGTGGCTATAGCCTCATGGTTTGCACTTAGAAAAACAAGATGAGGTTTAAGATTTAGATCTGTTGGTGAAAACCCTCAAGCAGCTGATGTAGCCGGAGTAAATGTTAATCGTATTAAATGACAAGGTCTAGCGATATCTGGATTTATTGCGGGGATTGCTGGTGCGATCTATGCTCAAGTGCAAATTAATATTTTTTCACTTTCAAAAGATGTGCAAGGGTTTGGTTTCATCGCCCTAGCCATTATGATTACCTCAAGATGAAAAATTAGTTTTTCAGTAATTGTGTCATTATTCTTCTCATTCTTACTTGCATTCTCATTCTATGGAATTAATACCCTTGGTGCTTCATTAAGTAAATTTGCAGATTTATTAGCAATGATCCCATACTTAATTACCTTAATTATTATGATTATTTCAAGTAAGAATTCATATGGACCTGCAGCTGCAGGTATACCTTATGACAAGTCCAAGAGGTAATAAAACACATTACTCACTTAACAATAAAATAATAACCAATATTTGGGTTAGACAGGGAAAAAATATTCGGACAAAATCCGAATATTTTTAATATAAAGAAAAAGAGGTAGTTATGAGACATTTAAAGACTAAGGAATGGGTCAAAATATTCGATTTGTACGATAAATATTTGAATTTGAGAATAACCAAGGCAGAATTTGATAATTTCTGTTTTGATATCAGAAAAGTATACTGAAATAAAGAATCAATGAGAAATATGATAAAGAAAAGAAAACTATATAATTTAAATATGAACATAGAATCACAAAGCGGTAAATCACCTAAGAAAGATAAAGGTGTTGGGAGAAAGAAAAAGAAAGTTCTCGATTATACATGAATTGATACTCTTAAAGATGATGAAAAAGATGCAGTTATAAAATACTACTATCGAATTTTTAATGAAAATAATATTGATGCAGATATCTCAAAGATAAAGAAAATCAAGAATCTTTCACATACTAAAAAATCTAAAATGATATGTGTTTCAAGATCTACATATTACGAGAAATTGAAAGATAACAACAAGACTAAAGAACTAAAGGTTAAACACAAAGAAATAATTTTTCAAAGTTTTGTCGAAAATAAAGAAAGGTATGGACGAAGGAGACTTGCTAAATATATTTTCCAAGAATATAATATTCAAATAAATCCTAGAACCCTAGGAAATTATATGAAAAAACTGAATTTGAAAACATTTGTTAGACAAAAACATAAAACTAAAGAATCTAAAAATACTAGTGTTAAAGTACCTGATTTAGTAAAAAGAGATTATAATTCAAGCAACAATAATATATATGCAACAGACGTGACCTATATACCAGCACCAAAAGATATTGAACAGAATCATATTTATTTATCTGCAATTATTGATCATAAAACTAAGTTTGTGACCTATGAATTATCACTTAGAAATGATACTGAACTAATTTTAAATAATATCACCAATACAAAATTCAAAAATAATTTTATTTTACATTCTGACCATGGATCTGCTTATTCTTCGCTTGAATATACTAAGAAAATAAAATCACTAAAAGGTAAAATATCAATGTCAAGAATTGGTAATAGTCTTGACAATCGTGAAATTGAGTATTTCTTTTCAATTCTTAAAAGTGAAATTTTCCCAAATTTTGATCAAACCTGTAAAAGACTTACTTTTATTGAATTATCACAAAAAATCAAAGAATTTATAAACTGATATAATTATAAAAGAATAAGATAAAAAAAACCTTCCCAAAGCATTCCGTTTGGCTTAGCCAAATGGTATGGTTGGGGAAGGTAAAACCGTCCGAAAAAAATTTCCCAGTTTAGGTTGTTATTTTATTTTTTTTGGACCCGGCAGAAAAAGGGGTGGTAATAAAACGATAAAAACACTGACTCAAAAAGTCAGTGTTTTTATATCAAGTAATAAAAAAGAGATAAAAAAAATATGCGGGATCTTGGAGCAAACCCGCATATACATAATCTTGATAAATATATTATACCATAATTTTTATTAATTGAAAAATAAAGGAGCAAAATTATGTCAGTAATTAAACATAATCTTGAAGAAATTATCTTTATGACTTCTAAAGAATGGGAGCAAAAATTAAAAACAGAAAGAATTATAGAAGCTTTAGAAACTAGAAATCAAAAATACATACTCAAATCTGTTGTTGAGTCTTTAGGAACTAAAGGTTTTGATATCAAAGTTTATAAAGATTTTGATTTTAAAAATATTTTTAAATTTTTAGAATTTGAAAATATTAAACTTAAAACTAATGAGAATTTACTTAAATTATTAAGTCAATGTGATCTTTTAGTTTTTTGTTTGTTAAAAGCTTTTTGGAAAAGAGGCAAACGATTCAAAACAATTAAAAACAATATTGAAATTTTAGAGTTTAAAAAAATTATGAAAAATCAATTTAGAATTCCAAGGCAAACAGTTGAAAACAGTCTTAAAAAATTTGAGGAACTTGGCTTGATTGAAATTGATTTTAAAAAAATAAAAATAAAAAAATTTAACTTAATTTTAAACCAAAAAAATCAACCAGGTTTTGTTGTTAAATTTAAAGACAATTTACTTTTTTGTTTACTTGCTTTCGGAAGAGAATTTGCTAAGAAAGTAATGCTTTTAAAATGATTGAAAAAGCAAAATAATAAGAAAAAAGCTTTAACCATAAAAATAAAAAAAGCAGATGAAAAAATACTTAGCAATAACTTATTTAATTCAAGTAAAAAAAATGAAAATGCTTCAAGAATTAAAAAAGCTATAACTCAAATTTTGTTTATTTTTGCTAACAAAAAATATGAAGATGTATTTTGTGTTAAATATAAATTCGAAAAGTCTGTAATTAAAAGATTTAGAACTTTTTATGATAAATTAGATCGAATTCAATTTTGTTAAATAGATTATGTTGATAAAAGTAAAAGTAAGTAATATTCTTGCTTACTGATTGTTATAAGCCGGAATATTACTTACTTTTACAACCTTTATTTATTTTTGATTTTATCTAGTTTTATTGGTTGTAAGAACGGTTTTTAAGAAACTGATTTTTAGTGTTACGTTTTTTTCTTAAATTTCCTATTTTTTTTTTGATTTTTAAAAAATGCCAAAAAATGTAACTTTATTTTATGTAAGTAAAATACAAAGAAAGTGATAGCTTTCTTTTCTATAGACCTTAGTATGTGTGAGAATATTAAATTAATAACTTAATATATTAATTTAATTAGAAAGGTGGCAAATTGACAAAAAAAGAGAAAGAGCTTTATATAAGCTTTAATTTTATTACAAATGACAAAGGATACTATACTGGATTAAATAATTATAGAAATCATAAAGATTGAGTTGAAAATGGTTTTTGAGTAGATTACTTTATTAGAAAAGATAAAGCTGTTGCAATGAGTGAGCTAAATGCCGAAAAAGAAAAAGAGCTAACAAGTGATTTGACTTTGTTAGGCGAAAGAAAAAAAAATGAAATTTTAAAAACATACAGAGAATATTTAAAAGCGAATTTAGATAATCCGCCAAGTGGCTTGTATGCTTTTAAGAATGGAAAATATTTTAAGAATATCGATATTAAAGAAGTAAAAGAAGCATCAGCTAAATTAAAAACACCATTTTATGATATGGTGATTAGTTCAAATGATGATATGCAAAAAAATGGAATGATAGGGGAAGATGCTTGGAAAAAATTAATTGAAGATTGTTTATTTAAATGATTAAAATCAAGTGGCCTTGGGTTTGATATCAGTAACTTAGAAATCTATTATGCTATTCATGGTAACACAAATAATCCACATATTCATATTAGTTTTTGAGAAACTAAATTAAAAAGAAATAAAGATAGAAAGTTATTTGGAATACAACAAAATATTACTAGAAGAAAATTCGAAGAATTGAAATTAGATATTTTAAGTAAGTTTACTTTTGATGAAGATATTGAAAAAATTAATAAATTAAATAACAATTTAAGAAATATTAAAATCAAATTTAAAAAAGAATTAATTGAAAATGAAAATTCTAGAGAAGTCAAAAAGGAATTTAAATCTGAAATTGATGAAATAAAAAAAGAATGTCAAATAAATAATAATCAATGATATTCACATTTAACACCACATTCACAAAAAATAATTTTAAAAATAAAAGAAACACTAATGAAAAATAATCATAGTTTCTTTATGATTTACAACAATTTTTACAAGACATTAAATGAATATAAAAAATTAGAAATCGATTCTCAAATTTTAAAAGAGGAATTTATGAGGAGACTTTTGAAAGAGGAAAAAGAATTTGAAAGAAAAATAAATAATGCTATTTTAAAAGAAATTTTGAAATTTGAAAGATCAGAATGACTAGATAAAAAGACAAATTCAACAAAAAACACATACAAGAATAGCTTTAAAAAAATGTTTGAAAAAGATTTTGCTTATTATGATAAAGATACTAAATACTTAAAACGGCTGGCTTATCAATTTTTCGAATCCAAATCAATTGAGGAATATGAAAAAATGAAAGGAATTAGTTATGAATAGTAAAGTCTTAATTGTTTTTAAATTATTTGCTTTTATTATTGTATGTTTACTAAGTTTTTGAATTTTATTTGGGTTATTTGAATTTTTAATTATACAAAAGGGAAATTTTAAAAATTTAAAGATTTGAAATATTTTAAATTTTAGTTTTGTAAATAATTTTCAAAACGGTAATAAAAATTTTTTAACACCAATTACTTTTATTTACTTAATACTTAATTTTGTTTTTGCTTTCTTTTTATTTAAAGAAAATATAAAAAAATTATGAAAAGTATTAAGAAGAAAACAAGATCATAATTCTAATTGGCTTTTAAATGAAATTAATAAGGAGAAAGATTATTCATTATTTAAAAAGCATTGTTCTTATGGTTTTAACAAATCTAGTTCATGAGTTTTAAAATTTGAAAAGAATAAAAAGAAATGGTTAAATATTCAGCATGAAGATATAGACAAAAATTCACTAATAATTGGAGGGACTGGTTCAGGTAAAACACAAAGAATTTTGTTACCTAATATTTTATATAACATTAATTTAGATGAAGAATATAGACCAAATTTAATAATTAATGATCCTAAAAGAGAAATAATAACTTTTACAGGAAAAAGACTAAAAGAGCAAGGATACAAAATTTATGTTATAGACTTTGAAAACACTAAAAAAAGTCTAAATTGAAATCCTTTGTTAACAGTTTTTCAAATTGTTGAAGAAGCACAAAAAAAGCAAAATTTAGATTTGCTTTTTGAGGCATATAGAAGATTGATTGCTTTGATTGATAATCTTAATTGAGGATTAGGAGGCGAAGCTAATGAGTTTTGAAATTCTTCAGGAAAAAAATTTATCGAAATAGTTGCAAAAACGTTTTTGTTAATGAAGTTTTATTTAAATAACTTTGAAGCAAAAGATTTTAATTTTACTAATATTGCACAAAATATTACCTCTAATTTTAACGTCAAATATCAAAATTTAACATTGTATAAAATTTTGGAAAAACATAAAAATGATAATGAATTATGAAATTCAATTTATAAAGATTATATAAGTATGGTTTCAAATGCAGAAGCTACATTAGGGTCTCAACTTCAAAATGGACTTAGATCATTAGATATGTTTGTAAAAGATGAATTTATTAAAAATTTAACATCGTATTCAGAGCGATTTAATATTTACGATATTTTTAATAATGAAAAGCAAAAGTTTGTTGTATTTATTCATTATGCAGATCAAAATACTGCAAATCATAAATTAGTAAGTTTATTAATTGATGAACTTTATCAAGGAGCTATTGATAAAGCAAAAAGAAATTTAGAAGAAAAAGGATTTGAAAGGTTAGAAAGAAGATTATTGATTATTTTAGAAGAATTTGGTAACCTACCCCAAATTCCTAATTTAGATAATAAACTATCAATAAATCGTTCTAGAAATATTTTATTTTGCTTAGTGTTACAAGATAAAAATCAACTTAAAAAATATAATACTAACGAAAATAGAGAAGTTGATAATATCATTCTTTCTAATCTTCAATTTGTTTATTTCTTAAATTCATCAGATGAAAATACTAAAAAATACTTCATTAATAAACTAGGAACTAAACAAGTTGAAAAATATTCATATTCAAAAAATGGAAAAAATACAAGTGAGAATATTTCTTATCAAGAAAAACCCTTGATTTCAATACAAGAATTAAGCAAAAAAGCCGCCTCAAATATTTTGGTCTTTATTGAAGGATTACCTCCTTTATATATCAAAACAAATTTAACTTATAAATATTTTTCTAATGATAAATTTAAATTTGATGATAATGAGAATTCCTTACAATTTAAGCATTTTGATATTGATAGTTGATTTAAAAAAGAAAGCAATAACCTAACAGAGAACCTAATACAAAAAGAAATAAATAAGATTATGCAATTAGAAAACTTAAATGAAATTGAAGCTAAAAAGAGATTTGAGCAAATTAAGAATCAAAAGGAGTTAAGAAATGATAATAAGGACTTTAAAGTGATTAGGCAAAATGTATTTGAAACTACTCAAATTTCTATGAGAGAGGACGTAGATGATGAAGAAGATGATGATATTGGTGAACAAAAGAAAGATTTAAATATTAATGAAATTGAAGAATATTTAAATAATGGCAACTTTTTCAAAATAAAAAACATTTTGAAAAAAAACAATTTAAATTATGAATTCCAAAGAATAAGCAATCTTTATAAAGAATATCAAAATTCAGAAGATGATTTTAAAGAATTAGCAAAGGAAGAATTAAAAGAATTTATCAATGATAAAGTTATTAAAAAATACAAGAAATCTAAAGGAGGAAAAATGTAAATTCTGGGAAAAGTAAAGAAAATAAGATTAGTTTTATTTCGTAATATTTATTTAGTAAATTTGATAGCGAGATTGTTCAAATACTAAATAAAAAATTCCTTTACACAATGATAGTTATAAAGATAGAAAGAACAGGAGACTAGTATCAATGAAAAAAGAAGAATTTTTAAAGCAAAATAACATTCATCTATATGATGAACTAATTAAAAAAGTAGATAAAGACTTAAGAGAAAAAGGATTAGAGAGCATTTATAGTTCAATTGCTCTTAAGTTAGTTAATAAAAAAGGTAAATATGTAGAATTAAGCTATGACAATGTAGTTTGATATTCAGAAAAAGATATAGAGTTATTAATGAAAGGAAATTTTATAAATAAAGAAAAAGAGATAGAAAAAGATTATATAGAAATAAGTAATGTTTTATATAGACCAGAGTTTAATGCGGAGAAAAAGCTAAAGAAACAAGAAGTTAAAGAAAAACCTAATGAAGAAATACAAGATTTATATATGAAAAATTTAATTGAAAATAATCTAGATGAAGAAGAAGCAAAAGAAGAAACTATTAAGCAATCTATGATTAATGAAATAAAGAAACTTCAAGAGGAAGAAAACAAACTGGCTGTTAAAGAAAACAGAAAGCCACAACGAGTAACAAGCTCTTATTTTAGCGATTTTATTGAATGAGCAACAGACAACAAAAAAGAGATAAATATTATTACTCTTAATTTATATCATCATTTACAAGTAGAAAAAACACAGGAAAATTATTATAAATTATTGCTTGCTTCTTATGAATTAGCTAAATATCTAGAAGCGGATGGAAACTAAAATGAACTTTTTTGAAAATGAAAAAATACTAAACAGAATTTTAAAAGATTATTTTGCTAAAAAGGAAAGAAAAGATAAATATAATGAAAAATTAAATTTTTATGTACCTAAATGAGGAACCAAAGAACAAGAACAATTTTCAAAACATAATTATTCAGATCTTACTAATTCAGTTTTTTGGCTTTTGTTAGATGAATTTTGCGAAAGCAAAGAACAAAAAGAGAAAATTATCCTTGAAATACTAAGTTATTCTCTTGGTTTGGAGAAAAAAGACATGGTTTGAAAAAAAATAAATGAAAACACATATAATAACCCAATTGACGTAAAAGGTCTTAGTGAAGTAAATAATCTTCTTTATATAAATATGGATAATAAAAAATTTAATAAAGCTGAATTTGGACAAGGCCAATATGTAAAAGTATATAAACCATCATATATATTTAAAGCACATACGTACTATAACACAGGAACCTCAATGAGATTCAAAGTTTTTTGAGATATTCATAAAATTAATACCAACTCTATGCTTACATTTTCATCTAAAACATTTAAAGAATTGTTATTGAAAAATAATGTAATTGATAAAGTTCCTAGTGAACACGAAATAAATTCACAAGCTGACTGATATAGTGAAATTATTGAAATACGAAATAAAAGTATTTTGTATATTAATGAAAAATTTAATTTTTTAAATGCTATTAAATCATTTGAGACAAATTATCATAAAAAAGCTAAATCTTATGAAGATTTAAAGAACATGACATTAAAAGCTTTAGAAAAAGCTAAGTCAACAAGTTTTGTAGAAATATTTAAGAAATTTGAAATAGATCCAAATTCTAATTTTGAAGTTATTGATAATTTGTCAAAAGAGTTTAAAAAAATAAAACCATTTTTACTTGAGGAATTTAATAAAGATTTGACTTTAAGATTTAGAAAAACAGATAATTTAAAAGCTAAAGGTGTTTATTTTCCACATGCTAAGAATATAACAATAAATGTAAATCAACATAAAGATAATGATGTTCCGCATATTCAAAGTTTTATGCATGAATATGCACATCACATTGACTATGAACTTGGTAAAAAATTATATGAAAAAAATATTACACTTCCTTTTTCGTTGATAAATCCTGAATTTCAGGAATTAAAAAAAATTTATATCAATAAATTTAATGAATTAGAAAGAAAAGGAGAAATAAAAAATATTGCTCATGGTAATTTAAAAGATTATTTAACGAACCATGAAGAAATTTTCGCAAGAGGGTTTGAAAGATATTTAGTAAAAGTTGGTTTTGAAAGCTCGTTTAATAAAAGTGAAGCTTTTTTAGATGATGTTAAAGAAGATGTATTTAAATATTTAGACGAAAATACAAATAAAAGATTTTTTGATATGTATGAAAAGATATTTCATATAAATGAAAAACTCGAAAAACAAAAACAAACACAATTTGAAGAAGAAATTAATACTCATGAAGAGCAAAAAATAATTAATTACAAACAAAGTAAGTTATTTGAATTTGATGAGAATGATGCTCAAGAAGAATTAAGTGAAAAAGAAAAAATGCATATTGTTATCGAGAATAATTATGCTGAATTTAAAAAAACATTAATGAGTGAAAAAATATTTAAAGATTATTTAGAAGAAATTAATGTTAAAAAATTTAAGGATTTATACATTGAATTACACAATAATTGTAAAGAAGAAGGTCTTGAAACTGAATACTTAAAATATATACCTGATTTGACAACAAATTTAGAATTATTAAACAACATTAAAGAAGATAACTATGTAAAAATAAATAGTGAAGAAAATAAAATTAATTTAGTTTCATTAGAGGTTATTACTGATGAATATATTCAAAAAAATTTAAAAAAGCCAAACAAGCAATTTGATGAATTAGTCAAACAATTTTGCGATAAAAAAGAAACTAAAATGGAATTGAGGATCTAAAATTGAAGAAATCAAAAGAAGAATATATATGGATTAATTATTTTGATATTAATAAAGAAAATTATCAAAAAGTTAAACAGCATTGAAGAAATTTAGGATATGAATTAATTAGAAAGAAATTTAATGCTAAAAAATCATCAGGAAGTATAAGTATAAATTCAAAAGAAGTTAAAAAAGTTTTTAATGATGCTCAAAAAATTAAAAATATAAATTATGAATTTGTATATGGAGTTAGTCAAAGAATAAAAATGACTAACAAATAAGAAGATATGAAAAGGAGCTAGATAATGAATAATGATAATTATAATTTGCAAGAACAAGTATTAAAAAAATTGTTTGACGATAATATACAAGAACAAAATACAGAAAAACATAAAGCTAATTTTTTGTTTATTGGTAAAGTTAGCTCTACATTTAAAGGGAAATACTTTGACAAATTCAAAGAAAGTTATCAAGAATTTTTTGTAATTAATCTAAAGGTAAAAAATAGTTTTTATAGAATTACTTTTTTTGATAGTGAAATATTTAAGAATTTTGATGAATTACAAGATAAAGAAGTAAGAATTATAGGAGAGATAGGTGTTAGAAAAGATGCTAAAACTAATGAATATGAAACAACCTTTATTGGATCATCATTATTAAATATGTAGGAGGTTTTTATGACACAGTTAAAAGAAAATTTTATGTGTGTTCAGGTATTTGATAACGGTATGCGGAAAATAATTGGATTCTACAAAACTTTTTTTGAAGCTTCTAAAATGCTAGATTTTAATGAATTTAAAATTGAAGTCTTAAAAGTTTCGACAGCAAAAAGGAATTTTGTAACTAACGAAACTTATGCATACCAAAAGAGCCAGAAAGATAATAGGTCAAAAAGGCCATTTTAAAATGAGTAAAAAGTTTTTAACAATTTTAACTGGTATAGCTGTAGTGATATCAATATTTTTGGCATTTTATCTTTTTGCTATCAATACAACGGAGATAAGTTGAAGTTTAAAAGCAAAAAAATATGCAACAATTGGCATTATTACATTTGTAACATTAAAATGAGTTATTATTATTGTTCTTTGAAAACTGAATCGAAAGCAAAAACTATAAATTATGATATAATTTATTTATAAATAATAAATTATAAGAGGTAAAGATGAGCAGAAAAGTTAAAAAAATATTAAGTTATTCATTTACTCTTTCTAGTATAAGTAGTTTATTTTTAGTTAATTCTTGCATTCAAGTTCCAAGTTATAGAGATTTAAGAGGCGGAGGCCAACCAAGTCATGGCGGATATGAAAAAGATTCTGAAAATGATCCAGAAGTTGATAAGCAACTTTTAGCTGAAGGTAGATTATATTTTAAAGAAAATGACACTAATTATTTTTTAAAACCAAATCATAAATACTATTTTAAAGATGTTGTTTTAAATGAAAAAGATTATGATGTTGATTATTATTACACTGATAAATGAAAAGAATTAATTACCAAGCCATTTATTTCATCATTAGACGCTAAAACATTAGGCAGAGAAAAGAATCTTGTTAGTGATTGGTGAATGACAAAAGCACAAAGGGATAAATTCAAAGCAGAAATAGAAAAACGTGATGCTGAGTATGAAACTAAAAGAAATGATCCTGAATATCAAGAATGAATGAAAAATGAGTTTAGTATTGAATATTTAGTACTTGGCGAATTTTTCAGTATGATAAGAAGGTTTTTAGAAGGTGATAATAAACTTAATAACAAATCTATGAATAAACAATTTGCGCAAAAAATGATTGAATTCTTAGAAAGTTCAGATCATAAATATTTTTCTGAAATTGGATATCAAAATGAAAATGAAGAGTATTTTTATAAATATCCTGAAAAAGAAAAAGAGCATTATAAAAATAAATATGTTAGATTTTTTAAAGCAAGTCCTTATAGAGAAGCTAATGATACAATGACAAGTGTTCATTCGAAAGATAAAGATAGAAATAGAGCACAAGTTCATAAACTATGGTTTGATAATGTAATAAGCACTAATTATGATAATAATATATGAAATAATAAGGATTTTCAAATGGGAGTTTTACCATATTCATTTTCAACAAATTTCAAAATAAAAAATAGATATAGAAATTGAGTGGCTAATGCTTATGATGAAAAATATTATGGTTATATTTATAATCCACTTGATGGTCAAAAAATGCCAGAAACAGCTAATTATGGATCGCCGAATGTCTTGGATTTAGCTTTATATAGTGCTGCTAAAAATTACTTTGTAGAAGAAAGAGAAAGACAGGTTTATTTAAAGGTTTTAAAATTTCAATTAGCATTAATGGAAATGAATGAAATTTTACCTAGCGATAAAAGTATTAGCGAGTATTTATATGCTATTTCAAAAGGTGATTTAACTTTAGAAAATGAAAATTTAAATAAATATGAAAGTTTTAAAATAGTTTTAAAAGAATATGGGAAGGCTATTTTAGATTTCGTTGGATTAGATACATTTGCTTTAAATGAATCACAAATCATAAAGGATAAAGACAAAAATTATGTTATAGCTGATTTATTTGGATATTCTAGAACAGATGATTTTATGTATACATACAGATTTGTTTACAATGAACTTTTAAATACAATAATGCCATTTTATACCCTTGTTGGATTAAGCGAAAACACAGAACTTAATAAAGTGCTGCAAGTTTTAAGTGATGCTAGTGATAGTGTAGAAAAAGCAGTTTATGACTATGCATTTTTTTACTTAAACTATATCTTTGAACATAGTCCAAGAGTAAAAAACAGAAATAAAATAGCAAGAATCGACACTTTTGATTATAAATTTAATTTAAAAGCACAAGATTCTTTAATTGCTAAAAATAAAGTAAATGCAATTTTTGAAAAAATAAAAAATATTTATAGATAGTTGCTTAAAAAAGCAATTATCTTTTTAATTTAAAAATTTGGAGGTAGATATGATAAATATTTTATTTAATGATAAATTAACAAATGCAGAGCAAAGTTTTAATAATACAGCTAGCGAAGTATGAAAAATAATGAATATAGTAGGTGGGGCTTTGTTAGGTGTTGCGGTTTTATGATGTTTAGGGGCTATTATTTTAGCTTTTGTGCAAAATTCGCAAACAACAGATCCACAAAAAAAGAAAGCAAATAACTTAAAGATTTTTTGAGCGATAGGAGCAGTTGTTTTGATTTTATTTTTCTGAGGAATTGCAGCAGTAGTAGTTAGCAGCGTTGCTTCAGCAAGACAAAACGTAAATCCTTATGTGTCTAATCAATTACTAAATAATTCAATCATTGTATTAAAAAATAATTTTATGGTAGCTTAAAAAATGTTATCAATATTAGAAATTATTTTTGAACCTTTAACTAATTTATTAGCTAAGGTTTCAGTTGGGTATTTACTTTATGCAATAATTATTTCGATATTACTTTTATGTTTAATGGTTGTATCTTTAATAATTAAGATGATATATTTATTTAGTTATGAATTCCCAAATTATTTATTATTTGGTTCAATTATTAATAATGAGGTTATCGGAGAGCGATTAATAAATATTGGTTCTGTGTGGTATCAATTCTTAATTGTATCATTAGTAATTTGAATGATTATGTTGATTTTAACTATATTAAGATTTACACTATCTGGAGCAGAAAAAGGTCACAACATCATGAAAGCCGCTTTAATTACAGCATTAAAAGGAATAGGTCTTTTGTTTGTAATACAAGGAGCAATATTTGCTTTGAATTTTGTTATATTAAGAATTACAGGTCTATTATTGGGATCGCAAGATTATAGTGGAATGTTTGTAAATAATTTTTTACAAGCTTTCTTAGCAAATGATAATTTTAATAAAGGTGAAATAGCAAAAGCTATTGGTAATGCTGACTATTCTTCTTTGGGTGCTTATTTTAGTTGAAATGTTTATAGTAATTATTTTGATTCAGTTGGCTTAATTGGTTTATTAGTAAGTGGCATTTTGGGAGCAGCATTAATTGTTATGATAGCAAAAATAATGATTAGTGTAATTTTTGATGTAATTACAAAATTATTTCAAATGATGGTCTTATTTATTTTCTTTCCATTTATTGTTCCTTGATCAATGAGTGATGGTGGAAAGAAAATTGCTATATGAAAAGATGAATATTTAGGTTCACTTTTGAGTTTAAGTGTTTATCTAATTGGTCTTAGATTAATGTTTATATTTATTGGTGCTGGTAATACATTTTTATCTAATTTTAAAAGAGATGATAGTAATATTATTTTAATCAATACCAACAATTTTACTCAACTTGCAGGAGTTTTTATCAAAACAATTTTTATGACAGGTGCTGTTTATGCATATAAAACAATTTCAAGTATGGTTATTAAATATATAGGAACAGAATTAAACACCAGAACATTTAATGCACAGAATTTTAAACAAGGACTTAGAAATATTTCAAATAAAGCACAGGGAGCTAGTCAAGGATATAAAGAAGGTAAGATAAAAGCAAATGAAGCAAAAGCAGCTTTAAGAGCCCAAGGAAGAAATATGCTAGCAGCTGGAGGCAATAATACAAAAACTCTTGCTAAAGCTGAAAGATTAATTAATGGTAAACATAGATGAGTAGATTTCAAAAATATTGGTTCTAACGTAGTAAAAGGAATGTTTACAGGAGGTAAAAAATAATATGTTACAACCTAAAAGATTAAAAGGACGTAAAACAAGATTAACAAAGTGATTAACTGTACAAAATGCATTAGAATTTTTTATAGTAGTTACAATTTCAATGGGATTAGCTAATTTAATATTTTTAGATTTAAGGATTGAATGAGCTAAATGATTAACATTTTTAATATTTGTAATATTATTTGGTATTTTAATTTTACCTTCCTCAAAAAACAATGCAAAAGTTTATAACATTTTATGAAGAGGATTTATTTTTTGGTTATCACCTAAAAAATATTCAAAAAGAAAAAGAGATAGAAAAACAAATGAACTTAATCCGTTTTCTAGATTATATGGGATAGATGTTGTTTTAAACAAAAGAGTTTTGGGAGATTCTTTAATTGCTAAAACTAATATAAATGACAATATGTTTGTTGTTTTTAAAATTCACGGAAATAATATTTGATCTGAAGATCCAGAAACACAAAGTGCTTATGTGGAGAATTTAGCGAGAAGTTTAGATATGTTTAAGAACAAATTTAGTTTTGTTTGTTTAAATGAAGATATTAACTTCAATCAAAATATAAATTTCATAAAAACCAAAAACATAAAAGAAGAATATAAAGAATACATTAATAACAATATTAATGATTTTGAAAATATTAAAGCAAACTCTGAAGTTAATAATTATTATTTAATTATTAATGCACCTAATTTTGAATTATTAGCAACTGAGGCAGAAGGCATTTTCAATTATTTTAATGCTTCAAAAATAGGTTTAGAAAAAGTTGAAGGTGTTGATTTATTAAAATTTTTAAACAAATATAGAAGTTTTGGGGTAACTGATAAAGATATCGAAAAATATTTTGAAGAAAACAAAGATAAATTTTTTATTGAAGAAAATGTAGATTTCTTAGATGAATTATTTAACTATAATGAAGTAATTTTTAATAAGAAATACATAAAAATTAACGATAAATTTATGTCTATTAAAGCAATTAGCAAGTTGCCTACAACATTAGAAAATGGGTGAATAAATGATATTTTAAATACAAAATCAAAAGTTATTTGAAATAATTATCCATATACAGATTTTGATAAAACAAATAAATTATTAGATAAAGCTAAAATGAATATTGATAATGATTTAATTACAGATGAAAAAATCACACAAATTGCTAGACACCAAAAAGATGATGCAGCAGTTTTAGAATTAATTAATCAAATAAATTTAGATGAATACTCACTTTTAGATGTAAATTTCTTAATTATAAATGAAGCTAATACTTTACAAGAATTAAAAGAAATAGAAGAACAAAATGAACAAATTTTAAGAAAAAATAGAATATTACTTAATAATTTAACATTCCAGCAATTTGAAGCTTTTGTAGATAGTTCATTAAGTATAAATTATAAATTAGATAAAGAAGCTTATCAAATGAGTTCGTTAAATTTAGCTGGTGGTTATCCATTCATAACAGAAACGTTGAATGATAATAAAAATTTATTGTTAGGAATTACAGAAAATTTAAATCCTATTAGCTTAGATATATTTGATTTAAAACATTTAAATAGATCTAATCATAATATGATAATTTTAGGGACAAGTGGAATGGGTAAATCAACATTAGTTCAAAAAATTATTGCTTCAAACTTAGCAATTAATAATAAAGCAATTATTATTGATCCGCAAGACGAATATTCATCTTTTGCATCAAAATTTAAAGGTTCAATTGTTGATATGGGTTCAGGTATAAATACAACTTTTAATATTTTACAAATAAGAAATGCTATTAAAGATGATGTTGAAAATATAGATATTAAATTATTAATAAATGCTCATTTATCATTCTTAGAAAAGTTTTTTAATATTATGTGAAATTTACCGCAAATTGAATGAAGCTTTTTACAAAAACTTTTAAAAGATTTTTATGAAGAAAATGGTATTTATAATCTTAAAAACATCAAAGAAATTAAGGATGAAGAATGAAAAACAATCTCAGATTTTATAACATATATGAAGAAATATAATTGTAAAGCCTTATATGATGTAAAAAGAAAAGAAGAACTTTTAAATAGATTTGTTGAATTATTTATGTTTAACTTCGAAGATAACGGGAGATATCAAAATTTATTTAATGGAATAACTAATTTAAAACTTGAAAATGATTTAATTGTCTTTAATATGAAAAACCTTGTTGATACAAGTGACACAATTTCAGCAAGATTAGGTATTTTAATTGTTCTAAATATATGTAATGAAATTATTTATGATAATTTTGTTCAAAATGAAAAAAATAAATTGAAATATATGACTGAAAATAATTTAAAACTCTTATCAGCTGAAGAAATAGATAAATTGATTACTAGAACTATTTTAACTATTGATGAAGAACATATTTATATTGATGCAAATAACCAAACAACTCTGGATTACATTACTCAAATTACTAAAACAATTAGGAAATTTGATGGTTCTACAATACACACAACACAAAATCCTAGTGATTATAAAACAAGCCCATTAGTAGTTGAAGGTGCTTCAAGAATTATTCAAAATTGTAATTATTCTGTATTTTTTGGTTTAAAAGATGCAGATATTGAAGCAGTACAACTTTTATATAAAAATTCATCTCAATTATTAAAAAACGAAATAATGTATTTGGCTCAAAAACAAAAAGGAAAAGTTTTATTAAGTGTAGATAATAATACTAGATTAAAGCTAAGACTATATTATTCAGAATATGAAAAAGAATTATTTTTTAAGAAGGGATATTAATGGCGAGAAAAACAAAATTAGAAAAAATTTCAGATAAAGCTTTGGAAGAAGGTTTAGTAATACAAACTCGTATAACAGACAGAAATGATATTACTAAGTATTTACAATGAAAATTGGAAATGGAAAATAACAAAAAAACTGCTTATAGTGAAATAAGAAATATTATTATGAAAGAAGTTAATAATACTTCTAAAAAAGATGCATTTAGAAAAACAAAAGATGACTTATTTTATTATTTAAGAAAAGCAATATTTGCTTCCATGGCACCTTTTAAGCAAGATATAGATAATACTATTTTAGATATTAAATTAGAACAAAATATTATTAATAAAAAATTAGATCTACTAATAAATTTAGTCGCTCGTGAATTTGATGTTGAGAAAGATTTAGTAGAAATTTCAGGAAGTTTATTAAAAGAGAACAAATATTTCAAAGATATTAAAGACTTATTAGAAAAAGATAATGAAGCTTTAATGAAAAAAATTGCAAAAGCAAATAAAAAATACCAAGAAACATTTGGAAGATATCATCAAACAGAATTTGAAAATGATGAAAATATAATTGATGATATTTATAGTGAGGTAGAGGATGAAAAAGAGAAAAATATTTAAAAATATACTAATAGGGGCAAGTAATGTCTCTATTTTATCTTTACCTTTTTTATCTGTTTCAAATGTAACTGTAAATAAACAAAAAAATTCTAACAAACATATCGAGAATAATTGAAATACTTGAAAAATAAGCTATTATAACTTATTTGATAGTAATGGCAATATAAAGCAATTTAATAATATAGTAAATGCTGGTCAAAGTTTAAACTTTTTAGATAACTTAAATTACACTAAAAATTATAGTAATTCTATTGCTTTTAGTTCATCAAATCCAGGTGTTTTTTGACCACAAGGATATAAGCAAGGCTATATAAATCATACTTCATTAGATGATGTAAGATTTTTTAATTTATCAAACAAATCTACAAATAAAAGAATTAACGGAAGCGATATATCTAAAAATGGTTTAATAAATTATTCTCGAATTTGAACAAAACCACACCATTATTATTCGCCAGCAAGTAATTATTATTATTTCAAGGACAGATATAAAGAATATGATTTAAGTAGGTTTACAAATAGTAATAATCAAGTTAAAACACAATTTAGTAGCTTTATTCAAAGTGTAAGACCAATTGAACGAAGTTATAACAGTACTTGATATGAAACAAGATATACATTTAATTTAAGAGAATTTGAGAATTATGTATTATCAAAAAATACTAATATAAGAACCTTAGAGCATTTTGCAAATATCAATAATTGAAAATACAAAGAAGCTCCAAATGGAGTTATAGGAACAAGAAGAATTAGTTCAAACTCTTATTACCCAGTTGCAGGAAGAGTTGAAAATGTTTATTGAACAGAAAGAGAAGTTGCACAAAACTTTTATGTTGATAAAACAAATAATAAAATATATTTAGCAAATAATCATTTAAATAGAGATTTATTTTTTGGTTCTACCTTATCAAACCAAACTCAAAATGAAATGATTAAATATAATAACGGTGTTGTTTATCATAAAAACTTATTATATTTTAATTCTCAAGCTAATAATTATTTAAACCAAAATTTTAGTTTTAGTGATGTTGAAAAAACTGTGAACTTTAATATAAATTATTTAGAAATAATAGATCAAAATGAAGATACTAATTCTTTTAACTTTAATACACATGACAAAAGATGACAAACAATTAATATTACAGAAAACACTACTACAAATATTTCATTTAATAAAATTTATGGAATACCTAAGGAACAATTTAAATTTTTAATATATGTATTAGCTAATTTTAATAATGTTGATCATGATTATAGGATATTTAAAAGTTGAATAAACTCTAACAATGATATTATTTTAGTTTCGGATTCGGGTAAAGATTCAAATCTAGATGATAATATTGATAAAACAATATTCGTGGGCAGCAAAACTAACAAAGAAAAATTAGATGAACTAATACAAAATAAAAATTTTAAATTAAATTATAAAGGGTTAGAAATTAGTTTTGAATATGTTTATAATATTGTTTTAAACAATAAAAAAAATATTAATTTAAGCGTAAGAATTAATGATATTAAGTACAATGGAATTAGTTATAAAACTAGACTTACAAATAATGTAATTAGTGATTTAAATAGGAATAAATTTACTTTTTTTGATAATACAAACTATTCAAAAAATATACCTTTTATAATGCTTTCAATGCTACAAAGTTATTTTAGTGATTCAGGAGTTTTATTAAATAGTGACGTTAAAATAAAAACAGAGAGTTCTGATTTATTTAAAAGAACTAGTGGTAGTTTAAATATTTCTCAAAAATTACAATTTAATACAAGTTATGTAATTAATAAGAATTTTAATTTATTAAATTTAAAAAACGAAAGAAATAGTCATAATCAATTAGTTTTGGACAAATTAGTAAGAATAGAGAATGCTGATCATACTAAAAACTATGGAGGTAAATTTTCTGTAAATGCTCCGGTTACTTTGAAATATGAAGCGGATTTAGAAGAAACAGAAATTGTATTTGTAAATAAAAGACGTGTTGATGTTTTAAATAGACGTTTTAGTTACAATATGCTAGATAATAGAAGTGATATAAATGATAATCAGAGAATTAAATTTGATGAAAATGATGAAAATGATGTGAATGACGAAAACTCACACAAGAAAAATGAATATCTCATTGAAGTTGTAAAATATCAAAAAGGTTCAAACAACACCATTATAGAAAATACATATAAAATCGTGCTAGTAATTAATTCTTTTGATTTAAATCAAAAAATTAAATTTTATGCATGAGATCCTGAAAATAATAAAGATCATAAAGATTTAATCAGTAAATATCTTTATAATGAAATTGGGGCTATTAAAGATAAAGATGGTAATCCTATTCCAAATCCAAAATATGATCCTTATATTGATGCAAATACTGGAACAAAAAAAGAAATTGTTTATATTGATAATTCTCTTTTTTCAGATACAGTATTAGAAAGAATGCATTTTCTATATCCTAAATTAGATATTAATTTTAAATATGGAGTTATAGCAGAAGCTAGTGTTTTAGGTAAAGGAGCTTTAAGGAATTTATTCGCTAATAATTATGATAAAGTTGAAAATTATTTTGTTATTAAATTATTATCAAAAGAAGGTGAAACATATAATAATCTTGAAGTACCTGAAATTAATGAGATAGATGCATTAAAAGGCCAAAGCCAGGCTTCTTATATGTCTAATGAAGGGATATATGTTATTATAGCGAACTCCGAAAGTAATATAAGCAACATACAACTTATACTAGTGGATAAAGACAACAAACCAAATAGTTATTTCTTAGAGGAAATTAAAAACAGAAATATTAAAATTAATTTTCAAGGTCTTGACTCAAAAGTCGATTTATCTGATTTTATTTTTAATTTTTGAGATATTAAAAATAATTTATTAGCAAATTCATTTTTAACATATCTCATTGATAATAAAGGATTATTTAGAGAAACAGCAACTAATTTAAATTATGATGATATTAGGAAATATTATTTAGAATTTATTAATAGTAATTTATATGCTATAAAGGATTATAACGAAGCTTTAAGCCATAATATTTTTGGAAATACAAGTAATTGAAAAAAGCTATCATTAAATGGTTTAGTTAAAGAACAAAAAGATTTAATTATAGAAAAAGTAAAATCCTTTGTTATTAAAGAAATTGATAAATATACTAATTCAAACAAAATGAAACCACTTATTTATGATAAGGATTATTATATAGAAGAATTTACAAGTTCAAGAAGTACTGAATTATTTATAGAAGAGGCCGGAAAGGTCGAAATTGAACAAGAAGGTCAAGAAGACTATTTAACAAAAAATATTAATATTAGAGGAATAGGTAAATATAGAAATTCTAATTTAAGATTTGAGTATGATAATCATGCAAATCAAATTATTTATCCTCCAATAGATATTAAAGACATATTTAATGGGCTTAATTTCAATAACGTTATCAATGTGGCCAAAAAAGAAGTTAGAAAAGAACTTGAAATTGATGCTGGAGTTGATGAAGAATTAGTAGACAGAGTTTATGAAACTAAAATAAAAGAAGCTATTATTAAAGTAATAGTAGATTATTTAAAAGAATATAATGTTAAATCTCCGATAAAAATCAATTTAAATAAAGATATAGAAATAAGCAATTTAGATACTGTCATAGCTAAATTGAAAAATAATAATAGTGATGTTTATTTAAATTTAATTGGTAAAAATGCCAATATTTTAAATAATAAAGAGATTGTGTTTAGAAATGTAGGAAAGAATGATATTGTTAATTTAAATGATTTAACAAGCTTATTACTAAGTAAACAAAAATCTTTAAATGAAGATAGGCTTTTTGATGTTAAAGACAAAGCAATTAAATTCATTAATGAAACAGCGAATGAGATTAACTTAAGAGAATATCAAGATTACTTAATATTTGGAAATAATAGCTTTATTTATTGATTAGATTTATTAATTGATTTCGAAAACACGGAACTTAAAAGTGAATCACTCAAATTAAAAATAAAAGAAGCAAAAGAATGAATAGAAAACAACAAATTTATTGATAAGGAGAAATCTTTATTAATACCATTTATACCAACTAAAATAGAAGAAATAAATAAGTTAAATAAACATAAAGAAACTATTTTAGAAAGTCTAAATGATAAACTTTTAGAAAACGTAGTTTTTTATAAGAGTTTTATAATCTTACCGATCAAACAAAAATCATTTAATTATGGATATGGTGGTATAGCTAATTACTATTCAAGGTCAAAAAGTAATGAGTTTAATGAATCAGGATTGCCAATCGATAAAAAACCAAAAACAATAACTAACATTAATAAAGATCTAGAAATTAATGAATCAGGATTACCAATCGAAAGAAATCCAGAAACAATAACTAATATTAATGACAATCCAAAAGTTAATGAAGAAGATATAGAAAAAACAATTCAAAAAGATATAGAAAATAACAAAAGTAATAAGCCCGTGACAAACAAAGCTGATGAAGAAAAAGTTAAACAAACAAAAAGAATAGTAGGATATAGTTTTTTAGGTTTAGGAATTATAGCATCTTTGATTTCATTAATTTTTGTAGCTAAAATTTTAGCTAAAAAATGAGGTTGAAAATTAGGTGTAAAACTTCCTAAATTTATGAATAAACAAAGGGTTAAATAATTTACATTGAAATAAAATCGTAGCTATATTCTATATAAGTTTTTCCATTTTTATCAATTGATAATAACTTATTAAATAATATATTTTATAAATAGAGCATTAGATATTTTAATTTGAAAAATTTAATATAAAAAATAACAATCACTTTTTAAATTTACGATTGTTATTTTTTATAAAAATTTATTGTCATACTTTATTTTATATCTAGAAAAAATATCTTTCAAATGTTTTTATGGTAATTTATTTACATTTTTTCCAACATTGAATGAATTTTTGTTTTTTCCTGGTCTTTAAGATTATTCATGTATGACTCTATAGAATCTCAATCAGGATTACCATCTTCTTTTGTTGGTAGCAACAATCTTGTTTTATTTATGTTCTTAATGTTAAAGGCTCTTCCGTAACTATATCTATACCTTTCTTTATTTAATAAAGTACAAATAAATAGAGCAATATTTTCAGTTAAAATTTTATTTTTTAAATAAATTTTAGAAATATTATTTCCACTAACAAAATCGATTGGTTGATAAAATGCTAACGCACTTTCTCCACCAATAGTTATGCAATTACCTTTTTCTAAATTAAATAATTCATCATCATTATTTATAAATGTTTTTACTCCATTATTATTCTCTGTTCTTGTTATATATGGGATTTGACCGCCTATGCTATTTTCAATATCTTCTTGAGTATAATTTTTAGATTTTTGTACTTGAAATAAATCTTTTATTAAAAACTCTTTTCATTTAGCATAATTTATGTGCATATTTTATATTCCTTCCTTAACTTTAAATGAAATAAAATCTTTTATGGTTTTTATAAAATCTTCGTCTCGCAATAATGAAAAATCAGTTTTCATATATGTCTCAGCTAATCATTCATTTTTATAATCTACATTTTTCAAAACACTAAATCCATCGATTTCTTTATTTTCTTTGTAAGCACTTAATCATCTATTTTTGGTGTTATTCCATTCCTCTTTTTCAATTCTACCCATATTTTTTTTCTTAGAAAAACCATCATCCTTATAGTAACCAAAAAAAGTCGGAATTTTTGGGTTATGTTTTATATTTAATTCAAAAATCATAATACATGTTGAAGCTGAAGCACCAGGGTGAAAAATATCGTTAGGCATGCTGAACACCGCTTTTAAACTATGTTCTTCTAACATCAATTGTTTATATTTTTTGATTTTTTCATCATTCCCTATCGCGACGGATAAAGGCAATATTGTAGCCAACAAAGCCCCTTTTGTTTTTATTTTACTTGCTATTGAATAAACAAAAAATAACCCTTTTGTAACATCCATACCAGTATTTTTTTTAATTGGTGCTGATTTAGGCATTCTTTTAGCATTAAATGGAGGGTTCATAAGAATATGAGTAATTTTTTTATCTTTTATTTTATCAATAATTCTATCATCAAACATACTTCCTAAAATTATGTTTGATTTTCCATCCTTATGAATTAACATATTAGTTGCTGCTAAAGCAAATGCTTTCTCTTCAATTTCGATTCCAAATATTTGCTTTTGCTTGATATCCTCTCTTTTTATAGGATCCTCTTCGTTTTTTAACATTTTCATCATGGCCTGTATTAAAAATGATCCAGAGCCGCATGTAGGGTCCAAGACTACACTATCACCGTTGATCCCGATTGCTTCTGACATAAAATCTGTTATGTGAGAAGGAGTAAAAGCTTGATTTTTATCCTCTTTTTGAACATATTTATTAAATGTTGTAAAAAAAAGATTTAACAAATCTTCACCTTGATTTGTTTTATCATTTATAAAAGGGATAATTTTAAAATTTATTAATTTTAAAATTTCTTCTAGATATTGGAATTCCAAGCTTTGCAAGTCTTGTTCTTTTAATACATCAGTGAGAAGGTTTATTTTCTTTTCTTTTTCTACATTTCTATCAATTTTAGAAGAAATGATTTTAGCAATTTCGTCTAATAAAAACGATGTTGTTTTGTTTGCCCTTTTTAATTCGGTCTCTAAATCAAAACCTTCTTTATTTAAAGCAACTAAACAAGAACCTACAAATTGTGCCCTTATACTTTCCTTTATATCTCGCTTATGCAATAATTCATTTAGTTGAAGAGTATTTTTAATAACTTCTTTTTTATCATTTTTTTTATTACTAAATTCATCTAAATATTCAAATATTTTTTTATTTGGTTTAAAACCATTTCACTCTTCTTTAGTTTTGTTATTAGCATTATACTTAATGCTTTCATTAAAATTCGGTTCATCTAAATCAATTAAAACTGCTATTATGTGATTTCTTGGTCTTATTATTTTTTCTAATTCAAAATAAATTTCTAATTGTCGTTTATTTTTGTTTCTTGTCGAAGAATTCTTTTTTGTTTCTATTAAAATACTTAAATTTTCATACTCAAATCTTAAATCTAATTTAAAATGCTCTGTTCCGTTAATTCCATTTAAAAAATTATTAACTTGTTCCGTCGTGATTAAATCATTATCTCTTTTATAAGACCATTCGTCGTTTTCAATGTTACTTTTAAGATATCTTCTACCTAAATTTTCTATTAAATCATATCTTTTCATCATTAATTCCTTAATCCAATCTATAGTTAAATAAACATTTTTTAGTGTGTGCGTGTGCGGGGGCACACATACATATACGCATAATGAGCACGCACTCAAGATGTTACATTAGAATTATAAAGCAATTGTATAAAAAACATAATTAATTTCTTTTAATATTCTACAAAAACTTTATAATTTAATTATAAATAAAAATTTATAATTAAGGAGTGATATGGTTTGAGATAGAGATGACTTAAAAAGAAAAATGATTAAAACTGAAAAATCAATTATTTTTGATAGGTTTGAAAAAGAAATAAAATATCATCCAGTGATAGTTTTTAGTGATTATTTTGATAATTTATACTATGTAAAATCAAGAAGTGTTTATGATCAAAAAGGAAGATTAAAAAAACCAATTAATGATGAAATATTAATTACAAAACGAAAAAAAGGTTTACCAAGCAAAGATAGCTATGTAGATTTAACACAAATATTTAAAATCAGTAAAGATGATTTTGAAAAAGTCTTTAATAAAAATGATGTAATTTATTTAGATAGCGATGATCTAAGTCATGAAGATATAACAAAAATTTATAATGGATTATATGAAAATTTATCTCAAGAACCTCCTAAAGTTTCTGTTAGTTTAGTTTTTGAAGATGAGGATAAAGTATTTAAGTCTTATATGATATATTCAGAAAAAAAACTATTAGATTATGATTTTCAAAAAATGACATTATCTCCATCAGAATCTAAAAAATATAAAGAATTTATAGATGACGTTATTCAAAATAGGAATACTGATGAAGATTTTAAAGATGAAGTTAAAAATATAAAAAATGCTGTAAGGGAGGAATTTAAGTATTATGTATATTACTTAAGAGAGGAATTGAAAGAAAATTCTATTATATTTAATGAGTTTGAAGAAAAAATGGAACATGAAGCTTTAATTTTATGTGATTCAGATGATGAAAAATATTATTTATCAATGCGTGATAAAATGGATTATTGAGGTCAAACATGAGAATTGAATGATAATCATATTTTAGTTACGATGAATAAAGATGATAATCAAGTTCAAAAATTTATTGATACAACTTCAATTCTTAAAATTAGTGAAGAAGATTTTAATAATTTTAGTAAAAATAAAACTATATATTTATCATCAAATAGCTTTGCTCAAGAAGATATTGAAAAAATAGTAAATAAAGTTAATAAAAATATAAAAAATGATTTAAATATTAGCTTTATAGAAGCGATTCAATCAGAAGCTAAAAACGAATTAGAAGCTAAAAATATTTATAGCACAAAAGAAAAATTAGATTCAGCTTTAAAAGAAAAATGGGTTCTTAAAGAAAAAAAAGATGAAGATTTAGCTCATGAAATTTTATCTATTAGAAATTCTAAGAATGTAAATAAAATAGAAAAATTTAAAAAAGTTTTCGAAGAATGATATGAAGATATTTTGGAGTATCAGCGAGAAAAAGTGAAATCCTTTACAAGGTAGAACTTAGCACTAAAGAGTGCTATTTTTTATAAAATTTTTATATGAGCAAATTTGAAAATTGAGTTGAAATAGATAATCAAAAAATGATTAAAAATTGAAATGATGAAGAATATATTTTTAGATCCAAAATTAGATTAGAAAAAACTGAATTTAAGAACTGAAAAGTAAAGAAAATAAAAAGGCGGAAAATAATAATAAATGGTGATGTTTTTGAATATAAATTGGGAGTATATACTGATAAAAGTACTGGTAAAAGTTTTACTTATTATCATAATGAAGAAACAAAAAGAATTGGTAAAAATAAATATTATTACAAAGATATTTACAACCAATTTAATAAACAAATTTGAACTAGAAGGAAGAAAAATAATCAAAAATTAATACCAAAATATGTGTTAGATTATCACTTAAAAATAGGCAATTTATCTTATAAGTTTAATAAAAATTCTAATAAATTAGATATTAAAAACAGGATAGAAATTCATATTGATGATACCTATTTTAAAGAAAATTTGGGTCGTAAAAAAGTAAAAAGATGTATAAGAAATGTTTTTTTAGTCGATAAAAATAACAATAAACATAGTTTAGTTTTTAAGGAAGAATATAAAAATTTAGACTTTATTTGCAATAAAATAAAGGAGTTTTTTGGTAAATATTTTGATAAAAATAAAGTAATAATTAGTGGTGACGGAGCAAGATTTATTAACACTATTTCAAAAAAATTAGGGGTAAAAAGGTATTATGATTTATACCATTTTAAAAGAAATTTATTTAATATTTTTGGTTTTAATAAAACAAAAAATAAGAAAAATTGCGAATTTTCAAAACATTTTCAAGTAGAAAATTTATATAAAATAATGAACAATTTTTTAGAAAAAATGAATTTTCAAGAGTTTAAAAGAGTATTAAAAAGTTTAATAAATTATCTAAAAATTCACAAAATTTTTATTAAAAAAATAAAAGAACTAAGAGGATTTTTAAAGACTTTTTCTGAAAATGAAGAGTACATTTTTAATACATTTTTGAGAAAAAATTATAATGGTGGAAGAGCAGAAAGTTATATAAATCACTTTATAAAAACCCCTATTTTCAAAAGATTTAGCTTATTTAGTTGAAACAATTGTAAAAATTTTATCAGACTAAAAAATAAGAATTTTAGTTTTGATTTTTATTAGTGTATACAAAATACATACAGTAAAGTATGCTATTTTTAAAACTTTTTATATATATTATTTAATAATATATATAATATTTTATGTGTATGTAAAAGTGTATACTATTTTCAATACAGTTTTTATAAAGTGTAGTGAAAAGTGCATACGGAAAAAATAATAAAATACCATATACTATGTATATGGTAAAGAAACTAAAAAAAGCATTTTCGTTAGAAATTCATGCGGTGTTTTTTGACACTTTAAAGTGTGCGCGCACGAGTACGTGTAGTTTAATACAAAGTATTAAACTTGATTAAGCAAAAAAAGCTTAAAAGTGCATACACTTCTTTTTTTGCTTAATTTTTGTAAATTTTGCAGTTATGAAAAATTATGATTGTGTTATAATTTTTATACAGAGTATAGTGTTTAGTTATACCACCCCTTTTTCTGCCGCTGCCTTTTTTTTAAGTTATATATAATTTATTATCATTTATATCATGAATTTTATTACATGCAGCATGATTAATTTAAATGTAAAAAATCAACCTATTTAAATAGGTTGATTTTACTTATTATCTTTAATAGTTAAATAAATTTCATCTAATTGATCTTGTGCAACATTTGATGGTGCACCAGTAAAGATATCCTCACCCTTAGAATTTTTTGGGAAGGCGATAACATCTCTAATGCTACTATGACCTGATAAAATCATGATAATTCGGTCAATTCCTAAACCGATACCACAATGAGGCGGAACACCATATTCTAATGCATTTAGAAAAAACCCAAATTTAGATTTTTGTGTTTCTTCATCCATTCCAATTAATTCAAAAACAGTTTTTTGAGTTTCCTGATCAAAGATTCTGGCAGATCCTGATCCAAGCTCAAAACCATTTAAAACCAAATCATAACTTTTAGCTTTGATTTGTGATTTATCTAATTCACTAATTTCTTCTAATGAATGATTAAATTGTGTAAATGGGTGATGTGCTGCAGCCCACGAGTTTGTTTCATGATCATATTCAAACATAGGAAAGTCAATAATTCATTTAAATGCATATTCATTTGATGCTCAATTGAATCATGTATTTAATTCTGTTCTTAAAGCACCTAAGGACTGTGATGCCTTTTGGTAAGTGTTAGCAACAATTAAATATGTACCATCTTGTTTTGTTTGGCTATTAATTAACTTTTGAACGGGCTCGAATACTTTTGATGCAAAGTTTGAATGGTCTATTTCTCCATTATTTACAACAAAGTAAAACAAGGCATTTGCTCCATTTTTCTTAGCAATTTCTTCTAATGATTTAAATTGTTTTTTACTTATTTGTTCAGAAATTTTTAATAATCTTTTGCTTGATGCTTCTTTAATAATGTTAAAATCTGATTCAGCACAAAAATCATTAATATCAATAATATGATTTTTAAAACGTAAATCAGGTTTATCACTTCCATATTTGGAAATAGCCTCATCATAAGCAATTCTTTCAAAAGGAATTTTTATTTCAACATTCATTGTTTTTTTCATAACATATTGGAACATTTGTTCAATCAATGTTTGAAAGTCTTGAACATCAGTAAAACTAGTTTCAATATCTAGTTGAGTAAACTCAGGTTGGCGATCTTTTCGTGAATCTTCATCTCGAAAACATCTGGCAATTTGAAAATATTTTTCAAAACCTGAAATCATTAACAATTGTTTAAATAATTGAGGGCTTTGAGGTAATGCATAAAAACTATTTAAATTACGAGTAGGAACTAAGAAATCCCTGGCCCCTTCTGGTGTGGCTTTTGAAAGCATTGGGGTTTCAATTTCCATAAAGTCTTGGTTTTGCAAAAATTCTCTGAGAGCAAAAATAAATTTATTACGTAATGAAAGTGTTTTTTGCATTATTGGTCTTCTTAAGTCTAGAAAGCGATTTTGTAGCCTTATTTCTTCCTTAACTACAATATCATCACGAATTTGGAATGGTAATTCATTTGCCGCTTTAGATAAAACTTTATATTCTTTTACTATAACTTCAATTTCACCAGTAGGCAGATCTTTATTAATATCTTTCCGTAGTTCTACTTTACCTGTTACTTCTAAAACACTTTCTTTAGTAAAGCTGATTGGTTGATTAAATAGTAATTGAGTAATACCAAATTTATCACGTAGGTCAACGAAGTTTAATTCTCCAAATTTACGTTTGTTTGCTACCCAGCCATATAAAGTCACAATTTGACCAATATTTTCTTTTCTTAATTGATTATTATTAATTTTTTTTGTCATTTATTCCTCCTCTAAAAGTTCTTCCAGAGCACTTAAAGTATCTTCTTGTATTTGTTCAATATCATTAATTAGGAAATTAACAAGTGCAGTAATTCCATCGTCTTGCTTTGAGAATGTTATTCTTTCTTTAGTCTCTAAGTTTTTTATAATAAATAAATCTGGATATTTTAAATCGGTTGTAATAATGTAATTAGCATTATATTTGCTTGCTTTTTCAAGCACTTTCTTAGATTTAACTAAGCTAAATTCAAAAATAGCTTGGAAGTTTGGGATTTGACTTAAAGCAATATAAAATTTCATTAAGGCAGCAATATCTGCCTCTTTATTTGAAGCACACAAATAAAGCTTAGTGCTTTGGTCTGCTTCTTTTAGGTTTTCAATTGATAATGATTCACTATTAGCAAAAAAGTCAATTAAACGTTCAACCCCTAAAGCAAAACCAACACTTGACAAAGATGGGCCGCCTAACTCACTAATTAAATTAGAATATCTTCCACCACCAATAATTGCAGCTTGTGATTTATCAGAGCGAGATGTTGCAATAAATTCAAAAACTATTTCATCGTAATAATCCAATCCTCTAACCAAATCCTCTGATACCTTATAATCAACATCTCAATCTTTTAAAGCTTTACATAAATTATCAAAATATGTTTTTGATTCACTTGATAAATATTTTGAAATTTTAGGAGCTTTTTTAACAAAACCAAGTTGTGAATCAATTTTATCATCTAAAATACGTAATACATTACCACTTTCGAGTCTTTCTTGGGAAATGCTTGAAAGTTGTGATTTATAAGGATGAAAATATTCTTTTAAGGCTTGTGAATATTTATCTCTTGTTTGTTTGTCGCCAATTGTATTAATTTTTAAGGTAAAGTCATCATTAGCAAAAACACTTAAAAGATTATTAGCTAATAAAATTACTTCTAAATCTTTTAAATAATTTTTTTCTCCTACGTGCTCAAAGCCAATTTGATAGAATTGGCGGTATCTACCTTTTTGGGGTTGCTCATAACGGAACATGGGACCTATATAGAAGAATTTTTGATTTGGGAGTGTGTTCCATTTATTTTCAACATAAGCTCTTACAAAACTTGCTGTTCCTTCTGGTCGTAATACAATATTTCTATTACCTTTATCAGTAAATTGAAACATTTCCTTACGAACTAAATCGGAATCTCCAACACTTCTTGAAAACACTTCTTGGTTTTCAATAACGGGGGTATCAATTTCTTGGTATGCTTGCTGTTGTCCTAAAATACGAGCCACATCAAAAATATGATTTCTAATTTGTGTTTTTTCTGGGGAATAATCGATTGTTCCTTTAATTTTACTTATCATAAAACTCCTTAATTTTAATATTTATATAATTATAATATAACAGCAAAAAGTTTAAAAAACAAATTAAATAAAATTCTTTTTTTGTAGAATAACTACTTTTTTGAACTACATTTTTAATTTTTTGCCCAGACTGTTGGGGTTAATCATTTTTTTATTTTTTGATTTATATTATGATGCTTTTGTTACAAAAAAAAAGATAACGAAAAAACAAAGAAAAAAAATTTTTTTCTTCTTTGGCAACTAAATTGGAAAATTTATATATTTTTTGATGTTTTTACTGTCTAAAAAATTAAGACATAATTATGCATATTGTTAAATTAACTATAAAATTTCAAAATGAAGCAAAAAGATTTTTAACCCCCCGCCCTTGATTGCAATCAAGGGGGCCTTACTTTTGAAAAAGTAAGCAAAACTTCCAGAAAACACGTGCCCGTGTTTTCTATTTTTATTATTTTCTTTTTTATTAAAAAATATTAAAATTAATATGCATCAATTTTTATTTCATCATTGATGCTTCTGTGTAATGTTCGAAGTATCTCTAAATACTCAGCCATAATCTTATTGGCTTCAAGGTTATTTCCTTGTGCATTCACAGAGACACTATTAAACTTTGAGATGTATAATTCAAGAGTTTTAAAAAATGAGTTTGTTTTCTTATGGATAAATGCTAGTTTTCCAACGGCAGGGATAGAATAATCTAAACCTTTCTCAAGAGCTCACATTTCTGTAAAGCTTAGATATTTTCCATTAGGTTCTTTGGCAAAGTATTTTTTTCCATTATATTTAAAATACAAATTATCATCAGAACAATGTACTAACACAACATCAGAATTATAAGGAAATATAATCCTTTTGTCATGCATATCGAAAGCTGCAAGGTTTTTACCTTGGTATCTAACAACACCATTTAAAACTTTTCTATTAATCTCTAAATCAACGGCTCAATTGCCGTTTTTCTTTCCTTCTTTTTGAAAGACATTATGTTTAGAAATTATTTTTTTATTCCTCGTGTTGTAATAATTTTGAAATACTTCGTTATTTTGCTTTAAATCATTAATATCTTTATATCCGTTTTCATGAATTAATAATGGGTATTGATCTAATGATGTTCTAAAAGATCTCTCAACGTGAGGTTTATGTTTGGGATTAGAAGAACTGAGTACTTCTATTCCTTTTTTATTTAAATCTTTTTCAAAAATTGTTTGTGCATTTTCGTTCCCCCAAAAAGTTCTTCTTTTATCAGTATAAATTTTCTTTGGAAATCCATATTTCTTAAATACTATTTCTAACAGTCTTTGATATCCTAATGTTGTTTCTTGTTCTTCAAATCATGCTGCTAATAATGTTCCAGTAGCAACATCAATTGCATGATAAAGATAGAATGGTTTATTATTTTTTAAATATGGTTCAAGCTGAGCATCGATTTCAACAATTTCACCAAATTCTAAATTTTTCTTTAGACCCAAAACTTGTCTTTGTTTTTCATTTTGTTTAATTTGTTTATAATATTTTTTTAATAGCAATGTTGTCTCTTGTGAAGTTTTCTTCTTTGATATTTTTGCTATTTTTCTTCCTCTTTTGGTTGTATGTATATTAAATAATCCTAATTGGTTGAATCTTCTTACCAAAGTTTTGTAAGAAATTTTTTGCCTTATAAAAGAACCATATTCTGAATAATAATAACTTTTAAACGAAAGTTGGTTATTTGTTAGAATGCTATTTAAAATAATTTCACATGTTTTTAAATAATCTTTAAACACTAATTAAATTTCTGAATCGGTAACTTTGCAACTTCTTTGTTGATTTTTATTTTTATGACTGATGTCAATTTCTTGATTACTTTTTATTATTTTTTTATATCTTTTTACAGTTGTTTTTTGGAAAAGTCACTTGCGAGATGTTAACAAAATAATTGTCTTTTAATTTTAACATAAATTTTACATAAAAAATGTATGCGAAAACAGAAAACACGGCAGTGTTTTCTCGTCGGTTTTGCTTACTTTTGTCAAAAGTAAGGCCCCTTTGATTGCAATCAAAGGCGGGTGATTAAAAATTTCTTAGGTCATCTTATATTGCCGGACAACTTGTCGATAGTTATTTATTTTTTCCATCATATAATCAATTTCTTGCTGAGAGTATTTATCTAAGTTTTTTCCTTTGGGAATGTAATACCTAATTAAGCGGTGCATATTTTCTATTGAACCTTTTTGTCATGAACTATATGGTTGGCATTTAAATAGTCTTTCAGTTGGAATTACCTGGTGCAATAAGACATTTTCACTACCATTGTCTACTGTTAAAGTTTTAATGTCTAAGTTATGTTTCTTGATTAGTTTGACAAGAGTTTGTTTTATAGCTTTGGAGTTGCGTTTTGAAAGCATAGCATAAGACATTCTGGTTTGCCGTTCAATCATGGTCACAATACAATAGGTATCATTGATTTTACCAATAACGGTGTCTAATTCAAAATGGCCGTGTTCAGAGCGATCATTAATATAAGCTGGACGTTTTGAAATTTCTGTAGCATATTTTAATGTTTTAGGTTTGGTTTGTTTCTTCTTCCTTATGCCATATTTGCCTTCAGATTTTTTAACGATATGGTCAAAATCAAGGAAATAAGGGTATTTTTTAATTATTTTATAAATTGTACTAGGCGAAGGAGCAAATTCATCAGGGGATAATTTTTTAAAAGAATTCACAAGATAGGTAACTGATTTCTTAACTTTTTTTGCTGCAAATTCTTTTTATTTCTATTTTTATTGTATGTATTAAGCTCACTATACCAATATTTTCTGTAGGCCTTTCATTTCTCTTTAATTGTATCACTTACAAAAAAGAGTCGCGAAAACGAATACCCTGATAAATGTTCGTATAGCTTTGCAAAATTAAGGGTTTTAACCCGCATTACTCTTTTTGAGCACTTAGGGCAAACATAGCGATTTTGTTTATCTAAACTAAGTGGTCTGCGATTTGTAATAATTTTAATTTTGCTTTTTATACTTCGAATGTCTCTATCAAAAATCTTGGCTACTTCTTGGATTGAGAAGCCTTCAGAAAGTTCTTGTAAAATATTATAAAGTTGTTCTAGATCGATTTGATCTAATCGTAATTTTCGATGCGACTCAAGAGCTCCTTGCATTTTCAAAATAGTATTATGATTCTCTTCGATTTTAAAATGTTGATATTTATTTTCTTTTCGATATTTGTCAAAAACACAAATATATTTTTCTAAATTTTTCATATAATTTTAAAGTCTCCTTTCATTTTTTTAAAATTTATTAATACAACTATTTTATTACAAGGCAGACAAAAACAATGTCACATGCAAAAAACTTGCATGTGACATTTCCAATTAATAATCTTTTTACAGTTGATACACTAAGGTTTGTAATTAAACTAAGTTGAGATAAAGATTTTTCAATATTAGCAGCAATTAATATGAGAGATTGCTGTTTTTTTTAGTTCGTAGTTTGTTAAGTTTTTGTACTTATCTATGTTATGTTTGATTCTCATAAATAATTTATACCATATTTTAATTAAATTAGTTCACTTTCCATGGGATTTATATATGGACCTAAATAGTTGTCATTGGACAAAAAAGTTTAAAAAACAAATTAAATAAAATTCTTTTTTTGTTAAAATATATAAGCAATATGTTTAATTGCAGAAAGTAGAATCACTTCTCACCTGATGGCCCTATAGCCTTGGGTTTAGCTACAATTAAATGCATCAATAATGGTGCTTTTTGGTAGGTCGAGTGCGATTACTTTTTAAGTTATTTTTAATAAGGAGAAATTATTAATCATTCAGATAAAAGAAAAAGGCCTGTTGCAGAGCATTTTGTAAATCATGATATCCCTTATCCAAAGGTTTTTGTTATCGATTCAAATGGTGAAAAAGTTGGTGTACGAACAAAGGGTGAAGCTCTGGAATTGGCAATAAGTCAAAAAATGGATCTAGTGTTAATTAGTGTTGATCCAAAACCTATTGTTAGAATTCTAGATTATGGGAAGTTTAAATACGACCGTAAGAAAAAACAAAAAGAAATCAAAGAAAAGCAAACGAATATTCAAAATAGAGAAATTCGTTTAACACCAATGATTGGTGAAAATGATTTATTAACTAAGAGTAGAAAAGCACGTGATTTTTTACTTGATGGTGATCGTATTAAAGTATCCGTAAAACTTAGAGGTCGCGAAATAGGGAGAAAAGACTTAGGTTTAGTGGTTTTAGATAGATTCTTTACTTCATTAGAAGATATAGCCGATAAAACTACCGAACCTAAATTAGTAAATGATCGTTTTTTAGATATGAATCTCCAACCCAATAAAAATAAAATCGCTAAATACTTAAAAGAAAAGAATCAGGGAGTTGCTAATGCCTCATCTGATTCTGAACAAGGAGAAAAAAATGCCAAAAATGAAAACTAAAAGTGCTTTAAAGAAAAGAATTAAAGTTACTGGAACTGGTAAAATCTTAAGAGAACAAGCTTACCGTTCACACTTAGCACAAAATAAATCAACCAAACAAAAACGTCATGCCCGTAAATCTGTTTTAATGTCTAAGAGTGACTTAAAGAGATTTAAAGCTTTAATCTAATCTTGCTACTAAGGTTTCAAGATATTTATAATTATTATTAAGAAAGGAAATAAAATATGGCAAGAGTTAAAGGCGGAACAGTTACAAGAGCTAGACGTAAAAAATGACTAAAATTAGCAAAAGGTTACTTTGGACATAAATCAATTGGTTATAAAGTAGCAAAGCAAGCTGTTGTTAAATCATGAACATATGCATTTAGAGACCGTAAACAAGTTAAAAGAAACTTCCGTAAATTATGAATCGCTCGTATTAATGCTGCAACTAGAGCAGAAGGAATTAGTTATTCAAAATTTATTAATGGTCTTAAAAAATCAAACATTTTAGTAAATCGAAAAATGTTATCTGAATTAGCAATTCATGAACCAAAAACCTTTTCAATGTTAGTTGAATTAGCAAAAAATGCTTAATAACTAATGTATATAATATAAAAGTATTGGAGTAATCCAATACTTTTTATTCATTATTATTTTTATGGTTGTTTACTACCTTGTCAAGTTTTCTAAGCCAATGATTAACACCACTTTTAGTAATATTATTGTCATTTTGCTCATTTTGCATTAAAACTAATTCATTTAATGACAGTCACGGATTTTCAATTCTAAGCCTAAAAAACATTAGTTGATCATTTGAAAATAAGTTAATTAAGTTATTTTCGAACATATAGTTAATATTATCAATATGTTTAATTGAGCTATTAGCAACTTTTTGTAGATTTGAAAAATCAATATTATTAATTCTATTTAAAACATTATCTTTATCTCGCAATATTTTAACATTTTGAAGCTCAAACCATGCCTTTTTAGCAGCAATTGCTGATAAAAAATCTAGTAATTCATCTATTTTTTTAATATATAAAACATAGCGGCTACGTTTTTTGAGTAAGTGGAAATTAAAATTATATTTATTAAGTTTGGATAAGATTTGACTACTTTTTTTTAAAGATAGGGTAGAGATTTCAAGATGGTATGAAGTAGAATTAACATCTGAAATATTACCAGATCCTAAAAATACTCCTGCAAAAAAAGATGTTAAATACTCCTCTTTGTTAAAAATATTAGTGAAGTTTATCGAGTCCTTGTGTAGCATTATTTTCTGCTTTCATTCATCTTTAGTGAGGAAATTCAAATTCAGTTTTTTTATTTTATTTATAATTTTATCTTTAATATAAGTATTTTTAATAATTAAAGTATAGTAATCATTGTCTAATTTAGAGTTAGCAAAAAACAAACCTTTTAAAAGATATAAATCTTCAAGAGGTTTTTTTGAATTTATTAAGATTTCTTTTTTTATTTTTGATGTAAAGGATACTTTATTTTTCATATTTTTGCCCCCACTAATCTTATAGAATTTACTTATTATATCATAGTTATATATTTATGTTTTATTAGTAATTAATGATAATATTTATAAAAGTTGAAACCATATAAACAATTAACGCAAATTATTAGCTGCAATATAAAAGTTTAAAAATATAACATCAATATATTGGTTTGGCAATTTTTATCTGAAATTTTTGAATTATGATATTAGAATAATAAATTTTAAAAAAATTTGAACAATCATTAAAATCATGGAATTAGAGCATTTAAGAAACATTCTAGTAAAAATTTCAAAAACACAAAATATATAAAAATAGTTTTTAAGCAGAATAAAAAATATTAAGAATTATATTTTTCCATTTTATACTTTTCTAAAATGCACATTGCAATTTTTTTATTATTGTATATTATGTTATAATTATAATAGGTCAAGAGATATCAAAGACATATTTATAACTGTTTAGAATTAGGTTTTTTGGCTTATTGTTATTTTTAGAAATTAACAAAGGAGAACAAATGAATAAATCAAGAATAAAAAAACTTATTTTATATCCTTCTGGTGCTTTTTTGGGCGCACTTACGATATTTATATCATCACCATATACTTATCAACAAAAAACAAATTTCTGGTATGAAAATCTTAATAATGAAAAATTTGAAGTTAGAGGTCAAGGAACAACTATTGCTTTAAACCAAAATAACGAGGCTATTTCTATTCCTGCTAACAATGACTTTGAACTAAAACTATTGTTAAACCCAGGTTTTGAAACCGAAAATGAAGAATTTTGAACTAAATTTAATAACGATTTTATAAAAAAAGTTAATCAAAATAATTTAATTTATAAATCATTTGAGAAACTATCAATAATGCCTATTGTATGGTTTTATTTTGAAAACGAAACAGATAGGGAAAACTTTGTCAATAAAATTAAAGATTGGAATGAAATTTACAAATTTATTATTTTTGAAAACAAAAATACTAGTCCACAAAATTATACCTCTCAAAGTTATGGCAGTTCCTCTGCATATCTTTATAACCAAAGTATTAAAACAAACAATTATATGAGATATGGAATTGATTCAAATTTAGAAAAATACAAGCAAAGCGTCAATAAAAACATTGATATTACAAATGCATCAGGATATTTAGATAATTCATATGTTAATAAAGTAGGAGTACTTGAGGCTTAAGCTTACCCATTTGATAAAAATTATCAAAAGCACTTTAAAGGCGGAATTGAAATAAATGATCTTAACGATAAAAAAGATGATTATTACAAAAGTCATTCAACATTTGTTTCGATGATAGTTGGAAGCGAACACGGTATAGATAAAACTTCTAAAATACACTTACACACATTTAATAAATTTGATGGTCAATGAATGTCAATTATTGAAAAAATGGTTAAAGAAGAAGGCATAAGATTAATTAACCATAGTTATGGTTACACAATGCGCTATGACGTAAATGGTACTGAAAAAATTCATCCCAAATATTTAGAAGGTTACTCTGAAAATGCATATTTTCTAGACTATATAACACGCAAGTATGGAGTAATAAATGTCTTTTCCGCAAGTAATGAGGGGAAAGATGATGATCACCTTATTACAGGACCACAATTATCGTTTAATTCTGTTATTGTAGGAGCATTATCTGATTGATCAATAAAAACAAACTTAAAATATAACACTGTAGCGGATTATTCTAATTATAGGTTGCATAAAGAGTACGAAAATATATCTAAGCCATTAGTTGTTGCTCCCGCATATTTTTATGATCCAGTTTATAATGTTAATGAATATGAGCATGGAACAAGTTATGCTTCACCAGTAGTTACTGGTTTAATTTCTAACTTACTCAAATATAGATCAGATATTAGAAATAGCGATTATAAAATACCAATTGTAAAAGCAGTTTTATCGGCATCTGCTGTTAGTCCAAATCACGATAATTTAACCTATAAGTCAAGTGGTTATGAACAAAAATTTGGAGCTGGAACACCGGACTTTAAAACAATGTTAGAAGCTGCAAATAATTATTCAACATTAAAAATTCATCCAACTAATGATAGTGGTTTTGTATTTTCAAGTAAAGAAATAAATTTAAAAAAGAATCAAACGATAAAAATATCTAGTTCTTGAATGTTTAGTGCTGGTCTTTTAAATCAATCTGAAGTTAGGCCAGAGTATAATGAAAATACAAGTTGGTGAAATTCATTTTTAAATTTCTTTTCTCCATCACGTAAAAGAAGCCAAGAACTAGAAAAACAAAAAACTATTGCCGAGGGTAAAATATGAGACCTAACTCATAAATCTGAAATTCGTTTGACACAAGCTGAGGCAATAAAACGCCAAAACAACAATTGATTTTCTGATTATGACCTATATTTAGAAAAAAAGGAATCAAATGGTAAATGGGTTGTTGTGAAGATGATTCAGTCTGCAGTAAGTAATGATGAATTACTTGAATATAAGGTACCTTCTTCAGGAACTTATAGATATCGCATTAAAAAGTATGAAAAATATGACTTTAGCAATTCTGTATATGATTTAATAGCAACTACTCACGTGGTTAAAAATGATTAAAATAATTAGAAAATTGCTAATTACTCTTGTGACTTTACTAGTTCCTGTAACTTTATTTTCATGCAATGATAAACAACCTGTTAGAAACGAACCTCCTGTTATTATAGCAGATAAGCCAGACGAATATTACGAAAATCAACTTAAAGAAATGTATGAAGATATTTACCCAGTATATGAACCACTTACAAAAACAGGTGTTTTTGCCCCTAAAGAATGATTGAAAGAAGATAACAAAACAATTAAAGAACAATATAAACAAAAAGACATCGACACATTTAATATAACATTTTTCAGTAATTTTCCTCCTTATTTAGATGATATTAAAAATGAAAAATGGCTTGAAGCTACCTATGTTAGAATAACCAGCAAAGATGATTTTGACACTTACATTATCAAAAGATTTAAAGAACTGAATCAATCTGATGAATATAACAATGACTTAAAGATAAAAAAACTATTTGAAGAATTATATTTAAATAAACAAGATGCCTATGAACTTTTAGAAAACAATGTCATTTTTATAAAAAGAGTTTCTGGTAACAATAAATCTGCGGTTGGTGGTTTTATAATTCCAATTTATGATAATAATGAAGTAATAATAACTTCATTTGGCACATACCCTAAACTGGATCCATCAGCTTTAGTAGTGCCAACTGTTTATCGACCAGATCCGTCCCGTATTTGAGAAGTTTTCTTAATTAAAAAAGGATTTAAATTTACATTTAAAGATATTGCAAGAGATTTGGAGACGACATCCCGTGATTTTAGGAATGAAGTCCATGATTGATATAAAAATGTATTTTTAAAACACTATTTAAAAGGTAAAACAGTAAATAAAACCTCTTAAGTTTTAACTTAAGTGGTTTTATATTGTATTTTGTTGATAAAAATTGTTATTAGATTTATTATTTAATGTTTTCTCTATCTCACATTTTTGTATAAATTTTTAAACATAAGTTTTTCTTTAGAAAATTAATAATTTATATGTTCCAAGACAGTATTATACTCTTGTTTACTAGATTGTTCTGAATAAGCTTTTTAAGCAAAAGTTAAAATGCAAGTTTTTTGGTATTGCATAGTTTATATTTTTTATTTGGAAATTAATAGAATTAAAAACAAAGTATCCTTTCGAATACTTTGTAAATTAAGCAACAACTTTTTCAGTAAATTTATCGTTCTCAACAACGATGTATTTATCACCTGTTTGAATGCCGTATGGTCTTAATGCCTCTACACCTTTGCATGTGCTTTCTTTAATTAATGGGAATAATGTTTTTGATTGAACAGAAACAAAAACACCTGAATAAGCCCCAAAACCACCTAATAATTTTTCGTCATTTAAAATACCTATAGTTAAGGTGTTAGGACGGAATTTTGCAACACGTTTTAATAATTCCCCAGTTCTTGAAAGCACAACAATGTATTTATATTCGCCTGATTTAACTTTTTTAGCAATTTCGTATGCAATTCTAGTACGTTTGTCACTTTGGTCTGAATTTTGTCATACACTTTCTAATTGTCTTTCGTAGTAATTTCTTGAGTAGAATTCTTTTTCTGCACGTCTTGAAATTGCTGTCATAGTTTTAACTGCTTCAACTGGGAATGAACCATTAGCGCTTTCTCCTGAAAGCATAGTTGAGTCAGCTCCTAATTCTACAGCGTAGTAAACATCTGTTACTTCTGCTCTAGTTGGGTGAGGTGAATTCTCCATTGAGTCAAGCATTTGAGTTGCTACGATAACCATTTTTCCAGCTTCACGACATTTACGAATCATTTTCTTTTGGTAGTATGGAACATCGTAATAAGGAATTTCTAACCCTAAATCACCACGAGCAACCATAATACCATCAGATGCTTCAATAATTTCATCGATATTTGTACATCCTAAGTGAGATTCGATTTTTGAAATAATTTGAACGTGTTGTCCACCATTTTCATCAAGTAATTTTCTTAATTCATTAACATTTTTTGCTGAGTTAACGAATGATGCTGCAACATAGTTAATTCCTTGTGTAATACCAAATTTTACATCGTTAATATCTTTTTCAGCTAAAAATGGTAATGAGAAATCAACGCCAGGTAAATTAACACGTTTATTTGTTTTTAATTTATGTGTGTTTTCGGCTCTAACTTTTACATAACCTTGCCCAACCTCTGTAACAACAGTAGATAATTTACCATCATCAATTAACACTTGGTTACCAATTTGAAGATCTTGAGCCATGTCATAAGCAACACTAATTTCGGTTGCAGTACCTTCTAGGTTTTTGTATTTATCTGCTGTTGTATGGATTAATAAGTAATTTCCGGCTTCAACAACTTGGCCACCATCTTTCATTTTTCCAATTCTAATTTCTGGACCTTTAGTATCTAACATTAAAGATACTGGAATTTGTAAGTCTTTACTTACTTGCTTTGCAAGCTTGAATTTATTAGATTGTTCTTCGTGAGAACCATGGCTAAAGTTAGCTCTAATAGTGGTTACACCATTTTCCACTAATGAACGCAATGTTTCATAGTTATCACTTGAAGGACCAATAGTCGCCACAAGCTTTGTTCTTTTGTCTGTAATTTTCATTTGTAATTAAACTCCCTATTCTTTTGATTTTGAAAATTTATACTATTCTAAGATTTACTGATGTTTTAGATTAATATTAATATAATTGTAACAAAAAAAACAATTTTAATAACTTAATTATTATGTTTTATTAAAATTGTTTTTTGGAAAAGTCACTTGCGAGATGTTAACAAAATAATTGTCTTTTAATTTTAACATAATTTTTAGATAAAAAAATGTATGAGAAAACAGAAAACACGGCAGTGTTTTCTCGTCGGTTTTGCTTACTTTTGCCAAAAGTAAGGCCCCTTTTGATTGCAATCAAAGGCGGGTGATTAAAAAAATTTTAGGTTATCTTATATTGCCGCACAACTTGCCGATAGTTATTTATTTTTTCCATCATATAATCAATTTCTTGCTGAGAGTATTTATCTAAGCTTTTTCCTTTGGGAATGTAATACCTAATTAAGCGGTGCATATTTTCTATTGAACCTTTTTGTCATGAACTATATGGTTGGCATTTAAATAATCTTTCAGTTGGAATTACCTCGTGCAATAAGACATTTTCACTACCATTATCAACTGTTAAAGTTTTAATCTCTAAGTTATGTTTCTTGATTAGTTTGACAAGAGTTTGTTTTATAGCTTTGGAGTTGCGTTTTGAAAGCATAGCATAAGACATTCTGGTTTGCCGTTCAATCATGGTCACAATACAATAGGTATCATTGATTTTACCAATAACGGTGTCTAATTCAAAATGGCCGTGTTCAGAGCGATCATTAATATAAGCTGGACGTTTTGAAATTTCTGTAGCATATTTTAATGTTTTAGGTTTGGTTTTCTTTTGCTTCCTTATGCCATATTTGCCTTCAGATTTTTTAACAATATGGTCAAAATCAAGGAAATAAGGGTATTTTTTGATTATTTTATAAATTGTACTAGGTGAGGGAGCAAATTCATCAGGGGATAATTTTTTAAAAGAATTCACAAGATAGGTAACTGATTTCTTAACTTCTTTTTATTTCTATTTTTATTGTATGTGTTAAGCTCACTATATCAATATTTTCTGTAGGCCTTTCATTTCTCTTTAATTGCATCACTTACAAAAAAGAGTCGTGAAAATGAATAACCTAATAAATGTTCGTATAGCTTGGTAAAATTAAGGGTTTTAACCCGCATTACTTTTTTTGAACACTTAGGACAAACATAGCGATTTTGTTTATCTAAACTAAGTTGTCTGCGATTTGTAATAATTTCGATTTTGTTTTTTATACTTCGAATGTCTCTATTAAAAATTTTGGCTACTTCTTGGATTGAGAAACCTTCAGAAAGTTCTTGTAAAATATTATAAAGTTGTTCTAGATCGATTTGATCTGATCGTAATTTTCGTTGTGTCCCAAGAGCTCCTTGCATTTTCAAGATAGTGTTGTAATTCTCTTCAATTTTAAAATGTTGATATTTATTTTCTTTTCGATATTTGTCAAAAACACAAATATATTTTTCTAAATTTTTCATATAATTTTAAGGTCTCCTTTATTTTTTGAAAAATTATTAATACAACTATTTTATTACAAGGCAGACAAAAACAATGTCACATGCAAAAAACTTGCATGTGACATTTCTAATTAATAGTTTTATTAAAATATTTTTCTAAAATTTTGTTATATAGTAATAGACCATTTTAATGGTATATTGTTTTTATAATTAAACAAAAATTATTTTGTATTATAATATACAACTATGGAAAATAATTACACTGCGGAGAATATTAAACAATTAAAAGGTCTTGATGCTGTTCGTAAAAGACCAGGTATGTATATTGGTTCAACTGATGTATATGGTTTACATCATTTGCTTTGAGAAATAGTTGATAATTCTATTGATGAAGCATTAGCAGGATATGCTTCAAAAATAATTGTTAAATTACGAGGGGATGGATCAATTTATGTTTCAGATAATGGAAGAGGAATCCCAGTGGATAAAGCCAAAAATGAATCCAAAACGGCGGTAGAAATTGTTTTTACTGAATTACATGCTGGTGGAAAATTTGATTCTAATACTTATAAAGTCTCAGGTGGATTGCATGGTGTTGGATCAAGTGTAACTAATGCTTTTTCTACAAAATTAAGTGCGACAATTGCCCGGGGAGGTAAATTGTATTACACTGAATTTGCCCGAGATAAAATAATTCAAAGAACTCAAATTATTGGTAAAACAAAAGAAACTGGGACAATAGTTGAATTTTGACCTGAATATGATTTATTTAAAAAAGCCAAATTTAGTTTTGAAAGAATTGCTGAAAGGTTGCAAGAAAGTGCTTTTTTAATTTCAGGGTTAGAAATTGAACTTTATGATGAAATTAATAATTTAGAACAAAAGTTTAGATATAACAATGGATTAGTTAAATTCCTTGAATTTTTAAATAATACCCGAAGTCCATTAAATCCTCCTGTTTCTTATAAGGAAATAAATCGAGATATAGAGGTTCATTTTTCATTTCAATGAAATGATTCATATAATGATGGTTTAATACTTAGTTTTGTGAATAATGTTAAAACTAAAGATGGCGGAACACATGTTTTAGGCATTAAATCTGCTTTTAATAAAATTATTAATGAATATGCCCATAAAGATGGATATTTAAAAGGAAATAATATGTTTGATATTACCGATATTATGGAAGGTTTTACTTGCATAATATCGGTAAAAATACCCGAAAATATGCTTGAATTCGTTAGTCAAACTAAAGATAAATTAGGAACACCAGAGGCTAAAGCATGTGTTGATGAAGTTGCTTCTAGTTTCTTAGAATCATGACTTAGTAAAAACAAACCACTTGCTAAAATAATTATAGAAAAAATTCGTAAAGCATATGATGTAAGATTAGAAACTAAAAAGAAGCGTGAAGAAATTAGGACTTCTAAAAAAACTTTATCAGGTAAGAAAATTATTAGTGATAAATTAACCCCCGCTAGTTCGAAAAAAGCACACGAGCGTGAGTTATTTTTAGTTGAAGGAGATTCAGCTGGCGGCTCAGCAAAAAGTGGGCGAGATCGTAATTTTCAAGCTATTTTACCATTAAGAGGTAAAGTAATTAATGCTGAGAAAATTTCCCTATTAGAACTTTTAAAAAATGAAGAAATTGTAACAATTATCAATGCAGTAGGTGCTGGGATTGGCAAGAACTTTGACTTAACTAAATCAGAGTATGGCAAAATTATAATTATGACAGATGCCGATACTGATGGGGCCCATATTCAATGTTTATTGTTAACATTTTTTTACCGCTATATGAAACCATTAATTGAAAATGGTTATGTATATATAGCAATCCCGCCCCTGTATAAAATAACTAATAAAACAAATAAAAAAAGTCAATATCTTTGAGACGAGCAAGAACTTAGGGATACTTTTGAATCAAAAGGTTCAAATTTTGAAATTCAACGCTATAAAGGTCTTGGAGAAATGAATGCAGATCAGCTATGGGAAACTACCATGGATCCTAAGTCTCGTACATTAATACGTGCTACAATTAATGATGCATATTTAGCAGAAAGGCGTATTAGCACACTTATGGGGAATGATTCAGCTAAACGCAAGGATTGAATAGATAGCAATATCATATTTGATGACTACGATGATTATTTAGAAAAATTCGCGAAGGTATAAAAAAATATATTCAAGTTTAAAACTTGAATATATTTTATATTAACAGGATTCCTTTGTGCAAATTGAAATTTCCTTACGAAAATCTTTATAAACTGATGAAATACTGTTTTTTGTAAGAGTTGCATTTATTACTCTTGCTAAAAATGGACCAAGTGAAATAACTTTTAGTTTTTTAAATTTTGGAGACCATGCACTATTGTCAATACTATTTGTAACTATAACTTGGTCAACATCAGGATGATTTTCAAAGATTTCAAAACCTCTTGTAAAAATACCATGTGAAGCAGCTACAATGATTTTTTTAGCACCTTTTTGCTTTAAAGTTTCAACGGCTTTTAAAATGGTACCGCCGGTATCGATAATATCATCAATAATTACAGCATTTTGGTTTTCAATATTGCCTAAAATACCCATAACTTCTGTTTTGTTAACTTCAGTGCGGCGTTTATCTATAATGCAAATTTGCACAGTATCTGCAATTAATTCAGCAAGGGTTCTTGCACGAACTGTCCCACCATGATCTGGTGATACAACGGTAAATTTTTCTCCAGTTTGCTTTAGAGCATAAGCAATTGGATATTGGCCTTTTAATTCGTCAACTGGAATATCAAAGAAACCTTGAATTGAAGGATTGTGTAAATCAACACAAGTTACTTTACTTACTCCTGCTTTTTGCAATAAATCTGCAACTAACTTAGCACCAATTGATTGGCGTCCACTTGCTTTACGGTCTTGGCGTGCATATCCGTAATAACTTAAAATAACATTAATAGACTTAGCACTACCACGTTTTAATGAATCAACAAATAATAACAGTTCCATAATATTATCATTAACGGGGCGAGAAGTGCTGGCAATCAAAAAGACATCTTTGTCTCGCACGGTATGTTCAGATACAAGCATTACTTCTCCGTCAGCATAAACAGTTCGCTCAATTTTTGACATTGGTATATCTAAAAGTTGTGAAATTTCACATGCTAAATTTTCGGAATTTTTCATTCCGAATAAAACTATATTTTCTTTATGCATAATTATGTTTATATTATATTTAATTATTATTTATTTGCTAGTGAAAAATTAATAAATCCTTGCTCTGTTTTGTAGATATGATAAAAGTTGATAGATAAGTATGTAAATGCTTTAAGTATTAGCATTACTTCGAAAAAGTTTTAAAAATTATAGTTTAATAGTATTGGCTAAAATGCCTTACTAGAATTTTGTTCCTGTATTTTTTTCTAAGTTCTTTAAGTAGAAATCTTTAATATTTTACTTTTGTTATGGATATTCCGGTTTGTTTGAATATCTATCTTATGCTTAAAAAATATTAATTTTGTTTTATTATTCGGAAATTTTCCAGATTTAACTTAATAACAATTCTATTTTGAAAATTAATCTTTGTAATATTTCTTAAATTCTTCTTTGTATCACTTGCTTAATTTATTGTAATATTCTTTTGATTTTTCAAGTGGGTAATAGAGATTAAATTTATTATCAGCAAAATAAGTATTAAGTTTAAATTTTTGCTTTTTAGGTAAACTTAATACTTTTCACTTTTGGTCTTTAACAATTCTATCATCACCAATTCGAGTATTATAATCATAGAAAACATTTAATTCAAGAGAATCATCAGTTATAAAAGGAATGACAAGATTATGAAATGATCCTTGTTTATTAGATTGTAAGATATAAAGATCATTATTTTCTATTAGTTGATAAATATTTTGGTAATTTAAGAACTCTTTTTCAAATTGGTTTATAATATCATATACTTTAGGTTTATAATCATCTGCTGAATTTAGCTCTTGATATCTTTTAATTATGATATTATCAAATTCCTGTTTAGTAGATATTTTGATAACCTTACTTTCATTTATTTCACTATAAAGAGGATCTGTTACATGATCAAAAAACTTGTATTTTCAAAAATATCCATGCTTAACTTGATTTTGTTGATTAATTTTTGTATAAACCTCTTGAGAAACCGGAACGTATAATTCACTTATTTTTGAAATTGAATTCAGTTTATTTTCTAGATCATAATGAATTTTTACAACATCTATTTCAATGTTTAAATTTTCTTTGTATGTTACCGAATCATTTTTTATACTTCTAGAAGTTTCTTTATCTGATTTAGGATCTTTAGTGGGAACATTTGTAGTTGAACAAGAAAAAGTTACGATAGGCATAAGTATTGCACTAAATAATAATATTTTTACTTTATTTTTCATTTCGTACCACATGTGTTACAGCAATTATATCGTCAACGGAATTTCCAAATGTACTTGAAGAAACCTTATTAATTCTATATCTATAAATTCCGGAGTTAAAAACATTATATTCAATTAGTTCATCGTTGCTTGTTTTTGTGTACACTCCTTTAACTGTTATTCAATTTCCTCTTAAATCTTTTCTCTCGAGAATTAAGTTATAATCAGAAAATCAATTACCACCTTGTCGTTCAAATGTTTCTTTATCTTTTAATCATAATTCATCATTATGCGTCTTTTTTCATTTTGCTTCTTCATGAGCTTTTCTCGAATTAGAAAAGAAATTTAAAAATGATCCTCACCAATTTGATCTTGGTTCATTATTTTTTAAAATACCTGCATTAAATAATCATGAACTTGAAATTTTAATGCTCTGACCATTTCTTAGCCATAATTCATTACTTGTAATAATATCTTTGCCAGTATTTAAAGTTGGATTTACTTTTGCAGTTTTATAATTATTTGCAGCTTCTAACATTTTTATTGCATCAGGTGTTCCTGCACCATATTTTTGTTCAAACCCACTGGTTTTATATGTTAAATTTGAAAATTTAGGACTAACTGCTGATGCTGATAAAATAGTTTTAATAATTGGAACCCTAAATTCACTCGCATAAATAGTTGGATTTCTTTTTAAGAAATTAGAAACAAGCCCAATAATTAAAGGAGCTGCATAACTTGTTCCTTCATCAAACTCATATTCTCTTTTCATTCATGATTCATAAAACATATTGTAAAATGTACCAGGTGCGACTACTAGAGGTTTAGCTAAGGTTGCATATTCAGGTGCTAAGTTATAGTTTGTATAATATGATGTTTCATTTTTTTTAATATTTTTGCTGTTAGCTTTTTCGCTCAATGCACCAACAACAATCGAATTAAATGATAATTTACTCTGAGTAATTTGGTGTATTGGATTATAACCATCATTTCCCGAAGAAATAACATTTATTACACCGTATTTACGAGATATATAATCTAAAAAGTAAGAATTTTCGTTATAACCTTCAAAGTATTGTGGGTTTATATATTTTTGACCTGTTTTACTATCTATATAATAAAGTTGTGGCCCATAGCTATGATTTATAATTTTAACACCATCGTCTAAAACCATTTTCTCTATTGCATCTTGCCATTGTGTGCCATTTGTAAATTTTGATAAATAAATTGTAGCAGTTCTATCAACACCAAATTGACTACCTGCAATCATTGATACAAAAACACCATGTTTTTCAAGTGGTGACTGAGATTCAATAACGAATTCTTCGTTTACTTTTAAGCCACGTTTGAAAAATTCAGAGTATTTATAATCAAATTTTTCATTTCCTGCTTCTAAAATACCAATTTTAGTAGTTTTATTTTCTGCGAGCCCTGCGTCTCCTTTTAGTATTGATAGATTTTCCTCCACTGATTGTTTGAAATTATTTATACTTTTTGTGGGGGCATTGTTTAAATTTGAATATGTTTTGCGATAATATTCAAACCCTGAACTATTACCTCAATTCCATTCTTTTATATTTTCATTCTTATAAATAATTATTTGAAAAATTTCTTTTCAATCTTTGATTTTTGTGGTAAAATTTTCTCTGTCGCTTTCTTTTTCAAAGTAGAAGTAAATAATTGGCATTATTCTACTTGGATTACCAGAAATAAATTTTAATTTATTATTTTTAACTTTATTAATAAAATCATTATTAAATTGTTGAATAAAATCAATGTTATCAGATTCAAACCCTGGGTTCAATAATAATTTTAATTGATAATTATTATCAACGGGAACATTAATTATTTCCCCATTATCTGATAAATCTTTAACGATTGATTGTTCCCTAACTTGGAATTTATCGTTAGTTAAATTACTATATCAATAATTATTATTTGTTTTTTGGTTAATTGTTTTTGAATAGGGTACTAATACTGTACCAATTGTTGCTACTATTCCCAAAGGAATTAGTAGCCTTTTTTTAATGCTTTTTAACATAAGTATGTTTTTCCTTTCTAATATTTATTTGAGTTATAATGTGGTATATCTTTTTTAATGACCACATTATAATTATATAATACATTTTATATTATTATATTCAATAAAAGATATATATATATATATATATATATATCTTACTTTATAATTTATCATTTATAAATTTATTAAAATTTAAAAATATCAGTTTGTAAAAAACTATGTACGAAAACTTTTATGATACTTTTACTTATTCCCGATTTATTCTGTGCATCCTAAAATAAATATTGGATAAAGTTTACTCGCAGTTCTTTTAATTATATTACTTAATATATCCGTTGGTTTTAGTGATAGTTTAGAAAATTTTTTATTTTATCTGTTTAAATCAAATTTTAAGAAATACTGCTTTTGATATTTAAAACGATTATTTTGACGCTTTTTGTATGAACTGAAAGATAATTTTATGAATTTTTTGGGTTATTGTGTGGAATCTTATTTGACAACATTTTATACATTTGTTAGTTTTGCAAGTCTGATAGCAACACTTTTTTTATAAAAAGTATTCGGAATTTGTCCGAATTATTAATTGGAAAAGTCACATGCAAGTTTTTTGCATGTGACATTGTTTTTGTCTGCCTTGTAATAAAATAGTTGTATTAATAATTTTTCAAAAAATAAAGGAGACCTTAAAATTATATGAAAAATTTAGAAAAATATATTTGTGTTTTTGACAAATACCGAAAAGAAAATAAATATCAACATTTTAAAATCGAAGAGAATCATAACACTATCTTGAAAATGCAAGGAGCTCTTGGGACACAACGAAAATTACGATCAGATCAAATCGATCTAGAACAACTTTATAATATTTTACAAGAACTTTCTGAAGGTTTCTCAATCCAAGAAGTAGCCAAAATTTTTAATAGAGACATTCGAAGTATAAAAAACAAAATCGAAATTATTACAAATCGCAGACCACTTAGTTTAGACAAACAAAATCGTTATGTTTGTCCTAAGTGTTCAAAAAAAGTAATGCGGGTTAAAACCCTTAATTTTACCAAGCTATACGAACATTTATTAGGTTATTCATTTTCACGACTCTTTTTTGTAAGTGATGCAATTAAAGAGAAATGAAAGGCCTACAGAAAATATTGATATAGTGAGCTTAACACATACAATAAAAATAGAAATAAAAAGAATTTGCAGCAAAAAGAAGTTAAGAAATCAGTTACCTATCTTGTGAATTCTTTTAAAAAATTATCCCCTGATGAATTTGCTCCCTCACCTAGTACAATTTATAAAATAATCAAAAAATACCCTTATTTCCTTGATTTTGACCATATTGTTAAAAAATCTGAAGGCAAATATGGCATAAGGAAGAAGAAACAAACCAAACCTAAAACATTAAAATATGCTACAGAAATTTCGAAACGTCCAGCTTATATTAATGATCGCTCTGAACATGGTCATTTTGAATTAGACACCGTTATTGGTAAAATCAATGATACATATTGTATTGTGACCATAATTGAACGGCAAACCAGAATGTCTTATGCTATGCTCTCAAAACGCAACTCCAAAGCTATCAAACAAACTCTTCTCAAACTAATCAAGAAACATAACTTAGACATTAAAACTTTAACAGTTGATAATGGTAGTGAAAATGTCTTATTGCACCAGGTTATTCCAACTGAAAGATTATTTAAATGCCAACCATATAGTTCATGACAAAAAGGTTCAATAGAAAATATGCACCGCTTAATTAGGTATTACATTCCCAAAGGAAAAAGCTTAGATAAATACTCTCAGAAAGAAATTGATTATATGATGGAAAAAATAAATAACTATCGGCAAGTTGTACAGCAATATAAGATAACCTAAAATTTTTTTAATCCCCCGCCTTTGATTGCAATCAAAGGGGCCTTACTTTTGGCAAAAGTAAGCAAAACCGACGAGAAAACACTGCCGTGTTTTCTGTTTTCGCATACATTTTTTATGTAAAATTTATGTTAAAATTAAAGGACAATTATTTTGTTAATATCTCGCAAGTGACTTTTCCAAAAAACAAATTTGTCCGAATACTTTTTATATGTATTATTCTTTATCTTTTTTGGTATGATTATAGATTAAATTGGCTAATTCTTCTTTTGACATTTGTTCATAACCAAAGATGTTCAATGTTTCAGCCATGCGGTGCAATTGTTCTTTAGGCAATTCTATAATTTTTTCAATTGCAAAATCTTTTTCTGTTTTTTGAGCTGTTTGATTTACTTCATCTTGGTTAGTTGTTTGGCTATTATCAGTTGTGCTAGTTTGATTTGTAAATTGGTCAGCATTCATTGCCCCAAAAGGATTATTTATATTACCATTTTTCATATTTTTATTTCATTGTTCCATAAATATAGCACTATCACGTTGAAGTTTTTGCATCATAAACAATTGTTTAATTTTAGTGACATTTTTAGAAATAAAGAAAAAATGGATAACGCTTAAAACTAAGATGGTAATATGCATTACCAAAGCAATTAAATTAAAATTATTTGATATATCGTAATTTCCCCTAAGCGTACTATTAATTAAATTAATAATTGAAAGAATTCCGTGAAATTTTGACAGCAAGATTGCACCAGTAGATAAAATTGCAAAGTTTTTAAATTTGTAAGATTTAATTGTTGATGAGATACCAAAAGTAAATACCAAGATTGGTAAAAAAGATGTTATAAAGAAATCAATAAGAATTTGTGTTCTTCACACTACATCATAATCTAAAGTTATGTTATTATTGTTAGTATTTGGTGTGTTTTGAGTTTGTTGTTTTAGCGCCTCAATATAAGCTGTTTTATTTGCTAAAGCATTAAAAAGGGGTACAAGGGATAAAATTGTGATTAGTGCTCAAAAAGCGATAAATAATATTATCCAAATTCTGAAGTGGTTTTTTTCATTATTTCATAAGTTGTTTAAATCAAGGTCTTTTTCATTAATTCTAAATGTACTACTCATTATTCTCCTTTTATAAATTCCTCATAATTATACTCTGCTATATTAAATTCAGAAGGCGGAAGTGAAAAAAAATGCATTTGTTTTTTTGTAATTGGATGTTCAAATTCTAATTTATAGGCATGTAAGTATTGTCCAAAGTCATTTATCTTTTTATTGTACATTGGATCACCATAAATTGGGTTACCAATATATTTTAAGTGAACTCTTATTTGGTGTGTTCTTCCGGTTTCTAATTCACATTTAACAAGTGATTTAGGTTTTTTATCTAAATAAAAACTTTTTAGCACTGCTACATTTGTGATGGCAGGTTTCGCATTTAAATTTGTAACTGTAAATTGTTGTCTGTTTTTTTGATCTCTTCCGATAGGTAAATTAAGTTTTAAAAGTGAATTTTCTAAAATACCATCACAAATTGCCAAATATTTACGATTTATTTCGTGATGAGCAAATTTATCTGCTAATAAATTATGAACTTCGTTATTTTTAGCAATTAATAATAATCCGCTTGTATCTTTATCAATCCGGTGCACGATGCCTGGACGTAATAATCCATTTTCATTTGATAAATTATTTTTAAAATGATACAAAAGTCCATTAACTAAAGTTCCTGATTCATGACCCGGTGAAGGATGGACTACAAGTCCACTGGGTTTTTCTAAGACTGAAAGGTATTCATCATCATAAATAATTTTTAAATCCATTTTTTCAGGTTTAATATCTAATATTTTATCAATTAATCGAATTATTAGTATTTTTTGTCCCTCGCGTACTTCGAATTTTGGTTTAAGTATTTTGTTTTCGTTTACAAAAACTGCACCTTCTTCAATTAAAGTTCGTGCATCATTTCTTGAAATATTGGAATTATTTGAAATGTATTTATCAATACGTTCTTTATATTCTACATTTATTTCTATCATTTGTGTTATTATATCAAAATTTATTTAAATAGTTGTGGTAAAATTTAAATATGTTAGGTTTTTTAGAAAAAAGAATGCAAAAGACCCTCGAGAAATTATCAAAGAAAATACAATTAACAGAAGCAGATATTCTCGAGGTAACTAGAGATATTAAATTAGCATTGTTGGAAGCTGATGTTAATTTAAAAGTCGTAAAAGAATTTATAAATAATGTTAAAGAAAAAGCTTTAACTGACCCAAATTTAAAAAAGTTAAATCCTTCACAACATTTTATTAAAATATTGCATGGCGAGCTTGTAAAGATTTTAGGTCAAGAAGGGAGTGAATTTAAAATTACTAAAAAACCATACATCATTATGATGTGTGGTTTGCAAGGTTCAGGAAAAACAACCTCAAGTGCTAAACTTGCATATTATTTACGTAAAAAGAAATTTGTTGAAAATCCATTAGTTGTTGCAGCGGATATTTACCGGCCAGCAGCTGTTGAGCAATTAGTAACTTTGGCTAAGAGTATCCAAGTAGATTATTTTGAACAAGGGGTAAATTCACCAGTTGATAAAATTGTGGAAAATGCCCTTGCTCAAGCTAAAGTAAATAATAACGATTTAATTATTATTGATACCGCTGGTAGGTTATCAATTGATGAACCCTTAATGGATGAATTATTTAGGGTTAAAAAGATTGTTAACCCTAATGAAATTTTCTTTGTAGCTGATGCAATGTCAGGTCAAGACATAATTAATGTTGCTTCTAGTTTTAATGAAAAATTAAAATTAACAGGAACTATTATTAATAAATTGGATTCAGATGCACGTGGTGGTGCTTCATTAAGCTTAAGGTATATTTTAAACATTCCAATTCGTTTTATTGGTACAGGTGAAAAGATTTCTAATTTAGATTTATTCCATGCCGATCGGATGGCTGATCGTATTTTAGGTATGGGTGATGTAATGAGTTTAATTGAAAAAGCTCAAGATGTTATTGATCAAGATAAAGCTACTCAAATGGTATATAAAATGTTTTCTGGTGAATATACCTTAGATGATTTACTTGAGCAAATTCAACAATTCCAAAACCTTGGAAAATTTGGAAAAATATTAAAAATGTTACCAGGTAATTTATCTGATAAAATAAATAATGATCAAATTGATAAAGCAGAATCCAAAATGCATTATTTCAAAATATTAATGTCATCAATGACTAAAAAAGAACGCAAGAATCCAAAATTATTACGCCAAGCCTCTCGTAAAGAAAGAATATTAAAAGGAAGTGGGCGTAGCGCTCAAGAATTTAATAAGCTAATGTCTGATTATGATTCAATGGTAAAAAGAATGAGTGAGATGGGCAAAAAGATTAAGGCAAATGGCGGAGGCTTTGATCCTAAAATGTTTGGTTTTTAGAATTTATGCAATAGAAAACAACAAAAGATTTACACTAAACTGGGAAATTTTTTTCGGACGGTTTTACCTTCCCCAACCATACCATTTGGCTAAGCCAAACGGAATGCTTTGGGAAGGTTTTTTTATCTTATTCTTTTATAATTATATCAGTTTATAAATTCTTTGATTTTTTGTGATAATTCAATAAAAGTAAGTCTTTTACAGGTTTGATGAAAATTTGGGAAAATTTGGGAAAATTTCACTTTTAAGAATTGAAAAGAAATATTCAATTTCACGATTATCAAGACTATTACCAATTCTTGACATTGATATTTTACCTTTTAGTGATTTTATTTTCTTAGTATATTCAACCGAAGAATAAGCAGATCCATGGTCAGAATGTAAAATAAAATTATTTTTGAATTTTGTATTGGTGATATTATTCAAAATTAGTTCAGTATCATTTCTAAGTGATAATTCATAGGTCACAAACTTAGTTTTATGATCAATAATTGCAGATAAATAAATATGATTCTGTTCAATATCTTTTGGTGCTGGTATATAGGTCACGTCTGTTGCATATATATTATTGTTGCTTGAATTATAATCTCTTTTTACTAAATCAGGTACTTTAACACTAGTATTTTTAGATTCTTTAGTTTTATGTTTTTGTCTAACAAATGTTTTCAAATTCAGTTTTTTCATATAATTTCCTAGGGTTCTAGGATTTATTTGAATATTATATTCTTGGAAAATATATTTAGCAAGTCTTCTTCGTCCATACCTTTCTTTATTTTCGACAAAACTTTGAAAAATTATTTCTTTGTGTTTAACCTTTAGTTCTTTAGTCTTGTTGTTATCTTTCAATTTCTCGTAATATGTAGATCTTGAAACACATATCATTTTAGATTTTTTAGTATGTGAAAGATTCTTGATTTTCTTTATCTTTGAGATATCTGCATCAATATTATTTTCATTAAAAATTCGATAGTAGTATTTTATAACTGCATCTTTTTCATCATCTTTAAGAGTATCAATTCATGTATAATCGAGAACTTTCTTTTTCTTTCTCCCAACACCTTTATCTTTCTTAGGTGATTTACCGCTTTGTGATTCTATGTTCATATTTAAATTATACAGTTTTCTTTTCTTTAACATATTTCTCATTGATTCTTTATTTCAATATACTTTTCTGATATCAAAACATAAATTTTCAAATTCTGCCTTCGTTATTCTCAAATTCAAATATTTATCGTACAAATCGAATATTTTGACCCATTCCTTAGTCTTTAAATGTCTCATAACTACCTCTCTTTCTTTATATTAAAAATATTCGGATTTTGTCCGAATATTTTTTCCCAGTTTACTTTTATTGCCTTATTAAAATTAATCTTTATAATACTTTTTAAATTCAATATTGAATCATTTGAAAATTTCAATACTTGCTATTCTTACTTTTTCATTATACTCAGTACTATTATTTGAATCTGTATCAAATTTATATACAAATTTAACTGGTTTATTTTTTGGAATTGTAAATACAACTCATGAACCTTTTTTCTCTCTTGGATCAATATATTCTAGTGTAACAGGCCTTGGAGGAAGTATCATATTTACAATATTAACTAAAATTGTTCCGTCTGGTTTATCAAACGGAATAATGAAATATGGCAAATCATACAAATCATTTTCCTCATATGTGTTTGAAATATAAATATCATTAGATTCTAAAATCTTATTTAGGTTTTGATTATTTAAATATAACTTTTCAAAAGTTGTAATAATTTCCGAATCTTGTGTTTTAATAGTACCAATATTGTTTAATTCCTTAAATCTTGTTATTATTGAGTTGTTAAAATCATCTTTTGAAGATATTTTTGTAAAAAAATTATTAGGGAATTTTTTTTCTTTTAAATGAAAGAATTTGTCATTAAAATATTCTGACCTGAGTTCGTCGTTAATTATTCAAGTATATCCTTTTATTGAATTAGGAACAAACTGCTCAAATTTCACAAAATTATCAAATTTATTAAATAGTTTATCATAAATTTTTTGGAGCTCAGTTTTAGCGGGTTCATAACCTTTGATTTCTTTTTTGGGTTCTGTACTAGTTAGTTCATTTTTGTTTTTGGTGTTACTTTTTATTGAAGAAATTATATCTTGTTCACTATCTAGTTTTGTCTTTTTTTCATCTTTTGGTTTATTAACTGGATCTCTATTTTGGTTTGGAGCACAAGATAATGCAATTAGCGGGGTCAATACAGGAGACAAAGAAACTAATAATTTATTTATTTTAGTCATTTTGTACCACATGAGTTATAGCAACAATATCATCTACGGAATTGGTGAAAGAACTTGAATACCATTTTCTAACCCTATACCTATAAATTCCAGATTCCAAAACTTTATGTTCGATTAATTCATCATTAGTTACAACAGTTGAAATGGTTTTTACTATTTTTCAATTTCCATTTAATTCTTTTTTCTCAAGAGTTAAATCATAGTCTGCAAACCATTTATTATTTTGACGTTTTTTAGCTTCTTCTTTTTTTAACCAGTATTCACCTTTATGAGTTTCATCATTAGAAAACTTTTTAGTGAACAAGGATTCGATAGTTTCATCATTTGATAAAGTATAATTACTATACTTGTAATCCCACCAGTTAAGTTTTCTATCAGGCAATACAAACATTAATTTAGTGTCAGGCCATTTTAAAATACCTGCATTAAACATTCAAGAGCTAGAAATTTTAATAGTTTGACTTTTATTTAATTCTAATTCAGAACTAGTAAGAACATAACTACCTGATGACAAAGTTGGATTAACAGCTGCTACTTTATGATTTTGGGCAGCCTGTAACATTCTTGCAAAATCAGGGGTGCCAGAACCATATTTTTCTTCATAGCCACTAGTTTTATATTTTAACTCACGAGCTTTAGGACTTACAGATCCTGCTGATAAAATAGATTTTATTATAGGGACTCTTTGTGTGCTGCTTTTAATATCTGCTCTCGATTTTAATAAATTTGAAATCAGTCCAGTAACTACTGGAGCAGCATAACTTGTCCCATGCTCATATTCATTAACATTATAAACTGGATTATAAAAATATGCGGGAGCAACAACTAATGGTTTAGATATATTTTTATACTCTTCTTCTAATCTATAATTAGAATATTCAGCAACTAAGTTTTGAGATATAGTGAACTCATTTGATTGATCTGAAAGTGAACCAACAATAATAGAATTAAATGATGTTTTATCATTGCTTATCTTATGTTCATCAATTTTGCCATCATTACCTGCAGATATTACGTTAATAACTCCATAATTACGAGACAGATAATCTAAATAATATGCATTTTCAGTATATCCAAAGTAGTTTTGCTTTCTATCCTTTTTATATTTTGTACCATAGCTATGGTTGATCAATCTAATTCCTTGGTTAATAACCATATCTTCTAAAGCTGTATTTCAATCCCCATCAGTACTAAAGGTAGATAAAAATACTTGTGATGTTTTATCAATTCCTCATTGACTTCCAGCTATTAATGAAACCATTGTTGAATGGCTTTTAATGTTATAATTAGTTTTACCTGTAGAGTTTAATTCATTTAATTTTATGCCACTTTTAAAATATCTTTTATAATCGTTATCAAATGGATATGTGTAAACTTCTAAAATTCCTATCTTGTTGTTCGAAGCATTAGAACGTTGCTCTTTTTTTAAGTTCACAATTGAAGCATTTTTATCGATAGTTAAACCAAATTGTTCTACATTTTCTACCTGTTGTGGTTTTATAACTAATCTTTTTGAATTATAGTTATATGAGTTTCAAAGACCTTGTTCATTAATATGATCATTTTTATATACAATAATTTGATAAACGTCATTTCAGTCACCAATTGCATTTATGAACTTTCTCCTTTGTGCTTCGCTTTCGAAGTAAAATCAAACTATAGGTATTATTTTGCTTTCTTTATAAGAAGCAAATTTTAAATCGATAGATTTAATTTTAGATATAAAATTAGCATTAAAACTTTCAATAAAATTTTCATCTTCAGTATTAATATCAGGGTTTAAAAGTAATTTTAATTCAAAGTTATTATTAATTTTTCACTCAGTTTCTTCCCCATCCAGTGATAAAGTAGATATACTTTGTTGTTCTCTAAATTCGATTTTTTTAGTATTGATATTTTTATGCAAATCTATTATTTTTTCGTTTATTAATTGTTTTGAAGAAAGTGCCACAAACGGCAGCATAACGACAGGTGGTGCTAAGATTTTCCTTATTATATTTTTAAATTTTCTCATATTATCCTTTCATATTTATAAGAAAATTATAACATAATTTTTTACAGAATATGGATAGAAATTATTAAATAGTGTATATTTCCAATAACCAAACGGACAGAAAATTTAACATTTTAGTAATTATAATGATATAGAAAATTTATAGTTAACCTCTATGTTGGACTATGTTAATTGGTTAAACTCATGGGGTTCACTATAAATTTAAACATATGAATTTGTTCTTTTGTAACTCTATAAGCAATCTTATATAAAAAACAAACTGATAAATAATTATTAAATAAAGAGTTCTAAAAAATATTACCATTAGCTAAATATAACAAATATTAAAGAACCTTAATTTAACAAGAGACAACTTATTATCATTTAACTTTTATAATTCTTGTATTCAGTAGATTTTATGAATTTAATATATCCAAGAAATTATATAGTGTATAATTATTATAAGCGAATCAAAAAACTTTTTAATTAAAATTCTTATATTAAAGTTTTTCGCTAAAGTAAATACATAAATATTTAAGGAGATATCATGAATAAATTAAAATTTAAAAAACTGGTTATATGACCACTTGGAACATTAGTAAGCTTTGCAAGTTTCATTGCAATACTTCCACAAAATTACACACAAAAAATTACCAATTGGTATGAAAATTTAAATAATTATAAATTTGAAGTTAGAGACCAGTCTGCCATTACAGTACAAAATAACAATGGAGACTTAGAAATCACGCCAGTTAATAATAATTTTGAACTTAAATTATTGTTAAATCCAGAAACCAAAATACAAAATGAAGAATTAATAAGTAATTTTAACATGAAATTTATCCAAAAAGTTAATTTACATAATTTAATATATAAATCATTTGAAAAACTGTCAATGATGCCAATTGTATGGTTTTATTTTGAAAGTGAAAGTAATAGACAAAGTTTTGTTAATGCTATTAAAGATTGAAACGAAATTTACAAGTTTATTATCTTTAAAAATAAACAAACATCTCAAAACTCTTTCATAAATGACGCTGATGAAACACCAGAAAGAGATCAAAGCTCAATACCATCTATAAGCAGTAGCCATTATCCTGGTGCTCCAGTTGATTTAAATCATCATTTATTTAAGAGCAGTTTTAACCATAATTCACGAGTTGTAAATGCTCAGGACCATTTAGATAACCCTTATGTTAATAAAATTGGTATTCTTGAAGTTTGGTCTCACTCATTTGATCAAAAATATCAAAATTATTTTAAGAATGGCATTGAAATAAATGATCTGCCAATTGAGCCAAAACCGGGTATTAAATCACATTCTACAAATGTTTCATTAATTGCCGGTGGAAAGTATGGTATAGACAGATCTTCTAAAATATATTTACATACTTTTGAAGGATATGATAGCCACTGAATGACAACAATTGAAAAAATGGTAAAAAAGGATGGTATAAAATTAATTAACCATAGTTATGGTATGTACATCCTTGACAACCAGGGTAATGTTAAAAAAGGAATGGAAAAATATACAACTGATTATTCTGAAAATGCATATTTCGTCGACTATATATCTCGTAAATATGGAGTAATAAATGTCTTTGTTGCTGGAAATGAAGGAAGACATAAAAATAATGTAATTTCTGAAACAAGCGCATCATTTAATTCGGTTATTGTTGGTGCTTTAGCGGGAAATACATCTGAAATTAATGTTAAATCTAATTTAATAGCTAATTACTCTAACTATGGATTGATTAGAGATTTTCAAAATATTTCTAAACCACTTGTTGTTGCTCCTGGGCAAATTTACACTACTGTTCACGGTGAATACAGATATTTCGCTGGAACCAGTTATGCTGCACCAATAGTCACAGGTTTAATTTCTAATTTAATGAAGTATAAAGAAGATATAAGAAATAGTAACAATAGAGTTCCAATTGTAAAAGCAATATTATCTGCTTCAGCAGTGAGTCCAAAACTGCAAAATTTAACTTATAAAACAAGTGGTTATGAACAAAAATATGGATCTGGAACGGTAGATTTTAAGGCAATGCTACAAGCTGCAAACAATTATAAAGTTAAGACACTTAACTCAAATAGTTCTAATAATACAATACTTACCAGTGATGAAATAAAATTAACCAAAGGTCAAACAATTAAAATATCTAGTTCATGAACTTTTAATGCTGGCTTATTAAAAGAACGGGTAATTAATCCATTATTGGTCGATGATCGTAATTGGTGAAACGATGCTTATAACACAACACCAAAATATAGGCCAAAGGATTTAGTTGCAGAAGCAAGAAAATGAGGTAACCAGCATGAGAATGAGTTATGACTTAAAAAAGAAGAAATGTTAAATCGCCAATCTAATAAATGATTTACTGATTATGACTTATTTTTAGAACAGAAAAATTCTAATGGTGATTGAATAACTGTAAAACGTATTTCAACCGTTTTAACAAATGATGAATTAATCGAACATAAGGCAGATGCGACTGGTACTTATCGATATAGAGTTTTAAAATTCTCATCTAACTCTTTTGATAATTCAGTTGATGATATTGTGGCTGCAACACATGTAGTAAGGAATGAAAATGAATAAAAAAATATTATTGATTGGATCTTTATTAACTCCACTTATTACTTTTTCGTGTACACATACCAGCCCATCTAAGCCTTCAAAACCAGATCCAACTCCTAAACCAGTCCCCCTATATGAGCAAGAGAATCCATCATTAATAGAAAAAGAACCTTGAGAAATTCGCCGTGACTATGAAATATTAGATGTTGATCCTGCTCATGAACCTATATCATTTGAGAAAGTGCAAAATATGTACCAAGATATTTATAATAAATATAAAGATTTTACAAAAATAAATATTTTTGTGCCACAATCTTGAACTTGACGAAACGGCAAACAAGTAAATATTTATCGTTGGCAAGGTGAAGATGGTAAACGGATTGATACCTTTAATATAACGTTCTTTAATGAAAGTTATGAGCAACTTTCTGAGGTAAATGAATCAAAACCATGACGTTTTGGGCCACTTAAAATAACAACACGTGAAGAATTTGATAAATATATAATTAATAGATTTAAAGAACTAAATCCGTATAAAGATTTTAGCCAAGATTCCCAAGTAAAAAAATTATTTGAAGCGCTGTATTTAGATAATAATGATGTTTACGAACTGTTAAAAGATAATAATATTTATATACATGAAACAAGCAAAACAAAGCATGACCTTTATGATGGATATTTAATTCCAACATATGATGAAAATGAAGTTACAATAAATTATATTCGTGATTTCCGCAAATATGATAATGGTTATTTAATTAGACCAGCGGACTATAATCCTGATCCAGCACTTTGGTGAGAAGTTTACATAATAAAAAAATCTAAAAATGTTAAATATCACAACATATATAGGAATGATTATGAAACTTATGGATCATACAGTCAAAGATTAGAAAAATGGTTTAAAGAAGAATTTGAAAAGAAATTTAATTAAATTTCTATAAAAATCATCTGGATTGAAATAACCCAGATGATTTTAGTTTGATTTTTAATCAAATATTCTAACTTCATGCTTTAATATTTTTAAATTATAAAAATAAGTTAATACTATTTTGCTTATAAAGTTTATATTAATTATTTTCTGTTTTTTTCTATACTTGTTAACTAAATATGATTTTTTTGTTAAATTTAATAAATTATGATAGTTAAAATGTACTGTTTAGAGATTTTTTTTGCATATGTCTTAAAAAGCTAAAAAAATGCTATGAAAAAGTGAGATTCTTTCAATCTCACTTTAAAGATATTTATGATTAAAAAATTTAAGAACTAAATTATATCACTAAATTTTAAAAATACAAACAAAAAATTAATGCTCGCGAATATTTCTAACACTGTCAAGTTTTTTAACTTTATTCATATATATATATATATATATTAAAATTAAAGTAGATTAACAAATCTATTAATTTGATTTTAGACAAATTAATTATTATATAAATATATTTATATGAAAGGAAGATACGTTATGAAATTACGTAAATTTTTATTAGTAACAACTAACTTAGTTACTATTTCAACAATTACTGCTGTTTCGTGTACAGCACCTCAGCTCCAAAAAAGACAATTTACTATTCAAAATGTTAGTTCAATTACAGTGACTCAAACTAGTGCTCAATTCACCACTAAAATTACTGGCCTACAAGGAACAGACCAACTTAATGTAAAAGTTAATGACACTGTTCATAATTTTGCAGTTTCAAGTTTAAACAAACCAGCTGATAATGAATATAAAATTACTATTACTGGATTAACTAAAGGATCTAGATATTTATTAGATACCATTAAAGTAAACAATGACACATTATTTAATGTCAAACGTCCATTTACAACATTAAACGATGTAGTAACTACAAATCCACCTATTGAAAATAGAGAACAAGAAGAGCCAGTAAATCCTAATCCACCAAGAGAAGAAAATGAACCATCGAATCCAGGAACTAGCAACTCCGAGCCAAAAGATCCAGTAAGTGAAAATCGAAGTACTCCTGGTGGAGATAACAATCAAAACCCAGGTAACACTATACCTAATCCACCAAATGATAGTGATCAACCAGGACAAGACCCTGCTCCAAAAGATCCAACTACAGTGCCAGGTAATGGTATACAAGAACCTCCAAAACAAGATAATACACCTTCTAACCCAGGGGCAAATGACTCAGCAACAAAAGAACCAATAACAGAAGATCCTAAAACTGTCACGAAGCAACCAGAAGGAGAAAAATCAAACACTGGTAATGATAATGGATCAAAGGGTACAGATAACCTGGAAAAAGCTGATGAACAAGAAACAACATCTCCTAAAGATGGCGATACAGATCAACAACCAAAGAGCGAAGAACCTATCCCCCTAGAAATAGTGCAATAGGGGGCCAAGATTCTACTAAAACTGAAGTAGCTGACAGTAAAAATTCAGAAAATGACGTACCAACTGATTCTAATGTACAAGATAGTCAACAGCAAGATGCCCAAAACCCAGGTAGTGCTGCTTCCACTGAAGGTACTAGTACTACACCAGGCACTGAGAATAATGGAGCATCAGGCAATAGCGAAACAACAAACAGGGAATCTGCTAGCACAGATCAAGGTAGTTATGATGCTGGATCTACAAGCGAAACTCCTCCCGCACAGGAAAGAAAATTTGACAGTGTTACTATAAAAGTAGATTCAAGTGCTGATTCCTATGTATTATTCGAAATAGTATCTGATAAATCTATGTATGATAAGGAAGTTCGTGGAAAGTGATGAACTGCATATATTATAAAAGGTTATGAAGGTTCAAATTCAGAGGTATACAAAGATAAGGCCAATGCATGAGCTCCCACACATACTGACAGGAAAATAAGTGAACAAAATGGTAAAGTGACATTTCAATTATCCACTGTAACCCCATGAACAGCTGGGAGAAATGATTTCTCAGGAACTTTTACACTAATTGGACTTTATAAAGATCCAGATAATCATAATTTCCTAAACAAACCTCTTACCTTTAAAACTTCTAAAGGTAAAGTTGAAAGGATTACTCAATAATATAATACAAGCATAAGGTGTCTTATGCTTGTATTTTTCTTGATACTCACTGTTTTAACGAAAAATAATAAAATAATGTAAAAATATATTAAGATAGTTGCATGGCAAAGCTAGTACAAAATAGTTTACTAATGTCAAATAATATATTTACACCTTTAGTTAACTAAAACCACTTTGATTAACTAAAGGGTATAAAATTTAGACATTTTTACACTGTAAAAATGTTAGCTTTTTTGTGCCGGGGTTTAGTGATACTACTTTTTTTATTAATATATAAAGTTTAATATATAATATATATTATATATTTATAATAACAGGGAGGAATATTGAAACGTACGAAACAAAAAAGTATGCGAGAGCAGAGAATTGAAGTTATTTCAGAAATTTATACTTGCGAACTTTTAGAACAAAATATAGATGCAAAGTTAATTGCCCAAAATAACCAAAAATTAACGTTGCAGCAAATTACTAAATTGCATGAAATTCAAGAAAGATACCACTTTATCATTGATGTTTATAAAAAGTTAATTAATTTAGAGTGAGAGTGAGATAGAATTAGCCCGTTAGTTAAAGCTATTTTAATTAGCGGAGCAAATGAGTTTTGAAGTTTAGATCCAAAGATTGTGATTAGTGAAGCTGTTATTATTACAAAGTTGTTTTTTAGTATGCCTGAAAGAAATGGCAAAGAATTGCTTGAAAATAGAATTTATAAATTTGTTAATGGTTTATTAGAAAATTTTTATAAATTCTTAATTAAACTTGAATCTGTTTCTAAATAAATGAATTTAATTCAGTTGATTTATTTTCAAAGATTAAAAAAACGACTTTGTAATATCATCCAAGCCTTTATTGATTTAAAAATCTTTAACTCAGCTGTAAAAAATGTAACGTTTGATTTGCATCCTAAGGTGCATTTTAAACTTAATGGTTTTATCAATCACCTTTATTCACTTTTTGAGAAATATATTACCCAAAATATGGATAAAGAGATTTTATATAATTTTTTATGTTTTTATATTTACCATCAAGTTGGTAATAATAACTTATTATGAGGTAGAATTGAAACTGAAGTTGATTTATCATCCAAACGAAATTTAATTGAGTTTAACCACCAAAAACGTAATTTTTACTATGCTTTTTTAAATCAAATTAAAGAATTAGATAATTATAATACACAGCTTAGAATCATTTTAAGGAATACTTTATAATGAATCAAGATATTCGTGATCAATTTCCTATCTTGAAAGAGTTAACATATTTTGATAGCGCAGCGCTAGTTTTAAAACCACTTTGTGCTATTAATGCTTTAAATGAATTTTATCTTTCTAAGTCAATTTCTTCAAGAACTGCGGACACTCCACTTGGCTCATTTATTAACCAAAAGATTAACAATGTTAGGGAAAAAATTGCAAAATTAGTTGATGCTAAAAAAACTGAAGTGATTTTTACAAGTGGAACTACTGAATCAGTTAATTTGTTTGCAAGGATGTTTGGTCGGTTATTAAAACCTCAAGACATAATATTATTAAGTGCATACAACCATTCCTCAAACATTATTCCATGAATTGAAATTGCAAAGGAAACTAAATCAAAGATAATCATGAGCATTGATTTAGTTTCCGACTTAAAAAAATATAATAATATAAAATTAGTTTCATATAGCCAGGAAACCAATAATTTCGCAAAAGATTTTGATTTAAACTTAATTTATAAATTAGCAAAATCCAAAGGTGCTTATGTTTTAAATGATGCAGCACAAGCTATTAGTCACTATCAAGTTAGTACTAAATTTTGTGACATAATTGTTTTTAGTACTAATAAATTTTATGGTCCTACTGGACTTGGTCTTTTAATAATTAAAGATGATTTACTAAGTCAATTATCACCTGCTAAATATGGTGGTGGGAGTGTGGCTGAAGTAAAAGATGATTTAGAATGAAAATTAAAAAAGCATATCAGTGCTTTTGAACCAGGTACTCCCGATTTAGCTGGTATATATATGTTTGATCAATCGCTTGAGTTCTTTAAGAGTATTGGTTATCAAAAAACTCAAGAAATATTACTTAATTTATCAATGTATTTACATGATAAATTAAGTAAGTTAAGTAATATTGAAATTTTTTCAAAACCAGGGGATTACATTTGTCTAATTAATGTTATGGGGATAAACCCCCAAGATGTTGCTACTTATTTAGGGTCTAAAAATATCTATACTATTTCTGGAATCTTTTGTGCACAATACTTACGTAATTTGCATAGTGAATATTCATATTTAAGAATTTCATTAGGCATTTATAATACATATGAAGATATTGATAAATTAGTTTATGAATTAGAACATGGAGGTGATTTTTATGCTTTTTAATCCAAATGAAGCACGTGAAATAATTATGGAACATTATAAGAATCCCTTATTCAAATCTAAAGTTAGCGAAGGGACAAATACCTATTATTCAGCTACTTGTTCTGATAAATTAGAGCTTGAACTAACTTGGAATAATAATGTCTTAACAAATGTAAAATTTGATGGCCATGGCTGTGCTATTTTTATAGCCTCAACAGATATATTATTAAAAACATTAATAAATAAATCTAAAGAAGAAATAATCAATGTGATAAACTTATATGAAAAATTTTTAAATGAGCCTTCAAAATATTCTAATGAAGAATTAAAACCTTTAGAATCTTTATGAGTGTTTTTTAATGTTAAAAAACACCTTAGTAGATTATCATGTAGTTTATTAATAGCCAATGCCATTAAGGAAGAATTTGAAAAAACGTTATAGTTATATTTTTCATGTCGATTTTGACAGTTTTTTCGTTAGTGCGATTAGAACCATTTATCCTGAATTAAATAATAAACCTGTTGCTATAGCGAAAAATGCAGTTCACGCTGTGGCTGAATCAATTAGTTATGAATTGCGTGTGCTTGGTTGTAAATCTGGACAAAAAATTTACGAAATCAAAAATATTGAACCAAAGACTGCGGTAGTTGCTTCGCGCTATGATTTATATAATACTATTTCAAGTGCCATTTTTGAATATTTACGTAATAAATACTTAGCTAAATTACAAATTGCCTCAATTGATGAATGTTATATTTATTTTGAGGAAGATACAATTGATAATGATGAAATGGCTCTAAAAATTGCCAAAGAAATTCAACGTGACGTTTTAGAAAAATTTAAAATACCTGTTACCGTGGGAATTTCTTTGAATAAATTTTATGCAAAAATGACAACAAATATTTCCAAACCCTTTGGAGTTGGCTTGACAAATAAAGACAATTATCGAGAAAAATTTTTTGATTTAGATATTATTAAATTCCATGGAATTGGGGCAAAACTTGCAACTAAATTAAATAAAATTGGAATTTATAAAATTAAAGATTTTTATGCTTTTGATTTATCTAATCCACTTTTAAAATCAGTTTTAGGAACAACCGCTTTTAAATATTACGATGCCTTAAATATTGATTTACAAGATGATATATCAATAGAAGAAACGTTAAAAGGAATTGGTAATGAAGTAACTTTTGGAAATTCTACTCGAGACGAATTGATTATTTACAATGCATTAAACAAAATGATTCAAAAAGTTAGCAATCGGTTAAATCTATATGAAAAAGTTGGTAATTTAATTACATTAGTTGTGCGGATGCCAACAAAAAACTGAGTGTCAAAAAATAAACAATTAGACTTTAATATTTTTAAATACCAAGATATAAAAAAACAAGCATATTTTCTTTATCAAAAATACTTTTTAGATAAAGAAATTCTTGGTATTGGGGTTCGTATTTCTGGTCTTAGTGAAAGTTATAATAACTATGAAAAAATTTCATTATTCTCTAATGATGTTAAAGATCTTTCACAAATTGATTTCATTATTTCAAAATTAAAACATAAGAGTAAAACAAATAAAATTTATACTTTATCTGATTATCAAAAGATTAAAAATCGTAAGAATCGCTATGGTGATAATCCACTTGGCAGTGTAATTTTTAAAAAATAGGAGTAAACATGAAAATAGGAATTTATGGTGGTTCTTTTGATCCAATTCACAAAGGTCATATTGAAATTGCAAAGTATGTTATTAATGAGCTTAATTTAGATAAATTATTAATTGTGCCAACTTACAATTCGCCTTTTAAACAAAAAACAATTTTACCAACTGACAAACTTAATATGATTAACTTAGTTTTAGAAGATAAAATGGAGCTATGTGATTTTGAGATAAAGCGTAATACGGTAAGTTATACAATTGATACTGTAAAATATTTAAAAAATAAATATAAAAATGACGAATTATATTTAATTATTGGGTCAGATAACTTACCGAAATTAGATAAATGAAAAGATATTGAGTTAATTAGCAAATTAACTCAAATAGTTTGTGTCAAACGTACTAAAAAAATTAATAAAATAAATCTTAAAAAATACGGTGGTATTTTACTTAATAATCCACTTTATGAATATTCATCAACTGATTACAAAAAAGGTTATTTAAATATAGTGGATGCCAAAGTAGCTAAATATATCCAAAGCAAAGGCCTATATTTAGAAAAAATTATTCATAATTCATTAAGTGCATTACGTGCTAAACATAGTGTTGCATGTGGAACTTTTGCAGCTGAACTTGCTAAATCTCATAAATACGATGCTAAAAAAGCTTATTTAGCGGGTTTAATGCACGATATTGCTAAAGAATGAAGTGAAAATGAATCACGATATTTTTTAAATGAATATGCACCTGAATATGCAAAAGTCCCCAAACATTTCTTGCACCAACATTGCTCTGCAATGTGAGCAAAACATGGTTATTTACTTGAAGATTCTGAAATTATTGAGGCTATAAATTGTCATACAGAAATGAAAATAAACATGAATATCTTAGATAAAATTTTGTTTATCGCCGATAAAATTTGTGCTGGGCGTAAATTTGCTGGTATTCAAAAAGTGCGTGAATTATGCTTTAAGGATTTAGATAAAGGATTTGCAAAAGTAGTTAAGATTACTTATGAATGAAATTTATCTAAAGGAATTCAATTTAATGAAAAATCATTAAAAATTTATCATAAATATATGGAGAAATAATGGAAAAACAAAGAATACAAAAAATTCTCTCTTTGTCTGGAGTTGCTTCGCGCCGAGAAGCTGAATCACTTATTTTACAAAAACGAATTAAAGTTAATGGAATAGTTGCAAACCTTGGTGATAAAGCATCATTTAATGATGAAATATTTGTTGATAATAAACTAATTAATCAGCCCGAAGAAAAAGTTTATTATGTTTTAAATAAACCACCTAAAACTATTTGCTCATTAAAAGATAATTTTAATCGAACTTTAGTTACTGATTTAATTGATACGCCATATAAAGTTTTTCCAGTTGGACGCTTAGATTATGATACAACCGGAGTTTTATTAATTACTAATGATGGAGAATTATCAAATAAATTATTACACCCCAAATATCAAATCTTTAGGGTGTATCGAGCGAGGTTGAATGAATCATTAACAAAGCACGAATTAAAAGAATTAAATAAAGAAGTTTTTATTAATAAAAAATATAGTAAACAAGATGTGCTAGCAATTCCTGATACTCCTAAATCCTATTTAGTAGTATTATCAGTTGGCACATATCACCACGTTAAAGAATTATTTAAATTAGTTAATAAAACTGTGCTCAATTTAAAACGTATTGAATATGCAGGCATAACAGTTGACAAAATGCCCCTAGGCACATATCGTAAATTAACCTTAAAAGAAATTAAAGATTTAAAAAATTTAGTAAGATTGCAAGAAGCAAAGTTACTTAAAAAGGAGCAACATGATTAAAAAACATTTAACAAAAAAAACCTTTAAAAATGCAATGGATTATATTAAAAAAGGAAATATTTTCTTTTTAGCTGTTGCTTTTTTATCTGGGGTAGTATTTAATGCAGTAGTATCATCTTTAGCTAATGATATTATTATGAGTGCTATTTCAGAATTAATTGGAAAAAAAGAATTAGAAAACTGAAAAATTGGAGGAATGTTCATTGGTAAGTTTTTAGGAACAGTAATTAACTTCATTATTGTTACGGGCTTATTATTTGTTATTTTATTTTTATATTTTTATATAAAAAATTACCGTTTGTCTAAAAAACCAAAAGAACCTAAAAAACCAAAAGAACATGTTCCCACAGTTGAAGAACAAATTTTAGCAGAATTAAAAGAATTAAATTCTAAATTAAGCAAACAAAATTTACCACCGAATGATGATGCAAATAATGAAATTAAATAATACTTAGTAATTTTGCTAAGTATTATTTTATATTTTATAAAGTGTTATAATTAAAGCATTATAAACAAACCATATAACAATTTTAATTAGAAGGAAACATGAGAAGATTAGTTTTAAATTTAGAAAACGCAATTTGTCAAAACAAAATTTTAAAATACCAAGATAAAGTAAGTGAAATTAATGCTGCAATGAATAATTTCACTTCACTTGGTTCAGATTTTTTAGGTTGAAAAGATTTACCTGAAAATATTAATTTAGCTGAAGTCAATGATATGAAACAAGCAGCTAAAAAGTTACATGAACAAGAAATTGAATTATTAGTAGTAATTGGAATTGGTGGTTCATACCTTGGTGCCAAAGCTGCTTTAGATTTTATCCAAGGTTTATACCCTGGAAAAGAGCGCAAAATGGAAGTTATCTTTGCCGGGACTTCAATTAGTTCTAGTACCTTGAATCAACTTTTAAAATATGCAGCTGGTAAGAAATTTGCAATTAATGTTATTTCCAAATCAGGAACTACAACTGAACCAGCTATTGCATTTAGATTCTTTAAAAATCTATTAGAAGAAAAAGTTGGAACACAAAAAGCATCAGAATTAATTTTTGCGACAACTGATTCTAAAAAAGGAACGTTGTTTGAATTAGCAACACAAAAGAATTATCAAAAATTTGTAATTTTAGATTCAATTGGTGGGCGCTTTAGTGTGCTTTCACCGGTAGGATTATTCCCGCTAGCATGTGCTGGAATAAATATTGATGAATTATTAGCTGGTGCTAAAGAAGCAAACTTAGTTTACAAAGAAGATTCATTGGAAACAAATGATGCATATAAATATGCAGTTGCTCGTTATCTTTTAGGTAAAGAGTTCCAAGCCGAAATGCTTGTGTCATATGAACCAAATTTTGCATACTTTAATGAATGATGAAAACAATTATTTGGCGAAAGTGAAGGGAAGCAAGGTAAAGGATTATTACCTACTTCAGCAGTTTTTTCAACAGATTTACATTCACTTGGGCAATTTATTCAAGAAGGTTCAAAAGTTTTATTTGAAACAATTGTTACATTACAAAAACCAGAATATGATTTAATAATTCCACATGATCAAGAAAATTTAGATAAATTGAATTATCTTGAAGGAAAAACAGTTCATTTTGTTAATAACGCAGCTTTTCAAGCGACTATGGATGCACACGTGCAAGTAGGCAATGTTCCAAACATTCATATTTTATTAGAAAATTCTGCCGAACGTAGTTTTGGTTGATTGGTAATGTTTTTTGAAAGAGCTTGTGCAATTTCGGCTTATTTATTAGGAGTTAATCCTTTTGATCAACCTGGTGTTGAAGTTTACAAAGCAAATATGTTTAAGATTTTAGGTAAAAAATAATTAATATATAAACTCCAGCTTGATATGGAGTTTATTATTAAACTTAGTATAATAGGAGATAATTATGAAAAGAGTTAGAACAAGATATGCGCCAAGCCCTACAGGTTATTTACATATAGGAGGAGCAAGAACTGCATTATTTGCTTATTTATTTGCAAAACATTATAATGGTGATTTTATCTTTAGGTTAGAAGATACTGATATTAAGCGTAATGTTGAAGGTGGCGAAAAATCACAACTTAATAATCTTGCCTGGCTTGGAATTATTCCTGATGAATCACCCCTTGTTCCTAATCGCAAATATGGACCATATCGCCAAAGTGAAAAACTAGATCGGTATAACGAAATAGCAAGCCTTTTGTTAGCAAAAGGCTATGCTTATAAAGCATATGATACAAGTGAAGAATTACAAGCTCAAAAAGATGAAAGTTCTGCTAAAGGAATTCCAAGTTTTAGATATAACAGAAATTGGTTAAAAATTTCTGAAGCTGAAAAAGAAGCAAGGGATGCAAAAGGAGAATATTCAATTAGGTTTAAAATGCCTGAAAATGTTGAGTATGTTTGAAATGATATTGTGCGTGGTGAAATTTCATTTAATTCATCAGATATTGGTGATTGAGTCATTATGAAATCTGATGGGTACCCAACATATAATTTTGCAGTAGTTGTTGACGATTATGATATGGAAATTACCCATATTTTAAGAGGTGAAGAACATATTGGTAATACACCAAAACAAATAGCAATTTATAATGCTCTTGGGTGAGGAGTGCCACAATTTGGACATTTAACAATTATAACTAATATGGAAGGTAAAAAACTTTCAAAACGCGATACATCTTTAAAACAATTTATAGAAGATTATAAAAATGAAGGTTATGTACCTGAAGCTATCTTTAACTTTTTAACCTTGTTAGGATGAACTTCTAGTGATAGTCAAGAACTTCTTTGCAAAGGGCAAATTATATCCAAATTTGATGAAACAAGGTTAAGCAAAAGCCCTAGCAAATTTGATATTAATAAAATGATTTGATTTTCAAAACAATATTTTAAAAATCAATGTAATTATGAATTATGATCAAATTTAAAATTAGGTGATATTAAAAAAAGTCAAGCTTGAATTGAGTTATTTTTAGAGACATATAAATCAAGTTGTGCTACTTTAAATGAATTAAAAGATAATTTAAATATTTTATTACAAAATAAGATTACAAAATTTGAATTTGATCAAAATGAATTAAAAGTAGTTATGAAATTTAAAAACTTGTTATTAAATAAAGAATTTACAATTGAAAATATCCAAAGTTGTATTAATCAAACATCTGAGCTATTAGGCATTAAAGGAAAAAAATTATTTATGCCTCTTCGCATGGCAACTACTTCTAGGGAACATGGTCCTGAACTTGCTAAAGCTATTTATCTATTTGGACAAGAAACAGTAACTAAGTCACTAAACCAATACTAATGAAATTACATTTTAAATCATTAATTAATCAAAATGATGAATTAAAAACAATTGAATTTACTGTACCAGTAGAAACTTACCATAATGATGCTTTTAAAGTATTTGTCTTTGATGAACCAAACACAAATACCAAAAGCATGATTGAAATTACAGAGGATCTAATCAATATTCATACCAGTAATTCATCAATTTATTTAAAATATCAGCAAGAATTTGAATTTAATTATGTTGTTAACGATAAAGGTAAAGAATTTATGCTTCCATGTATAACAGCGTGAACTTTTAAAGATTTCCATGAAAACACTTATATCTTTCAATATACTTTAAAGACTAAAGACACCCACATTGGTGAATTTAAAATAACCTTAAATTTAGAATAAAAAACGTAAATTTCTTTAAATATTTACGTTTTTTTTTTTTTTTGGTTTGGAGTATAATTTTTTTGCATCAAAATAAAACTTATTTTAATGCAAATTTAAATACACAAAGGAATATTTATGAAAACGAAATTACTTTTAATAACTGTTGGTTCGATATTTGCAACTAGTACAGTTATTGCTGGAGTTACGTTAGGTATTTTAAATAAACCTACTAAAGATACTCCAGAGCAACAAAGAGAAAAAGAAAGAATTGTTTCATTAACTAATGAATATGACTCTTTATTAAGTACAGCAAATGAGAAATTAGGTTCTCAAAACTCAGAAATTCAAGTTATTAAAAATGAATTACCAGAAAATCCAAATGTAATTGATTTACAGACAGCTATAAATAAAATTAATAACCTAATTCTCGCTAAAGATCAAGAGGAATATAATATAGCTAAGACATCTTATGATAAAGCATTTGAAAATGCTATAAATGTTTTAGGTGAAAATAATTCTGAATTTCAAACTATTAAAAATCTGCTTCCTACCAATCCAACATCAGCTGAGTTAGCAAATGCTACTCAAAAGATTAATGTAATTGTTAATGCAAAATCAGAATATGACAAAATTTTAAAACAAGCACTTGAAGTTTTAGATGAAGCTGATACGCAAAAAGTTAATGAAATTAAAGATGCTTTACCTGAAAATCCAACCTCAAATGATTGAATTCAGGCTGAAGGTAAAATCAAAAATATTTTATTAAATTCTGAATATAATAAATTAGTTAAGCAAGCTAGTGAAAATACCAATTTAATCCAAGAAGACAAAACCAAAATTGAAGAAATTAAAGCACAAGTTCCAACAACTAATCCAAGTTCATCAGAATTACAAAATGCAATTAATAAACTTAAAGATATTTTAGTAAAAGATGATTATAATAAACAAAAACAAAAAGCACAAGATTATTATGGTTTAAATCATCCTGAACTTAAATCAATTATCGATTCATTACCTACTAATCCCACAACTGCTGATTTTGAATCAGTATTAGACAAAATTAAGTCTTTAGTTAATATAAAAGAAGATTATAATAAATCCCTAAATGATTCTGAAACCTTAGATGAAGAAGATAAAGCTAAAGTTGTGCAAATTAAAAATCTGCTTCCTACCAATCCAACATCAGCTGAGTTAGCAAATGCTACTCAAAAGATTAATGTAATTGTTAATGCAAAATCAGAATATGACAAAATTTTAAAACAAGCACTTGAAGTTTTGGATGAAGCTGATAAGAAAAAAGTTAATGAAATTAAAGATGCTTTACCTGAAAATCCAACCTCAAATGATTGAATTCAGGCTGAGGGTAAAATCAAAAATATTTTATTAAATTCTGAATATAATAAATTAGTTAAGCAAGCTAGTGAAAATACCAATTTAATCCAAGAAGATAAAACCAAAATTGAAGAAATTAAAGCACAAGTTCCAACAACTAATCCAAGTTCATCAGAATTACAAAATGCAATTAATAAACTTAAAGATATTTTAGTAAAAGATGATTATAATAAACAAAAACAAAAAGCACAAGATTATTATGGTTTAAATCATCCTGAACTTAAATCAATTATCGATTCATTACCTACTAATCCCACAACTGCTGATTTTGAATCAGTATTAGACAAAATTAAGGCTTTAGTTAATATAAAAGAAGATTATAATAAATCCCTAAATGATTCTGAAACCTTAGATGAAGAAGATAAAGCTAAAGTTGCGCAAATTAAAAATCTGCTTCCTACCAATCCAACATCAGCAGAGTTAGCAAATGCTACTCAAAAGATTAATGTAATTGTTAATGCAAAATCAGAATATGACAAAATTTTAAAACAAGCACTTGAAGTTTTAGATGAAGCTGATAAGAAAAAAGTTAATGAAATTAAAGATGCTTTACCTGAAAATCCAACCTCAAATGATTGAATTCAGGCTGAGGGTAAAATCAAAAATATTTTATTAAATTCTGAATATAATAAATTAGTTAAGCAAGCTAGTGAAAATACCAATTTAATCCAAGAAGATAAAACCAAAATTGAAGAAATTAAAGCACAAGTTCCAACAACTAATCCAAGTTCATCAGAATTACAAAATGCAATTAATAAACTTAAAGATATTTTAGTAAAAGATGATTATAATAAACAAAAACAAAAAGCACAAGATTATTATGGTTTAAATCATCCTGAACTTAAATCAATTATCGATTCATTACCTACTAATCCCACAACTGCTGATTTTGAATCAGCATTAGACAAAATTAAGTCTTTAGTTAATATAAAAGAAGATTATAATAAATCCCTAAATGATTCTGAAACCTTAGATGAAGAAGATAAAGCTAAAGTTGTGCAAATTAAAAATCTGCTTTCTACTAATCCAACATCAGCTGAGTTAGCAAATGCTACTCAAAAGATTAATAGAATTATTCTTGATTCTAATTACAATAAGACTTTAGAAGAAGCAAAAGCTACTTATGGTGAAAATAATGCACAAATTAAAACAATTACTGCTAAAATTTCAGATAATTCTTCTAGTTCTGAAGTAATTCAAGCAATTAATGAACTAAAAGAATTATTAAAGAAAAAAGAAACAGAGCTAAATTCTGAATTTAGCAGAATTGCTAAAATAGTTGATGACAATTTTGCTAATAATACAGAATTAGCACAATTAAAGTCTGAATTAAGTGAAAATGCTAATTTAGCTAAGTTACAGGAAGTTAACAAAAAACTAAAAGAACTTTGGGATAAACTAAGACTTGAAGAAGGTAAGAAAGAAGAAAATAAACTAAATATTGCTGGTAATGATAATAAATTACAACTATTTGTGCAACCAGGGGGCAGTGGTAGAGATTTTAATATTGTATTTAGTGGCCAAAACTTTATGAGCCGCTTTCATAATAGATCTGATGCTAACATAAGAGTTATGAATACAAAAGACAATATTACTTATTTCACTTTAAATTTTAATAGACACAATTCTAATTTTATAAATAATGATACTAAAATAAACTTTTCAACTGACCTTAATGGACCAAATAAACGTAATTACAACCGTAATTTTTATATAGATAAAGTAATTATACAAACAAATAAAGAAACTATAGAACTTCCATTAGAAGGTAAAGTACTTAAATTTAATGCTTCAAAAGAAACACAAACAGTTAATTTACGTACTATACAGGAAATTGAAGAAAGTGAAAAACAAAAGCAATCAACTTAAAATTAATTTTCAAAATAACGAGGTTGCACTCGTTATTTTTCTTTAAATAAAATTACTAATACTTGATTTATGTTTCAATATAAAAACTATTTAAATATTCATCTGTTTACTCAAAGGTTTTGTTGCATGAATTGTTAAACATATGTTATAATAAAAAATAATAAATATTTGCATTTATTTAGACATTTAATTTAAATTATTTAATAATAATAAAAAAAAGGAGCAAACATGGAGAATGTGAGAATTTTTGCCCTTGGGGGGCAAGATGAAAATGGTAAAAACAGCTATGTTTTTGCTTATAATGAAGATTTATATTTAGTTAATAGTGGTGTGAAAATACCTGTTAATGCTGAGAATGGTATTGATACAATTATCCCTAATTTTGAATATTTAGAAAAAAACAAAAAATATATCAAAGGTGTTTTTATCACTGATGTTAGAAATGAAAGTTTTTCGGCACTTCCTTGATTATTAATGAAAGTGCCAGGTTTAAAAATTTATACTTCAGAATTTAGTAAAGATATTATTATTGATCGCCTTGAAAAATACAATATCAAACCAAGTAGTTATAAAATTATTATAATCACTAAAAAAACTAAAATAGGTAGAATTTATGTGCAGCCAATTGCATTATCTGGAAGTGTGCCAGGCAACCTTGGTTTTAGTTTTATCACAAAAACTGGAGATTATGTCTTTATGTTTAATTATTTAGAAGGAGATTTAGGTCTTTTTGGTAAATCATGGTTTTTACATTTACCAAAACTATTTTCAGGTCGTAAAGTGAGGGCATTAGTATCAGATGCTGGTAAAACAAATTATGCTGGTAAAGCATATGAGCGTTTTAGTTTACCTGAAAGTATTACAAATACTTTCAGAAGAGCCCGCAAAGACCAAAGAATTATTTTTGGAGCTTTTAGCGAGGATATGGTTAGTTTACATAATATTTTAAACCTCGCTTTGAAATATAAAAGGCCTGTTGCTGTATATGGTAAAAATTATTGGACATTACTTGAAACAATGCAAAGGCTAACTGTCAATCAACAAGATGCTATGAAATTACCAACAACTATTGATTATCGTGAGATTGAAAAATATAATAATGTGGTAATTTTAGTAACTGGTTCACCAGAAAGGTTATATAACAGACTTTTAAAAACTGTTGCTGGCGAGGATTTATATTTAAGTTTCAAAAAAAATGATCATTTTATTATGAATACTCCAATGGTCAATGGTTTAGAATCAAAGGTTAGTTATATTCTTGATGAAATAGCCAGAATTACACCACACGTAATTGAAATTCCTGATCAAAATTATTTTTATTGTCGTCCATTTCGCGAAGACATTGTTAGTTTAGTAAAATATTTACAACCTGATTATTTTTTGCCATCCCAAGGTCTATTTAGATATTTAACTGATTGTGCTGATGTAGTTGATGGTATTGAAAATAGCAAAACTAAATCAATTGTACTTTTAAATGGAAAAGTATTACATTTTCAAGCTGGGATTAAATTTTCGCAAAATGCGAAAATTAAAGAAGTAAAAGACGTTATTGTTGATGGATTTGGAGTTGGTGATATCTCCTCTGAAGTTATCGCTGAGCGAGAAGTATTAGGACGAGAAGGAGTGATTATTATTAATGCTCAATATAATCCTAAAACTCGACAAATTGTCAGCTATTTAAATATAAAAAGCATTGGTGTAATTGATGAAAATAAAGTGAATTGGTTAAATGATTTAATTAAGCAGGTTTTTATTGATTTACTATCTAATCGGGTTTACACCTCAATGTATGAAGTAAATGATAAAATTCGTAAAACGATTCGTAAGAAAATTTTTAAATTAACTGATAAAGATCCGCTTGTTGCCTTAACACTACTTCCGGTATAAAATGAAATTAAGCAAATTTTATAAATTATTAAAGATAAGTTTTGTTGAGAAAGAACTAAACTTTACACGAAAAGATACTAAAAAAGAACTTTTATACCAGTTTGTAAGTTTATTGTTGTGAACTTTTAGTTTTTTATGCTCAATTTCTTTTGTGTTTTTATCACCAAGTTATGAATTTAAAGTTTTTTATATTTTTAGTTATGGACTATTGTTTGGTGGTTCTATATGGTTTGTTTTAATTTTATGGCTTATAATTTTGTTTGTAAAACTATTTAATAAACGACTTGAAAATAAATGTTTTGCTTGTTTAAATAAACGTTTTAAAGTTTCATGGTGAAATTTTAAAAAACAATTATTTAAACTTATCTTTGTAAGTTTTGTTTTAATTTTGTTAATTTATCATTTGGTTTTACATTTTGTTAATGTTAATCTTAAAGAATTTGATTTTAATTATGATAAGTTTCAAAATATTTATTTATACGGCTGATGGGATAAATTTTATAATGTGGGGTTTATTAATTCAAATTCAACAATTATTGAAAATTTAACTAATCATTATTTAATAAGTAATAATATTGGGTTTTTATTTGATTCGATTTTGAACTTACTATATGTAATTTCATTTTCGTATATTTTAGCTTTAGTTTGTATTATTCTGATTACTCTATATTTAATCAAGCTATTATTTTTTCCAATTTTACGAATTAAAACAAAAAATAAAGTTATTTTTGCTTTTAATTTATCATTATTAAATGAAAGAATAATGTTAACAAATTCTAAAAAGTTTTATACTTATTCAAAACAAACCAAAATGTTTTATGAGTTTTTAATTTTCTTAGAATCCAAAATCATTAATTTTAGATTAAAGGATGGCAAACTAAAAACACTTTTAAAGGAATTAGATTCTCATCCATTACAAGACTATTTAAAAGAGTTTTTAGATAATGAAAATACTGAAAACTTAGAACTTATACAAATACAAACAAATAACAATGTACATGATGAATTAAGTTTAGAACTTGATTTATCTGATTCAATTTTTCAAACTAATCCATTTGAAAAAGGTGAAATTTTAGAAGAAAAAACACCAAAAATTAATGTTATTGAAAATTCTGAAAGTAGTATAATTAAACCAAAGCAAGGTGAAATTCATTGATTAGATGAAATATCACCAATTAACAAAGGAGAATAAGATGTTTAAGAAAATGCTTTGAAAAGATGCTGAAAATTACATTAATAATACAGCAAAACATGATTTAACTTTTCTTACATTTACCGCTGAATGATGTGGTGATTGTAAAATGATGAAAAGAACCTTTGACAATTTAGCTGAAAAATTTAGTAATCGCAGTGAAATTACCTTTATTAATGTTGATGCTGAAGAAGCTCAATTATTAAGAGATCCAACCACCAAATGAAGAGTTTTAAAGGTTCCAACTATGATTCTATTAAAAGGACAAGAAATCATTGAAAAAGGCTTTGAATATGTTCCAGAACAAGTCTTAACGTACTGAATTGAGAAGCAATTCTAGGCCCCGATACACCAAAAACAGTTATCAAAAAATAAAATAGGAAAAAAATTTATTTTTTCTATTTTTTTTATTATAATAGATAGGCAACTATAACAGTGAACTATAAGGTTGTTAACATAACATAAGTTGTTGAGGTTGTGTTAAGTTTTTATAGGGAGTTATGTTCAATAAATATAGAACGGAGGAAACAACACATGAGCAAATTAAATATTAAAATCAAAGGATTTGACCACGTTACCGTAGACCAGGCTGCTAAAAAAGTTTACTTAGCGGCTAAAGAAGAAGGTGCTAAAGTTAGTGGACCAATTCCATTGCCTACAAAATACCAAGAAATCACAATTTTAAGATCAGTGCACGTTAATAAAAAATCACGTGAACAATTTGAAAGCAGAACACACCAAAGATTAATTGTTATTAGCGATGCTAATGCTAAAACAGTTGATAAACTTCAAAGATTAGAATTGCCTGTTGGTGTAGGAATTCATGTTAAAGAAACAAAATAATATAAAATAAGGAGAATTAAATGAAAGGAATCTTAGGACGTAAGATTGGTATGACTCAAATCTTCAGTGAACAAGGTACTAGAATACCTGTTACTGTGATAGAAGTACAACCAAATGTTGTATCTAAAGTCTTAACAAATGACAAAAATGGTTATGTTGCAACTCAATTAGCATCATTTGATAAAAAAGACAGCAGATCAAATAAACCTGAAAAAGGTCATTTTTCAAAAGCAAATACAACACCTAAGCGCTACGTAAAAGAAGTTCGTGAAATGTCAGGATACGAACTTGGACAATTAATAAAAGCTGATATTTTTGCAGCTGGTGAATTAGTAGACGTGACAGGTGTTTCAAAAGGAAAGGGTTTTGCTGGAACAATTAAAAGACACAACCAACACATTGGACCTAAATCACACGGTGGTGGTGGTGGTTCACAACCAGTAAGACAAACAGGATCTCTTGGAGATATATCTGGAAACAGAGTTTTCAAGGGCATGACAATGCCTGGACACCTTGGACATGTTAAAACAACAGTTCAAAACTTAGAAGTAATTAAAGTAGATGTTGAAAATAATTTACTTTTAATTAAAGGTTCAATCCCTGGACCAAAAAAATCATTTGTAGTAGTAAAACAAGCTGTTAAAGGATTGCCAAACCGTGAACAAGTTAAACTTGTTGATGTTGCAGAAGTTGTTAAAATGAATGAATTAGTTGAACAAGCTAAAAAGTTTGGTATTGAAGTTAAAGTTGGAATGCATTCAGATGAACTTGAAGCATTAATTAAAGAAGCGGCTGAAAAAGGAGACAAATAATGGCTGAAACTAAAAAAACACAAACCAAACCAAAAGCAAGTGCAAAACCTGCAGTTAAAAAACCAGCTGTTAAAACTTCAACAGCTAAAACAGTTAAACCTGCTGCAAAACCAAAAACAACTAAAGTTTCAGTTCAAAAAGACCTTAATGTTAAAAAAGTTGAATTTTCGGCTAAATTACCATTAAACTTATTTGGAAGTGAAAAAATTTATGAACAAGCGATTTTCGATTCTATTTTATCTGAAAGAGCTTCACGAAGACAAGGTACTCACCAAGTTAAAAACCGTGCTGAAGTATCTGGTAGTGGTAAAAAACCATGAAGACAAAAAGGAACTGGACGTGCTCGTCACAGCTCAAGACGTTCACCAATTTGAGTTGGTGGAGGGAGAGCCTTTGGTCCTCAAGCAAACAAAAATTACTCATTGAAAGTTAATAAAAAAGTTAAATATGCAGCATTTGTATCTGCTTTAACATTATTAGCTCAAGATAAAGCTGTATTGGTAGATGATTTAGCATTAGAAAGAATCAAAACACAAGATTTAGTTAAAAAGTTAGAAGGTTTCAAAGTAAATCACCTAAAACACATTTTAGTAGTTAATGAAAATAGACTTGTTTACAAATCAGCACAAAACTTACAAAATGTTAATGTTGTTAAGGCTAACTCAATAACAGTTGAAAACTTAATTGGTGCAGATATTATGATTGTTTCAAACGAAAGTTTAGAAATCTTAAAACAAAGAGGTAGATAATTATGGAATTAACGAGAATTATTAAATCACCTATTCTTACTGAAAAAACAGATAGATTAAGATCAAACGATAAAAAACCTGTTTATGTTTTTAAAGTAGACTATGCTGCTAATAAGTTCCAAATTAAAGAAGCTGTTGAAACAATTTTCCAAGTAAAAGTTGAATCAGTAAACACTATTAAAGTTGACAAAAAACCTAAAAAAGTTGGTCGTTTCAGTGGATTTACAACTCGCTACAAAAAAGCATTAGTAACTTTATCTGAAGGAACATTAAATTACTTACCTTCAAGCAATGATGCTGCTAAAGTTGTAAGTGAAGAAGAAACTGCTAGAAAAGAACAAAAAGCTAAAAAAACTTCAGACGTTGAAGCAAAAGTTGCTAAAAAATTAGCTGCTAAAAAAACAGTAGCTACAAAGCAAGCAACAACTAAAGCTAAACCAGTACAAAAACGTAAAGTGGGCGGAGAATAAGATTTTGCCCAAATATTGTTAAAACACAATATTACAAATATTAGATTAAAGTTAAGCGGAATTTAATGCTTAAAAGAAAGATCCGCAACTATTTTTAAGCAAAGGAGAACATAAATATGGCAATGAAATATCATAAGCCAACTACTAACGGTCGTAGAAATATGTCTTCTCTAGATTTTAGACAAAATTTATCAGGTCATGCACCGGAAAAATCATTATTAGTTAATTTAAAAAATAATGCTGGTCGTAATAACCAAGGTAAAATTACTGTTAGACATCATGGAGGACGTGTTAAAAGATTCTACAGATTAATAGATTTTAAACGTAATAAAGATAATATTCCTGCTATTGTTAAGACAATTGAATATGATCCAAATAGATCAGCAAACATTTGTTTATTAGCATATGCAGATGGAGAAAAAAGATACATCTTAGCTCCAAAAGGAATTAAAGTAGGACAAGTTGTATATTCAGGTGAAAAAGCAGATATTATGGTAGGTAATGCATTACCATTAACATTTATCCCTGAAGGAACATTTGTGCACAACATTGAAATGCAACCTGGTGGTGGAGGAATTATTGCGCGTAGTGCTGGAGTTTCTGCACAAATCCTAGGTAAAGATGATGACGGGAAATACGTTGTTTTAAAATTAAAATCAGGTGAAACTCGTCGTGTATTAGCACGTTGCCGTGCAACAATAGGTGTTGTTGGAAATGAAGAACACTTGCTTGTTAATGTTGGTAAAGCTGGAATTAACAGACATAAAGGAATTAGACCTACAGTTCGTGGTTCAGTTATGAACCCTGTAGATCACCCACACGGAGGAGGGGAAGGAAAACAACCAGTTGGTCGTAAAGCTCCCCTTACTCCATGAGGTAAAAAAGCTCTTGGTGTTAAAACTAGAAAAACTAAGAAATCTTCAAATAAACTTATCGTAAGAAGAAGAAAGGATGCTAAATAATGGCTCGTAGTTTGAAAAAAGGTCCATTTGCCGATGACCACTTATTAAAAAAAGTTGATGCTATTGTTGAAGGCAAAGCACCAAAAAAACCAATTAAAACATGATCAAGACGTTCAACAATTTTCCCAAGTTTTGTTGGTTTAACTTTTGCAGTTCACAATGGAAAACAATTTAATGAAGTATATGTTACAGATGATATGGTTGGACATAAATTAGGTGAATTTTCGCCAACTAGAACTTTCTCTGGACATGGTGCAGATAAAGGTAAGAAGAAATAATGGCAAGACAACAAGCAAAAGCACATGTTAAGCTACAAAGAGTTAGTGTTTCAAAAGCTAAATTAGTTGCTAACTTATTTAGAGGAAAAAACGTTGATTTAGCTCTTGGTATCTTATACAACACAGCTAAAAAATCTTCTAAAATATTCATTAAATTATTAAACTCAGCAATTGCAAATGCAACAAACAACCACGGAATGGATGCATCAAAACTATACGTAAAAGAAGTTTATGTAAATGAAGGTCCAACCTTAAAAAGATTTCAACCAAGAAGTCGTGGGAATGCTTATTCAATTTTTAAACGTACATCTAATTTATCAATTGTACTAGAGGAGAGAAACTAATGGGACAAAAAGTTAATCCTAATGGATTCCGTTACGGAGTTACTAAAAAACATAATTCTACTTGATTTGCTGATAAAGCAAACTTTGGAAACTTATTAGTAGAAGATGCTAAAATTTATAAATTCTTTGATAAATTAGTACGTCAATACCAGTTAGGTAAGGTTCAAGTTAGAAGAGGCAAAGATAATAAAATTACAGTTTTATTACACACCACAAAACCAGCAGCTATTTTAGGTCAAGAAGGTAAAAATATTCAAGAATTAACCTTACAATTACAAAAATTCCTTAAAAACAGACAAGCTAAATTTAACTTACAAGTTATTGAATTAAAACAACCTGATTTAAATGCAAGATTATTAGCAGAAATGATTGCTACTAAGTTAGAAAATCGTGAAAGCTTCCGTTCAGCTCAAAAGATTGCTATTAGATTAGCAATGAAGTCAGGAGCTAAAGGTATCAAAACCATGGTAAGCGGTCGTTTAAATGGTGTTGATATGGCACGTTCAGAAGGTTATTCTGAAGGAGAAATGAAATTACATACTTTAAGACAAGATGTTGATTATGCAACAGCAACAGCACGTACAACATATGGTGCTATTGGTGTTAAGGTATGAATTTCACTTGGAGAAATTTTAGGAGGTGATAAATAATGTTACAACCTAAAAGAACTAAATATAGAAAACCATTTTTAGTGAAACATGATAAAAGAAAAGCAACTAAAGGTAATACTGTGGTTTTCGGTGAATTTGGGCTTCAAGCTGTAACATCAGCTTGAGTAACAGCTCGTCAAATTGAGTCAGCGCGTATTGCTGCAACTCGTAGAATGGGACGTGAAGGAGATGTTATCATTAGAATTTTCCCACACTTCTCAAAAACTTCTAAGCCAATTGGTGTACGTATGGGATCAGGTAAAGGTGCACCAGAATTATGATATACAGCAGTTAAAGTAAACACAATGATGTTTGAAGTAAGTGGAGTTTCTGAAGAAGTTGCTCGTGATGCATTGCGTCTAGCAGGACACAAATTACCAGTTAAATGAAAAATAGTACAAAAAGGAGATAATTAAAATATGTCTTACGCAGATTTAAAAAAGAAATCAGTTGAAGAATTAGAAACTTTAGTTTTAGAACTTAAAGCAGAATTATTCTCCTTAAAATACAAAAATTCAATTGGTGATTTAAAAGAAACCCACAAAATTAAAGAATTAAGAACCAACATAGCAAAAGCCCTTACTGCCTTAAATGAAATTAAAGGAGCTAAATAATGATTAGAAACGCAAGAAAAACATTAACAGGAACTGTTGTTTCAGCTGGTAAATCAGCTAAAACAATTATTGTAGCAGTCGATACATACAAAAAACACCCATTATATTCAAAACGTTTTAAATCAACTAAAAGATTTGCTGTACACGATGAGAATCAAAGTGCTAAATTAAATGATATTGTTGTCATCATGGAAACTAGGCCACTTTCTAAAACTAAACGTTTTAGATTAGTATCAATTTCAAAAGCAGGTAATGAATAATGTTACACGAACTATCAAGAGCTAAAGTTGCTGATAATTCAGGTGCAAAAGAAATTGGTGTTATTCGTGTTTTAGGTGGATCTAAAAAGAAAACAGCTAACATTGGTGATATTATTGTATGTTCAGTTAAAAAAGCTATTCCTACTGGAATGGTAAAAGAAGGGCAAGTTGTTAAAGCAGTTGTTGTGCGTTCATCATACGGAATTCACCGTAACAATGGTACATACATTCGTTTTGATGACAATGCAGTTGTAATACTTAAAGAAGATTTAACACCACGTGGAACACGTGTGTTTGGTCCCGTGGCACGTGAATTACGTGAAAAATTCCCAAAAATTGTTTCATTAGCACCAGAAGTTTTATAGGAGGAAATTATGGCTAAAATTAAATTTAAGAAAAATGATGAAGTTATAGTTATTGCCGGTAAAGAAAAAGGAAAAATCGGAACAATTGAAAAAGTATTACATGAATCACAAAGAGTTGTGGTTAAAGATGTTAACATTGTTAAAAAACACAACAAGCCAACACAACAAAACCAAGATGGTTCAATTACAGAAATAGCTGCTCCAATTCATGCTTCAAATGTCGCATACTTAGTTAAAAAAGCTTCAAAATCAAAAGGTAATCAATTCTCAAAACTTGGATACAGAGTAAATGCAGATGGTAAAAAAGTGAGAGTTGTAAGAAAAACTCAGAAGGAAATTTAGTAAATTATGTTAAAACAAAAATATTTAGAAAAAGCTGTTCCTGCTCTTAAAGAAAAATACAACTACTCATCATTAATGCAAGTTCCAAGAATTGAAAAAGTTGTCTTAAATATGACTGCTGGTAAAGAAGTATCAAATTCAAAGGCTATTGAAGAAGTATTAAATGAATTAACTTTAATTTCAAGTCAAAAACCATTTGAAACTAAAGCCAAAAAATCAAACGCTTCATGAAAATTACGTGAAGGTATGCCTATGGGGGGGAAAGTTACCCTACGTAGAGAAAGAATGTGAGAGTTCTTAGAAAAATTAATTAACATTGCATTGCCACGTGTGCGTGACTTTCGTGGTGTTAACCCTAAAGCATTTGATGGTAGAGGAAACTTTGCTTTAGGTATTAAAGAACAAATTATTTTCCCTGAAATCGAATTTGACAAAATTCGTCGTATTAAGGGATTAGATGTATTAATTGTTACAAGTGCAAATACTGATGATGAAGCAAGAAGCTTATTGGAACTTCTTGGTGTACCATTCGAGAAAAAAGGAGCTAAATAATGGCAAGAAAAGCATTAATTGAAAAGGCAAAACGTCATCCAAAATTTTCTACCCGTGCTTACACACGTTGCGAATTATGTGGTCGTCCACATGCGGTTTTAAGAAAATTTAAAATTTGCCGTGTATGTTTTAGAAATTTAGCACACGAAGGTAAAATTCCTGGTGTGAAGAAAGCGAGTTGATAATTATGTTTATAACAGATCCGATTTCAGATTTAGTTGTTCGTGTTAAAAACGCAAATGCTAGAAAACATAAATCACTTTCAGTTCCTTATTCAGTTAAAAAAGAAGCTATCGTTAAATTAATCGAAAGAGAAGGGTACATTTCTTCATATTCTGTTGAAGGTGAAGGAGTTAATAAATCATTAGTAATAACTTTAAAATATAAGAAAAATCAATCAGCCATCGTTGGCATTAAAAGAGTATCAAAACCTGGTTTAAGAGTTTATGTTAAATCAGACGAAATTCCAGCTATTTTATCAGGCTATGGTACCGTAATTATCTCAACATCAAAAGGATTAATGACTGGAGCAGAAGCCAGAAAGGAAAATGTAGGTGGTGAAATCATTGCTTACATTTGATAGGTAATTAAATGTCTCGTGTTGGAAATCGTGTTCTAGCAATTCCTGCTGGAACAACAGTTACTGTTGAAGGTTCTAAAGTTACTGTAAAAGGAACATTAGGAACACTAACCAGAGAATTTAGTCCATTAATCTCAGTTATTGTTGAAAATAATGAAGTTAGAACAGTTCGTGCTAACGAGCAAAAAACTACCAAACAATTACATGGTACAACAAACTCTCATATCTCAAACATGATCTTAGGAGTTTCAAAAGGATTTCGTAAAGATTTAGAAATTAAAGGGGTTGGATACAAGGCAGTTTTAACTGGATCTCAGTTAGTAATTTCTGCTGGTTACAGCCACAACGTTACTTTAAATGTTCCATCAGATGTTAAAGTTACAGTTGCGAAACCAACTGAAGTAGCAGTTGAAGGAATTAATAAACAAAGTGTTGGCCACTTTGCTTCATTAGTTCGTAATGTTAGAAGACCAAGCGTTTATTCAGGTAAAGGTATTTCTTATAAAGGTGAACAAATCAGACGTAAAGAAGGGAAAACAGCTTCTAAAAAATAAGAAGCTTAATAGGTTAAAATTATGGCAAAATTATCAAGAAATCAAGCTAGAAAACAAAAACATAACCGTAGCCGTTACTACATTAAAGGAACAGCTGCTAAACCTCGTCTTAACGTTTTCAAATCACACCAAAACTTATATGCTCAATTAATCGATGATATTCAAGGAGTTACCTTAGCAAGCACTTCAACTTTAGCTTTCCCTGAATATGGCGGGAATGTTGCAGCAGCAGCAAAATTAGGTGCTTTAATGGGTGAAAAAATTAACAAATTAAAAATTTCTGAAGTTGTGTTTGACCGTGGTGGATATATTTTCCATGGACGTGTTAAAGCATTTGCAGATGCAGTTAGAGAAAAAGGAGTTAATTTCTAATTATGAACGCAGAAAAAGAAACCAAAGTAAATAACACACAACCTAAAACAGGAACTAAAGAGGTTTTTGCTAAAAGAGCACCTAGAGCTCCATTTAACCGTGATCAAAAACCTGGACCTAAAAAAGACGGCGAAAACCAAAAAAGAGAATTTAGTCCAAGAAGAAAAACATTTTCAAAGAACCGTGCACCAAGAGTTGAATCTGAATACAGTGAAAAATTAATTGATGTTGCTCGTGTTACTAAAGTTGTTAAAGGTGGAAGAAGATTTAGTTTTTCAGCATTTGTAGTTATCGGAAATAAAAAAGGTAGTGTTGGATTTGGACATGGTAAAGCAAACGAAGTTCCAGATGCAATCAAAAAAGCTATTAAAGATGCTAGAAACCATTTGGTGACAGTTCCATTAAATGAAAAAACTGGAACAATTCCTCATGAAGTAAATGCTAAATTCTTATCTTCAAGAGTTATCTTAAAACCTGCGTCTAAAGGGAAAGGGCTTATTGCTTCAGGGACAGTTCGTGCTGTTGTTGAACTTGCTGGGTATACTGACATCGTTACTAAAACATATGGTTCACGTTCAAAAGCTAATGTTGTTAAAGCAACTGTTAAAGCTCTTTTAACTTTAAGAACACCTGAACAAATTGCAGAGATTAGAGATAAAGATGTAAAGGAACTTAAAAAATAATTATGGCAGTTAAATTACATAATCTAAAATTCACTGAAGGTTCAAGACCTGAAAAACACCGTAAAGGTCGTGGGCATGCAGCTGGTAAAGGGAAACAAGCTGGTAAAGGGCAATCAGGACAAAACAAGCGTAAAGGTCATAGATTAGGATTTGAAGGTGGGCAAACTCCATGATTCCGTCGTATTGGAAAACGTGGGTTTACTAACGTAAATCACGTAGAATACCAAGTGGTTAATTTAAAAGATATTGAAGAAAGATTTGAAAATAATGCAACAATTACCGTTGAATCATTATTTGAAGTTGGTCTTGTAAAAAGACGTTTACCAATTAAATTATTAGGAAATGGTCAACTAACTAAAAAAGTAACTATAACAGTACAAAAAGCTAGTAATTCAGCTCGTGCAGCTGTGGAAAAAGCTGGCGGAACAGTTATTGAAGAATAATTTATACAAAAACTTCCTTGTAAAAGGAAGTTTTTTTAATACTGGCATATTCGTGGCTTAGTATCATTACCATTTTAAGAAAAATACTGTTATATTAAAATATTTGTATAAAAAATTTTTTTGTGGTAATATTGTAACGGGTATATATTAAATACCTTTATATTGTTTTTTAGAAACATCTATTATGTTATTTATAGTGTAAAATAAAAAACAATATTGAAAACTTTTAAATAATAAATAAGGAGATATTTATGAAAAAGAAAATGAAAATTTTTTCTTTAACTTTAATAAGTATAGCTAGCTTAACACCTTTCTTTGTTACATCAACTGTAAAAAAAGCGGTTTCAAATACGATTTGATACGAAAATTTAGAAAGTAATAAATTTGAAGTAAGGAATCAGTCAGTTATTAGAGTTGAGAATAATAGCGATTTAGAAATAAAACCAATTAATAATAATTTTGAACTATAAAGCCGGACAGAAAAGTTAACATGTAAATGTTAGCTTTTCTGTTACCATTCGTTGGTACCAACGAAAAAATTTTTTGAAAGGAAAATTATGTCAAGACATTTAAAGAAAGAAGAATTTGCAAAAATATATGAAGAATATCAAAAGTCAGGTTTCCCAGGTGCTTTTCGGGCTATTTACCAAATATCACCAGGAACAAAAAACTTACAAAGAAATAGTGTAAAAGTTAGAATTAATAAAATAATTAAGTATTATAATTTAGGTATGGAAGACTTATTGCAAACAAAGAAAGGCGAAAACCGCAAAAAAGGAAGTGGCAGTCCTAAGAAGAAAAGAGAACCAAATTGAGATATTTTTGATCGTGATGATTTGTTACAAATAGCTAAAAGATATTATGAAATTACCAATGAATTACCCAAAAGTAAGAAAGTTATTGAATTAAAAAGTTTTAGCATAAGTTATGTGAAGCTTTCAGAAGTTTTTGGCATTTCTAGGCAAACAATTTCTAAAACTCATAAGATTAAAATTTCACAAAAACTCCCTAAACATAGTGATGTAATTGAAAAATCGTTCATAGAAACAAAGTCAAGATATGGAAGGCTAAAGCTAAGTGTTTACATATCTCAAAAATACAAAATAGATATAAACGAACGTTCTTTAGGGAGATATATGAACCTTTTAGGCCTAAAATGTAAGCTTAGACAAAAATCAAAACGAAAAGAAATTAAAAATGTATCTTCACAAATTGATAACTTCGTAAATCGTGATTATAACGATCAAAACAATCGAAATATTTATGCAACTGATGTTTCATATATAAAAGCACCAAAAGACGTGTTAGAATCACACGTTTATTTGTCTGCAATTTTGTCTCATAAAACTAAACAAATTGTTGGTTTTAAATTATCAAGAAGTAATAATCTAGAACTAGTTTTAGACAATTTAAATTTATTAAAACAATACAAACCCAAAAATTTTATCATTCACTCAGATCATGGCTTTCAATATACACATCATCAATATATTAAAGAAGTTCAAAATATTGGTGGCGTTATTTCGTTATCAAGAGTGGGAAACTCACTTGATAATCGAGAAATTGAATATTGGTTTGGGATCATTAAAACCGAATTATTAAATGATTTAGATTATTCCAAAATTACGTTCAATGAACTTAATGATATGATACAAGAATATGTAGTTTGGTATAATAACGATCGAATTCAATCGAACTTAAACTGAAAAACGCCAAAGCAATTTGCAATGGCATTATAAGTTACTAAAATGTTAAATTTTGCTGTCCATGTTTACTAAAACTACTTTTAAACCCTGGATTTGAAACCGATAATGAGGATTTTATAAATAAATTTAATAATGAGTTTATTGAGAAGGTTAACAAAAATAAATTAAGATATAAATCTTTTAACTCTTTGACAATGATGACAGTAGTGTGATTCTTTTTTGAGTCAGAAAACGATAGGCAAAATTTTGTCAGTGTCATAAAGGACTGAAATCAGATTTTTAAATTTATAGTTTTTAAAAATAATATTCAAAATAATGAAGCTCGTGTTATTCATGATTTTGAAAGAATGGGTTCTAGTTCTACTCCCCCAAAAAGAAATGTATATGTTTATGGTGGATATGGAATTGATGCTAATTTTGAACAATACAAGTTGGATGTGTTGAAGAATGCAGATATTGTGAATGCTAAAGATCATCTAAACAATTCCTATGTTAACAAAATAGGAATTGTTGAATCATGGGCCTATCCCTTTGATAGTAAATATAAAGAATATTTTAGAAATGGTATTGAATTAAATGAGTTTACTAATAATTATGATCCCGAATCAAAAACACATTCAACAATGGTATCTATGATTGCTGCAGGACAGTATGGAATTGACAGGTCTTCTAAAGTATATTTATACTCAATGATAGATGACAACCAATGAATGTCCACTATAGAAAAAATGGTCAAAAATGATGGTATAAAGTTAATTAACCATAGTTATGGACCTTGAATGTCGTATGTTAACAAAACCGGCAATACAATAGAAAACGAAAAATATTTTAATGGTTACAATGAAAATGCCTATTTTTTAGACTATATATCACGTAAGTATGGTGTAATAAATGTTTTTTCCGCAGGAAATAACGGAACAAATGGTAAACATTTAATAGCTGATAAGAAATTATCACTTAATAGTTTAGTCGTTGGAGCACTATCAAATTATGCAACTAAGAAATATGTAAAATATAACTCGGTTGCTTATTATTCAAACTATAAATTAAGGGAGGATTTACTCAATCTTTCTAAACCCTTAGTGGTAGCACCCGCATTATTTTATAATCCTGTTTATAATACTAATGCTTACTATGATGGAACAAGTTATGCAGCTCCGGTCGTAACAGGTCTTATTTCTAATTTAATGAAATATAGGCATAATATTAGAAATAGTAATTTTAGGGTTCCGATTGTTAAAGCTATTTTATCAGCATCAGCCGTTACTCCGCAAAGATCAGATTTAAAATATAAAACAAGTGGTTATGAACAAAAATTTGGATCTGGTACAGTTGATTTTAAAGCAATGCTAGAAGCTGCCAATAATTATTCTGTTGCTACTTCTAATTTATCAAAATATAAAGACCACGTCTTTACAAGCAAACAAATACAGTTAGAAAAAGGTCAAAAGATTAAAATATCAAGTTCTTGAATGTTTAATGCTGGAATTTTGAACCAAAAAGAATCTAGACCATGAGCAAGAAATTGATGAAATTCATTTTTATCTTGATTTTCTCCTACTTGATCTGCTGCCGAACAAAAGTGAGATAGTGAACACAAAAATGAAAATCAACTAAGTTTAGTTGGTGTTAAGAATCGAAGTTATAATAATTTAGTTACTAACTATGATTTAAGACTTGAAAAACTAGCTAGCGATGGTACTTGGCATATTATCAGAGAAGTAAAAGAACGACTGACAAACGATGAATTAATTGAATATAAAGTGATTGATTCAGGGATTTATAGATATAGCATTACTAAACCTGGTTACTATCCAGATTCTAATTCTATAGATGATTTAATTGCTGCAACTCATGTGGTGAGAAATGAAAATGATTAAAAAATTTTTATTTGCATTAGCATCTTGTTTAACACCACTAACTACATTTTCATGTGCTTCATTATTTTCTGAAGAATATTATAAAAACCAAATTCAGGAAATTTACGACGAGATTTTCCCAAAATATAATGATTTCACAAGAGTTGCTGTTTTCGCTCCTAAAGAATGATTAGAAGAAGATCAAAAAACAATTAAAGAGCAATATAGACAAAAAGGTATTGACACATTTAATATAACTTTTTTTAGTATTTACCCACCTTACTTAGAAGATATTAAACAACAAAAATGACGCGCAGCTGATTTTGCTCGAATAACTAGAAAAGAAGATTTTGACACTTATATTATAGAAAGGTTTAAAGAACTTAATAAATCTCAAGAATATAATGATAGTAGTAAGATTAAAAAATTATTCGAAGAATTATATTTAAATAACCAAGATGCTTATGAAGTTTTGAAAACTAATGACATTTATATAAAAATGCAATCTAATAATATTAAAACCCCGAGAGGTGGATTTATAATCCCAATATATAATAATAATCAAGTAACAATTAATACAATATTTTCATATGCTGGACCTAATTTCAACTACAATGAACCAGACCAATACCGACCAGATCCTTCATGAATTTGAGAAGTATTTTTAATTAAAAAGAATTATAATGTTCAATTTCACGCAATTACAAATGAAAGTGGTGAAACGGCAAAAGATTTTAGGGATAAAGTATTAAGGTGATTTACTCAAGAGTTCGCTAAGCATTATTTATAGGAAAATAATAATGTTGAATTTATAATTTAAAAGATTCCTAAGTTCAATTAGGAATCTTTTAAATTATAATTCTATTTCTTAACTAAAAATATTTATTTTTAGTTATTTATCATTTTAATATTTTTGTTTTGATCTATAGCGAATTTATACTCTTTATTAAGAAGATTATAACCAGGTTCTTTTGTGTCACTTAGTTGTGTTATTATCCAATTTCCTGGGGTTAACAAACTACCTTCTCTTAACCCAGGGTAGTCGAGAAAAATTATAAAAGTTACGTTTCCACCATTTTCATTTAACTTTTGTTTTGGATTTAGACTTGTTGTATCATCATATACTAGTGATCTGTTAGACTCAGGTTCGATTGCAATCTTAAAATTACTTTTTTCTAGTTTAAGTCATAAGTCTTTTGTTACAGTTAGTACAAAAAATAAGTAATCCCTATAATTAGGATCCCTATGCACTACTAAATTAGTTATTTTCAATTGTTGTTCTTGCAATTCTTTTTTTGGTTCTGTTGGTGGAATTTGAGATTCACCTGGATCGCTTTTAACAGGATCTTGACTGGTTTCATTATTTTGTGTATCTGTAGTATTTTTCTCCTCTTTGTTCTTTTGATCTTTAGTTTCTTCTACATTAGAATTTTCTTGAGGCGTTTCACTGTTAGTAGATTTTGGCTCTGCACTATCCCCTGGTTGTTCAGATTCGTTACCTGTTCCAGTATTTTGGCTATTTTCACTGTCTCTTGCAGGATCTTGTACTGGTGGATTTGGTTTATCTGATGGTGTTTGATTTCAAGTTTGTTCTTTATTATCGTCAGATCGAGAACCACTTGGATCTTTAGTGTCTTCTAAATTAGATCCGTTATCAGCACTATTGTTTGGATTTTCTTCATTTGGTTGTTTTCCGCCATTTTCGGGTTCTTCTGTTACTGGATCTTTTGGGGTAGGTATAGGGTTGGGTTCGGTCTTAGGAGATTCTTGGTTACCATCACCATTAGTTGTTTCTTTAGTTGGGTCTGTTGGTGCAGGGTCATTAGTTCCCGGATTAGAAGGCACATTTTGTTCTTTTGGTGGTTCTTGAGTAGTATTATTTGTATCTTTTGGTTTTATATCTGAACCAGGTTGTTCCGATTCATTACCTGTTCCAGTATTTTGGTTGTCGTTTCCATTGTCTCTTGCAGGATCTTGTACTGGTGGATTTGGTTCAGTATTATTTCTGCCAGAATTTTCCGCTTTTAATTTCTTAATTTTAGCATCTAATTTATCTAATAATTCTTTTTCGCTACTTAATTTAGTTTTAGCATTTGTGTCTAAATTATTATATGTACTTAAAGCTTGGGTTACTTGTGCTTCATCATCTAAAGTTACATTGCCTTCAGTTTTGTTTAAAACTGGAGCATAGGTTGTTTTGAATGCTTTTACAACAGTTTCAGCAGGATCAATTGGTTTTTCAACTTGCTTGCCGCATGAAACAGTAGAAAAAGTTGTTATGGCTACTAAGTTTGTAGTTATGAGTATAAAATTACGTAATTTCATTATATTTACCTCCATAATGAATTTCTTTTTAATAAATTTAATTTTAAAAAAAGTATTAAGTTTATGTCTATGCCTACAATTATATATATATATATATATATACCAAGAAAAACGTTAAAAATCTTGTTAGTGTAAAAAATACTATAATATATGATATATTGTTTAGAAAGTTAGAAAACTTATAATTATTAAAGAGTAATTTATAAGTTATTATATTTCTCATCCTTCTTTTTCTTTTTATTATAATTTGTTTAATACTAAAAAAAGGCGAATAGAAATAGACAGGGAACAAATATACAGTTAAAACTTGAATATTTTTTCCCTGTCTGATATAAAGTCGCTCAAATTTTATCAAATCCTGGTAAAAAGCATGCAAAATATAATGAAAGAGTATAAAGTACTTTACGGAATAATTTAAAAAGTAATCCTTTAATTCATTATATATAAATGATGTAGATAAATCCCTACGTTTTATATAGTTTTATTAAAATAGAGTCAAAAGATCCTAGAAGCCAACAAAACACGTTAGCTTATTATCGGACACAAAATTCACCTTTTTTTGTAATGTTGTATAATTAGATAGCAATTTAATTTTTAAAGTTTTTTTCAGGTGGTTTTATTGATTAACTATGTTTTAATTGTTGTAAACTAAATAAGTTTTATAACCTATTTTTATCTTTGTTATATTAAAAAATTAAATTCTAGTTTATTTCAAATATAAGTATAAATTATTAAAAATACTTGGCAGTTTAAAATAGGATAGAAAAATTTATATTACTGGCCTAAATTAATGAGCTTTAAAAATTAAAATAACAAAATATAATCATTAAGGAGTTTTATGAAAACTAAGAAGATAATCATAGAAGCAGATGAATGAACATTAGTTGATGACTTTATACCAAGTACAAGTAAAAAAACATCATTTCAAAGCGAAGCACAATTAGAAAGTGAATTAATTAAACAATTACAAGACCAAAAATATGAATATTTAAATATCCATAATAACGATGATTTAGTGAAAAATTTAAGAATTCAAATTGAAAATTTGAATAATTGCAAATTTAATGATAGTGAATGAAAAACTTTTTTTCAACAAGAGATCATAAAGAAAACCGATTACAATTATAATTATTACGAGACAAAAACTATTCAAGAAGATTATATAAAAACTTTTAGTTTTGAAAATGGTCACCAAGCAAATATTAAATTAATTGATAAAGAGGATATACACAATAATAAACTACAAGTTATTAACCAGTATGAAACTAAGGGAAAGTATGAAAATAGGTATGATGTAACTATCTTAGTGAATGGATTTCCTTTAGTTCATATTGAATTAAAACGTAGAGGAATTCCAATTAGAGAAGCTTTTAACCAAATTAATAGATATCACCGTGAATCATTTTGGAGTGATGAAAGTTCTTTATTTCGTTATATCCAAATTTTTGTAATTTCAAATGGAACAAATACAAAATATTATTCTAATACAACCCGATATAATTTCCTTGAATCACAAACAATTAAAAACCCAAAAGCAACATCAAGTAATTCCTTTGAGTTTACTTCATTTTGAGCTGATAAGAAAAATAAAACAATCACAGATTTATTTGATTTTACCAAAACATTCTTTGCAAAGCATACCATTTTAAATATCTTAACTAAATATTGTGTTTTTACTGTTAATAATAAATTATTAATCATGCGACCATACCAAATCGCGGCAACTGAAGCAATTATTAATAAAATTAAGTTGGCTAAAAATTATAAAGAATATGGCACTGATAAATCAGGTGGTTTTATCTGACATTCAACCGGAAGTGGTAAAACCTTAACTTCATTTAAAACCGCAATATTAGCTACTAAATTAAAAGATAATAATGGAAATAAAAGTATTAAAAAAGTTTTGTTTGTGGTTGATCGTAAAGACCTTGATTATCAAACAATGCTTGAATATGATAAATTTCAAAAAGGTGCTGCTAACTCTAATTCATCTACAAAAATTTTAAAAACTCAACTTGAAGATGATGGTGCACAGATTGTTATTACAACAATCCAAAAATTGTCCAACTTTATCAAAAAATATCCTAGACATAAAGTTTATAATGATGAAGTAGTGATTATCTTTGATGAATGCCATCGTTCTCAATTTGGAGATATGCATAAAGCAATTAAAAGTAATTTTAAAAAATACTATATGTTTGGTTTTACAGGTACGCCAATTTTAGAAGCTAATGCTGCAGGTAGTGGCGGTATTAAAATTTGAACAACTCAAAAGCTCTTTGGTCCAAAATTACATAGCTATACAGTTTTGAATGCAATTGAAGATAAAAATGTTTTACCATTTAAAGTTGAATATGTCAATACGGTTAAAGAAAAAAGTGAGATTGATGAAAAATATGTGCAAGATATTGACAAAGAAGCAGTTTTATTAAATCCTGTTCGTATATCAAATATAGTGAGTTACATTATTGAACACTTTGATCAAAAAACATATCGAAGCAAAAGCTATAAATATTCAATTACAACAAAAGCTCAAACAAAGCAAGAACAATATGTCAAAGGGTTTAATTCAATTTTTGCTGTTGCTTCTATAGAAGCGGCTAAAAAATACTATGAGGAATTTAAAAAACAACAAAAAGACCTTCCCCGAGAAAAGCAACTAAAAGTTGGTTTAATTTATTCTTATGCTCCAAATGAAGAAGTTAATAATCAAGTTTTATCAGAAGAAAATAGCGAGAGTACTGATGATTTAGATATATCATCTCGTGATTTTCTTAGCAATGCAATTCTGGATTATAATAAGATGTTTAATTGTAACTTTGACACAACAGGAGATAAATTTCAAAATTACTATAAAGATATCTCATTAAGAATGAAAAATAAGGAATTAGATCTCCTTATTGTAGTTAATATGTTTTTAACTGGTTTTGATGCTACAACGTTAAATACTTTGTGGCTTGATAAAAATCTTTGAATGCATGGTTTGATACAAGCATTTTCACGTACCAACCGGATTTTAAATAGTATTAAAACATATGGTAATATTATTTCCTTTAGACGTATTGAAAAACGAGTTAAGGATGCTATTGCTTTATTTAGCGATGAAAAAGCTTTAGGTCTAGCTCTTATAAAAACGTTTGAAGAATATTACAATGGATATACAGATGAGGAGGGAAATTATAAAGAAGGTTATCTAGATATTATTAATGCCTTACAAGAAAAATTTTCATTAGATAAATGACCAATTGTTTCCGAGCAAGAGCAAAAAGATTTCATAAAATGGTTTAATACATATTTAAACATGAAAAACCTACTTGCAACTTTTGATAAGTTCCAAGGAAAAGAAATTTTGAGTGAACGAGACCATCAAGATTATTTAAGTCATTACCAAGACATTAAAGATGAATGAAAGAAAAAACTAGACTCAAACCCTAAAGAAAGCATTCTTGATGATATTATCTTTGAAATGGAATTAGTGAAAGAACATGATATTGATGTTGATTTTATTATGAACAACCTTGCCGAGTACTATGAAAAAGCCAAAGATCCAAAAGAAATTGATGTAAGTGATATTTTTAAATCAATTGAAAGGTTGTTAAATGCTAGCACAGAATTAAGAAATAAAAAAGATTTAATTAAAGAATTTATTGCAGAACTAAATTCAAATAAATCTGAAGAAAGTTTAGATTACAAACAAATCTTAGAACTATGAAATAAATATATTTCAAGAAACCTAGAAAAAGAATTAGATATCATAATAAAAGATGAAAATTTAAATTCTGAAAAAACATATAGTATAGTTAAAGATTGTTTTGAGTCAGGTCCTTCAAAACTATTATATGGCGATGATGTAAATCAAATATTTAATAATAGATCTAGGTTTAGCAAACAAATTGTTAATATCAAAACAAGGAAAGAATTAGTTATCCCTAAGTTGCTTGATTTAATTGAAAAGTATAAAGATACTATGTAATAATTAAATATAGCATGCAAAATTTTATTAAACACCCAATACATAAAATTGTATATTTTATAAATCGAGAAATACCACAAATAGTATAGTGGTATTTCTCGATTTAGTTTTAGTAGATTTTTTTAATTGTTGAACTAATCTAATTATTGTTTGATTTTTAAAATATCTAACTAGTTTTCAAACTTTCAAGATCTTTAATAATTTGATCTATCCTAATTCTTAAGTCATTTGCCTTTTTAACTGTTTGATCAATTTGCATATTTAAAGTTTTAATATCATTTTTTTCTCTTGTGTCTTCTTTTTGTACATAACTAGAAACTGATAAGTTATAGTTATTTTCTTTAATTTCTGTGTTTGAAACTACTTTGGCAAAATAGTCAATATCTTCACGTTTGACAAAAGCATTAAGAATATTTTGAATATTTTCTGGGGTTAACTTATTACTATTAGTTACCTTTACAAACTCATTACTTGCATCAATAAATAAAATATTATTATCGGCTTTAGATTTCTTTATGACCATGATTGTAGTAGCAATTGATGTTCCAAAGAATAAATTGCTTGGCAATTGGATTAAGGTATCAATATAATTATTATCAATTAAATATTGACGAATTTTTTGTTCAGCACCGCCACGATACATAATACCAGGGAAACAAACAATAGATGCTACACCTGTTACATCCAAGTATGCTAATGAATGCATAATAAAAGCAAAATCACCTTTAGATCTTGGAGCTAATACACCAGCTGGAGAAAAACGTTCATCATTAATTAAAAGTGGGTTTTTGTCACCGTCTCAATTAACAGAATATGGAGGATTAGAAACAATTACATCAAATAAAATTTGGTTACCGTTATCATTTGCAAAATATTGAGGATTTATTAAAGTATCTCCAAGAGCAATATGAAATTTATCATAACCTACATTGTGTAAGAACATATTCATTCTACATAAGTTGTATGTTGTATAGTTTAATTCTTGGCCATAAAATCCTTGTATATTATTATTGCCAAGTATTTTAATAGCTTGTAATAGTAATGAACCTGAGCCGCAAGCTGGATCATAAATATTTTTAATTTCAGTTTTGCCAACACTAGACAATTTAGTTAATAATTCAGAAACTTCTTGTGGTGTATAAAACTCACCACTTTTTTTACCACTATTTGCTGCAAACATACCAATTAAATATTCATATGCATCACCGAAAACATCAATACTAATATCATTATAATCGCCAAATTTTATATTTTTAATATTATTTAAAAACTTAACTATAGATTGATTTCTATGTTCTACAGTTTGGCCAAGTTTTACATCATTTAAGTATATATTATTAAATAACCCATTGAAATTACTACTTGCTTTTTCATTACTACTTGCTGATTTAGAAATGTTCTTAAAGATATCCCCTAATTCAATATTTAAATCTGGATTGTTCGTTGCTCTTTTAACTACATTTGCAAATAATTCAGAAGGTAAGATAAAGAAACCTTTATCTTTAACTATTTCTTCTTTTATTTCTTTTGCTTGCTCGTCAGTTAAATTTTCATAATTAAAATCAATATCTAAACTGGGAAATTTTTTTCGGACGGTTTTACCTTCCCCAACCATACCATTTGGCTAAGCCAAACGGAATGCTTTGGGAAGGTTTTTTATCTTATTCTTTTATAATTATATCAGTTTATAAATTCTTTGATTTTTTGTGATAATTCAATAAAAGTAAGTCTTTTACAGGTTTGATCAAAATTTGGGAAAATTTCACTTTTAAGAATTGAAAAGAAATATTCAATTTCACGATTATCAAGACTATTACCAATTCTTGACATTGATATTTTACCTTTTAGTGATTTTATTTTTTTAGTATATTCAAGCGAAGAATAAGCAGTTCCATGGTCAGAATGTAAAATAAAATTATTTTTGAATTTTGTATTGGTGATATTATTCAAAATTAGTTCAGTATCATTTCTAAGCGATAATTCATAGGTCACAAACTTAGTTTTATGATCAATAATTGCAGATAAATAAATATGATTCTGTTCAATATCTTTTGGTGCTGGTATATAGGTCACGTCTGTTGCATATATATTATTGTTGCTTGAATTATAATCTCTTTTTACTAAATCAGGTACTTTAACACTAGTATTTTTAGATTCTTTAGTTTTATGTTTTTGTCTAACAAATGTTTTCAAATTCAGTTTTTTCATATAATTTCCTAGGGTTCTAGGATTTATTTGAATATTATATTCTTGGAAAATATATTTAGCAAGTCTTCTTCGTCCATACCTTTCTTTATTTTCGACAAAACTTTGAAAAATTATTTCTTTGTGTTTAACCTTTAGTTCTTTAGTCTTGTTGTTATCTTTCAATTTCTCGTAATATGTAGATCTTGAAACACATATCATTTTAGATTTTTTAGTATGTGAAAGATTCTTGATTTTCTTTATCTTTGAGATATCTGCATCAATATTATTTTCATTAAAAATTTGATAGTAGTATTTTATAACTGCATCTTTTTCATCATCTTTAAGAGTATCAATTCATGTATAATCGAGAACTTTCTTTTTCTTTCTCCCAACACCTTTATCTTTCTTAGGTGATTTACCGCTTTGTGATTCTATGTTCATATTTAAATTATACAGTTTTCTTTTCTTTAACATATTTCTCATTGATTCTTTATTTCAGTATACTTTTCTGATATCAAAACAGAAATTATCAAATTCTGCCTTCGTTATTCCCAGGTTCAAATATTTATCGTATAAGTCAAAAATTTTGATTCATTCTTTAGTCTTTAAATGTCTCATAACTACCTCTTTTTCTTTATATTAAAAATATTCGGATTTTGTCCGAATATTTTTTCCCTGTCTAATCCACCTATATCATGTTCATCTTTATTTATGTAATTTGTTAAGTTTTCAGAAATATATCTATAGAACATGAAACCTAAAATATATGGCATTAATTCGATACCTGTTAATTGACCACGATGATCATTTGCTGCTTTTCATAAATTTCTATGCAATTCATCTCTGTGCATTAAATTTTCTTTATCATTATTCATATTAACTTTCCTTTTCTATAATTTAAATATTATTAAGTTGTTTTATTATAACATATTTTAGACTTTTAATCCTCAAGCATTATATATTCTGCTTGCTTAATTACATCTGTAATAGCTGACTTTTGATATTGTGGAGGATAATTATATTTCTTTAAACATTCTTTAATTTTGACCCTCATTTGTGAGCGGGTGGATTCTTTTGACGCTCAATCAGTTAGTGCATATTCTTCAACAACTTCTTTGAGTTCTCTAGCAATGAGGATTAATGTCTCATCACCAAGTAATTCTTGAGCATCTTTATCCCGTGCTAGTGCATCATAAAAAGCCCTTTCACGCCCGAAGACTCCGAGTTTTTGTGCCTCATATTCATCAGCAACCATTTCACTAGCAAAGTTAGTTAGTTGTAAAATTGTTAAAGCAGGTGTAAAACTGGCATCACGCCCATGGTACTCTTCTAGAATTCTTCTGAGCCTTTTTGAATATTCTTGTGATTTAAAGTAATTGTGTCTACGAGATTCAGCAATTGCTCTTTGTAGCAACTTTTGCACTATTTCGACAAAGATATGGGGAGGATTGCTTTTACGTAGTTGATCGATTTTTTCTTTTGTTAATAATTCAATTGCATTAAATGATGATTTTTGCTCTGCTGTTAATGATCTTACTTCATCACCTTTTATAGCTTCCGCTAGTAACTGCGATACATATTCATTCATCTCTTTGGTAGATACAATACCAGGTTTGTTACGAAGTTTTAAAATATAACTTCGTATAGCTAGATAATAAAGAATGTCTTTTCTTTCTTGTTTACTAACAATTCCGGCACAAACCACAAATGCTTGTTTTAAAGAAAGTGATAAATCAAACATAAAGGGATCTTCGCGCCTTGCTTTATCTTCTAAGATAAATTGTGCACCTTCTTGAATTGCACGAAATCTAGTTAAAGAATCCTTGGCTCAGAATTTATCTTTTGGTATTTTATGAAACCATTCATTAAGGATACTTAATTTTTCTTTGATAACGTCATATATTTCATTTTTAATATCTTGGATGTTGTTTTCTTTGTCACGAAGAGTATATTGATCTAACGCTTCTTCTAATGCACTATTTAAGCCAATATAATCAACAATTAAACCAGAAGATTTTCCAGGGTAAACTCTGTTTACCCTGGCAATTGCTTGCATTAAGTTATATGATTTTAAACGTTTAATAAAATACATAACTTCTAGATCTGGTACATCAAAACCAGTTAATCACATATCACAAACAATTGCAATCTTGTATTTAGAAGTATCTTTTTTAAATTCATCACCCAATTCTTTACGCAATGCATTATTACCAAATAATTTTCTTAGCTCTTCAGGGTCTTTGTTTGACTCAGTAACAACTAAGATAGTGTTATCTTTGTATGCTGGATATTGAGATATTATTTCTTTATATAGTTTGGCTGCTGCCATTCTAGTTTGACAAATAATCATTGCTTTGCCATTAATAATTCCCTTACGGTTTTCATAATGTTCGATAATATCACTTGCAAAAACTTTAATCATGTCATAATCTTCAAGTATTTGTTTGATCTTAGACATTTCATTTTTTGAACGTTCGATGGATTTTGCATCAGCTTGTTGTGTATTTTCTAAATTTTTGTAATATTGGTCAATTTCTTTGAGCACCTCATCATTAGTTCAAACTTTAGCTAGCCGCGATTCATAATACAATTTAACTGTTGAACCATCAATTATTGATTGGGTCATATCATATGCATCAATTATTTCTCCAAAAATATCTGTTGTTTGTTTTGTTTTAGTTGATACAGGAGTTCCTGTAAAACCAATAAACGTTGCATTAGGTAGAGCATCTCTAATATATTTCTCAACACCATATTTAAAAATTGCTTCCAGTTCTTCTGTTTCTGCATTTTTTTCATATGAAACAGTTTCATAAATTCCGTAGTGGCCACGGTGAGCTTCATCAGCCATAACAATAATATTATTACGCTCATTTTTTGGTAAGTGTTCTTTATCAAATTTAGCAATGGTACTTAAAATGATCCCGCCCTGTTTAATATTTGAGAGTTTTTTAACCAAATCCTCACGTGAACTAGCAATTACAGGCTCGCACTTTAAATAATCTTTAGCACTAAAAAATGTTTTATATAATTGAATATCTAAGTCAATTCGATCAGTTAGTAAAACAATTGTAGGAACATTTAGTTCTTTTTCAATTAGTAATTTATGTGCAAGCATTACCATTGAAAAAGATTTTCCACTGCCTTGTGTATGTCAGATAATACCAGCTTTACCATTTCCGTTTGGTTTAACTGTTTTTATAATTGAATTAAGCGCTTTATTAACACCAAAATATTGATGGTATTGAGCCATAATTTTAATTGGCTTATCATTTTTATCAATTATGTAAAAAATGTTATTTTTGATAATGTCGATAAGTCTGTTTTTATCAAATAAACCGTTGATAAAAACATCTAGTTTATTAATATAATCATCATTATAACCTTTTTCACCTGAGACACTCTTTCATTCATTGTAGCGATCTATTTTTGATGTTAAAGTACCCACTTTAGTATCAATACCGTCAGAAATAACTAAAAAAGAATTGTAATTGAATAAAGTTGGAATATCATACCTATAACCATCATGTTCAGAATTAGAACCAAGCTGAGCATAAGCATGTTCTAAAGTTGCATCTTGAGCATCTTCATTAAATGATTTTAATTCCATCACAATTAAAGGAATTCCATTAATATAAATGATAACATCGGGTATTCTGATACTTTTTCCCTCTTGGAATTTAACTTGGTTTGCAACTTGAAAAGTATTATTCTCAGGATTAGTAAAATCAATAAATCTAATAAAAGGATTTACAAAAAAATCCTTTGATTCAATTGTAATGCCATCAACTAATATTTTATGAAATGCATAGTTCCTTTCAAATAACGAAGGATTATCAAGGTTTTTGACAGTATTTATTGCTTCCTGAATTACATTATCATCATTAATTCTATTAATCTTTATTAATGAATCTCTTAATAAAGATTCATTAATAAAATCATCCAAATTTCTAGTTTGGATTCAATGATCATTATCAATAGTTATTCATTGATAACCTTTTTGTTCAAGTAAAGATATAATACTTATTTCAATGTCTTTTTCTTTTAGCATAATTGTAACTTTCTATATTATTTAGTGTAAGTAAAATTATATTTTTAATATTATAGGATTAGGTTATTTTTATATTAAATAGTTCTTATGTATTATATCAAAAATAAGTGTAATGTTATGCAATGTAAGTGTACATATCATATATGTAACAATATCTTGATAATTAACACTATCGGCAGTGTTGATGATTTGATAGAATTTAACAATAAAATTATTGATAAATTAAAGATATATAGTGACTTAATTTATCAAGATTATTTAAACAGATCATATAATAATACTAGTGTAAAATTAGGTCATTATTGTGAAATAAAAACTGGAAAACTAAATGTTAATTCAGCTGTTGAAAACGGAAGATATCCATTTTTCACTTGTGGTAGCGAATATTTATATATTAATAATTATGCATACGATTGCAAAGCAATAATTATATCTGGTAATGGTGTTATCACATGTAAATACTATGATGGTAAGTTTAATGCATATCAAAGAACTTATGTACTAACACCTAAAAAACACTTTTATTTATTCCTAAAATCATGTGAATTTGAGGTGAATAACTTAAATATTAATTCATCAGGTTCAGTTATAAAATTCATTACTAAATCAATGATTGAAAAAATATCAATTATACTAAATATTTATTCCTCAATAACTGATGATAAAATAGCTAAAATTTATAACTTAATATCCAAATATAAACAACAGAATATTAAATTACAAAAAATAAAACAAAATTTATTAAATAAATACTTCTAGTTAATTAACACTATCGGCAGTGTTGATGATTTGATAGAGAATTATCAAAACCAGGTTAAAGAGATTTTGAAAGTTGGAGATTTTCTTATTACTAAATCACCAATATCAGAACCTCTAACAAAATATGCAGATATTTACCTAGGAGGTACGCCTTCTAGATCTAAATCCGAGTTTTGAAATGGTAATATTAAATGAATTAATTCTGGGGCACTTACAGATAAACCAGCAGTAACTGAGCCAACAGAATATATTACCGCATTAGGCATTAAAACAATTGCAACGAAACCAGGAAATAAAGGTAATACCGTTTTATCAATAATCGAACCGAATATTAATAAAATTGCGGTTCTTTTAGATAATAATATATATTTTAATCAATCAATAATTTGTATAGCTGCTAAAGAATCAAAACATCATGGATTAATTTATTTTGCCTCTCGGAAATTAATTAATAAAATTAAACGATATGCTACTGGAGCAGCTCAACAATCATTAAATAAACGAATATTTGAACAATCTAAAATATATGTAACAAATAAAATTATAATAAAACAATTAAATCTACTTCTAAATAAGTTACTTAAACTAGAAGAGAAAATTCGAATTCTCAAACAAATAAAACAACAATTATTAAATAAATATTTTTAAAATTTGGTACCTTCAATAGTGGAGGTACCAAATGAAAGATTTTAAAACATTTTTACTTCATCAAAATTTATCAAAAAATACAATTGATTCATATCAATTTGCATTAGATTTATACTTTAAATATTTTGATGAAATCACTAAACAAAACCTATTAGCTTTTAAAGCACTTTTAGTTGATAACTATAAAGGAAAAACAGTAAATTTAAGAATTCAAGGTATTAACAAATACCTTGAATATATTAACAAAGAAAAACTAAAACTAAAATTTATTAAATTGCAACAAAAAAGTTACCTTGAAAATGTCATTAGTGATGCAGATTATGAATTCTTAAAAAACAAATTACTTAAAGATCAAAATTATGAATGATATTTTATTGTAAGGTTTTTAGGAGCAACAGGGGCTAGAGTTTCAGAACTTATTCAATTTAAATACGAACATTTAAAACGAGGTTATATAGATTTATATACTAAATCAGGAAAAATAAGGAGAATTTTTATACCTAAGAAATTACGTATAAAAGCACTAGGATATTATGATTCAGTTGATAGGGATGCTGGTTATTTGTTTCTTAATAAAACAAAGAAACAAATAACCACTAGAGGTCTATCACATCAACTAAAGGTTTTAGCTAAAAAATACAAAATGAATTTAAATGTTGTTTATCCTCATTCATTTCGCCATAGATTTGCTAAAAACTTTTTAGAAAAAAGAAAAGATATATCCTTGTTAGCAGATCTCATGGGACATGAATCGATAGAAACTACGAGGATATATCTTAGAAAAACTAGCGAAGAACAACAAGCTATTGTTGATAAAATTGTTGATTGATAAAATATTAGAAATATTTATTAAGAAGATTATCTTTTATTCGTTTTAAAAAGTTAATCTTCTTTTTGTTTTGAATTATTTGCTTGAAATAACAGTTTAATATTTGTTTTTCTTTATGAGATACATTAGCATAAACTAAGAAATTTATTGATTTGGAAGCATGCTTTATTGTTGTTCCATATGTATGAATATCAATTATTTGTTTATTAATTTTGCTATTTATTTCAAAAAAGACTAAGCCTTTATCTTCATTAAGACAAATAAGTTTATATATACCAGAAGAATAGGCTCCAACTAGACCTATATTGTTTCGCCCTGGTGCTCCATCAAAAGCTACAAGTATATCTTCAAAATCTGCATATGTGTAATTATCCAAAGTATCAACAAATGTATTTCCTAAAGATTTTAAATCACCAACTCTAATGTAATTTATTTGTCCAGGGTTTTTAGCTTCACAATATTTAGATGAACCAACCTCAAAACCTTTTTGGAATTGAACAATATTAGTTAGGGGATATAATTTCTTGCTTTCATTTAAATTATTAATTTTATTTTTTCCTAAATTTAATAATATTTCATTTTGTTTAGTTAAATTCTCAATCAAATCATCAACACTGCTGATAGTGTTAACTATGTGAATTTGATTGTCAATAGTCGGCAGCTCTATTCTTAAGTTTTCAAATGTTTTAATTTGTAGGTGTTTAATAACGGCACCTGTACCCTTTATTTGTAGAGTTTGTCTGTGTTTTAGCAAATAATAAAAAAGATATAGAGGTATTATTTTATTTGAAAGTTTTTCAAAATATATAAAACCTGAATATAAACACATTTTTGATCCAGTAAAAATTGGTATTCCTAAAGTTCCAGAACTTGATACAACTAATGTACCCTGAGGAACAAGTTTTGTTTTATTAATTCCTTCGCGGCTGATAAATTCTAGTGTATTATTGACAATTCTATCCCCGAGTTTAAAATCAGTGATTTTTAGCCATGGATATCCAGTATTTGAAAGATATTTACTAACAGGGAATGGTTGACAACCACGGCGAATTATTGTTAAATCCTTTAATTGATAAATCATTTTATATACCTCCAATGTTAACTATGTGTTGTTGGGTTTCTAAATTTGGTAATTCTATGTTGATGTTTTCTAATATATCTTTAGTTAATTCCTTCATAACAGCACCACTAGATATTGAATTGAAAAATTTAATTTTTGTTGAAAGTCAGTAATACATATATTCATTATTAATCAGATCCGGATTACATACCAATGATTTGAATCCTTGGCTTGTGCAAAGTTCAACCCTTGCAATAGCTAAATAGCCAATTGATGCTTTTGATGAAAGCAAAACAGTACCTTTAGGCACTAATGTAGTTGAACAACTATCATAACCTTCTTTAGTAATTAATTTATTGGATGTATAAATATATTTGCCATTAAATGATGATAAATCTGACGGAGTTATTCAAACAATATTACCATTTCAATATGCTTTATTTTTAGTAGATGGTGTTGAACCATTGATAATTTGTGCAATCTCCTTAATTTTATAAGTTCTCATATTATGAAACTAAAAGAAATATTAAAAATTTGTTATGGAAAAGATCAAAAAAATGTTGAAGTTGATTCAAGTGAAATACCAATTTTAGGGACCGGAGGAATAATTGGATATTCTTCAAAATACCTATATGATAAAGAATCAGTATTAATTGGAAGAGTAGGTACAATTGCAACACCTTTTTATATTAATAAACCTTTTTGAACTGTTAATACGTTATTTTATACTAAAATAGATGTTACAAAAGTTATTCCTAGATATTTATATTATTGATTATTAACAAAAAACTTAAATGTTCACAGAGAGGGTTCTGCAGTTCCCAGATTAACCAGAAAAAATTTAAATGAACTGGAGTTGACGCTACCAACTCTCCAATCCCAACAACACATAGTTAACACTATCTTATTTAATCTCTTCTTCTAAAATCTCTTTAACTTTTTCTTCTAGTTCCATGCCCTCCTTCATTAGTTTTAATAATTCAGCAGACGCAACTTTTAGTTGCTGTTTAATCTCTTCTGGAGATAATTTATTTGATTCATCTGCTCCTACATATCGCCCAGGATTTAAACTATAATCCTGGGCGATTATTTCATCCAGTGTTGCTTTCTTACAAAAACCTGGAAGATCTGTTAAAGTATTAGACTTAAAGTCTTTATAGGCTTTAAGGATTTTGTTTATATCATCATCTTCTAATACTCTAATTTTACGAGAAATTAGTTTACCCATTTCATCAGCATTAACAAATAAAATATCTTTATTTGTTTTATCTTTATTTAAGATTCAACATTGCACTGAAATGCTGACATTGGAAAATAATTTATTAGGTAAAGCTAAGATTGCATCAATTTTACCAGATTCAATCATAGCTTTACGAATTTTATAATCATCTTGAGTATTAGACGTTGTTGCTCCATTAGGCATTAAGATTGCTGCCTTTCCTTTTGGAGAGAGCTTTGCATACATTAATGATAATCAAGCATAATTACCGTTTTTTTCAGATGGTTTACCAAAGACTCAACGCGGATCTCCTTGCAGTGAAGGTTTTCAAAACTCTTTTAAGTTGTATGGTGGATTAGCAATTATATAATCTGCTCGCAATGATTTATGTAAGTCATCGGTAAATGTATCACCATTACGTTCACCAAGGTTTCCTTCAAGTCCTCTAATGGCTAAATTCATTTTAGCCATTTTTCAGGTTCCAGGATTTGATTCTTGACCAAAGATTGAAATGTTATCAATCTTACCTTGATGTTCTTTAACAAACTTAGAACATTGTACAAACATTCCGCCTGAGCCACAACAAGGATCATAAACTCTACCTTTATAAGGTTCTAAAATATCAACCATTAATTGAACTACTGATTTAGGGGTAAAGAATTCACCACCTTTAGTTGGAATATATTTAGCAAAAGCTCCAACATAATATTCATATACTTGCCCAAAAAAGTCCCCATCAGCATCTTCCATATTTAAATTATTAGTAAAAAAATCAACTAATTCACCTAAAGCAGTTTTATCTAAATCGCTTTTAGAATAGGTTTTAGGCAAAATTCCTTTTAATTGGTTATTATTTTTCTCAAGTAAAATGAATGCATTATCAATTACTTGACCTAAATTATCTTGTTTGGAATGTGATGCTACATAACTTCACAATGATTCTTTAGGAACAATAAAAACGTGTTCAGCTGTATAATAATCTTCATCTTCTTCGCGGCCATCATTATACTTAATTAATTCATTGTATTTAGCGATATATTTATCGCTAACGTATTTTAAAAATACTAGCCCTAAAACGATATTCTTATAATCAGCAGGATCAACTTTATCTCTTAGTTTTTCAGCTGCTTTCCATAAGATATCCTCATTTATTATTTGTGACATATCAAATTACCTCCTTTTTATATTAATTTATATATTATACATTAAGAATTAAACTATATAAATATTAAATAACTTAATTGTTAATGTTAAATAATCGAGCTTTTTGCTTGCTTGAATTAAATTTTATCTGGTGGAGATAAGGGCAGTCTAGCCCCTAAAATAGATAAAAATTTTAACATTTTAGTGAATTATAAACTATAGTAAATTAGACATGGAAAAATCAACCTAAAGTACCTGAATGATTTTTCCATGTCTAATTTCATGTTAACTTTCTGAAAGGTTTTAAACACTTGTTTTAATTTTTTAAATAAATAACTACACTTGAAGGATCAATGTTGAATTCTTTTAATATATTTTTAGCTAATTTTACTATTCTATCGGCACTAAAACATGTTTCAATAAATACCTTATTTTGAATTTCGTATGGAAGATTCATTCCAAAACTAGAATGGCGAATATATGGTTTGGATGTCTTAGTAAGTGTATAATCCCTATCAGCTAATTCATTAAATTTTTCTGGAACTATATCCTTAATTTCATCCATTAGACTTATGAAAAATTCTCTGAAACTTTTAATTGATATTGTTTTACCATTGAATGTATACATTTTAATTTTTGTAAATGCTAGGTTTGGCTTTTCATTAAGGTTATATGTGAGACTGTTATTTTCCCCTATTTCCTGTTTTTGAATATCTATGTTCTTGCCTTTATGCCTATTGCAAATTTTGTGAACAAGCTGTGCATTTTCAAATTTTGTTTGCCCGCCACGTGAATAAGGAATGATATGGTCTATTTCGCCTTCATTCACATAAAGGATTTCATTTTGACAAATAGCACATAAAGATTTTTGGTTTTAGGCAAGTTGTGGTTTTAAATACGTATCAAAAGTTCTTGAATCTTTCTTGAAGGGGTCATCTCCAACTATTGATGATATTAAACGTATTATAGTTAAAATTCTTTTTAGTACCCTATCCCTTGAACCACTAGAAGCGTAACAAGCATTATGATACTCATCATCATAAAGTTTTTTATAATTAATCTCCTTACGGATGATATCAGATTTTGTAATAAGCTTATTTCTATCAAATAAAGAAAATGCTATCATTATTGAGTCATAAAAAGTTGCACTAAATGTATTTAATATTTTTTTATTATCATAATCAACTGCAGCAAATGCATCAGTGCCAAGCACTTCTTTTACAATACTTAAAGTTTTGCTAAATATTTCTTTGTCTTGTTGGATTTGCTTTTCATCATCATATTGGTGTGCCTTCATGTAATTATTTAGGTGAACTTTCATACTTTGTTTATATGAACCAAAATCAATTAAAGCAAAGAATCTTAAAATTTTCTCTTGATAAGACATTCTATTATTTTCTGACTTAAACATAACTGCTACATTTTGATTTTTAGCAAGTTGGTTAATCATTGAATTATAATATCCACGATATACACAGTTTCTTATTTCTTGTTCTTTTAATGTAACAGCACCTTGATTTAGTCTTTCAAAGATCTCATATTTAACATCATTTGAATCTTCATCAATAACTATGGTTCTAATATAAGTCTCTTCTACAACATTTTGAAGCTTGTCATCTAAATCTTTAAAATATTTCCCTTCTAATTCGCTAAAAACTGCCATTCCTTTTAATTTATATTTATTTCTAATAAAATTTAAGAATGACATAATTCTTTGCTGTCCATCTACAACTAATAATTTTCCATTTTTTTCTTCGCTACAATAAATTGTTGGAAGTGGAATTTTCATTAACGCAGACTCAATCAATCTTGATGATTTTTCTATCGAATAGACAAATTCCCTTTGAAATTCTGGGTTTGTTTGAATTCTGCCTTTTTGTTCCGTTATATTAAACTCGCGAATAGTTAAATCTTTTGATTGAAAGTGTAGTTCTTTTTTCATATTTTATTTCCTTATTTAATTGGGGGTGTAAATACCTTTTGGTCTAAAATTAAAACTTTTTTTACTTTTGTAATTTTGGTGGAGATAAGGGGAGTTGAACCCCTGTCCACATATGAACACTTAGTTACTTCTACAGTTTAGGTCATTTTAATAATAATATAAGCAAAAACAACCAAAACAACTTATATTATTTTGCTAATCTCGTTATTAAGTCGCAACTTTAATAACTATCCTTAAAAGACCTGTTTAACTAACTTAAGGAGCATTAATTAAACAACTTGCATGCTATTTTTTAAGCGAATGCAAGATTTGCTTGTTGTTGGTACATACTTAATGTAGCAACTTTGTCTTCAGATTTTCCGTTTAAGAAAGCCTAGTAGGAATTATAGTCTCCCACACTACTGCAATAACTAAGAACCCATACATGTCGAAACCATTATATCCCCAGATCTAATAGTTTTTTAAGGTTTTGAGAATTTTTTTATTAACTTCTTCTTTAGCGAGTTTTGCCCGTTTGTCGTATTTTTTTAAACCTCTTGCTAAGGCTAACTCTATTTTAACAATTGAATTCTTGTTAAAATACATTTTTAAAGGAATTAATGTTAAGGGTTGAGTTTCTAATTTAAATTTTAACTTACGAATCTCATTTTTATGCATTAGTAATTTTCGATCTTGAGTTTCATTACATTTTACTTGCATATATTGTTTAAAAAATGATTCTTTAAGTCATAATTCATTTTTATATATTGAACAAAATGAATTAGTTAAAGCAACTTCAGATGCCCTGGCACTCTTCACTTCTCAACCATCTAAGGACATTCCAGCCTCAAATGTTTCTAAAATCTCATAATCACGTTTTGCATTTTTATTTGTTGTAATGATTTTCATAAGTTATTAATATTTTACTATATTTTTTAAAGTTTATATTTATCTTAATTAAATTGTTTTTGTTTTTTATGGCTGTAATATTTAAAAAAAACGTTTTACAATCATAAAAAAAACTTTATAATATTATTAATTAAAATTTAATTCACTTTAAGAAACTATTAATACTTAATTATTATAATAGAACAAAGGAGCAATATATGAAACGTATATTATGCGAATACAAACCAACTCAAAATAAGCAATTTCCTTGAGTTTTAAGACACCCAAAGGTTAAAACTGCATTAGGAGTTTTTAAAACTCGTAAGGATGCTTTAAACTGATTCTTATCATTAAGATATGAATCATGAGCACAATTCCATACACCTAAAAAAATCTGAGGAGGGCACGTATATGGTGTCTTTAACAAAGACGGTGTATTAGAATACGAACTAGAAGTTGACAAATACGATGGTAAATTATCTTATGGCGAAACATCTAAAGAAATTAATTTAACTGAATTTAATACAATTAATTTCTTTGAAGTTGAAAATCATTTAGCAACTTTAGAACCAAATGTTGATTATAAAATTTTAGATGATCATACTACTTATTTCCCTGCAGTTGACGACTTTATTCCACCTGTAAGAAAAAATTCTAAAGATGTTAAAATTGAAGAATTAACTAAAGAATTAAATTCATTAGATGAATTATTAAAAAACCTTGATGGTAAATCTGCCAAAGAAATTGAAGAACTTAAAAATAAACTACAAGGTACTAACCAAGATAAAGAAGCTTTACTTAAAGAAATTCACGAACTAAGAAATAGATCAATGGTAACTAAAACAGTTGTTGAACAAAAAGTTCACGAAGTAGTGAAAGAAGTAGCAGTTTACATCGAAAAAGAAGTTTTAAAAGAAATACCTGTTGAAATTATTCGTGAAGTTTTAGTTGATCGCCCGGTTGAGGTAGTGAAAGAAGTTGTTGTTGAAAAAGTAGTAGAAAAACCAGTTGAAGTTATTAAGGAAGTGGTGATTGAAAAACCAGTTTCATCTGGACAAGTAGTTAAAGAAGTACCAGTTTACATCGAAAAAGAAGTTTTAAAAGAAATACCTGTTGAGGTAGTTAAAGAAGTTATCGTTGAAAAAGTAGTAGAAAAACCAGTTGAAGTTATTAAGGAAGTAATTGTCAACAAAGAAGTACCTTCACAAGGTGTATGTCCAATTAAAGATTGTGATAAAGTTAGATATGTATATTTCTATGAAGGATGCAAAGCAACTAAACTTCGTTCATTAGCTTTATATGCTAAAAACCTTGAAGCTATCGCGCTTTCATACCCACAAGACTTAGTTACATCTGTTAGAGACTTCAGAGAAATTGAAGAACAACTGAGAAATGTTTTAAATGCTGAAAAATCATTAGCATCAGAATTAGAATTACCAGAAGATAAAAGATTACTAAAATTAGTTGCTAAATCATTAGCAGCCTCAACAAAATTACTTTCAAGTAAGATTAAAGGATCTGAAGATCTTACTTACGTTCCTGAAACCTTTATTTATTACAAACAACAAACACCAGAGTCACGTTTAGCTCGTGTGCTATCATTTGTATTATATGGTAATAAGCATGTTGCATTTGTACCGGAACAAGACTATAAATACACTCTTTCACCTAATTCATGTAAAAAATCACACTTTGTGGTATTCGAGTCATTTGAAACTGTTGAAAAATTAGTTCCAAGTGTCCAAGAAGTAGTGCAAGAAGTGGTCGTTGAAAAAGTTATCGACCGCCCAGTTGAAGTTATTAAAGAAGTAATTGTTGAAAAACCAATTGAAATTGTAAAAGAAGTACCAGTTCAAGTTATTAAAGAAGTGGTAGTAGAAAAACCTGTTGAAGTTGTAAAAGAAGTAGTAAAGGAAGTAATTGTTGAAAAACCAGTTGACGCTCCAGCTACAAAAGAAGGATGACCAGTTGGATTCTGAGCACTTATCCTATATGCCTTAGGATATGTAATCTTATTAGCTGTTGTTGTTATTTTAGCAGTCTGATATTACAATGGGCTGTAATTAACTTAAAATGCAAACATTTGTTTGCGTTTTTTATATACTTTAAAATAAGAAAAAATACATTCAATTATCTTTGAATGTATTTTTGAATTATAAGTCAATATTTTGCACGTATTTTGCATTTTGTGAGATAAAATCACGACGAGGTTCCACATTCTCACTCATTAAGGTCTCAAAGATGCGATCAGCACGATATGCATCTTCAATTTGCACTTGAAGCATTTTACGTTTTTCTGGAAGCATGGTTGTTTCACGTAGCTGTTGAGCATCCATTTCACCTAGTCCTTTATAACGTTGAATTGTAATTTTGATGTTAGGGTTTAAAGTCGCGATAATTTCACTACGTTCTTTTTCATTAAATGCATAGTAAATATTTTTATTTTGTTGAATTTTGAATAAAGGAGGTTGTGCTATATATATAAATCCATATTCAATAAGGGGTTTAAAATATCTATAAAAGAAGGTTAGTAGCAAGGTGCGGATGTGGGCTCCATCTACATCAGCATCAGTCATAATAATAATTTTATGATATCTTAATTTATTGATATTAAAATTGCTGTCGAGTCCAGCGCCCATAGCAGTAATTAAAGACATAATTTCTTCGTTTTTAAGGATACTTTCGAGTCTTGCTCTTTCGGTATTAAGGATTTTACCTTTAAGGGGTAAAATAGCTTGAAAAACTTTGTCACGTCCCATTTTAGCTGAACCACCAGCAGATTGCCCCTCGACAATGAAAAGTTCGCAAATTTCAGCATTTTTTGATGAACATGGAGCTAATTTGCCAGGCATTGAACCAGTTTCAAATGGAAGCTTTTTACGTTCTTTATCTCTAGCTGCAGTTGATGCGATTCTTGCCCTACGTGCTGAACTTGCTTTTTCAAGAATTTTTTTAGCTAAATCAGGATTTTCATTTAAAAAGCGTTCGAAGACTTGTGAAAAAACTTCATTCACAGCTTTACGGGCATCTTTTGAACCAAGTTTTCCTTTTGTTTGCCCTTCAAATTGTGGTTCAGGGTGTTTTATTGAAATAACAGCAACAATACCTTCAACTAAATCCTCACGGGTAAAGCGATCATTTTCGTTTTTAATAAAGTTTTTTTCTAAAGCATAGTTATTAACTAGCCTCATAATTGCATCATAAAATCCAGTTAAATGTGATCCGCCTTCATGGGTAGAAATATTATTAGTATAGGAAATTAAATTAGATCGATACAGATCATTTAAATATTGCACAGCAACTTCAACTTCAATATTAATTTCCCTTGAATTTATTTCGTGGCGATATTTATATGAATTACTTGCGTAAATAATATTTGTTAATGGTAATGAACGTTTCGTTAATTCGCTAACATAGTCAATAATACCATTATTATATTGGTATTCAACATAGCTTTCATCTCTTTCATCAGCAACTGATACAAATAAACCTTTATTTAGGTATGCAATTTGACGTGCATGATCAATAATTAAACTTTTATCAAATGGCATTTGTTCCATTATTGTATAATCAGGAGTAAATTGAATAGTAGTACCTGATTCATCGTCTTCATATTCACCAATAACATTTGTTGGATGCACAGTATTTCCACCATTTTCAAATTTAGCATAGTAAATCTTACCATCACGCTTAACCCATGCTTCTAATTTTGAACTTAAGGCATTAACAACACTAGCTCCTACTCCATGCAATCCACCACTAACTTTGTAAGCACCTGATTCAAATTTTCCACCAGCATTTAATTTAGTTAAAACAACTTCTAAGGCACTAATATTAAATTGTGGGTGGATTCCAACAGGAATTCCCCGTCCATTATCTTGAACTTTTATTTCGTTATCTTTTGTAATTGTAATATTAATTTTGTTGGCAAAACCAGCCATTGCTTCATCAACTGAGTTATCTACTATTTCTCATACTAAATGGTGTAATCCTGCTTTTGATGTTGAACCAATGTACATCCCAGGACGTTTACGAACATGTTCTAAACCTTCTAAATGCGCAATAGCACTTGCATCGTATTTTTGCTTCTTATCTTCCATTTAAACCTCCATTTTGATTAATTTTATGAATGTTATAATATATAAATATATTATAACATAAACCATAGATTACAGTAATTTTTTATAAAATACATTGTTAATAGACTCTTTTCAAAAACCTTTTTTAGTAGTTTTAGAGATATTTTCCAATTCTATAATTGTTTTATAATATTCAAATTGCTCTTTTGTTTGTGTATAGTAAGGTTTTTTAGGATTTTCTGCCTGAATAAAAGCAACTCTGGCTAAACCTTCGGAAATTAACCATGAATTTATTAATGAATTAGTGGAATAATTAAAATTATTATTATAATAAACTAGGGCAACGGTGCGCTTATAAGAATCAGTAGTAACTCTTTGAATAAAAATATTTGCATTGTTGTTAATTTTACTAATAAGCATTCGCTTAGCAAGTTTAGCATATTGATCTTCATATTTAGCTAATTGATCATCATTATAACGAGGTTTTAGTGTTTCAGGAGTATCAACACCGTAGAGGCGTATAATTTCTTTTTGCCTACTTTGGTTTAAAACTTCAATAGTATCTCCGTCGGTTATTTCTAACACTTTAATTTGTTCATAGTTTTTATTTATAGGATTAAGCGCGCAAGATACTAAACTAAAGTTAAGTAATATAAGAACAAAACTAAAAAAACTTTTCATATTTATATAATAATATTAAAACCCTACATAACTAAAAATTGACTAAAAAATACCTTTAAACCCCTTACAAATTTATTTTGGGGTTTAAAGGTATTACTTATAATATGATTTATAGACTCTATAGTATCATTTTTCTAAACTATACAGGTAATTTAAACCTGATTCATCTTTCTCGAATTCAAGGAATTTTATTTTAATTTCATAATTTTTAGGGAGCACGAAGACCTCCCATGGATAAACTCCAGGTATAATTGAATTACTTGTTAGCGGTACATGATATCCTAAAAAAAATAGAGTAACTTTATTTTTATCATATAATGGAATAACAAATGTTTGTTCGTTTCATTTTGCATTACTTAATGAAAAATGTTGTCAAATATAAATATCATTGTTCTCAAGGAGTTTGTATACATCTTGATTATCTAAGTATAATTCTTCAAATAATTTTTTAATTTGAAAATTATTATTAAAATCTTCAAAGTTATGCAATTCCTTAAATCTTTCGATAATATATTTATCGAATTGATTTTTACTGGATATTTTTATGGCATTATTGAATTTATTAGATGGATCATTGGGAAAATTATCAAAGAATTCTGAGTTGAAATTAATTGAATCTTGAGTCCCATCATCTTTTATATATTTTTGTTGTCTATGTTCTTTAACATCAAAATACTGATTCTCCAATCAATCTAAGGGAATAAATGGGCTTTTTTTTATAAAAGATTTATGAATTGGAAGAAGTTCCTTTTTTATTTTGTTAATTTCTGCTTCAGGGTTTGAAATTCTTGTGCAAGCCAATGTAATTAGTGGTGTAATTGTTGAAATAATTCCAAGAAGGATTTTTTTAATCGTTTTCATTTCTAACCACGTGAGTAACCGCAATTAAGTCATCTATAGAGTTAGCATCAGGATAATAATGATTTTTAATAATTCTATACCTATAAATTCCAGAATTTAATACTTTATATTCAATTAATTCATCACTTGTCATTTGTTCTGTTATTTCTCTAACAATATGCCAACTACCATCGTTAGCTAGTTTTTCAAGTCTTAAATCATAGTTAGTAACTAAGTTATTATAAGTACGATTCTTAACACCAACTAAACTTAGTTGATTTTCATTTTTGTGTTCACTATCTCATTTTTGCTCTGTAGAAGATCAAGCCGGAGAAAATCAAGATCAAAAACTATTTCACCAATTCTTAGCTCATGGTCTAGGCTCTTTTTGATTTAAAATCCCAGCATTAAACGTCCAAGAACTAGATATTTTAATCTTTTGTCCTTTTTGGAGTTGTATTTGTTGGCTTGTAAATATATCTCTTTTGGCAACGGAAGGGTTAGAACTAATAACTGAATAATTATTTGCTGCTTGCAACATTGCTTGAAAGTCTGGGGTACCAGATCCAAATTTTTGTTCATAACCACTAGTTTTATATTTTAAATTTAATTTTTGTGGACTTACTGCAGAGGCGGACAAAATTGCTTTAACGATTGGAACTCTAAAACTACTATTTCTAATATCTGATTTATATTTCATTAAATTGGAAATAAGACCAGTTACAATTGGTGCTGCATAACTTGTGCCACTTACAGTTTGATTCTTCTCATATACTGGATTATAAGTGTAACCAGGAGCTACAACTAAAGGTTTAGCTATTTGATCAAATCCTGATGGTAGTTTATAGTTTGAATAATTTGCAATTTTGCTACTTTTTAAGTTATATTTTGTAGTATCTTTTTCTAATGCACCAACCGCAATCGAGTTTAAAGATAAATTGCCACTATTTATTATATGCTGAGAATATCTAGCATCGTTACCAGTTGAAAATACATTAATAACTCCATATTTTCTACTTATATAGTCTAAATGGTATGAATTTTCATCATAACCTTTATTATATTCGTGTATGTTATCTTCTTTTTCCAGATATTTCATGCTGTAGCTGTGGTTTATTATCCTTATGCCGTAATCTTTAACCATTTTTTCAATTGTACGAATCCAATTACTATCAAATCTAAAGGTAGAAGCAAGATAAATTTTAGATGATTTATCGACCCCTAACTCTCCACCTAAAATACTTGTAACTAAAGTGGCATGTGTTGTATTATCAAGTGCAAAATTCATATATGTTTCATCAATATATATTCCATTTTTGAAATATTTTATAAAATTTCTATCAATTGGATAAGCATTAGATTCAATAACCCCTACATTATTTACATATTTATTGGTTAGGTGATTTTGTGCATTAACTACTTTTAAATTTTCATCCATATAGTTTTTAAAAATATTTATATTTTTTTGTACATCGTTAAATGTAAATGAATATTGATTCTGGTATGAATAAAAGGTATTTGGCTGTGTTTCATTATATGTGTATGAATTAACAGCTGCGTCTTCATTTTTAAATATAATGAATTTAAAAATTTCTTCTCAATTCGATATTTTTTTAACGAATTCTTGTCTGTTTTTTTCGTTTTCAAAATAGAACCAAACAATTGGCATCATTCTACTATATGTTACAGATTTGTATTTTAATTTTTCGTTGATAATTTTAGTTATAAAATTAGTGTTAAATTGGTTGATAAATTCTTCATATTCAGTTTGAAAACCAGGATTTAATAAAATTTTAAGTTCAAAATCATTATTAAGAGGTACTGGGGTGATTTCGTTATTACTGTTAAAAACATTAAAAGATTTTTGATCTCTAATTTCGAACTTGTCACCTTTTAAATTAGCATATCACTGGCTTTTATTTTTTTGCATTGTATTATTAATTGTTGGGAAGGCTAGAAGACATCCAAAACCTGCTAAACTTGCAGATATTAAAAACATATGTTTTAAATTCTTTTTCATAAAAATTTCCTTTATTAAATATATTTTACTATTATAATTGCTGTATTTCTTTAATTTTGTATTAGTAAATATAATACATAATAATTATAATATTTTTTATAAAAGTCTTCCTTAATTTATTAATGTTTTTTGGAAAAGTCACATGCGAGATATTAACAAAACATTGTGTTTGAATTAAAAATTTTATTTTTAATTGGCTTGCAATGTATAATTTTTATTTTAATTTCATAATAAAAACCCCACAAGCTTACCAATTTTTTGGCTTAACATGTGGGGTTTGCTATAAAATAAGCATGATGTTTGTTTTAAATTTAAATAAATTTCTTTCGAATTAAATATTTTCTTTTTATATAAACAATTCATTAAGCTTTATTGTTTGAACCAAATTCATGAATTTTTTGCTTTACTGTTTCACACATTGCTTCAAAACCAGGTTTGTATAATTTACGTGGATCAAAGTTTTTACCTTCAAGGTCTTGGCCACTTTCAATATAAGCTCTAAGGGCTTTGTGGTTTGCTTGTTGTAATTCAGTATTAACATTAATTTTGGTTACACCCAAACTAATTGCTTTTTGAATTTGATCTAAAGGAATACCGCTTCCGCCATGAAGTACAATTCCAATTCCAGCAGCTGCAGATATTTCTTGTAATTTATCAAAATTAAGTGATTTTCATGAAGCGGGGTATGGACCATGTATATTACCTATTCCCGCTGCTAAAACATCAATTCCTAATTGAGCGATTTTGTTTGCTTCAGTTGGATCTGCAAATTCGCCATTACCAACGATTCCATCTTCTTCACCACCTATTGTTCCAACTTCAGCCTCAAAAGACATATTTCTTTCATTTGCTAATTCAACTAATTCTTTAGTTTTTGCATAGTTATGTTCAAATAGGAAGTGTGAACCATCAAACATTAATGATGTATATCCATCAGTTTTAATAGCTTGTTTTGCTCCCTCATATGATCCATGGTCTAAATGAAGCGCAACTGGTACTGTAATGTTTAAATCATTGATTAAACCAAGCACCATCCCACTTACTACATTAAACCCTCCCATGTATTTAATTGCACCTTCACTAGTTGCTATAATAATTGGTGAGTTTTCTTGTTGTGCTGTAATTAAAGCTGCTTTTGCTCATTCTAAGTTGTTGATGTTAATATGAGGAATTGCATACTTTCCTGCTTTAGCCTTTTTTAACATTTCTTTTGCGTTTACTAATGCCATCTTATCTCCTAATAAATTTTATGTTTAGAACATCAAGTTCCATCATCATTTCTTAAAAAGTTTTTGTCTACAGTTAATAGACGGTATAATTCTCCCATTTTGCGTTCTCTAATTTCTTCATATGAAATTTCTGAATTATTGATTAAGAATTTATTGATTCAATTTTCCTTAAGTTCTTGTTCAACTATTTCAAAAATTTCATTGAAGGTAAAGTTTTGTTCTGAATTATTTAAAACAAATTGGCTCGCTACCTCGAGCATAGTTGTGTTTTTCATTTTGAGCCTTTCCATTTTGAATTTTTAATTTTGTTTTAACTTGCTTATTAAGTTGATTATTATTATATATTAAAAAAGTATAATTATTATTAATTAATGATAAAAATTTTGTCCAATGACAACTATTTAGGTCCATATATAAATCCCACCGAAAGTGAACTAATTTAATTAAAATATGGTATAAATTATTTATGAGAATCAAACATAACATAGATAAGTACAAAAACTTAACAAACTACGAACTAAAAAAACAGCAATCTCTCATATTAATTGCTGCTAATATTGAAAAATCTTTATCTCAACTTAGTTTAATTACAAACCTTAGTGTATCAACTGTAAAAAGATATAAAAAAATAATAAAAAGTAATCAAGAAATTGACATCAGTCATAAAAATAAAAATCAACAAAGAAGTTGCAAAGTTACAGATTCAGAAATTGAATTAGTGTTTAAAGATTATTTAAAAACATGTGAAATTATTTTAAATAGCGTTCTAACAAATAACCAACTTTCGTTTAAAAGTTATTATTATTCAGAATATGGTTCTTTTATAAGGCAAAAAATTTCTTACAAAACTTTGGTAAGAAGATTCAACCAATTAGGATTATTTAATATACATACAACCAAAAGAGGAAGAAAAATAGCAAAATTATCAAAGAAGAAAACTTCACAAGAGACAACATTGCTATTAAAAAAATATTATAAACAAATTAAACAAAATGAAAAACAAAGACAAGTTTTGGGTCTAAAGAAAAATTTAGAATTTGGTGAAATTGTTGAAATCGATGCTCAGCTTGAACCATATTTAAAAAATAATAAACCATTCTATCTTTATCATGCAATTGATGTTGCCACTGGAACATTATTAGCAGCATGATTTGAAGAACAAGAAACAACATTAGGATATCAAAGACTGTTAGAAATAGTATTTAAGAAATATGGATTTCCAAAGAAAATTTATACTGATAAAAGAAGAACTTTTTGGGGAAACGAAAACGCACAAACAATTTTTGAAAAAGATTTAAATAAAAAAGGAATAGAAGTACTCAGTTCATCTAATCCCAAACATAAACCTCACGTTGAGAGATCTTTTAGAACATCATTAGATCAATACCCATTATTAATTCATGAAAACGGATATAAAGATATTAATGATTTAAAGCAAAATAACGAAGTATTTCAAAATTATTACAACACGAGGAATAAAAAAATAATTTCTAAACATAATGTCTTTCAAAAAGAAGGAAAGAAAAACGGCAATTGAGCCGTTGATTTAGAGATTAATAGAAAAGTTTTAAATGGTGTTGTTAGATACCAAGGTAAAAACCTTGCAGCTTTTGATATGCATGACAAAAGGATTATATTTCCTTATAATTCTGATGTTGTGTTAGTGCATTCTTCTGATGATAATTTGTATTTTAAATATAATGGAAAAAATACTTTGCCAAAGAACCTAATGGAAAATATCTAAGCTTTACAGAAATGTGAGCTCTTGAGAAAGGTTTAGATTATTCTATCCCTGCCGTTGGAAAACTAGCATTTATCCATAAGAAAACAAACTCATTTTTTAAAACTCTTGAATTATACATCTCAAAGTTTAATAGTGTCTCTGTGAATGCACAAGGAAATAACCTTGAAGCCAATAAGATTATGGCTGAGTATTTAGAGATACTTCGAACATTACACAGAAGCATCAATGATGAAATAAAAATTGATGCATATTAATTTTAATATTTTTTAATAAAAAAGAGAATAATAAAAATAGAAAACACGGACACGTGTTTTCTGGGAGTTTTGCTTACTTTTTCAAAAGTAAGGCCCCCTTGATTGCAATCAAGGGCGGGGGGTTAAAAATCTTTTTGCTTCATTTTGAAATTTTGTAGTTAATGTAATGATATAAATAATTATGTTCTGATTTTTTAGACAGTAAAAACATCAAAAAATATATAAATTTTCCAATTTAGTTGCCAAAGAAGAAAAAAATTTTTTTGGTTTGTTTTTTCATTATCTTTTTTTGCAACAAATGAATCCATAATATAAATCAAAAAATAAAAAAATGATTAACCCCAACAGTCTGGGCAAAAAATTAAAAAAGTAGTCCAAAAAAGTAGTTATTCTACAAAAAAAGTATAATTATTATTAATTAATGATAAAAATTTATATAATGCATTTTAATTATATAAATTTATTTAGATATTTCAATTTTTGATTGTTTTTAGTTGTGCATTTGCCTATATAACCTGTATTGTTTATATAAAACAATTATATAAAATTTAAGTATGATACAAAAATACTGATACTTATCGAAAGGATAACCATTTTTTCTAAATTTTAATAAGGAATTGACGCCTCATATCGTTTTTATTAAATTTTTTCAAAAGAACCAAACAATAAAGTTTTAATCGATAAAATTGCGTTTAACTTTTCTTATTTATTTTCAATATTTTAATAAAACTGGGCATTATGATTTGGACACAGTTATTTTAAAAAAACTCATAAAATTATTTTATTTGAAAAGTGAGATTCTTTCAAATCTCACTTTAAAGATATTTATGATTAAACAATTTAAGAACTAAATTATATCACTAAATTTTAAAAATACAAATAAAAAATTAATTCTCGCGAATATTTCTAACACTGTCAAGTTTTTTAACTTTCTTCACACATATATATATATATATTAAAATTAAAGTAGATTAACAAATCTATTAATTTGATTTTAGACAAATTAATTATTATATAAATATATTTATATGAAAGGAAAATACGTTATGAAATTACGTAAATTTTTATTAATAACAACTAACTTAGTTACTATTACAACAATTACTGCTGTTTCGTGTACAGCGCCTCAGCCCCAAAAAAGACAATTTACTATTCAGAATGTTAGTGCAATTACAGTAACTCAAACAAGTGCTCAATTCACCACTAAAATTACTGGTCTACAAGGAAATGACCAACTTAATGTAAAAGTTAATGACACTGTTCATAATTTTACAGTTTCACGTTTAAACAAACCAGCTGATAATGAATATAAAATTACTATTACTGGTTTAACTAAAGGAACTACATATTTATTAGATACCATTAAGGTAAATAATGACACGTTATTTAATGTCAAACGTCCATTTACAACATTAACTGATGCAGTAACTATAAACCCACCTATTGAAAATAGAGAACAAGAAGAGCCAGTAAATCCTAATCCACCAAGAGAAGAAAATGAATCATCGAATCCAGGAACTAATAACCCTGATCCAAAAGATCCAACTAATAGTAATGCTAACCAAGAACCACCTAAAGAAGGAAATGTACCTCCTAACCCAGGTCCTACTGATCCAACGCCAAAAGACCCAACCAACGAGCCTGCCAATGATAAAGGCACCCAAGAACCTCCTAAGACTGACCCAAATCCTGGCCCCGCTCCAAAAGATCCAGCAACAGAAGAACCTGGAACTGGTGTAAACCAAAAGGATGAGGAAAAGACAAACAATGGTACTGATAATGGATCAACTGGCACAGATAATCCGGAAAAACCTGCTCTTCCAGAACCTACACCACCTACTGATAATAGAACTGACAAACAAGATGGTGGTTCAACAAAACCAGATGAATCAGAAACTGAAAAAAATAATAGTAGTGAGAATTCTGGGACAACTAGTATTGAACAAGACAAACAACAAGAAAAGACAAATAACGGTACAAACACTAACAATACTGATCAACAAACAACAGATTCAACACCTACTGAAGAAAAACCTTTAAAATTTGATAGTGTAACTGTTGAAGTTGACTCTCAAAACAAAAATTACATTATTTTCAAAATTGTTGCAGATAAAGATATTTACCAAAAAGTAAAAGATAAATTATTTAAATATGAATTACGTGCAGAAAATAATACTTATGCAGATGATACTACAAACGGATACGGACCTAATCGAAAAACTTGGATAGATAGCCAAACTGCAGATAAAGTTACTTTCAAAGTTGCGCCATTTTATCCATGAAACACAGGTACTTACACTCTGACTAGTTTATGAGATAATTCAGATCCTAAGAAACAAAACCTTCTAACAGGAACATATAAGTTTAAATTTACTAAAGGCGAAAAAGTTGAAATGATAAACTCATAATTTAACTATACTAAAACTACCTAACTTTAATAATGAAGTTAGGTAGTTTTCAATATTTTTTATAAAATCCATTTATTAGGAAAGCAAGATCATATGCAATTTCTTATGCACATGATTATGTTATTTTACATTAAATTAGGGGCACTAATTCCCAGTAAGTTTAAACCAATTTTAAACACCACTTGAACAGCATATACTAAAGTACTATAATAAGCTTCTTGTGGGTGATTTATTAAACGTGTTTGTGAATAAAAACTATTAAATAAATTAGTTAAATTTATTAAGTATTGAGTTAATAAATTTACTTTTGTTGTTTTGACAATCGTTTGCAATAAATCTGGGAATTGATCTAATTCAATAATTAATTTTCTGGCTTTATTAGTAATTTGATTGTTTGGATCAAGTAAAAAAGGTTTTAAATTATTGCGTAATGATACGGTTCTAGCATGAGCATATTGTAAATTATAAACTGGGTTTGAGACATCCATTAAGTTAGCTTGATCAATATTAAAATCATATTTTGTGCCAATTTCTCTAGTCAGCATACCAAACCTAATTGCATCAGAAGAGGCGACATCTAATAAATCATTTAATGTTACACTTGTTCCAGCACGCTTAGACATTTTAAACTCTTGTCCATTTTTTAATAATCTGACTAATTGGATTATTAAAATATTAATATTATCAGGGTCATAACCTAATGCCTGGAGTGAAATTTTCATTCTTGCAACATATCCAGAATGATCAGCACCCCAGATATTAATTAATTTATCTGCTTTTTGTAATTTAGTTTCATGATAAGCAATATCAGGTGTTAAATAAGTATATGATCCATCGCTTTTAATTAATACACGATCTTTATCATCGCCGAATTTAGTGGTATTTAAGAATAAAGCTCCATCTTTTTGGTATGTATTTGGATTTAATTTAATTAAAACAGGTTTAATTAAATTCTTGGTTGTTAATGCTTTTTCGCTTGAAAAAGTATCAAAATAAATGTTAATTTTTGCTAAATCCACTTTGATTTTATCAAGTAAAATTTGGGTTGCTAATGATTTTAGCTCACTTTCTTTAGTAGCAAAATTATTTAAAAAATAATCATTAACTTTGTCTTTTATTTGTTTTGCAGCTCAAATAATATCATCACCTTTATAAGACTCTTCTGGCATTTGCTCGTAAATTCCAAAGAGTTCTTGGTAACGAATATATACTGATTTAGCTAAATTATCAATTTGATTTCCAGCATCATTAACATAATATTCAGCTTCAACATGGTGCCCGGCATGTCTTAAAATTCTTATTAGTGAATCTCCAAAAACAGCCCCCCGCACATGACCAACATGTAAAAAACCTGTTGGGTTTGCAGATACAAATTCCACATTAATTTTTTCAGGTTTAACAAAGTTGGATCCATAATTTTTGTTTTGTAAAATAATGTTGCTTAAAACTTTGTTTAAAATGGAATTTTTTAAAACAAAGTTTAAAAATCCAGGTGTTGTTACTTCGACAAGTTCAAAGATATCTAGATTATCTAATTTTTCTTTTAAAACATTTGCAACTGCTAAAGGGTTATTTTTTGTGTATTTTTTTAAAATAAAAGCAAGGTTTGAAGAAAAATCAAATTCAATTTCAGATGTTTTTTTATTTTCAGGAATATTGGGCTCAGATAAGGTGAAAACTAAATGATCTGCATCAAAATTTGAATCAAAATATTTTTCGTTTTGTAATTTTAAGACAACTTTCTTTAAAGAATCTTTAATTTGGTTTGTTAAGTTCATTATGCTCCTTAATTTCTTTTTTTAATTATATAAATTGTATTAAATTTAAAAATATTTATAATATAAATATGTTAAAAGTTTATTTATGTGGGCCAACAGTGTATAACTACGTACATATTGGTAATATGCGCCCGATTATCACTTATGATTTAATGCTTAAAGCAGCAAGAGCATTAAAAGTTAATTTTAAGTTTGTGCATAATATTACTGATATTGATGATAAGATTATTAATAAAGCAATTCAAGAAGGTGTGAGTGAAACTGAAATTGCTAAAAAATACTCTGATGATTATTTAAATATTTTAAAATTATTTAATGTTAATACTATTACAAACTTAGAATATGTAACAACTAATTTAACTGAAATTAATAATTTTATTAGCCGCTTAGTTAAAAAGGATAGTGCATATGTTTTAGATAATAATGTTTGGTTTGATACTCATAAATATCATGATTATTATGGGGAAGTATCGGGACAAAATTTAAAACATATGGTTTTTGAAAAAACTAGTTTTCAAAAACATAATCAAGCTGATTTTGCACTTTGAAAAAAAACAAATTTAGGTATTAAATATGATTCTAGTTTTGGATTAGGTCGTCCAGGATGACATACTGAATGTGTTGCATTAATTAATAAGCATTTTGGATCAAGTGGAGTTGATTTACATGGGGGTGGCGTGGATTTAACATTTCCACACCACGAAAATGAAAATATTCAATTTTATGCATTATATCAAAAAGACTTAGCTAGAAAATGACTTAAAACTGGACAAATTAATTTAAATAATAAAAAAATGTCAAAATCTTTAAACAATATTATATTGGCTAATGAGTTTATTAGCAAATATTCTCCTGATCATTTTAAATTTATTTTATTGTTAAATTCATATACATCCATAATAAATATTGATGATAATATAGTTAATAATGTTGAAACAATATTAACTAAAATAACTAAAATATATTTTATGGGTATATTGCATAATCTTAATTTTAATATTTATAATCAAGAAATATATCAAAAATTAATGCAAAATATTTTTGAGTTAAATTTTGCTGCTTTTATGAAAACCTTAAATGACATAATAAAATCAATAAATTTAAATAAAGATCCATTATTAATTAGCACAATTATTAAAGTTTTTGATGATTTAGGCTTTGATTTTCAGAAAATAAATTTTGAAAAATATAAAAATATTTACAAAAAATGGCAGGAATTTTTAAAAGATAAAAACTATTTTGAAGCTGATAAATTAAGATCAGTGTTAATAAAAGAAAAATTATTATAAAAAAGTACTAAAAATAGGAAAAAAAGGGGGTTGATATATGAGAGAATTATTAGTGTGTGGGAAAAATTCAGTTATTGATGCGATAAAGAGCAATATGAAAATTTCAAAAATTATAATTAGTAATAAAGATAATTTAAAATTATTTAACAATAAAAATTTTCATGTTGAAGTAAAAGAAGTTAGTTATCTTAATAAATTAACCAAAGATAATCACCAAGGATTTATTGCTTACTTAGAATCCTTAAACTATCGTGATCTTGAGTTTTTAATCAAACATAAACCTAAAATTGTTTTAGTCTTAGATAAAATACAAGATCCTCATAATCTAGGAGCAATTATTCGTAGTGCAAATGCAGCTGGGGTAAAAGATGTTATTTTACCAAAGGAAAATGCTGCTTCAATTAATTCTACAGCACTAAAGGTAGCTTCTGGTGGTTTTGTAGGTTTAAATTTTTATCGTGTTAATAGTTTATCGGCAACAATTACAAAACTGAAGAAAACTGGCTATTGAAGTTATGCAAGTGCATTAGACAAAAGTGCAACCTCGCACACACAAATTAAGTATAATAGTCCAACTATTATTGTAGTTGGTAATGAAGGTGAAGGAGTTTCAAAAAGTGTTTTATCAGTTTGTGACTCTAAAGTTTATATTGATCAAAAGGGAACTGTTCAATCATTAAATGTATCAGTAGCAACTGCTATTTTGCTTTTTGATTATTTAGCTAAAAATGAATAAGATATTTATTAATAAGTTAAGTCCTGAATTTATAACGCTTTTAAAGTTACACGACAAAAAACTTATTACAACGAATAATTTGATTAATCGTTTTGATAATTTATATTATGAAAGAATTCGTAATTTAGTTTGAAGAATTTACTGATTATACCGTAAATATAATATTGAACTAGATGAAATTAGAAATCAATTATTCATGGTATTTTTAGACATGTTATCACAAGATATGCTTCAAAATATTGATAATTACGAAGCTTGGTTTTGAAATACTTTAAAATTAAAAACCCAAAATTATTTTAATAAATTTTATAATTCACAATATAAATTTGAATCAAACGTTAGTTATAACCAATTGAATTTAAATGAATTAAATTCTAAATTAAAACGTGAATACGATATTTGAAATGGTTCGTGTCAAACGATTGATGACATGAAAAAATATATTTCAGCAGATGAATACGAATTTTTAAAGAATAAGATAAATTTTAAAAACACAAGACTTTCAACTTGAAAGCAAAAGGAAATGATACAAGCAATAAAAAACAAATTAAACAATAATTCATTTTTCTAATCATGGGAAAAATATAATAAAGGCTTAATAATGATTAAGCCTTTTTCATTATCTTTCTTTATTATTTATCAATAAAATTTGAATAAAATAGTATAATATTAACAAATATCAAATGTGATATTTTTTATTAATCTAATATAGGAGATTTTATGGCAAAATTTAAAAGAATTTTTATGATAGTCACAGACGGACTTGGTATTGGACCAGACCGTGACCAAAAGAGTTTTGGTGATCATGGAGCAAACACAATTAGATCTGCTTCTATGGTTGAAGAATTTAAAATAGATACATGGAGAAAATTAGGAATTGGTAATATTACTGATTTAAATGGGAATTACCATGTATCAAAACCTTTAGCATATATGGCTAAAGTACAAGAAGTATCTAATGCAAAAGATACCTTAGCTGGACACTGGGAAATGATGGGAATTAAAACTTTAGTACCATTTCCTACTTTTACTGAAACAGGTTTCCCAGAAGATTTAATTGAAGCTTTATCAAAAGCTTGAGATAATCGTCCAATTGTGGGAAATAAATCTGCATCGGGAACTGATATTATTAACGAGTTAGCTCATGAAGAAAAGGAACGTGGTGCTATAATTGTGTATACTTCAAATGATTCAGTATTACAAATTTGTGCACATGAAGAATGAACTGGTTTAGATAATTTATATAAATATGCTAAAGCAGCGCGGGAAATTTGTTCTTCTCGTCCTGAGTGGAATGTTGGGCGGATTATTGCTCGCCCATATGTTGGTGATTTTGGTAATTTCACCCGCACTTTTAATCGTCATGATTATGCAAATAAACCACAAGAAATGATTTTAAACCGTTTACAAGAAAAAGGTGTTGAGGTTATTTCAATTGGTAAAATTAATGACATTTTTGTGGGGCAAGGAATTAGCACACACTATCCAAGTGAAGGTGATGCTAATGGAATGGACATTACGATTGATTTAGCAACAAAAGGCGGTGAAAATAAATTTATTTTCACAAACTTAGTACAATTTGATTCACATTATGGTCATCGAAGAAACGTTCGTGGCTTTGCATCAAATATTGCATCATTAGATGATAAACTAGGTAAATTAATTAATGCGATGAATGAAGATGATTTATTAATTATGACTTCAGATCATGGTAATGATCCGCTTTATCCAGGTTTCAACCACACTAGGGAATTTTTACCAGCAACTATTTTTTCAAAATCATTTACTAAACCAAAAGTAATACCTAACTTTGAAGGGTTAGGAACCTTAGGTAATATTGTTGCCAGAAACTTTGGTGTTGATATTGTAAGTGAAACAGGTGATGATATTTTTGATCAATTAATATAAAATAAATTTAGAATATTGATAAAACATGCAGTGATCATAACTGCATGTTTTTAATATTTATTTAATTCTAAAAACTTTGTTTGTTTGCAATAAAAAGTATGCTAAATACTATTAATTGGAAATGTCACATGCAAGTTTTTTGCATGTGACATTGTTTTTGTCTGCCATGTAATAAAATAGTTGTATTAATAATTTTTCAAAAAATAAAGGAGACTTTAAAAATATATGAAAAATTTAGAAAAATATATTTGTGTTTTTGACAAATATCGAAAAGAAAATAAATATCAACATTTTAAAATCGAAGAGAATCATAATACTATCTTGAAAATGCAAGGAGCTCTTGAGTCGCATCGAAAATTACGATCAGATCAAATTGATCTAGAACAACTTTATAATATTTTACAAGAACTTTCTGAAGGTTTCTCAATCCAAGAAGTAGCCAAGATTTTTGATAGAGACATTCGAAGTATAAAAAGTAAAATCCAAATTATTACAAATCGCAAAGCATTGAGTTTAGATAAACAAAATCGTTATGTTTGTCCTAAGTGTTCAAAAAGAGTAATGCGTGTTAAAACCCTTAATTTTGCAAAGCTATACGAACATTTATTAGGCTATTCGTTTTCGCGACTCTTTTTTGTAAGTGATACAATTAAAGAGAAATGAAAGGACTACAGAAAATATTGGTATAGTGAGCTTAATACATACAATAAAAATAGAAATAAAAAGAATTTGCAGCAAAAAGAAGTTAAGAAATCAGTTACCTATCTTGTAAATTCTTTTAAAAAATTATCCCCTGATGAATTTGCTCCCTCACCTAGTACAATTTATAAAATAATTAAAAAATACCCTTATTTCCTTGAATTTGACCACATTGTTAAAAAATCTGAAGGCAAATATGGCATAAGGAAGAATAAGCAAACCAAACCTAAAACATTAAAATATGCTACAGAAATTTCGAAACGTCCAGCTTATATTAATGATCGCTCTGAACATGGTCATTTTGAATTAGACACCGTTATTGGTAAAATCAATGATACATATTGTATTGTGACCATAATTGAACGGCAAACCAGAATGTCTTATGCTATGCTCTCAAAACGCAACTCCAAAGCTATCAAACTAATCAAGAAACACAACTTAGAGATTAAAACTTTAACTGTTGATAATGGTAGTGAAAATGTCTTATTGTACCAGGTCATTCCAACTGAAAGATTATTTAAATGCCAACCATATAGTTCATGACAAAAAGGTTCAATAGAAAATATGCACTGCTTAATTAGGTATTACATTCCCAAAGGAAAAAGCTTAGATAAATACTCTCAGCAAGAAATTGATTATATGATGGAAAAAATAAATAACTATCGACAAGTTGTCCGGCAATATAAGATAACCTAAGAAATTTTTAATCCCCCGCCTTTGATTGCAATCAAAGGGGCCTTACTTTTGACAAAAGTAAGCAAAACCGACGAGAAAACACTGCCGTGTTTTCTGTTTTCGCATACATTTTTTATGTAAAATTTATGTTAAAATTAAAATGCAATTATTTTGTTAATATCTCGCAAGTGACTTTTCTAAAAAACATTTAATATTTATATAGTTTAATTCTTAATGTATAATATATAAATTATTATAAAAAGGAGGTATTTAATATGTCACAAATAATAAATGAAGATATCTTATGAAAAGCAGCTGAAAAACTAAGAGATAAAGTTGATCCTGCTGATTATAAGAATATCGTTTTAGGGCTAGTATTTTTAAAATACGTTAGCGATAAATATATCGCTAAATATAATGAATTAATTAAGTATAATGATGGACGCGAAGAAGATGAAGATTATTATACAGCTGAACACGTTTTTATTGTTCCTAAAGAATCATTGTGAAGTTATGTAGCATCACATTCCAAACAAGATAATTTAGGTCAAGTAATTGATAATGCATTCATTTTACTTGAGAAAAATAATAACCAATTAAAAGGAATTTTGCCTAAAACATAATCTAAAAGCGATTTAGATAAAACTGCTTTAGGTGAATTAGTTGATTTTTTTACTAATAATTTAAATATGGAAGATGCTGATGGGGACTTTTTTGGGCAAGTATATGAATATTATGTTGGTGCTTTTGCTAAATATATTCCAACTAAAGGTGGAGAATTTTTTACCCCTAAATCAGTTGTTCAACTAATGGTTGATATTTTAGAACCTTATAAAGGTAGAGTTTATGATCCTTGTTGTGGCTCAGGCGGAATGTTTGTACAATGTTCTAAGTTTGTTAAAGAACATCAAGGTAAAATTGATAACATTTCAATCTTTGGTCAAGAATCAAATCCTGGAACCTGAAAAATGGCTAAAATGAATTTAGCCATTAGAGGACTTGAAGGAAATCTTGGTGATCGTAATGGTGATACATTTACCGATGATTTACATAAAACATTGCGAGCAGATTATATAATTGCTAATCCACCATATAACTTAAAAGAGTTTTGAAAACCTTCGCTGCAAGGAGATCCACGTTGAGTCTTTGGTAAACCATCTGAAAAAAATGGTAATTATGCTTGATTGTCATTAATGTATGCAAAACTCTCACCCAAAGGAAAAGCTGCAATCTTAATGCCTAATGGAGCAACAACGTCTAATACCCAAGATGATTATAAAATTCGTAAAGCTATGATTGAATCTGGTAAAATTGATGCAATCTTAGCTTTACCTAATAAATTATTTGCCAATGTCAGCATTTCAGTGCAATGTTGAATCTTAAACAAAGATAAAACAAATAAAGATATTTTATTTGTTAATGCTGATGCAATGGGTAAACTAATTTCTCGTAAAATTAGAGTATTAGAAGATGATGATATAAATAAAATCCTTAAAGCCTATAAAGACTTTAAGTCTAATACTTTAATAGATCTTCCAGGTTTTTGTAAAAAAGCAACACTGGAAGAAATAATCGCACAGGATTATAGTTTAAATCCTGGGCGATATGTTGGAGCAGATGAATCAAATAAATTATCTCCTGAAGAGATTAAACAGCAACTAAAGGTTGCATCTGCTGAATTGTTAAAACTAATGAAGGAGGGCATGGAACTAGAAGAAAAAGTTAAAGAGATTTTAGAAGAAGAGATTAAATAAGATAGTGTTAACTATGTGGTTACGTTCATTATCAGAATGTATATTCAATTGAATGGAAAATAGTGCATCTTTGTTTATAGATTCAAAGATTGTGCCAGTTGAAGAGGTAAGGAATTTGTTTCTGTTAGCTTTAAGAAGGTAGAAAAGATATTTTGATGATACCTTTGTTGGTTTAATTGAGGCTATACCTCTACCAATAGCAATTTTAGTATTAGATATATTTAATTGGCCAACTGGTGCCCTTACAGAAAATAAGATATCACCAATATCTGCCTCTTTATTCCATTCATTAGTTCAAACATCAAAATAAGGATATGTATCACCAAATGTAGTGCTTCCTTGCAAAAATGGCAGCCCATTTTGGATTCTATTATATGAAGACGATTTAGGTGATTGTCCCATTGTTATTATCGATATATCAGATAATTTACATTTCATATTAATAACTCCAATTAGTGTTAATTATGTGAATTTGATTATCAATAGATGGTAGGTCTATTTTTAAGCTTTCAAATGTTTTAATTTGCAAGTGCTTAATAGCAGCACCAGTCCCTTTTGTTTGGAGTGTTTGCCTTAGTTTTAGTAAATAATAAAAAAGATATAAGGGCATTATTTTATCTGAAAGTTTTTCAAAATATATAAAACCAGAATATAGACACATTTGTGATCCAGTAAAAATTGGTATCCCTAGAGTCCCAGAACTTGAAACAACTAAAGTACCCTTAGGGACAAGTTTAGTTTTATTAATACCCTCATGTTTTATAAATTCATGTGTATTATTAACTACTCTATCTCCAAGTTTAAAGTCAGCGATTTTTAACCACGGGTATCCAGTATTAGAAAGATATTTACTAACAGGGAATGGTTGAGATCCTCTGCTAATTATTGCTAAATCTTTTAATTGATAAATCATTATATACCTCGAATGTTAACTATGTGTTGTTGGGTATTTAAATTTGGTAATTTTATTTCAACGTTTTCTAATATATTTGTAGTTAGTTCTTTCATAACAGCACCACTAGATATGGAACTAAAAAATTCGATTTTTGTCGAAAGTCAATAATACATATATTCGTTATTAAGTAGACCTGGATTACATGTCAATGATTTAAATCCCTGGCTTGTGCAAAGTTCAACCCCTGCAATAGCTAAATAGCCAATTGATGCTTTTGATGAAAGCAAAACAGTACCTTTAGGAACTAATGTAGTTGAACAACTATCATAACCTTCTTTAGTAATTAATTTATTGGATGTATAAATATATTTGCCATTAAATGATGATAAATCTGACGGAGTTATTCAAACAATATTACCATTTCAATATGCTTTATTTTTAGCAGATGGGGTTGAACCATTGATAATTTGTGCAATCTCCTTAATTTTATAAGTTCTCATATTATGAAACTAAAAGAAATATTAAAAATTTGTTATGGAAAAGATCAAAAAAATGTTGAAGTTGATTCAAGTGAAATACCAATTTTAGGGACTGGAGGAATAATTGGATATACTTCAAAATACCTATATGATAAAGAATCAGTATTAATACCCCGTAAGGGAACAATAAGCAAAGTATTTTACATTGATAGACCATTTTGAACAATTGATACATTATTTTATACAAAAATTAAAACATCAGTTATACTTCCAAAGTATCTTTATTATTTTTTATTACTAATGGATTTAAATAAATTTTCTGAAGGTTCGGCTGTTCCTTCAATAACACGAAAATCACTGTATGAAATAAATGTAAATGTTCCTAACTTCAAAACCCAACAACACATAGTTAACACTATCGGCAGTGTTGATGATTTGATAGAGAAAAAGCAAGAAATAATATTAAAAATCAAAGAATATCGCAGAATTAAATTCATGAAATATGCTTCATTATCTAATTTAAAAGAAGATATTTTAGAACACATCGAATTAGAAAATGGTGCCCAACCACCTAAGGAGCAACATGTATATGAACTTATGCCAGGATATGTAAGATTTATCCAGAACAGAGATTATAGCTCAGATGCACATCTTACATATATTCCAATCTCAAAAAGAAATCATTTATGCAGTATTTCTGATATTATGATGGATAAATATGGAGATGCGGGGGCCATTAGACATGGTATTGCAGGAGCATTTAACGTAGCTTTGCTTAAAATTATTCCTAAAAATTTTTACGAAATAGAATATATTAGAGATTTTCTATCACAAAAGAAAATAAAAGACTTGTTATATTTATCATCACAAGCATCAACTAGACCATCTCTAAATGAAAAAACATTTATTGGTATAAAAATGCCATTATTAAGTAAGGATATATTACTTAAATATCAGGAAAGTATGGAAAATATTTTAAATATCGAATTAAAATTAAAAAACGAGATAGAAAAATTAAAACAAATAAAACAACATTTATTAAATAAATACTTCTAGTTAATTAAGAATATCGGTATTGTTGATGACTTAAATGAAAACAAGAAATTACATCCCCTAACTAATATTGTTCAGTTTCAAAAAGGTTTTGAGGTTGGTTCCTCTAAATATAGTGAAACTAAAAACCCTGGACAAATCAATTACATTAGAGTTGGTGATTTAAAATCTTTGGGAAATACATTTGTTGACACTTTGGATAATTACGCATATGCCAATTTTGAAGATATACTTGTAGCTTTTGATGGATCACCAGGGCGAAACAATATAGGTCTAGTTGGAGCCTATTCTTCTGGTATATATAAACTTATTTGTCTTAATGAAGATAAAGGCTTAGTCTTTTTTGAAATAAATAGCAAAATTAATAAACAAATAATTGATATTCATACATATGGAACAACAATAAAGCATGCTTCCAAATCAATAAATTTCTTAGTTTATGCTAATGTATCTAATAAAGAAAAACAAATATTAAACTGTTATTTCAAGCAAATAATTCAAAACAAAAAGAAGATTAACATTTTAAAGCAAATAAAAGCTAATCTTCTAAATAAATACTTCTAAATTTACCAGTCAACAATTTTATCAATAATTGCTTGTTGTTCTTCGCTAGTTTTTCTAAGATATATCCTTGTTGTTTCGATTGATTCATGTCCCATGAGATCTGCTAACAAGGATATATCTTTTCTTTTTTCTAAAAAGTTTTAGCAAATCTGTGACGAAAGGAATGAGGATAAACAACATTTAAATTCATTTTATATTTTTTAGCCAAGACTTTTAATTGATGTGATAATCCTCTAGTGGTTATTTGTTTCTTTGTTTTGTTAAGAAACAAATAACCAGCATCCCTATCAACTGAATCATAATACTCAATGGCTTTTATGCGTAATTTCTTAGGTATAAAAATTCTCCTTATTTTACCTGATTTAGTATATAAATCTATATAACCTCGTTTTAAATTTTCGTATTTAAATTGTATAAGTTCTGAAACCCTAGCTCCAGTTGCACCTAAAAACCTTACAATAAAATATAATTCATAATTTTGATCTTTAAGTAATTTATTTTTTAAGAATTCATAATCAGCATCACTAATAACATTCTCAAGATAGCTAGTTTGTTGCAATTTAATAAATTTTAGTTTTAGTTTTTCTTTATTAATATATTCAAGGTATTTGTTGATACCTTGAATTCTTAAATTTACTGTTTTGCCTTTATAGTTATCAACTAAAAGGGCTTTAAAAGCTAATAAATTTTGTTTGGTGATTTCATCAAAATATTTAAAGTATAAATCTAAAGAAAATTGATAAGAATCAATTGTATTTTTTGATAAATTTTGGTGAAGTAAAAATATTTTAAAATCTTTCATTTGGTACCTCCACTATTGAAGGTACCAAATTTTAAAAATATTTATTTAATAATTTTTGTTTTATTTGTTTGAATTTATTTATCTTTTGTCTTAGTAAAGATAATTCATAAATAAATGATTTATATTTTTTATCATATTCTTCAATCTGATTTTCAGATAATTTTGGTACAAGTATTTTTAAGAATGTTTCGTTATTGATTCCGCCATAGTTGTCCCTACTGAATTTAAATCTCTTTGAATATTAAAATCATTTGAAATAATTATTGCTGATAATAGTGAAATTGGCAATTTAGTAGATTCATAAATACCTAAAAAACCAGTTGAAAAGATCGAATTTTTAACAATATCCAAATCATAACCCGTGAGAATTATTTTTTTATTTGAATCTCTCATTTTAGCAAACCAAACACTATTTTTAATAGGTGTCATGTTTGCTCGTGATGGTTTATTTTCATATGTAATTAAATCACCACCTGATATAGTATTTATAGCATCTACTTTTGAAGTATCAATATAAATTTTTGTATTAACAAATTTATCAATACCAGATTTTATTATTTGTGGATCATAGTATTTAATAAAAGTTTTTTCACTAAATTGCATTAATGATACTGATAAGATCTTACATATTATCTTGATTCTTTCTTGATAATTCTCAATCAAATCATCAACGCTGCCGATAGTGTTAATTAACTAGAAGTATTTATTTAATAAATTTTGTTTTATATTTTGTAATTTAATATTCTGTTGTTTATATTTGGATATCAAGTTATAAATTTTAGCTATTCTATCATCAGTTATTGAGGAATAAATATTTAGTATAATTGATATTTTTTCAATCATTGATTTAGTAATGAATTTTATAACTGAACCTGATGAATTAATATTTAAGTTATTCACCTCAAATTCACATGATTTTAGGAATAAATAAAAGTATTTTTTAGGTGTTAGTACATAAGTTCTTTGATATGCATTAAACTTACCATCATAGTATTTACATGTGATAACACCATTACCAGATATAATTATTGCTTTACAATCGTATGCATAATTATTAATATATAAATATTCGCTACCACAAGTGAAAAATGGATACCTTCCGTTTTCAACAGCTGAATTAACATTTAGTTTTCCAGTTTTTATTTCGCAATAATCACCTAATTTTACACTAGTATTATTATATGATCTGTTTAAATAATCTTGATAAATTAAGTCACTATATATCTTTAATTTATCAATAATTTTATTGTTAAATTCAATCAAATCATCAACACTGCCGATAGTGTTAACTATCAAGATATTGTTACATATATGATATGTATACTTACATTGCATAACATTACACTTCTTTTTGATATAATACATAAGAACTATTTAATATAAAAATAACCTAATCCTATAATATTAAAAATATAATTTTACTTACACTAAATAATATAGAAAGTTACAATTATGCTAAAAGAAAAAGATATTAATTGGAAATGTCACATGCAAAAAACTTGCATGTGACATTTCCAATTAATAATTTAAAAAAAATAGTATAAATTATTTATGAGAATAATACACAACTTAGTTAAGTATAAAATTTAAACAATTATGAATAAAAAATATTCGGATTTTGTCCAAATATCTTTTACATGTCTACAAAGTTAGAATGTTATTTAATAAATTTACTAAAAAAGATTAAATTGTAGTTATTAAATAATAAAACATAATTATACATAAAATTATTTGACATAATGTGCATAACTTATAAGTTAAAAACTTGACACTTTAAAAATTCTTATTTTAATTATGTATATAATTCATTATCTCTTTACAATTTTACTTAAACTAATCCCGCGCTTAGTTTTCCAAACCTCTCACCCATTGCTTGAGCTACCTATCACAAAATCGGCTGCACCTGAAGGTGAAGCAAATTTATAGTCATTTAGTAGAATATTATTTACAATAACTCCATCATTTATTAATTGATTTCTAAGTTTTAATGCATTTTGACAATGTTTAGGAAATGATTTTGTTGTTGTGTCTGATATTCTTGAACCTTTAAGGACGGTAAACACATTATTTGATCAATACCCAATTGCGTTTGAATTTCTATTTGTTATATAAAATAACCTTTGTTTTTTTTCTTCAATGTCATGGTTATTATTTTGTAAATTTTTGTTATTTTTCTTATTAATATCTAAAACAGAATAACCCAATATTTTAACTAACATTTTAATGTTATAAAGAAATTCATTCATTGATGATATTTCGCTTTCGCTAAGGTTTGTATTCTTATATGTATTTTTGTTTAAAACATTAAATTGTTTATTACTTTTTGCAATTGAAACTAATTCATTTTCTAGGTATTTTACCAAAGATTTATTTAAATCAGTTTTATATTTACTGACAAAACTTAAAGCAGTTGTTCAAGTATTAATTGGTTTATCTTCGTTATTATCATATGTATGTTCTTTTAAAGATTTCTCAATATTTTCAGCTTCCCCGATGTAAATACTATTATTATCATAAAACAAGAAATATACACCCGGGTGAGTTAAATCCGCTCGTTTTAATCCTTGTAATTTATCCCTTGGAATTTTAATTCCCTTTCCTGTCCAATTTGATATTTCAGCTGTAATAATACCATTAGGGTCACCATCAACTAAAAATAATTCTATTTTTTTACCATAGTTCATATTTATCCTTCCAAAAATATAAAACATAATTTATACACTAAATATTTAAGGTTATTTCTGTAATTTCTATTATATAAGAAGACAAAAAAGTTAAAATGAATGTTTATTATAAGGATTACATCCATTTTACTAAATATAATCTTGGGGGACAAAATATACCTTTTTAATATTTATAGTATTTAATTAATTTAAATATATTTTAATATATATATATATATATATATAGACAAAAAATTAAAAAACTTGATAATGCAAGTATAATAATAAATTTTAAATATAAAATTTAGCAAATCTAATAAATTATTATGTAATAATAATTTACATTCTACTTATTTAAGTATATAATTTTAATTACAAAATAGTAATTAACGTATAACAAAGTTAGGAGTTTAAATGAAAAAAGTAAATATTAAAATTAAAGATATTGCAAAAATGGAATTTGAAATATTAGAATATGCAAATCCAGGTGATTATATTAGTTTAAAAGGTTTAACAGACGAGCAAAGCCAAATAATTTCATCACATATAGCAAGTGCAATTAACAATATTGATAAAGTGGCTAAAGAAAAAATTTACCAGCAAGCTATTTCAGAAAATACCAAATCCATATTAGAATCTCAAGAATATAATGATCTTAAATTAAGTAATGAAAAAAAATTATCAGACCAAAAAGATGATTTTTATAACAAAATAATACCAAACAAAATTGAATTAGCAAAAAAAGAATGAGCAGATAAACAAGAAAATAACTTTAAATTAAAAGAGCAAGAAATAAAAATTAAATTACAAGAAGAATTGAATAATGCAAAAAATAACTCTATTAATTTACAAACTAAACTAACGGAAAAAGATCACCAAATTAAAACATTAAATAAGATATTAGAAGAATTAAAACAATCTAAAAAAGATGAAATAAATGATGCAAAGAAACATCTCGAACTACAAACTGTTGATAAACTTAAAAATAAAGAAATGCAAGTAAGGCACGAATTATCGCAACAACTAAATGACCAAGAAAAAGAAATAGTAGTTTTAAAAAATACTAACCAAAACTTAGATAAAAATCTACAAGAAAAAAACAAAGAAATAGAAGCGTTAAAAAATCAAATTAATGGGTTAACTATTAAACGTAGCTCTTTAGGTCACATTCAAGCAGCGGGCGAAGATTATGAAACTTATATTCACTCTTTATTGCAAAATAACTTTAATTTTGATGAACATATCAATTTTTATAAAGCAACACAAACCAAAAACGGAATAAAACCAGATATAATTATTGAGTTTTATGATAAAAAATCTTATGATCGTATTTTAATTGGAAAAATAGTTGTAGAAATAAAAGCCAAAGTTAGTGAAAAAGGTTCCAAAAAAAACGAAGAATTTTACTCAAAATTATCAAAAGATACCTACAATAATGATGCAGATTATGGTATTTTAATTACGGAACTAAATCCAGATGAAGATATTTTTATTGAAATGGTTCAAGGTTATAACAATATTTATGTAGTAAGGGATCGTTCTTTTATCACTCTAGTTAGAATGCTTAGATTGTTATTTGAAACAAAGGCTAAAGTAAATGTTGATTTGAAAGATTTTAAGGATAAAGAAACAATTAAACTTGAATTTAAAAAATTCTTTGAAGAAGAAGTTGAGAAGAACTTTGAAAGATTAAAAGATCGTTTAAAGGTTATTGGTGTAGCAGCTGAAGACATCATTAAATCAGCTCGTAAAATTGAAGAAAAAATGGACGAAATTGAACGAACTTCAATTAAGAAAATGGAAGCTGCTTTTGAAAAGAAATTCCAAAAACAAGATTTCTTAGAAAAATTAGATTCACTTAACCGTCGTAAATTAGAAAATATCAAAGAAATTGACCCTATCGAAGACTAACAAAAAATGTTTAAGGTTTATAACCCTAAACATTTTTTAATATTATTTATTCTCTTCGTAACTTGCTGTATATTTACATTTAGGAAATCCAGTGCAGCCAATAAATTGTTGTCCTTTTTTGTTATTACGCACTAATAGTTCTTGTTGGCACTGTGGACATGTTTGATTAATAGATGGTGTTTCAAATGTATAAACATTCATTTTTTGTGAAGCATATGCAAATTCTTCTTGGAATTTATCTCAAAAATCTTGCAATACGTCGTTTTTAGACAATTGCTTATCAGCAATTTTATCTAATTCTTCTTCAACTTTTGCTGTATAACTTTCGTTAATAATATTTGAAAATACATCAGTTAATGAATCACAAATTGCAAAACCAAATTCGGTTGGAACTAGTTGTGATGATTCGTTATTAACAAACTTACGTTCTTTAATTAAATTAACAGTAGTAGCAAAAGTTGATGGCCTGCCTACTTTAATATAATCAAGCATTTCGATAAGGGAACCTTCATTATATCTTGGAGCAGGTTTTGTAGCGTGTTCTTCAAAATTAAATTTTTCTACATTTACAATTTGACCTTTTGTATAATTTGGATCAATATGTTCTTGTTCTTTTTGTGTAACTACATAATACCCATCAAAGATAATTTTAGAATATGATTGTCTAAAATTATATTTATCATTAGAGAATTCATATAACTTAGATTCCCTAATAGGTTGAGTTATTAAAGCCATGAGTGTTGTATCATAAATTAGTTTATAAATTTTTAAATCATACTCAGTTAATTCAGGGTGCATTTTTGCTGCTTTTTCAGGTGTTAAGAAAACATCAGTAGGTCTAATCGCTTCATGAGCGTCTTGATCACCACTGAAACCTTTAATTTCTTTAGCAACATATTTATCGCCTCATTTTTGCTTAATATACTTTTGGGCTGCATTTATAAAATCATTTGATAAACGTGTACTATCGGTTCTCGGATAGGTAATTAATCCACCATTTCCAAAACCTTCATATAGTTTTTGTAAAATCCCTTGGGTTGATGCTGCAGAATACGGACTTTTCTTGTATAATGCGGCTTGTTTCAGTGGACTTATTGCACTAACTTTACGTTGGGATACGGTAAGATTTTCAACGAGCAATGTTTTAGGTGCAGTTTCAAAATGCTTCTTAATTTTATCTATTTCATTTGATAAAATTCAACCCTTACGATCAGATGGATTATTAGGATTATAATAATATGTTAAAAGCGGATTATTTTCTAATTTAGCATTTAACATAAAGTATTCTTCAGGTATAAAATTTTGTATTTCACGCTCACGGTCAACAACTAATTTAAGGGCAATAGATTGTACGCGCCCTGCTGTTGGGATACCAGGAGAATTTTTAAATTTAGCTTTCATTAAATTAGACAGCCTGAAACCAATAATGCGATCAAGCATGCGGCGCGATTTTTGTGCATCAATTAAACCTTGGTTTAGATCAACTGGATTTAGTATTGCTTTTAAAATTGCATCTTTAGTAATTTCATTATATTTTATTCTTTTGAAGTTTTCAATTTTAAAATAACTTACTAAATGGTTTCCAATACCTTCCCCCTCGCGGTCAGGATCGGTTGCAATATATACAAAATCAGTATCTTTTAATTCCTTTTTAATTGCATTAACTATTTTGGTCTTAGTGCGGTCTAATGAATATTTTGGTTCTCATGACTCTAAATCAATTCCCAAACTATATTGACCGTCTGTTTTCATTTTTAAAAAATGACCAACAGATGCTATAACTTTATAATCGTTTCCAAGATATTTTTGAATTGTGGAAACTTTGTTGGGTGACTCTACTATAACTAGATTTTTCATATTATAAAATATACAGTTTTTTTAATTATTTACAATAAAAAAACAAAAAAAGGTTTTATTTTTGCATTTTGTCTATTTCTATATTGTTAAAATAAATAAATATTAGGAAACAGGTATAATATTAATTATGAAGAGAAATTATTACCAAAAAATAAAAAATAATTACTTTTCCAATTATTGAAATTAGTATAGTTGGTCTGGCTTTTAGCGTTTCATCATTTAACAAAAATAAAAATCAATCATTAGATTGGTATGATTCATTAGTTAATAAGAAATTTGAAATTAGAAACCAAGGAATTAAAATGGGGTTAAATAATGATAATGAACAAGTTTCGGTCTTTGTGAACAATGATTTTGAACTGAAATTATTATTAAATCCAGGTTTTGAAACTGAAAACGAGGAATTTATAAGTAAATTTAATAATGACTTTGTAAACAAAGTAAATAAAAATAATTTAATTTATAAATGATTTGAAAAGTCAATAATGATGCCTATTGTATGATTTTATTTCGATGATGAAAGTGATAGACAAAGTTTTGTTAAAGTTATTAAAGATTGAAAAGAAATTCATAAGTTTATAATCTTTGAAAACAAGTTCAATAATATTAATTCCAACAATCTTGATCCACTTAAGCCCTTTGATAAAGAACCTAAAGAAGTAGAGTTGTCAAAATCAGTTGTTAGACTTTTAGACGATGATAGGAATATTGATCCTAACCTAAAAAAATTTATTGATTCAGTAAATAAAAATGCAAATATTGTCAATGTTTCAAATCATTTAAATAATTCATATGTTAATAAATTTGGTGTTGTAGAAGTTTGGAACCATCGTTTTGATACAAAATATCAAAAATATTTTAAAAATGGCATTGAAATAAACGACCTTAAAACTGAAAAAAATCCAAATTCTAAAACTCATGCAACTATGGTGTCTTTGATAGCAGGAGGTCAATATGGAATTGATCAATCTTCTAAAATATATTTACATAGATTTAATAATTTTGATAGTCACTGAACCTCATTAATTGAGAAAATGGTTAAAGTAGATGGAATTAAATTAATTAATCATAGTTATGGATATCGTATGTACAAGGAAATAGGTGTGCACAAAGAAATTTACCCGAGTTATTTACAAGGTTATAACGAAAATGCATATTTTCTTGATTATATATCTCGTAAGTATGGAGTAATAAACGTTTTTTCAGCAAGTAACGATGGCAAAGATAATATGCACCTTATTACAGGTCCTCAATTATCGTTTAATTCTGTTATTGTCGGAGCACTTGATGATAAAGCAACAAGAGAAAATTTAAAATATAATATTATAGCCGATTACTCTAACTATAGATTACCAAATGAATTCAAGGATATTTCTAAACCATTAGTGGTTGCACCAGCTCAGTTTTATAATCCTGTATATAACGTAAATAATTACTATAACGGAACTAGTTACGCTGCTCCTATTGTAACAGGTTTAATTTCAAACCTAATGAAATATAATGAAAAAATAAGAAATAGTGATAATAGGACCCCAATTGTAAAAGCGATTTTATCAGCTTCAGCTGTAAGCCCAAAAATAGAAGATTTAAAATATAAATTTAGTGGTTATGCAGAAAAGTATGGGGCAGGAACTGTAGATTTCCAAGCAATGCTTTTAGCAGCACAAAACTATAAAGTTAAGGAAATTAACCCAACTGTAGCTTCAGGTACTTATGTGCTTGCAAGTGATCCATTAGAACTCAAAAAAGGCCAAACAATTAAAATATCTAGTTCCTGAACTTTTAATGCCGGTATATTAAAAAGTTCACCAATGTTTTCATATTATTCTTTAAATAACAATAACTATTGAGAAAATAGGTTAAACAGATTTGCTATAGCAAGGGAATATAATGCCAATCAATCTTTATTAATTTCTAATTCTTATGATGTAAGTACACATAAAGATGCCCACTGACTTAAAAAAGAAGAAGCTAAAAAGAGGCAAAAAAATAGATGATTTTCAGACTATGATTTAATTCTTGAAAAATTAGAAAATAATGGAATCAGAAAAACAGTTGAAAGTATTGTTACAATTGTAACTAACGATGAATTAATAGAATATAAAGTTCCTCAAAGTGGCCTTTATAGATATACAGTTAGAAAACTATCAGAAAGTTCATTTGAAAACTCTGTTGATGATATTGTTGCTGTAACCCATGTGGTAAGAGATGAAAATTATTAAAAAATTATTATTGTCAGGGTCATTTTTTCTTCCTTTGATAAGTTTTTCATGTAGTACAAAAGAACCACAACTAATTATTAAAAAACCTTTGGTTGATGACCATACCAAAGATAAAAAAACTGAAAATAAACTACCTATAGTAATAACAATAGAACAACCTCCAGTTTTTGTGGATAAGATTAGTGATATTGATGGTAAAAAAGGAAAAGAATTACAAAATAATACAAAAGAACCTACTATTTTAAACGAAGAACAAATCATTGGAGAACTGGAAGAAATATACCAAGATATTTACCGTGTATATGAATCATTTACAAAAACAGGAGTTTTCGCACCTAAAGAATGATTAGAAGAAGATCATGAAACAATTAAAGAGCAATACAAACAAAAAGGTATCGACACATTTAATATAACCTTTTTTAGTAGTTACCCTCCTTATCTAGAAGATATTAAGCAAGAAAAATGATTCGCAGCACGCTATGCACGAATAACTAATAAAGATGATTTTGACACTTATATTATAGAAAGATTCAAAGAACTCAATAAATCAAATGAATATAATGAGAGCACAAAGATAAAAAAACTATTTGAAGAATTATATTTAAATAACAAAGATGCATACGATCTTTTGAAAAGTAATGATATTTTCATAAAAACGGTATCAGGTAATTCTACAGAACCACGAGGCTCATCTATAATACCGATTTATGATAATCAAAGTGTAACGATAACTTCCATTGAACCACATGATAGCGATCCAGGCCCTGCTCCAATCCCTGATGTTTATAATCCTGATCCATCCCGTATTTGAAGGGTTTTCTTAATCAAAAAAAAATTTGCAGTGCAATATCGTGATATAAAGAGGGATAAAGACACTTCAGTGATCGCTTTTGGAAGTGAACTTATTAATTGATACAAAAATTTATTTTTAAAACAATATCCCCAAACATAGTTTAATCATAAAAGTTATTAGTTGCTTATGCTACCCCTACTTTTTCAAAAAAAACAACATATAAATTTATTTATTTAGCATTTTGATTTTTTACGTTTAATAATATAATAGATACGAGTATAAGAGCAAACTATATAAATAATTTAGAATTAAGCTAAATACTCCTTGACTATTATATAAATAAATAGTCCAGTAAGACCATAAGGAGAACAATGAACAAATACGAAATTATGATGATTGTTGATCCAAAAACTGATGCAACTGTTGCATTTAAATTATTAACAAATGTTTTTGGAGCAGGTGTTACAAAATCTGAAAAATTGGAAAACAATCGTTTAGCTTACAAAATTAATAAATCTGCATTTGGACAATATGTTTTAGCAAATGTTGAAACAGAAGGTTCTAAAATTGCAGAATTTACACGTCGTACAAATATTATTAAAGAAATTTGGAGAGTACTTGTTATTAACTTGGATACCGAAAAAGGATTCCAACCTAACACTAAACTAGGTGTTGCTGGACAAAAACAAAATAGACAACCAAGAAAAAGAGTTTATACAAAAGAGTTAAAAGAAAAACAACAAGAGCAATAATAAGAATTATTAATTTCAAAATATCATTTATTAGAAAATTAGGAGGGAGTTAAAGTGTTAAACAGAGTTATATTAATTGGGCGCACAACACAAGAACCTGAATTATCTTACACAAAGCAAGGTGTTGCATATTCAAGGCTTACTTTAGCCGTAGATCGTAAAAGATTTAATAATGAGCGTCAAACTGATTTTATTCCATTTGTATTATGGAGAAATCAAGCTGAGTTTGCTAAGAATTATATTCGCAAAGGGACAATGCTATGCATTGAAGGCGAGATTCATATTAGCCAATATACTAATCTAACTACTAATCAATTGCAAAGATCTTTTGATGTAGTTGTATCAGATATTAAGATCTTACAATCTAGAACGCAAGGTTTTGGTAATGACCAAAAAACTATAAGTTCTAACACAAACCAAGCGAATATAAATAAATCACAATCAAATAATTTTGAAAATCATAACAACTTCCCAGGGTCAGACTTTAGTAATATTGTTGATGATTCAACCCAAACAATTGATCCAAAAACTAACGAACAATTACACGAATTAGATGAAATTATTTTTAATGATGATACTTCCGGATTAACATTTCAATTTGATGAAGAAAATTAGGAGTTTTACATGGTATTTAACAAAAACAAAAAAACTTTTTTAAATAGAAGAAAAGTTTGTCTATTTTGCGAAAGCAAACAAACCTATATTGATTACAAAGATACTGAGGTTTTAACTAAATATATTTCAGCAACTGGACAAATCAAATCTAAATCACTAACAGGTACATGTGCTAAGCACCAAAGAAAATTAGCAACTGCTATTAAAAGAGCAAGATTCATTGCTTTATTACCATTTACAATTGTACGTACACGTTCAAATTCAAGATAAATTTGCAACCTTAAAAACTGAAAAGAAGAACTGAAAATTTCATTAACAGTTTTTCTTTTTTTTATTATAATATCTACCAATATGAAAAGGAGATTGATTTTATTTAGAATTTTAGAAAATAAAAAAATTTTAAATCTTTTTACAGATATTTCATACCCCTGTGTACCTTGCAATAGAGAAGAATATTGCGAGAATCTTTTTGATACCGTCTCCCCACTGACTAATTGCATATTTTAATAGTTAGAAAGGAGCAAATTGAAAACAAATAATAAAAAGAATATTAAACATATTATCGAATTAAAAAATATTGTTAAAACATTTGATAACAAAACAGTTTTAAACAATATTGACTTAAAAATAAATCGCGGTGAATTTGTCACCTTACTTGGGCCTTCTGGGTCTGGAAAAACAACTATCTTAAGATTAATTGGTGGTTTTGAATGAGCCACCCGTGGTGAAATTAAATTTAATGGTCGTGATATAAAGGACCTTTCGCCTCATAAAAGAAATGTTTCAACTATTTTCCAAGACTATGCTTTATTTACCCATTTAAATGTCTATGGAAATATATTATATGGATTAAAACTAAAACGTGTACCACGTGATACTGTAAGTAGTTTTCGATTAAATGAATTAGAAAAGAAAAAAGTATTATGAGAAGCCAAAGCAAAAGCTAAAATGGATGAATTAGATAAAATCCAAGATAAATATTTAGAAGAATTACAAACCTTAAAACAAGGAACATATAAATTCAACAAACGTCAAACTTGGCTTGATGACTCTGATTTTAAATATTCATATTGAGAAAATTTTGTGGATTTAAAAGTTCAAGATTATGAAAATAAATACTTTAAGCGCCGTATGACTAAAGAAGAGCTTAATGAAAAAACCAAACGTATTATTGAAATAGTTGGTTTATCCGGTAATGAAACAAAAGCTATTTCTGAATTATCTGGAGGGATGAAGCAAAGAGTTGCTTTGGCCCGTAGCCTTGTTATTGAACCCGAAATTTTATTACTAGATGAGCCCTTAAGTGCCTTAGATGCTAAAATTCGTCAAAGAATGCAAGTTCTACTTAGAAGTGTACAACAAGAACTTGGTTTAACGTTTATTTTTGTTACCCACGATCAAGATGAAGCTTTAGAATTATCAGATCGTATTGCTATTATGCGTGATGGAGTTATTGAACAATATGATACTCCTAAGAATATCTATGATTATCCTGTTAATATTTGGGTTGCTAAATTTATTGGTGATTCAAATGTGTTCCAAGCTAAAATGTCTGGTGGTGGGAATGTTAAATTATTTGGTCGTGAATATAAAACTATTCATGAGGAAGATGAGTTTCCAAAAAATACTGAAGTTGATGTCTTAATTCGTCCTGAGGATATCGATATAACTAGTGGCCAACAAGTTAAAAAAGAAGGTAAGATTATTGGTGAAGTTGTGGATGTGTCATACCGTGGCTCTTACTACTACCTTAAAATTGAAGCAAATGATGGTAATATTTTTAATGTTGAAACTGCGAAGAAATTTGACCTAAATGAAAAAGTATACTTAAGTTGAACAATTGACTCGATTCATTTAATGAAAAAAGATCCAAAGTGAGATTATAATCATAATGAATTCAAAAATTAAATCCCTCTTCACCTTTGATAAAAAAGCTTATTTATTTCTACCATATTTTTTTATTGCAATCTTTTTAATTTTATTACCTATTTTGATGATTGTTATTAGTGCCTTTTCAACTGAAGATTTTGATGCATATGTTTTAATCAAAGATTCAAATACTTGAAATATTATTTTTAGATCTTTATGAATTGGAGTTGTATCCTCAATTTTATGCTTATTAATCGGTTTCCCATATGCATATTTTGTATCAACTTCAAAATCAAAATTATTCAAAATTTTTGCACTTAGTTTAATTATCAGTCCTTTAGCTATTTTCACTGTTGCAAGGATTTATTCAATTAAAGGACTAGCCCTTGCGGTTTTTGCTTCAAATCCAAAATCATTAAATAATGAATTCTTTATTATTTTTGGTTTAACATATCTTAATATTCCTTTAATGGTTATGCCTTTATATACAGTTTTTAAAGATATGCCAAAGAATATTATTGAAGCAAGTCATGATTTAGGATATGGTTTAACTGGGACACTTTTTAAAGTGGTAATTCCTTATGGAACTAAAGCTATCTTAAGTGGTCTAGGAATCATCTTTTTATCCAGTGCTACGACATTTATCGTTAGTGCTAAATTATTACCAGATGGTTCACAAAAGCAATTAATTGGAATAGTGATTAACTCAAAAATAAATCCAGGTAATAAATATGATTTAAGCAGTGGATCAATGTTAGTTATTGTTGTATCAGCCATTTTTATTGGATTATATTCATTATTACAACTAGCACCAAAACTAATTTTTAAACTTAAAAAAGGGGCTCACTATGAATAAAATTACTAGTTTTTTAAGAAACAGTTATATTTATTTAATTTTAGCTTTTATTTATGTGCCATTAGTTTTTGGGGTTATCTTTAGTTTTAATAAACCAACTCCAAAAGGTGAATTTAACCCAACTTGAGTTGGCAGCACCCTTGATAATTGAAAAGGTTTATTTGATGCTGGACGTGATTTAAGTTTAATTAATACAATGCTATTAGGTTTTATTGTTAGTGCTTTAGTTATTAGCCTTAGTTTAACAACTGTTTATGCAATATACCGCAGAAAAAATCGTTTAATAGGTACTACACTTTCAGTTACCTCAAATATTCCATTAATCAACCCTGATAATATCACTGCAATTGGACTAGTTTTAGTTTTTAGCTCTTTTTTTGGAATTGTTGCAGTAGATAGCGAAGGATTTGGAAGGGTTATTATTGGTCATACAGTTATGACTTTACCATATGGAATTCTATTAATGTTACCCAGAAGTGAAAAATTTAATAATAACTTATACGAAGCCTCGCAAGACTTAGGTTACTCTAAATTTAGATCATGAGTTAAAACATATTTAGTTTATATGGTTCCTTCAATTATTAGTGTTTTAGTTGTTAGTTTAGTTTTTAGTTTTGATGATTTTATTATCACAAGAACTGTATCTAATACCTCAACACTGGGCACAAAACTTTATGAAGGTGCTTTTGAACCATGAGGTTTAGTTCTTGGTTCGATTGTGCTATTTATCGTTTTAATTTCAAACATTGCATATGCAGTTTATAAATCTAAAAAGTAATTAAAATGAAATTATGAAAAAAATATAAAACAAAAATATTGCTATCTGGAGGAATTGTTGCAATTGCCTCTGTTTTTGGAGCAGTTTTAGGTACAAAATTAACCACAAACTTCAAACCAAGTTTTTATAACTATAAATCATATATGTCAAGTGACAATATTGACAAATTAAATGAAACATTTGATTACAAAGAATTTGATGAAATTAACCAATTCAGCACTGCTTTAATTAATAATAAAGCAGTTGCTGGTATTGGATCTGATTTTTTAGCTGCTGAATTAGTTAAAAAGAAACTAATTGGCAAAATTGACTATGCTGCATTACTAAATTTGCCTGAATTAGATGGGTTTTTAGAATCTGATAATTTAAAAACTTTTGTTAATTCTAATGCTTTTTCTAATCTATCAGTAAGCGAGCAAAATTTATATAAGGATAAACTTAATGCCGCTTTAAAACAAAAACAATTAATTAAAGCATATGTAAAATTAACACTTCGACCAGAAATATGGGACCATCTTCAAAAATATCAACTTGAAAATGGTGGTGAAATGTGGGAATATTTCTATCCATATTTTTCTCAAGATATGGTTGTTGCTTATAATATTAAGAAAAACCCAGTTGCTCAAGAAATTTCTGATGAAGAAGGATCAATTGATATTACAAAGTATGAAGATAGTTTTAAAAATACTGATATTAAAGATCCTTTATCATTTATAAATGTTCTCAAGATTCTTGGTATGAATAATTTTAATAAATGATATATTACTGATGCAATTAGGGATAATATGATGTATGGCTCTGCATATTGGCCATTACCTCAAGGTAGAACCGAAAATAATTTTACTGGTCAAGTTTTAGACAATGAAACTGACGGTAACGAAACCTATAAAATTTTAATTGATGCATTTGCTGATTTAATTAAGGATGGTACCGGATACCATGTAAAAGACGCAAAACACATTTCCTTTAATGGTGATGGTTTGGAGATTGTTAATAATTTAATTAATCCGAATCGTAATGATGTTAATGTTGCTATTATGTATAATGGTGATGCAATTGATGCTTATTATGGATCAGATAATTTTCCCAATTTAGTGGAAGATGGGCACATCAGAGCCATCAAACCTAAAAACAATATTTTATTACTTGATGGCCTAGTTGTTTCATCTGGTGTATCTAAAGAAAATTCAAAATTATATGCACAAAAGGCATCTGAAAGTTTTTTCCAAGGAACCATAGAAATCATTAATTCATATAAAGAATTACTAGAAAATAACAATGTTAAAGCATTAACAAATGATATTAATCAAGACCAATTTATTGATATTCAACATAAAACAATGTTTAAACGTTTAGTAACTAATTGGAAACAACTTAAATTTACTGAATTAACTGAGCTAAATGATTCTTATAAAAGTTCTGATATTGAAAACTTTATCGATAAATTTAGCAATTTAATTGATTTAAGTTTAGATGAAAATAGAGAAAATTATCAAGAATACTTATCAATACAAAAAAAATACCAAAATGGCCAAGATGTAGAATTTGAGGACCGTATAAATCTCTTTATCAAGATTATTAAAAAACATCTTGATACTTATGCAAATGATTTTTATACAAAGATTATCGAAATTGTTAATAGTAATGAACAAATTCCGCAAGAATTTACCACTTCACAAGATACATTAAACAACGAATTTGAAATTGATTTATTTACTGGTTTTATTAGAGATAGTTTTAAAGATCTAAAGGAAACTTTAAAAGACATAAATGATATCAATGAGAAAAAAACTTTTATTGGATTATTTTTAGCAAGAAAAATAGCAATACTAGATTTTAGTAATGCTAAAGATAAATATAATTTTACTAATTTTGATTATGTAAATTATGTGCCAACTAATATTGCTGATTATGAACAAGTTTTACAAAATTACTTTTTAGATCCGGTTAGTGGTCAAGATGCAATTGCTATAAATCTTTATGAAATTAATAATAGTGTTGGTTTAATTCACGAAAATATCCACCCTGTTTCAGATGAATTACAGTCTAAAATTACAACATATTATTTTAATAAAACAAAATCATAAACAAAAAACCCTCATTAGGGTTTTTTTCTCTCTTATTTTAAAAGATTAATAATTTCGTTAATTGCCGCAATAATTGTGGTTCGTAATGTTTCTAAGTTATTATAAGAATATTCATAATTAATACGATATTCATACCTAGTATATGTATAAGTACTGGTGGTATTTGCCTGGTGTGTTTTTGTTGGTGTATAAGAATTAAGTTGTTCTAATATTTTATTTAATTTAGTAAGAGTGTTACTAATTTTGCCCTTTAATGTGGAATTTTCATAATCTAAATTCCTAATGTTATTTTTTAAAATTTCAATTTGACTTTGAAGGTTTTTAATCATGTTATTTGCTTGATTATGTGCACTAATTTTATTTAGATTTTCAGCTATTAATTCATTATTTTTAGATATTTCCCTGTCTAATTCTTGTGTTAATTCATCAATACGGTTGTTATTATTTTGGTTTTGTTGGTTTAAATTATTTATAACTTGGTTTTGGTGAAGAATACGCTTAGTTAAATCTTGGTTTTCATTTCTTAATTGGCTAATTAAGGTATTCTTATCGGATATTTGGGCTTTTAATGCATTATTTTCGCTTGTTAAGTCATCATTATGAGTTGATAATTGTGCATTAGTAGCCATTTGAGTATTTAATTCCTTATTTAAATGATTATTTTGAGTTTGTAATTGTGCATTTTTTTCTCTTTGAGATGCTAAATTGCTGTCTAATTCCGCTTTTTGGGTATTTAATTGTGTGATTATGTTATTTTTATTTGCTATTTGAGCAGTTAAAGAATTATTTTCATTTACTAATGTATTGTTCTGATTTGATAATTCCGAATTATTATTCCTTTGGGTATTTAATTCATTTTGCAAATTATTATTTTCTTTTTCTAATTGCTTGATTAACTCATCTCTTTGAGCTAAAACTATGTTTATTTCATTAATTTGATTTTGTAATAATAAAACTTCGTTTTCTAGATTTAAAACTTGGTTATTTTTTTCGTTTATTGATCTTTGTAATGCAAGATTATCATCTTGTGCATTATTTAATTCAATATTTAGCCTTGCGATTTCTTTGTTTAATACATCAATATCATTTAGTTTAAGTAAAATATTGTCCTTTAAATCTTGGGTCTGTTTTTTCAAATCTTTTATATCCTCATCGCGTTTTTGAAGCAGGTTTTGAAGTTCTATATTTTTATTTTGGTTAAACTCATTTTTTAAAGATAGTATTTTTATTTCATTTGTTAAATTATCTATTTGTGATAATTTGCTATTTAAAACATTTTGCAAATAAGTGTGACTCACAACTAATTTATTATTTTCATTTATTGTGGTGTTAATTTCACTAGTAGATGCTTGTATATTTGTTTTAAGAGAATTCACATCTTCTTTATTTTGTAATATTTGGTTTTCTAAGTCTTGTAATTGGGTTTTACGGTTTTGAATTTTTTCATTTAAGTTTTTCAAATTTGCATCAGAAATAACTTTATTGACATCACTTTCATCATTAAAGTTTTTAAATTCTAATTCTAAATTTGTCAATTTAGTTTTTAAAATTTTATGCTCATTTTCTAAATTTTGTATATGTACCAATTTTTTTTGTAAATTAAGATAATCTTCCTTAAGATTAGAATGAATATTTTCCAAGTTTTGAAATTCCCCAGATATTTTTTGTGGCAATTCTTTTAATAAATCAGAAAAAGAAGTGCTGATGAACTTAGTAATTTCTTGAATATTTTGAGACGAAATTCTGAGTTGTTTTTCAATTTGTGCATCTTTTAGGATTTTATCTAATTTATTAATTAATTGTTCATGCTCTATTTCATATTTATCTACATTTGAAATTAAATCCTGATCATTTGAAAAGGTTAATTTTAATGCATTAATTATCTTTTTGTAATCTGAAACAATTTGATTTTGATAAGTTTTAAGGTTTTGCAATGCTTCAGTATATATCTTGTTAATTTGTGTTTTTTCAAGATTATTAACAATTGCGTTATTAACTTTCTCAATATTTTCACTTAAAAAACTATTTATTACATTGTTGTAGTTAATAAGAATTTGATATAAAGATATTGTTTGATTTATAAGTTTGTTTTCTATAGTTGCATTATCAACTGATTTTTCAGCTATATTAGATTCTAGTGTCAATAATTCAGGATTAAATTCTTCAATAAATTGATAATTTTTGATAGTTATCAAAAATTTATCATAAAAATCTAAAAAATCTTTTGTAGCTACAATAGTGTATTTATCATTTTTAATTGCTTCGATAGTTTCATTCATACCAGTTAATAAATTCATATTTTCTTGTTGAATTGCAAGGTTATGATCTGAATTTATAAATTTATCTTTATTATTGGCAATTAACTCATTTAATGAGTTGTTTTTTTCTTTAATGCTTGTTAAAAATGCATTTCAATTATTTGCTGCATTTTTAACAAGTTCATATAGTTTTTCATTTGATTCATTTGTGTTTTGAGTGTCATAAAGATATTTAACTAAATTTTGCCTGTATAAATCATTATTAATTATTTCAATTAGAGAATTCATATTGTTATTGATTGATTCAATTAATTGATCATGTTTTATTAATAAATCGCGCTTAGTGTTAATCGTAGCTAAAATTTCTTTGTTTTGATTAATTTTAGTGTCATTTTCACTAATATTTTGCTTATATGATTCTATTTCAGCACTGTAATTATTAGTTTCAAATTTTAATTGACTTTCTAATGCAATTAATTCACTTTGTAATAATTTTGTATCAATTGTAATATTAACAGTTTTTGCATCTTTTGGACCTTGGCTTTGCTTATTAACCAGCATTAATGTCAAAGGTATTGAACCAGCAATTGTTCCTAAAGCACCTATAACTATTAAATATTTTAATTTGTTTTTTAATTTTAGTGTCATTTTTCCTCCTAATAGTTTAATAACTAATTTTAAGGCACGAACTAAAACAAAAATTAATGCGATATTTTCAGTTTTATGGTAAAATTTAAACAAATTTAAAAATTTTAATATTTATTAAAAAAATATAGAAAACGAGGTAAAAATGAAAAAGAAATTAAGTTTAAAAACAAAAGCTCTTTTATCTGTTGCATTAATTACTCTTGTTTCCGCTTCAACAGTTGGTGGAATGTTTTTATATGCAAAAAATTCAGATGAGCTAAATGGAACATATTCAGGATTTACTAGAGAACAACTAAGAAATGATTTCTCTCAAATTCGAGATGCAGATAATAAACTTAAACCAGAAATTGCTATTTTAGATCCTTCTAAATCTAGAACTGTTGCGACTATTAATGAAACATATGATAAATTCACATTTGTTTTTGATAAGGAAAATTCATATGATTTTGATGAATTTTTCCAAAGATATTTCGCAATTTTTTCTGAAAGTTTTGTATTGCAAGTTAAGTATGGATCATTTAGTTTTTACAATGAATATGTTACTGCAGTAAAGCCAAAACAATTCATTGACTTTACTCTATGATTCTTTAATAATATTTCATGAGGTCCAGATTTATTAACGCTGAATAGTTTTAGAATTGTCCCTGGTGTGGAACAAAATGGTAATGCTATTACACTTGGTTCACACTCTTCATTACATAAAGAAAGTAGCGAAATTAAATTTTTCCCTGATGCATTTTTTGGATCAATGCCAATTTATTCTTCAATAACAGGAAATGGTAATGCTCGTGATGCTTTAAGTTATTCATTATTTAGAGATAAAAGTTCAAAAGCTACTCTTGATAATTTCTTAAAGACTATTCCGTATGCTACTGCATTAAAAAATAATGCTTCACAGCAATTCCTTTCGCTTCTTAATCCAGATAACTTATTAAATAAAGAGTTTTTAGTGTTGCTAGCTCCAAACCAAGAAAAACCTGGACCAGCAGGTGAAGATGGGAAAAAACCAACTACGTTATTAAATGAAGAAACATTAATTATCCCAGTTAATAGCACTGAAGCAAGTTTAAAAGAATTTCTTCAAGACAATTTTTCTGATCAAAATGTAATTAATGAATTTTTAGAAATTTTTAAAAATTCTTCAAATGCTAATGCCAGTCGTAAATTTGAAAAATCAAAGATTGTTAATGTTAATTTAACTGAAAATTCTTTAGGTTTCACTCTTTTAATAAATGGTGATGAATATGTACAAACATTAGAACAAGAAAAACCAACAACATTAACTCCTTATTGATATTCAACATACACTTCATTTAAAGAAACTTTAGATACTAATATTGAAAGTTTCTTAGATTTTTATGGATATAAGGCATATGAATTTAATAAAGATAAATCTAAACGTAAGTTCTGAATTTTCAAAGATGGTAATGTGCAAAAAATTTACCAAACTAAAACTGAGGCTTTAGATAAAAATAAATCTGCTATAAAAATTAAAAACCTCAGTGAATCATTAGCTAATTATATTTTTGAGATTGAACTTCAATCTTTATCTGTTAGTGATGGTGTATTTAAAGCGCAATTTGACAAAAATATTAGTATCGAATTTGATGCTAAAAACTTGACAAGCGATATGCTTAATGCATTTGATGAATTTAAGCGTAGCCTAGGGTATGGCGGAGCTATTAATCCGGTTGCCTTGCAATATGGACCTGAAGATATTTCAATGTTAGATAATGACGGAAAACCATTGCCTGGCTTAGAAACTCGTAAATACCAAGTATATGTGGAAACTTATGATGGTTTAATTGAGCGTGTTTTAAGAAAATACCCACACCTCAGAGTTAAAAGAACTGGTCCGCATATTGTTAAAACTTTAAATTCAAATTATGTTTATGAATATTCAGTAGCTGAAGGTGATTTTTATGGAGTTATTGATTCAGACCGTATTGGAGTTCCATTACTTTTAGCAGCTAGTTTAGATGACTTTGATGGTTTATCTACTGATTTCCTAAAATATGTTGGAGCTCATGAATATGGACATCACTTTACTTTAGATCAAAGCCAGTCATTAAATGATAATGGTAAGGCTGTAGTAGTTGGCGGATTATCAACTCGTGGAGGTATTAGTGAATTTTCATATTATTCAATTGATGCTTTAAAGAATTATTTAGATGCTCGCACTAATTTAGAAGTCACTAGAGTTAATTCACTAGGTAAAGAATCAGACAAGGGAACATTTTTAAAGTTTAACTTCATTAAAAATGATGGAACAAAATACATTGAAACAACATCAGATATTTGAGGATCAGATGATAACAATCGTCAAGATATTTCAAAAATTATCGCAAATCCTAAACGTAGATTTTTACAATCATTTGCCGGATTACAAGAAGCGGCAAAATTGCGCGGTGTTAAATTAGGTGATTTATTTATTGCAAACTCATTTGATGAAGAATCTGGGACTTTAAATCCATATATAAGTGGAATTTTAAAGTCATTCTCAGGAACTAAAGATAATTATAAATTTGAAGAAGTTGTCATTGGTACTTTACTCTCAGGTTTAAAAGACGGAATGTCTACAAGTTTAACTGAAAAAGCATTAAGAATTAATCCTGAAAATCCAAATCAATATACTTTAGATCCTGTTACTTTTGAAGTAACAGAAAATGGAAGAATGGTTAGTTCAGTTAACATGTATGATAATCAAGGTAACCCTGTAATTAACGTACCATTAAATACTATTTTAAGTTCTCAAGAATTAAAATATGTTGATGATAAAGTAAAAATTATTCGTGATACATTTAATGCTCTAATTACTCGTTTAGTTTCAGACAGTGGTTGAAATACAACTAATACTATTATTGGTGGGAAGCCGCAGTTAAGTATTGGCTCATTCTATGGACAACCCTTAAGCCCATTTTTATCAAATAATTTATTATATCGTAATGATAACGCCGAGCTCAATCCTCTAAACAACAATATGTTTTCTGAATCAAATCCAAGAAGGGCTTTTGAATATACGGCAGTTGAAAATAATCTTTCTTTAATAGAGCAACTTAAAGAGTTTTTACTTGCTTCTGAACCTGATAAAATTAGCGACAATAGTGGATACTACTATTACTTTATTTCACAAACAAATAATGTTTATGCCTTTGTAAATAAAGATAACAATGAATTTAAGATTAATACAGCCTATACAATGCCGCGGACACAATATAATGATGCTCATGTTGCTTCATACTTCCAACATACTAATGCGCTTGCAGCCTTACGAAATCAAGGCATTAATGCTACTTCACGAATTCAAAGAGCCTTTCATTCATTATTTGCAAGAACCTTTACTGGAATTAGGGATGCAAGGGCAAGATATATCTTTTTATTCATAAATGATCAAAATCAGTTACAAGATCCTGAATTATTGGATAACTTTAACCAAAATGCCGAAAAAATTAATAGTAGTTTTAAAAGAATTGTTTTAAATAACATTCGCTCAAGATTAACTGGCAAAGATCAAAAAACACTTTATGAAGCATACCCTGATGGCAAATACTCAGAAATAACTGATGATGGACAAACTAACAAATCACCAAGCTTTAGTTCGCTACGGGATTTATTTGAATATGTTTCAGTTGATTATTCAAAAGCTAGATTAGTTGATGCTGTTACTGAATCATATAATTGAGATATAAATTACGTTAAAACTAAAATAGATTTTGATAAATTTAAAGAAGCAGCAACAAATGAAGCTGAAATCCAAGGCATCTTAAATGATGACCAATTACTTGCTAATGAAATTATGGAGCGATTTATTAAATCAGGGCACTTTATCTTTGTTAAGGATTTCAACCCTGCAAAAGAATTAGTTAATAATACTGCTTTATTTAGTAAAAAATATGGTGTTATCTTTGACGAACCTAATTTTGTAAAAGGTTTTGTGTTAGATAAAAATGTTACTCCAAATAAAGAAGGAACGACAAATGTATTTGACGTTAAAGATATTCAAAATGCTTTTTCTGAATATATCCACAGGATATTTCCTGATGAAAGCGAGAACAAAATTAATCAGATTATTGATAAATTAAATACACAAGATTTGTGAAGATTAGTTGGGAACACAATGTGATTTGATGCTCATGGTAGCGAATCCTCAGTTGACCTTGATTTACTTTATTCTGCTTTTAGCGATGGAACTCCATCTAGTGATGTATTAAATTATAATTTAACTAGAGTTGAACCACTACTTAGTGATAAATTTACCGATTATGTTTACAATATTTCAGAAACTTTAACCAGAGATTATGTGCAAACTACTTATATTCCAAATTGAGATGATTTTGGTGGCTTACCTAAATATGTTACAGGGGTTAATGAGGCTAAAACAGGCCTTGATTACGTAGTTGATGCTACTGGCCTTGACTTTTGGTTAGATAGAAGAAATGTTCAAAGTGATCTTAATGCTTCAGTATACAAAGCAGTTAATGCAGCTAAATATGATTTATACTTAAAGAATGTAAAAAATGTATATTATGAATATCAAAAACAAAGCAAACCTTATTTAGAAAAAATAGCTGAGTATAAGGATGCACTAGAAAATAACGGTAGAATTATAAATGGTCAAAGAGTTCCTTTTGCTAGTGAAGAAGATAAAAGAAATTATGAATTAGAATATGCAGCTGTACAAGGCACATTTGGTGGTATTACTGCTGTGTTTACTGCAAAAATATTAGCAGAAAAAACCAAAATATATGATGAATTTGCAAATAATGAATCTAGCGCTATGTCTCGGAGCGAAAGTAGATCCTCTTCATACTTTGGAAAATTATTATCTAAAAATAACGGTTACTTTAAGGACCGTTTCCAAAAAGTGCAAATTGGCATGGAATTATATGATGATAATGGTACCGAAATATTTGATGAATCAATTCGCCTTAAAGATTTTGATGGAAACAAAATTACATCACGACCAAAAGCCTTCTTTGTTTCACAATTACTTAACTATGGTGTAGGGTCTCGCAATGTTGCTGGAATTTTCCGCCACAAAGGTTTAGATGCTGTTGCAATGTATGGTTATATTAAAAATGACCTCGCTCAAAAAATTAAATTTATTAAATTTACAGATTTAGAAACTAAAGAAGTTAAATATTTATCAGTAAATATCAATAAGACAAACAATATTTTTTACTTACAAAAACAAGGTGATGCAAATTCAAAAGTACATATTGAGGATTTAGGATATACTTCGTGAGTTTCTGACTACGGAATCATGGGGAAATATCGTGATGCATTATTATTACCTAAACATTCATATTTATTAGAATTTGTTGATGAAAATCAACACTTTGTTGCCAACTTTAATTTAGGTGATTTAGAAACTATTGCTGAAAATGGTAAAACTTCTTCTCAAGCACCTATTAAAATTACAAATGAAATTAATAATAATCAAAAAACAGGAAAAGCAATCATATCAATTGATTACCAATTTAATATTACAGGATAGGAGGTAGTGTGAAAAAATTTAAATTAAAAACTTTTTTACTTTTAAATACATCAATTGCTCCTTTTGTAGCTCTTGCATCTTGTACTACTAACCAAGATCCAAGATATGAACAACGACAAAACTCAGCAATTGATTATGATTTGGGTTTAGCAACAGAACCAATCAATAACTTAAATTATGTTAAATATAAATCTGTTGACAAAATTTTACCTTCTTTAGTAGACTCATTCATTAAAGACGGGCCAGATGAAAACTTAAAAAGATTGATTAAAACAAATGATTATGCACTGGTCTTAACTGATACATCTGGATCAGTAAATGATAAAGGCGAACTTTCATCATCCTTTGATGATTTTTGAAAACTAAAAGATTCATTAAAAGGTCCTAATGAAAATGGCTATGGGTTAGTTTCTTCATCTTATTACCAATTAAATAATTTCAATGTTATTGGTGGTTTAGGCAAAGCTTCATCAACATCAGATATTACCAAAACAGGAACATATTATGGTTTTAGAAATCCAAAAAACTCAGGTAACTTTATGGCAGTTACGGGCTTTGTAAATGATAAACTTAATCGTTGGAGTAATGGAGATTATATTGATGCTCAGCACATTCGTGATTATTTTGAATACATCCTTGATTTAAATACTGGATCTCAAAAATTAGATGAAATTCTTAAATTTGGAATTCGAGGAGCAGAAAAATTTGTTAATGCTCAAAAAGAATATTTAGCTAAACATAATAAAAACTATCTAAATCCATTTGGACGTCGTAGGTATGTTTTAAATGAATTTAACGAATATATTCAGGACCCAGATCAAAAAGTATGGGAACCACAAATTCAAGATGCTTCAGGTAACTTTGTTGATACTGAAGAAGTTGAAAAAATAAAAAAAGCAGCTTTAGAATTTGGATTTTATACGGGACAATTGTTCTTAGATTATAGCAATCAAACAATTAGTGAAAACATGATTCTTAATCCAGAGTTTAAACTAGATGCTCAAGTTCAGAATTTCAATATTGCTAAAAATGGTGTAGTAAAAACAATCAAACTTGTTAAAAATCCATACATGAACCCATATCAGGAATTTAAATTACTAGATGGAAAATTAGCTAACGTATATAACCAATTAGCAAACTCAGAAAATTCATTTACTATGATTTTTGATCAAAATAAAACACCAACTTTAACCTTTTTGGCCTTCCAAATCATGAAAGAGTTATACCCAATTAACCGCCGCTATGTGGAAACTGTCGCTGGTGGAATTGATAAATATGGATCAGATCCTAAGACATTTTTAACAAGTGGACCATTTTTAATGGATAGTAAAGATGTTGTTTTAGGTCCACAAGGGCAAATTATCTTGACGAAAAATAATGAATACTTTGATGCTAAAAATACAATATCAAACAAAATTAAAATTTATTTTTCATCTGATCGTAACATAAATACAACATTTTTTGAAGATGGATATATTTCGCAAACCTATATTCCCGCTACAAAAATTAGTAGTTATTGATCAGATGCTCAATATAAAAACTTTTTAAATAAAAATACAGGTTATGGAACAATTGCTTATGGATTCAACTTAGATTCTGAAACAAACGGTGCAAGTTATTTACAAGATACTGATTTAAGAAATGCAATTTATTATTCAATTAACCGTGAAAATATCATTAAGTTTGTTGGTTGGGATTTTTCATTCCCAGTAAATACCTTTACATCATATGGTCAATACCGTACTGAGAATGGTAAAAATATTGAAACTTACTTTAGTGATTTAAGTTCTAAAACTAAAGATAATGTTGAATATCCATTGCAAAACTACGATTTTGTTGTGCACTTAGCTAAAAGCTTCTTATTTGAAAAAACAGATCGTAAAGATTTTGCCTATAACCTAGATACCGCACGGTTTTACATGAACAGATTTAAAGCTAAATATCCTAATTTATCTAAATTATCTTTAAGATATTTAAACAATTCATCTGATGAACAAAAAAACGCAGGACTTTTCTTAAAAGAAGCCTTGCAAATTGCTTTTGATGGATTTATTGAGTTAGATATTAAAAGTTTACCAGAAAACACATTTGCTTCATATATTGAAGAAGGAAAATATGATATTATCTATCAAAATTACGATAAACTAGGTGGTAATGGAGCTGAAGATTATGTTTCTGCCTTCTTTAAAGATGACGGAATTAATACCTTATCACAAAAATCAATTGGTTTTAAAACTAATCCTGTAGGTTCATTTGGTTATACTGACTATATTATTGATTTAATATTAGAAGCAAATAACCTAAAGAGTAATTTAACAACTTTCCAAAGTTTATTGAAAGCTGAAGTAACAAAAGTTGAAAATGCTGCTAATGCTGCTTTTGGGCAAGACTTTAATAATTTAAAAAATCAACCAGAAGGTACTTCAAAAAATGGTCAAATTAATAATTTTGTTAACCAGAATGCTGCAAAATTAGCTAGTGATCTAGGGACAAACTTTAAAACTGAATTTGTTACTTATATTTTAGAATACCTATTATTAAATAATGATAATATGAAATATGCTCGCCTTAAAAAAGCATATAAAAACTTTTTGATTAATACAATGTCAGTCGATGATATTGTTAAATTAACAAAAACAACTAAAGAAAGATTGAATATTCAACAGTCTATTAATAACCAAGAAGTAACATTTGATTTTTGAAAGAAATTTATTGAACTTTCATTTAGCAAAGATGGTGAATCATTGATAGATTATAGCGATCGTTTAAGCGCCTTTTTCTCAGCTAACTTTACAAACGAAGAATTAGCTCAGGGTTGAACCCAGGAATATGTATTTGTGTTTATTGGAGAACTTGAAAAAATTGTGCGCGATGCTTCCTTTATCGTGCCATTAATGGAAGTTGATACAAACTGGGAAATTACAAGAGTTGCGGGAGTTTCATCATTATATAAATTTTCATTACAATATGCATATGACTATACAAGACCACCAAGATCAGGATTACCAAGAGGGAGAAATAATTAATAATGTTTAATAAAGTTGTACACGATCTTAATCCAATTTATTTTGCAGGAAAACGAACTAATGATTATTCATTATTTGAAAAATTATTTTCATTTAATTCTACTTTTGCAAAATCATTAATTAGATTAACTAAAATAATTTTAGAATTCTTTATTATTGGAATAATTGTTATTACTATTACATTTTTCTTAATTAATGCAGTTCCTGGATCTAACTCTTTAACAGCCGGACTTGACGAAGGTGCTAGAAGAGCAATCGAAACTAAATACGGACTTAATTTGCCAATATTCCAAAGGTATTTAAATTATCTTGGTGGACTATTCAAAGGTGAATTTGGTATTTCTATTTCATTATTTCCAGGTCGGGAAATTCAAGATTTTATTTGAATTAGATTTTACAAATCATTTTTAGTTGGAATTTGTTCAGTTATTTTAACTGTGACAATAGGTATTTCAGTAGGAATTTGAGTTGGTAAAAATCCGGGTGGATGAGTTGATAATATTTCAACTGTACTTGTAAGTATTTTTTCAAGTGTTCCGTCAATTATCTTTGCTTTAGTCTTGGTCTTTATTGGCCGTTTAGTAGGTCTGCCATATATTTTTAATGAAAATAACTTAGTTACTTATATCTTACCAGCTTTTGCCTTATCGCTTGGAAGCATTATTGTTTATATTAAATATATAAGAACTGAATTAAATCGCGAACTAAACTCTGTGCATGCAAAATTTGCATATTTAAAAGGTCTTTCAAAAAATCGTTTTGTATGAAAACACGCCTTAAAACCAGCATTATTCCCAATTGCGACATTTTTCCCAGCGGTAATTTTTGGTTCATTTATTGGAAGTATTTTTATTGAACAAATCTTCTTTATTCCTGGATCAGGGGCAACATTGCTGCAAGCTATTCAAACTAAAGATTACAACATCATTTTATTCTTAATTATGATGTTTACATTATTAACAATTTTATCTTATGCTACAAGGGATATTTTATATGAAGTAATCGACCCAAGGGTCAGAAGAAGGGGGTCAGGTGCCTAATAGCAAAAAAAGCATTAGCGAAAAATTTAATAATTATTTAACCAAACTGAAAAATCGTAATGATTTAGGAGAAACAAATTTAAATAATTTAGCGACTGCTCCGAACCCATTAATTTCACCATTTCAATACCAAGCTTGGAAAATCATTGGCAAAACAATTGATTATTCAACTAACCAACACATGAATGCTGAGGCAAAACCATTCAAGGAATTTGTTTACAGATATTCAAAAAGCTTTACTGGTGTTTTTGGCTTTATTTTATTAGTAAGTCTAATTTTATTATCATTTATAATCCCATTTACTACCCAAGCACCATTAGCAACTGATGTTAACAATCGTTATTTAACTTTTAATACCACAGATTCAAATGGTATTCATCATATTTTTGGAACTGATCATTTAGGAAGAGACTTATGAGCAAGACTTTGACATGGGCTAAGGTATTCGCTGCTTTTAGCCATTGTCGTAACGACAATTGAAGTTATTATTGGCTTAACAATAGGTATAATGATGGGCCAATTTGAAAAAGTTGATAAGTTTTTTACCTTTATTATTAAAATTATTTCAGTTGTTCCCACGATTTTAATCTTAATTTTAATTACTATTGTTGTTAGTCCTACGTTTTGGGTCATTGCCTTAGCTTTATCATTAACTTCATGAACGGGTATGGCCAACCAAATTAGAGCCCAAGTTAAACGTGCAAAACACTTTGAATGAGTATCTGCCTCACGTGTGTTGGGGACTCCAATGACAAAAATTTTACTTAATTATATTCCGGTAATTTTACCAATTTTAATAACCCAATTGGTATTCACAATTCCTGGAGTAGTACTATCAGAAACATCATTAGCCTTTATTGGTCTTGCAATTGATGATGCTTCAACATTAGGGAATTTAATTTCTGAAGGCCAAAAACAATTCCCTGCATATTTAAGATATGTATTTGTGCCTTCGACTATATTAATTTTAATCACAACTAGTGTCCAACTTATTGGATCTAGTGTGCAAGATGCACTTAGAAGACAAAGATAAAAGGAGAATCATGAAAAAATACTCAAAAAAATATCGTTTCCAAAAACCTAAAAAAGCCAAAAAAAGTACTGAATTTAATAATGATATTTTAGAAATTATTGTTGAAGAACCAATTCTTGAAGTAGAACAAGAAGTAGAAGAGCAACTAATTATTGAACCTGAACCTGTAATGGAGCCTGTGTTAGAACCAGAACCAGAACCAGAAGTAGTCCAAGCAGTTGAGGACCAGAAACCAGAAATTATTGAAGAACCTGTGGTTCTTGAAGAAGAAACTTACACTGGTCCTATTAACGAAGAAACTGAAGAACCAGTTCATCTTCCTTTGGTTGTGAAACAAGCAGAAGAAGAAACAGACTACTTGTACACTGGTCCTATTAATGAAGAAACCATTGAAGAGGAACAACCAATTGCTGAACCAGAACCAGAACCAGAACCAGTTCCGGTATTTGAAGAACCTAAGGTTCATGATTGTCAGGAAGAATGTGGACCTGCTTTAGAATTTGTTCCATCACTACGCTTCAGAGAAATAGAGTCCGAGGTTTTTAACCAGGGAGTAGAGGTCGCTACAGCCAAAGCTCCCGTAACTAGACAAATTGTAGTTTTTAAACACGAAGAATATAAATACGAAGCAAAACAACCAGAAATAATTAGACTTGAACGAGTTGTTCAAAAATATATAACTTCTCCACCTAATCAAATTATTGATAAACTAGTTCAAAAAGAAATTATAGAAGATACTAAATTTATTAATGAAGAATCGCCGGCGGATAAAAACCCCCAAGATACTGTTTTAGCTCATAAAAATAATAGTAAAGCTGAAATTGATGAATATTTTGGTCCCAAAGGTTTTTATCACAAACCAGAAGTTTTACAGGTAGAAAAACAACAAACTTTTGTACATAATACTAAAAACAACAAAATCTGTAAAATTGAAAAATATTTTGGAAGATTTTATGCTTGCCAATGTGATAGGCAACATACCCATAAAGAAACATACTTTAAAGTTTTTTCTAAATTATTTGATAAAAATAAAACGAGTCAATTTGATTTTGAACAATTTTCAAAAAATGTTCAATATAAAACTTTTTCAAATGGAACTAAATTAAAAATTGCTGCTGAGATTAATGACTTGCATTTATCATTTACTAACCCTGCTGTCCCTGGACAAAAAAATAAAGTTTTAAGAGGTACTTCTCTTAAAGTATATGAAGGGAAAGTTCATGCAATTATCGGAGAGTCAGGATCAGGTAAATCAGTTATTACATCATTATTATATGGATTAACTGGAGACAACGCTGTGATTGATTCAGGTGAAATTAAACTTTATAATAACAATGTTGAAAACTTTAGTTTTAATGATTGGGAGAAATCAAACTACCGTGGTAGAGTTGTTTCTGCGGTTTTCCAAAACCCAATGTCAACATTAAATCCAACAATGAAAGTTGGAGCTCAAATTATGGAGGGGATGCTACTTAATAAGGTTGTTAAAACTAAAAAAGAAGCTTATGAAAGAGCTCTAGAATTTTTAAGATTAACTAAAATTAATGACCCTGAAGCAGTTATGAAACTTTACCCTCATGAAATGAGTGGTGGAATGATCCAAAGGGTTGTAATTGCTGCTATTGTTGCACTTGAGCCAAAAATTTTAGTTATGGATGAACCAACTACAGCCCTTGATCCAACAGTACAAGCCCTAGTGTTAGAAGTTATTAGAGAATTACAAGAAAAGCTAAAATTAGCTATTGTATTCATTACTCACGATTTAGGAGTTGTTGCTTCTATAGCTGATTATATTTCTATTATGTATGCAGGGCAAATCATTGAAGAAGGAACTGCAACTGAAATTTTAAATTACCCTCAACACCCTTATACATGAGGATTAATTTCAAGTATGCCTGATGTTAATAAAGGCAACCGCCTAGCAACAATCCGAGGAAGTGTTCCGTCTAACTTAAATAAAATTGTTGGAGATGCCTTTGCCGTTAGAAATGACTATGCAATAGGTAAGGATTTAAGTAGCGAACCAGATTTTTACTGAATTTCAGACACACACCGTGTTAAATCTGCTTTATTAGATGATAAAACACAAAAATATTATGCACCTTATTTAATTCAAGATATATGGAAGGAGTATCTCAATAAAAATGAAACCAGAAAGAACTAAAGTTGAATATACTCACAATAAATTTTTATTCCAAAAAGTAACTACAGTTCGTTACCAAACACCTGGTGTTCAAGATATGCTTACTCCTAAACATAACGAGAAGATTCTTGCAACATTGCGTAATGTTGACATTACTTATGGGGAAGGGCATAAATCATTTAAAGCAGTTTCAGATTTAAATTTAAATATTTACCATGGTGAAGTGCTAGGTTTAGTTGGAGAATCAGGCTCTGGGAAAAGTACAATTGGAAAAACTTTAGTTGGGTTAGTTCCATACAGTTTTGGTGAAATTAAACTTTTTGATAAGGTTTTACCTAAAAAACTTACCCGAGGCTTAAAAATTGGAAAAGCACTAAAAGAATATAAAGCAATTGAAAACTTTTTAACTAATAAAGTTCAAATGATCTTCCAAGATCCTGCAAACTCTTTAAATCCGCATGCAAATGTTGAAACCATTGTTTCAGAAGGTTTATTAAATACTAAAAACTCACGTGAAATTTTATTCTATAATTTTGATCAAAATACTTTGAAAGAAGTTTATGAGAAAATTGAGAATAATGACCAAAATAAAGATTTCTTTGGTAAATATTTAGATGAATTAAATCAAAATATTTACCAAGATGAATTTGCTGCCTATGAAGCTTTATATAATAAATTTTTACATAAATTACAAGTTAAAAGACTTCCAGCAGCTTTATCAGTTTTAGAAAAATATAAACTTGAACGAGATCAAATGAGTAACCTTACTGAAAAAGAAGCTCGGAGACTTTTAGTTCGTGATATCCTAATTTCTGTTGGGCTTGATGAATCAGTTTTACGTAGATATCCACTTGAATTTTCAGGAGGTCAACAGCAACGGATTGGTATTTCGCGTGCCGTTGTCTTAAGGCCGCAACTTCTTGTCGCTGATGAGCCAATTTCCGCGCTAGACGTTTCAATCCAAGCGCAAGTTGTTAATATTTTTAACGAACTGAAAGAAAAATACAACTTAACAATCCTATTTATAGCCCATGATTTACGTATGGTTGAATATATTTCTGATCGAATTGCAGTTATGAATAAAGGTCGCTTATTAGAAGTCGGTAAAACTGAAGAAATTATGAATAATTCACTTCATCCTTATACCAAAAGTTTATTAGATGCAGTTCCATCAATTAAAGCTAAAAAAGGTAGTTTAATTGGTTATGTATATGATATAAATATGCATGATTATAATGAAGATAACCAGCCTGAATGAATTAAGATAAACGATGATCATTATGTTTTAGGCACACCCCGTGAAATCAATGAGTGAAAGAATGGACACTATTAATAATTAAAAATTAGCAATAAAATAATTATGTTGCTAATTTTTTTATTTCTTATGGTATAATACGTCTATGCATCAAAAAATTAGTAAGAAAAAAGAACCGATCTTACAGTATACTGTTTTACTATATATTGAAGAAGGGAATCCAATTAGTAGTGGATATTTAATTGAAAAATACGGTGAGAAATTAAATTGTTCTAGTGCTAAAGTACGCTATATTATGAATGAATTAGAAAAAGATGGATATCTTAAAAAATCACATAATTCTAGCGGGCGTACCCCAACTGTTGAAGGATTGGATTATTATGCTAAATATTTATCACGATCTTGAGATCAAAAGATGAAAGATAAAGTTGATAAGATTTTAATGCAAAAACATATTAGTATTGATCAAACTGTAGAGGAAGCCGCAAGTATCATAACTGATATGGCTGGAATTACTTTAGTAACTAACGAAATTATTAAAGATTCATTGCTTAAAAGCATTGATATAGTCCCAATTGCTTTAAACAAAGCAACAGTTGTATTAGTTATTTCAACAGGTGAAGTATTTTCTAAAATAATTATATTTGACAGACAAGTTTTAGTTAGTGATCTAAAAATTGCGGTTCGGATTTTTAAAGAACGCTTAATTGATTCTAAGTTGCAAGAATTACCAGGCAAAGTTGCTTTGCTTAAAGATTTGTTATCTGAATCAGTAAATAATTATCAATCAATTATTGATTCAATTGTAAACCAAGTTTTTAATACGTATTTAAAACAACAAGAAACACAAAAACGCATTTACGGAAAAAATAATATTATTTTAAGCAAACAAATTCAGCGCCAGGATTTAACTAAAATGATCGATTTAATTGAGCATAGTTCAGTATGGGAAAAAATTCAAGATGCTAGTGAGGTTGATCAAAATATTAAAATTTCAGTTGGGCCATCTGGTACATTTATGTCGAAACGTATTGAAAATAATTCTAAAATAACTGAAATATCAGCCGTTGGTGCTACTAACACTGATTTTGATGTCATGAAAACTGCAATAAATGTACTTGATTCATTTTTCAAAGAATCAAATAAAAATAAAGAGGTAAATAATAATGAATTTAAAAATTAAACATAATGATTTATTAACAGCAAGATTTAAATTATTAATTGATGGAAATGAAATTAAAGAATATTCAATTGAAAAGCAAATTACTATTGGTAAAAATGAATTTTTACCAAACTTTGATGATTATTTAAAAGGTCGCAAAGTTAAAGATGCTTTAGAAATTAAACTAACTTTTCCAAGAAATTATGAAATTAGTAATTTTGCTGGCAAAAAAGCATTAATATTAGTTGAACAAATAAAAGTTAGCGAAGGGCAAAATGCTCAAATTTTTGAATTAAAAGCAAAAATTGAAGAATTAGAAAAAAAATTAATGCTTAAAGATGTTGAATTATTTAATTTAAATCAAACATATAAAAATAAGGCACAAGAATTTAGCCAAAAAGCACAAGAAAAAATTGATCAAGCTACTTTAGAATACAAAAATAAATTAGATCAAGAAAAGCTTGAAGTAAAAAAATATGCAATTCAAAGTTTTGCACAAGACTTTGCAATTCCATTTAGTAATTTTATGGCAGCTATAAGAGCTGGGGAAGTTTCACAATCAACAGAAGTTAAAAACTATATTTATGGTTTCAATATTGTATCAAAGCAATTTGAAGAATTATTAAATAATCATGGAATAGAATTAATTATTCCAGCTTTAAATGAGGAATTTGATCCTCAAAGCCAAGAAGCAGTTGATTTTAAGGAATCAAATGGTTTAGAAAATAAAATTTTAAGAGTAGTTCGTTATGGGCTATATTTAAATGGCAGAGTTATTGTTCCTGCATCAGTAGTACTTTCTAAAAAAATTAGCAATTAATTGCTTCATTTGCTAATTTATGTGCTATAATATTCTTAGTTGGATTAGACAACTATTTTAGAAAAACAAATAAATATAAATATTATTAGGAGAGTTAATGGCAAAAGAAATTGTATTAGGAATAGATTTAGGTACAACTAACTCAGTTGTATCAATTACAGAAGGGAAAAACCCAATTGTATTAGAAAATCCAAATGGAAAACGTACAACCCCTTCAGTAGTAAGTTTTAAAAATTCAGAAGTAATTGTTGGGGATGTTGCAAAGCGTCAAGTAGAAACAAACCCAAACACAATTACATCAATTAAAAGATTAATGGGCACTGATAAAACAGTACGTGCAAATAACAAAGATTATAAACCAGAAGAAATTTCAGCAATGATCCTTTCATATATGAAAGAATACGCAGAATCAAAATTAGGACAAAAAGTAACTAAAGCAGTTATTACAGTTCCAGCATATTTTGATAATGCTGAACGTGAGGCAACAAAAATTGCCGGTAAAATTGCTGGTTTAGATGTTTTAAGAATTATTAACGAACCAACTGCTGCGGCACTTGCATTTGGTTTAGAAAAAACTGATAAATCAATGAAAGTATTAGTTTATGACCTTGGTGGAGGAACATTTGACGTTTCGGTTTTAGAATTAGAAGACGGAACTTTTGAAGTTCTTTCAACTAGTGGAGATAACCACCTTGGTGGAGATGATTGAGATAACGAAATTGTTAAATGATTAGTTGCAAAAATTAAATCAGAATATAACTTTGATGCAGCTAATGACAAAATGGCTAAAGCTAGATTGAAGGAAGCTGCTGAAAAAGCTAAAATTGATCTTTCAAGTCAAGCTGTTGCTACCATTAATTTACCATTTTTAGCTGTAACGGAAAATGGACCGGTTAATGTTGAATTAGAATTAAAACGTAGTGAATTTGAAACAATGACAGCCCACTTATTAGATAGAACTCGTAAACCAATTGAAGATGCTTTAAAAGAAGCAGGAGTTACTGCAAGAGATTTACATGAAGTATTATTAGTTGGTGGATCAACTAGAATGCCAGCTGTGCAAGATATGGTTAAAAGAACTTTAGGTAAAGAACCAAACCGTTCAATTAATCCTGATGAAGTTGTGTCAATTGGTGCTGCTATTCAAGGAGCTGTTTTAGCTGGAGATATTGATGATATTTTATTATTAGATGTTACACCTTTAACTTTAGGAATTGAAACAATGGGTGGAGTTTCAACACCTTTAATTGCAAGAAATACCACAATTCCAGCAACTAAATCTCAAGTATTTTCAACAGCTGCTGATAATCAATCAGAAGTTACCATTAGAGTTGTACAAGGGGAACGTCCAATGGCTTCAGATAATAAATTACTTGGGCAATTTAACCTTGGTGGCATTGAGCCAGCCCCTAGAGGAGTTCCTCAAATTGAGGTTAGCTTTTCAATTGACGTTAACGGTATTACAACCGTAACTGCAAAAGATTTAAAAACTAATAAAGATGCAACAATAACCATATCTAATTCATCAAAACTTTCTGAGGAAGAAATTCAAAGAATGATTAAAGAAGCTGAAGCTAATAAAGAAGCTGATGAAAAACGTAAAGAAGAAGCTGAAACAGTTGTACGTGCTGAATCTTTAATTTCTCAAATTAAAAAAGCAAATGAAGAGCAAGGTGATAAACTTGATGCTAAATCAAAAGAAGAATCAGAAAAACTTATTAAAGAGTTACAAGATTTATTAGATAAAAAAGACATCCAGGCTCTTAAAACTAAACTTGATGAAGTTGAAAATATGATGCGTAACTTTGCAAACTATGCCGCACAACAAAACGCAACAAATCGAGGAAACCAACCTGAGAGTGATGAGGATACTGCAACAGTTGTTGAAGAATAATTAAAAATTGAAAATATTCGTCTTAAAACGAATATTTTTTTATAAAACACATCAATAAATTATTTTAATATCTGATAAAATTATATTATATAGTTGTATATATTAAAATAATCACTATTGCTAAATAAATGCTTTTAGAAATTTTTATGTGTAAACTAATTAAGGGACAATATTATGAAAAAAATAAAGTGAACAATTCTAATTCCTATTATTACAGTGGGATTCGCGGCATCAATTTTTTGAATTTCGACGACTAATTCAAACGATAAAAAATTAGAAAAATGATACGATAATCTTAAAAAGAGTAATGTTGAAGTGAGAGGTCAAGAAGTCACAACTCAACACAATAGGGATGATGAAGTAATTGTGACAAAAATTAATAATGATTATGAGTTAAAACTATTACTAAACCCACATTTGAATATAGATGAAGAAACTTATATATGGAAATTTAATAATAGTTTTATTAATAACGTAAATAACTTAAATTTAAAGTATAAAACTGTAGAAACTAGTCAAATTTTACCAGTTGTTTGATTTTATTTTCACACTGAACAAGAAAGAAAAGACTTTGCACTAGCTTTAATGAACAGGAAAGAAATTTATAAATTTATTGTCTTTGAGAATAATGGTGCTAATCAAGAAGTGACTGATGGAAAAAAGCATTTACTAGAAAAAGCGAGAGAAACAACAGTAGATATTCCAAAAGATCTTACACAAGCTAAAATAAGGAAAATATACAATTATTATATTGAAAAGTATTCTAAATCTGTTAATAATAATATTGAAATAGTGAATGCTCAAAATTGGTTAAAAAATACAAATTCAAACAAAATAGGTGTTTTAGAATCTTGGTCTTATTCATTTGACAATGATTATTCAGTATTATTTGATAATGGCATTGATATTAAAGAATCAAATGGAAAAACTAATGCAAAAGATAAAACGCATTCAACAATGGTGCCGATGATAATTGGTGGAGAATATGGCATTGATAGATCATCTAAAATTTATCTACGAACTTTTAAAAACACTGGTAAAAATAGTGATTGAATGAAAAGTATTGAAGAAATGGTCCTTAAAAAAGGTATAAGAATCATTAACCATAGTTATGGACCAAGAATGGAAGATAAAAATGGCATAAGATATAAAAGTTATGATATTGGATATGATGAGAATTCATACTTTCTTGATTATATAGCACGAAAGTATGGAGTTATAAATGTAATTTCTGCCGGGAATGATGGTAAAAAATCAGATCACTTAATTACAAATACTAAATTATCATTTAATTCAGTTATAGTTGGTGCTCTTAATAATTATTCATCCAAAGAAAATTTGAAGAAAAATATAGTTGCCGAGTACTCTAATTTTAAATTAGCAAAGGACTATAAAGAATTTGCCAAACCATTAGTGGTTGCCCCTGCTTATTTTTATAATCCTGTTTACGACACTAATGAATATTATAATGGTACTAGTTATGCGGCGCCTGTAGTTACAGGTCTAATATCAAATTTATTAAAATTTAAACCAAACATAAAAGCAGGTTCTAGTGTCGTTCCTATTATTAAAGCAATTTTATCAGCCTCATCTATTTCCCCCAAACTTGATAATTTGAATTATAAGTCTAGTGGATATGCAGAAAAATATGGATCAGGAACTGTTAACTTTATGTCAATGTTATCCGCTGCCGACAATTATAAAGTTATGAACATAGAAACTATTGACCCAAAAGGTTTTATTTATACAAGTGAAAAAATTAGCCTTTTAACTAATGACACTATAAAAGTAGCAAGTTCATGATTATTTAATGCAGGATTACTAGCTGAAAGAGATCCTAATGATTTTTATACAAATAAGTCGTATTGGTGAAATAATAATACTTTGAGGTCTTATCTAAATAAATGAACTATACCAGAAATAATAACTACATATGAAGTTGACAAATATTTAAAAGATAAAAAAATGTCTTACTCTGAATTACTTAAAAAACAAAATGGTAACTTATTTACTGATTACAACCTTATCTTGGAAAGAGAAACAACTGATGGTACTTGGGAACAGGTAAAAAGCATTGATTCTGTGGTTAGTAATGATGAATTATTAGAATATAAGGTACAGGCACCTGGAAATTATAGATATAGAATATATAAAAATACTAATTTTACATATTCAAACTCATCGATTGATGTAATTGCATTTACACACCACGTATGGAGAGATAATGATTAAGAAATTATTGTTTTTTATTGGTTTTTTGCCAATAGTATCTTATTCATGTTCTGAAGAAAAAAATCCGCAGAGAATAATTACAAAAGATCCAGTTACATCAAATTCTACAATTCCGAGAATGCCCACGAAAAAAGCAACAATTTTAAGCCATGACAGAATTTATCAGGATATTTTACCTAAGTATAAAGAATTTGCAAAAGTTGATGTTTTTATACCCGGTAATTGGGTAGTTGATGGTTGGTTTATAAAGGATTATAGAACACAAAAAGATGAAAGTGGATTTAGAATACCTTTTAACAGTAATTTTTTCCATAATACTGAAGATATAAAACAAAGTAAACATATAAAAATTACAACAAAAGAAGACTTTAATAAGTTAATAATAAACCGTTTTAGTGAACTACATAATTTTAATGAAGATAGACAAATAAAAGAATTATTCGAATTAATATTTTTAAACAATAAAGATGTATACCAAGAATTAGAAAGCAAAAATATTTTTATCTTTCCTCACAACTACTGGGCATCTCAAAATGAGAATAATGATTTTTTAATTCCGCTTTATAAAGATGGAAAGATAATAATAAGTTATATAAGAAACATATATAGCATGTACCATACAGATGGTATACCCGAAGCTTTAAGTTGGTTAGTATTTTCCTTACCAAAGGATCATGAGTTAAATATTCACAATCCATTAAACGAAATTTCACCAGATTCAGAATTATATAAAGTGGAGCTATATAAATGGTATATAAATGAATTTTTAAAATACTCAAAATAGTACACAAAAGTACTAATTATGATATTCTAAGGTTTTATATGTATGTAATAACACCATTAAAATCCCCCTAATATACAAATTGTTTAGTTTAGTAATCTAAATATTTATGATATAATAAAACTATTAAATTTAATAAAATTCAAAGGATGCATAATATGAAGAAAAAAATATTATTTAGTGCTTTAACTCTTACGATGTTAACTCCTATTATTACTTTTTCATGTACTAGTTCACCAGAACCAAGAGAGTCTAAAACACCTTTAATAGAGGTACAAACTACAATAGAATTAACAACCGAAGACAAAGAAAATTTTGCAATCACTAGTGAGAACTATTTACCAAGAGTTGCGAAAGTTACTAAGAATATACTTGATAAGGCGCAAGACTTAATTAAATCTAAAGACTTTGTTCCGCCTACAACTAAGAAAAATTTAAATAAATTAGCACCTTCAGGAATTACACTGAATAAAGGTTTTTTTGATACTGTACCTCAAGGCAATAAATTACATGATTCAATTGGTTGAATCAGAATTACAAATAAGAATGAATTTAACCAAATAATTATCAATAGGTTTAAAGAATTAAACAACAAAGATGATGTTATAACAAGTGATTCTGAAATTAAACAAGAATTTGAAAAAAACTATTTAAATAATCAAGATGTTTATCGTTATTTAGAAAACAATGATATTTTCATTGCTGATATTGGTTTAGGGACTAATTTTGCAAGTGGAGCTTTTTCTAATTTTGTAATACCATTTGATTCTGGGGATTCAATTGTTCTAAATGTGTTCCCACGTGCTGATGAAAACGAAGAGAAAAGTAAATTAGAAGATTTACTTAAGTTGCAAAGTACTACTTGAGCTGTTTTTGGTATTTCTAAAGGTAAAAATATTACAATTAAAATTCTTGATTTTTTCAAATCAGGTGACCAACTTACTGGTATTTTAGAATTTTTCCCTAAACTTTTTAAATGATATAACACTGAGTATGTAAACTTTTATACAGACGAAACTATTGAATAATTTTAAACTGCTTATTTTAATTTTCAATAAATAGTGTTTATTTACATTAATACTTTAATTTAAACTTTTTATTATTATACAAATATAGTAATATTATTATTAATTTGAAATTAATTTTTATATTATTTAACAAATAAGAAATTTAGTTATTAAACTATTATTAGCACATAATTAAAATAATTTATTATTATAAAAGGAAGTTATATGAAAAAAACAAAGAAACTATTTTTGAGTATTTTATCATCTATTTTACCACTTTTTACTTTTGCTACTGCATCATGTGCTAATGTTGAAAGCCCGAAAGAACCAAGCGATCCTAACCCCCTGCAGAGTGACCCTTATCAAAAAATTAGATTTAGTACTGGTCAAGAGACAAAGTGAAAAGTCCAAGAAGAAATTCAAGAAATTTATGATAAAATTCACCCTAAATTTAAAGAATTAGCCACTATCAATGACTTTAATACTCCTACATCTAGTTTTAATTGAAATAAAATTAGAAGAGATGATTATTATATTTTAAATCAAAATTTCTTTAAATCAGTTGATGCTAGCAAAAAACTGGCTAATTGGACCAAAATACAAACCAAAGAAGACTTTGACCAAATTATTATTAAAAGGTTCCAGGAATTAAATAACCGTGAAGATTTGGTAATAAGTGAGACAGAAATAAGAGAAGAATTTCAAAAAATGTTTCTTAAAAATCAAGATGTATATGAAGTTTTAAAAAATAATGATATTTATATTGACGATGATGATGCTCACACATCTTTTGAGTATTATTATATGGTTCCATTTGAATCAGATGATTCAATAGAATTAAATATTATTGACGAAGTAATCACAAGATATATAACAACTGATATAATCCCATATACTACTTGAGCTGTTTTTAGTTTGCCTAAAAACAAAACTGTTAAAGTTAAAGAAGTTAGTTCAGAATATAAAAACACTGAACTTGAATTTCTCATAAATTTTAAAAAAATTTTAATTGAATGATATAACACCAAATTTAAGCAACATATTAATGAATAATATAAATATTTTATAAAATAGAAAAACCAACAACAAATTTTTGGTTTCATATATAAATATTAACTAGTTTATAAACAAATATAAGATAAAAATATTTAAAAAATAGTATAATAACATAGCTTATGAATTTAATTCAATTATTTGAAATGCAAAAAAAATTAGATGAAAAGATTGAGAAAAAGCAAGAATCTTTGACACCTAATTTAAATAAAAAAGAAATCATCTTGCAACGCACCCTTGCTTTAATGGTTGAAGCTGGAGAATTTGTTAATGAAGTACAATCTTTTAAATATTGAAAACAAAATAAAAATATTTCAAAACATAAAATTTTGGAAGAATTTGTTGATTTACTTCATTTTTTCATTAGTTTATCATATCAACATAATGTTCCTTACACTTTAACACCCAAGATTAATGAATATAATGATCTTAATTTGCAGTTTAAAAATTTGTTTATAAATATTAGTGATATTTTAAAAAGTCCAAGTCAAGAAAATATTCAAATTTCTTTTGAAATAGCATTAGGTTGTTTTGAAATGTTAGGGTATAATTATAATGAGTTATTTGAAGCTTACTTTTTTAAGAACCAAAAAAACTATAAAAGATTATATAGCAATTACTAATTTGCTTTAATTTTGCCTTAGTGGTGGAATGGTAGACGCTGCGGACTCAAAATCCGCTGGAGCAATCCGTGCAGGTTCAAGTCCTGTCTAAGGCACCAAATAAATTATATATAGCTGATTATAAATCAGCTTTTTAATTATTTTTACAAATAGGAGGTAAAATGGATAATAAATATCAAACATTATTTGATCGTTTAAAACATTATATGGAACTTTCAGCAATTTCCCGTTTCGAAGAAACTATTGTTGATAGCTTAAAATCAGGAATTAAACCTGGAAGGTTTGAAATTTCACGAGACAAACTTGGTTCAGTGATTTTTTATAAAAAATCAAATAAACCAAATGCACCTAAAGTTATGATTGCAGCCCATATGGATGAGGTTGGATATATGGTGCGTAGTATTAAAGATAATGGAAATTTAATGGTAACACCAATTGGAGGAATTTGACCTTCCACAGTGATTGGAACAAAAGCTATTGTTATATCATCAGAAACTAACCAAAGATTTACTGGAGTCTTTGGGCATACAAGCATTCACATTATTACTAATGAAAAGTATAAATCAGCGATGACTAATGATGAATTATATGTTGATCTAGGTTTTAAAACTAAACAAGAAGTTCAAGACAATAACATTAATATTGGTGATCAAATTTTAATGACTGGTGAGACAATTAACTTAGCTAATAATTTAGTAGGTGGTAAAGCAATGGATAACCGCGCTGGTGTTACAGCACTAGAATTTATTGCTAATAATATTGTAGATTTAGAATTAGAATGCGATGTATATTTAGTAGGTACAGTTCAAGAAGAAGTTGGAACTAGAGGAGCAAGGACTGCTGTACAACTTATTAACCCTGATATTGCCTTTGCCTTAGACACTGGGGCCGCACATGATACAACTGGCGCCAAAGAAGGTACACCAGTATTAGGAAAAGGTGTAAGTATTTTAGTTAAAGATGGAGGAACGTTACCAGATCCAAAATTAATTAAATATTTATTTGAAATTTCTAAAGAGAAAAATATTCCAGCTTATAAATATGTTGCTGGTGGCGGTGGAACTGATGCTGCTGAATTACAATTTGCACCAGGTGGAGCGGCTGTAATGACTATTTCAATTCCTCAAAGATATCTTCATAGCCCTATTGGTGTTTCATCTTTAGTTGATATTCAAGCAACAATTGATTTATTAACTGAATTTATCAAAGACCTTACAAAAGACACATATAAACAAAAATTGCAATACAATTAAGAACCTTGGCACTTGTCAAGGTATTTTTAAAAACTTTTAATTATAATCTAGATAGGTTTGTTTTCCAAATAAATAATAAAATTAATATGGTATATTCTGGAAAATTGCCACAATGTTGAACAAATATTTTTTATTCCATTTTTTCTAAGTTTTTATTTCTTTTGTTTTAAGTTTGAAACTATACTTATTTAAACAGGAGGATTGAAGCAATGAAAAAATACTTTTTAAAATTAACCTTAGCACTTGCACCAATTGGTTTTGTTGTAAGTTGTAATAGCGTAACAAATATAGATAGAAAACTTAAAGATGATCAAAAGGATTCTGAAAATACTACTCAAAACATCCAAAACGAGTTGGATAAATATGGGTGAGACAATCGTAATTTATTTACCTTAAGTGATAATAATCTTTTATCACAAGTGGTATCAAACCAACAAAAATTATTTTATAGTACATACCAAAAATCTATCATTGCATGAGATAAAGATCAAGAGTTTGATTGGGCTGATGTAGATTACGAAACCACAACCGTTTTTAGAGCTAATAATCTAAATAACAACTATTTTATTGTAAATCATAGAAATCAGACTGAACCCAATTATTTAATTACTTATGAAATTAAGGATGATGAATTAATAATTTACTATAAATATGCAACAAAAGATGGAGACAAATTTATTTATTCAAAAGAAGTTTTTAGTCAAATTTTCGAATTTAAAACAACCCAAACTAAACAAGAAAATACAACACCTAAAAATAATAGTAGCGAAAATTCTAGTGATAAATCACCAGAACCAAAAAATAATCAAGACAATCAAACAGAAAACAAAAACGCAGTTGAATCAGAAGATTCAACTGCACATGAATTACTAGTTCTAAATGATATGGATGGAAATGTTGGTGATGTATTTGATAATATGATCGAAGGGTATATAAAAAACACTAAAAACAAAGAAAAAAACCAAAATAAAAAAGAAATTCAATTAAAATGATACGGAAAAAACCAAAGCCGTTCTAAACCTTATTTATCATTTGATAATTCAAATGAGAAATATGCCTTATTTTATGTTAAAGAGGGTAAGACAACAGGCTGAGAAAACGGTTATATTGTAAATGCAACTTTTAATGAAGAAACAAGATCATTAATATTAACATACCAAATGGGGGATAAAAACTATACAAGAGAATTTATTATTCCAAAACGCCAAAAACCTAAGCAACCTAAGGATCAAAATAAAGATAATCAATTGAATAATAAAACACCAGCACCAAAAGATGATAACAAAAATAATAGTAAAGGAAAAACAGAACGGCCAATTCAAAAAGAAGATGAAGCTACTGATTCTAGAGAAACTAACGAAAATCGTGAAAATACTGGTCAAGGTTTAGACAGCAAAAATAAAGATACCATTGATTCAAAGAATAGCCAGGAAACTAATCAAGGAATATTGCTTCTAAATAACAAGGATCAAAACTTTGGTAAAATTTTTGATGATATGTTAGCTCAATATAAGTCAAAAAGTTCAAACAAAACAAAATTTGAGCAAGATAAAATTATTACCTTGCAATGGTATACTATTACAACAAAAAGGCCAATGCCATTTCTTTCTATTACCGCATCAAGAGGTAAGAATGCTATCTTATATGTAAAAGAAGGAATTGTAGCACCTTGGAAAAAGGATCAAAAAATTCCATCAATATATGATGAAACAACTAGAATTTTAACAATAACATATCGCATTGGTGATCAAGAAATCACACAAAATTTTGAAATTCCAAATAATACAGAATTTTCTGATAATGCATCAACTAGTGAAGATAAATCTAAAAAAGCCGATGAAACACAACTTACACCACCCATTAGTGGAGAATCTGATATACAAGAAGATGGTTCGACAAAAACAAATGAAAGAGAAACTAAAAAGAATAAATTAAGTGAGAATTCTGAAACAACTGATAATAAAGAGAAAAGTAATGCACAACAAGAAGTCCAAACTCCTGGCACTCAAGACTCAACTGGAAGCACAGACAATTCTGATGCATCAAATAGTAGTGAACAAGCAAACTCTGAAACTAGCAAAACTACTCAAGGCAATTTTGGTTCTGGATCTACAAGTGAAGCTGCACCGGATACATCAACACAAACAGAACAAGATTCTGTAGGATCTAGCACAGGTGGCTCAGCTTCACAATCTGACAGCACAAGCACAAACACTCAAACTAGTTCAACCCGTTCAGATAGTGCACCAACTAGTGAATCTACGGAAAAACAAGACGGGCAATCATCAGGTGATACACAAAATATAAAAAAAGAGGAAACGAATAAAGAATCAAACCCAGAAGACAACTCTTCTGATTCAAATACTAACCAAACAAATAATTTAGATTTATTAATTTTAAATACTGAAGAGAATTTTGGAAAAACATTTGATGATATGTTAAATACATATAAAGTAAAAAAACAGTATAAACCGAAATATGAAAAAAACAAAGAGGTGCAATTACAATGATATAAAGGTAAAAAAAGCACTAAAAAATTCTTTTCAATTGCCAGCTCTGGGGGAACTAATGCTGTTTTTTATGTAAAAGATGGTAGCGAAGGAGAATTTGAAAAGAAATATACTAAAAATAGTAAAAAACTAATCGCTATTTATGATGAAAGCAGCAGAACATTAACAGTGACTTATGAACATAATGGTCAAAGTCATACTCAAACAGTTACTATTCCTCATGCCAAGACAAATTAAAATATTTATTTCAATTCAATAAGAGAAAAGTTAACATTAAATGTTAACTTTTCTTAATTTTTATTTTCTTTTTTTAGTTCTTGTAATATTTTATCAATTTCACTACCAGTTTTAGAAACCGTATCTAAATAAAACCTTACCTCTGGCACTTTTCTTCAGTCTAATGTTTGAGATAACAATTTGCGAACGTAACCAGAAGCATTATTTAGGGCAATAATTCCTTTTTGCTCGCTTTTTGCTAAAGTTACAAATACTTTAACAAGACCTAGATCTGAGGATAATTTTGCTTCCATAACTACTGGATCATAAATATTTACATTATCTAAATCATATGCAAGAATACTTGCAATTAGTTGTTGTATTTGATTTTCTTTTTTTCTTAAATTAACTAGATTCATAAAAATATTATACATGTATTTAAGATTATAGTATTAAAATAGTAACAGTGAATTAACCTACTTATAAAAATTACCTATTTTAAAGTTGATTTTTAGTGTTAAATTATCAATTAATTTTATTATTAAAAAAATATAAATTTGTTATTATGTAATTATTAAAAAGTATTAAAATTATAGGAGCAAAGCACATTATGAGTAAAAGCATGATTCAATTTTGAAATAAATTTGAATTCACCTTTTGAATTCTATTTCTATTTCTTGGTTTTGTATTTAGTATCTTAGAATTTTTTAAAATTAACCTTACATTAGGATTTATCCTCGGATCATTAGTATCTTATTTATTATTTAAAATAACAGCTTTAATTTATACGTCATTATTTTTACAGAGAAGAAAGATTTACTATTTTCTTTTACCCTTAAAAATGTTGTTTTTTTTTAGTTTATTATTTTTAATAATTTATTTGATGAAATCGATAAACCAAATTCATTTAGGAGATACAAACATGCATTGAGCTCATGGACGTATTAATTTATTTAGTTTTATATCATGTTTATCATTAAGTGCAATTGCTATTATAGTGCATGTAATTTTAATTAAAAGAAAGGTGACGAATGGAAAACATCAAAAATTCATTATTTAATTGACGTCAACCGCAGTTAGTTTCATTGTTTGTAACTGTCATAATAGTTCTAATTTTGTCAGTTTGAATCTATATAAAAGTTAAAAGGACAAATCCACAAAAAGCTTCTAAAGGCATAGTTTTAATTGCTGAAGCTTACGTGGGTTCAATTGAGAAAACTTATGAGGCTGTTGCTGGCCCTGGAGATAATTTAAAAATTGCAAGATTTTACATCTTAAGTTTAGGAACTTTTTTATTAATAGGAAATGGTGTTGTTGTCTTTGGACTTGAACCAATTGTTACCTCATTTTCTGTTCCATTTTCTTTAGCTATTTTAACATGGTTTGGGGTTCTTATTATTGGAACTATTTATAGTAAATGAAAATTTTATGCAAAATTATTAATTCCAACTGAATTAATTGGTAAGTTATCTATCTTAGTTTCATTAAGTTTTCGGATCTATGGAAATATTATTGGTGGTGCTGCTATTTTAGCCATGGCCTATGTTTCTGGCGGAATTATGTGACAAAAAGTTTTTTCAGTTGGATATGGACAAGAATTATATTTCTTTTCACTTATTATTACACCATTCTTTCATTTTTATTTTGATATTTTTGGTTCTACGCTACAGGCATTTATTTTTGCTTTATTAACCTCAGTTTATTGAGTGTCTGAAGCAAGTGATATTAAACCAAAAAAACAAACTACAAGTAGAAAATTATCTTTTAGGGATTGAACTAGAAGAAAAACAGAAGCAATTTATTAGGAGATTATTATGTTAGAAGTAACAACTTTATTACAAGAGGCAACTCAAAGTGCAACACAAGTTGCAAATAATAATGCATCAACCTCAAGTGTTAGTGTTGGATTATTAGGTGTTGGTGCAGGTATTGCTGCAATTGGTTGCTTAGGTGCAGGAATTGGCCAAGGATATGCAGCAGGAAAAGCTTGTGAAGCTGTTGGTCGTAACCCTGAGGCTGAATCTAAAATTAGATTGATGCTTATTATTGGTGCAGGTATTGCCGAGACAACTGCAATTTATTCTTTACTAATTGCCTTAATTATTTTATTTACTAAATAGTTGGTTAAATAATGGTTTATTATAGTGAAGCACAACAATCAGCAAGTGTAAACGAACAATTTGGAACTAGATTTAAAGACCTTTTTGCAGGTCTCTTTCCAAGTATACCCTTAATGATTGCGACAATTCTTGCTTTTATAATTGTATGTAGTTTACTTTTTTATTTAGTTTATAAACCAATTAAGAAATTAATGAAAGAACGTGAACAATTTATTCAAAGTAATATTGATGATTCAATACAACAAAAACAAGAAAGCATTTTAAAACTTAATGAAGCCAATCAAAGTTTAAAAAATGCACATATTCAAGCAGAACAAATCATTTCTAAAGCAAAAATTAAAGCTGAAAAAACAGCTGAAGTATATTTAAATAGTGCTAAGACTGAGTCAAAACGATTATTAGAAGAAACAAATATTGATATTGAGAACCAAAAGAAACAATTCGACTTTAATTCACGTAGGTATGTTGTAGAAATTGCAACTGAGTTAGCCGAAAAAATTCTCAAAAGAGAAATCACACAAACTACACAAGATGAAATTATTAATCAATATTTAAATACTGATAAAGATGTTGAGGAACTATAATGTTTCGTAAAACTCATACATCTGCATATGCTATTGCCATTTTTGATTTAGTTTTAGAAGATGATAGATTTGTAGAACTAGAACCATATTTTGAATTACTTAAAGAATTCTTAAATCAAAATCCTGAATTTATTGATTATTTAAAAAATGATGGTGTTCCAGAAACTGAACGTTTAAAAACAATTGATTTAGCTTTTGCTGGTTTTGATTGAATAATTCTTAATTCTCTAAAAGTAATCGTACAACGGAAAGCTGTCAATATTTTAAAAAATATTATTATAGAATATTTAAAACTATCAAACCATCATTTAAAAATAAGGTATATTGATGTTATTTCGGCCTTTCCTTTAAATAATGAGCAATTACAAGAAATTAAGGAAAAATTACAAAAAACCACGAGGCGTGCAATAAAAATTACAAACCATATTGATAAAAGCTTAATCAGTGGTTTTAAAATTGTATCGCGCACTGAGGTTTTAGAACTTAACTATAAAAGAGAATTACAAAAACTAAAAAATCAAATTATTTGAAATAGAGAGGAGGTATAATGCCTCTTAAATTAGATGAAATTTCACAAATTATTAAAGAGCGTATTAAAAACTTAGGATCAAAAGTTGATCGTTCTGAAGTCGGACGTGTTGTTTCAGTTGGTGATGGAATTGCAATAGTTTCTGGACTAGAAAAAGTCAGGTATTCTGAATTAGTACGTTTTGGCAATGGTATTTATGGTCTGGCTTTAAATTTAGAGGATGAAACTGTGGGGATTGCTTTATTAGGTGATGCTTATTCTGTATCTGAAGGTGATGTTGTATCCCGTACAGGTCAAGTCATTTCTGTTCCAGTTGGGGACCAAATGCTGGGCCGTGTTATTGATGCATTAGGTATGCCTTTAGATGGTAAAGCACCAATTAACAATAACCACACTTCTGAAATATTTAAAACTGGTTCAGGAGTTATGACGCGTAAAGAAGTAAATCAACCTTTAGAAACTGGTATTTTAGCAATTGATGCTATGATTCCAATTGGCAAAGGACAACGTGAATTAATTATTGGAGATCGCCAAACAGGTAAAACCTCAATTTCAATTGACACAATTATTAATCAAAAAGGTAAAAATGTAAAATGTGTATATGTTGCAATTGGACAAAAGAATTCGACTGTTGCACAAATTGTACAGAAACTTTCTGATGCAGGTGCCTTAGAATATACAACAATAGTTGTTGCAGGTGCTAGCGAATTAGCTCCAAAACAATATATTGCACCATATACGGGAGCAACCATTGCTGAAGAATGAATGAAGCAAGGACAAGACGTTTTAATCGTGTATGATGATTTATCTAAACATGCGATTGCTTATCGTACTTTATCATTATTATTACGCCGCCCACCTGGACGCGAGGCCTACCCTGGGGATGTTTTTTACTTGCATTCACAACTTTTAGAAAGAGCTGCTCGCTTAAACTCACAATATGGTGGAGGTTCAATAACTGCATTGCCAATTATAGAAACTCAGCAAGGTGATATAAGTGCATATATACCTACAAATGTTATTTCGATTACTGATGGACAAATTTTTACTAAAGAATCGTTATTCAATGCAGGTCAGCGCCCTGCTGTTGATATTGGATTTTCAGTCTCTAGGGTTGGATCTGCTGCTCAAACTAAGGCTATGAAACAAGTTGTTGGTTCTTTAAAACTAGAACTAGCTCAATATAATGAAATGCAAGCATTTGCTCAATTTGGTTCTGGTTTAGATAATTCAACTAAATCAATTTTAGATCATGGTGCAAAAGTATATCGCCTTTTAAAACAAGATCAATACTTTTTGTTGCCTTCTTATATTCAAGTAATATTATTAATTGGGGTTAAAGAACGTATCATTAACCCTCTACCTTTTGATAAAATAACATCATATCGTGATAATGTAATTGATTGAGTTACCCATGATCAAAGCGGAATTGATATTGCTAATGATATTTTAACAACTGGCATCTTATCACAGGAAACATATGCAGCTATTGAACAAAATTTAGTTCGTATTGTGAAAGCAATTATTTCAATTATTCCAAACTATGATGAAAAACAATTTGAATCATTGCCCAAAAAATATATAGGTACAAATAATGCCTAATTTAAATGGATTAAAAAACCGTATTAATGTTATAAAAAGTACAGAAAAAATCACTAATGCTATGGAGCTAGTGTCAACTTCAAAATTACGCCGCCTTAGAAATGAATTTTTTAGTATAAATTCATACCAAACTACTTTAAAAAATATCTTTAATGATTTGATTAACAATGTTGATCCTCGTAAGCTATATTCAATTTTTCCTAAAAATAGTGCACAAGGCAAATTATATATTGTTATTACAAGCGATTTAGGACTTTGTGGATCATATAATTACAATATTATTAATTTGCTTAAAGAACAAATTAAACCCGAAGATAAAATTATTGTGCTCGGAGATAAGGGGGTAGTTTTATTAAAAAATTCTAAATTAAAGGATCAAGTGATTAAGTTTATTGGTAATGTTGGGGATTCATTAAGTTATGATATAAGTTCAACAATTATTAAAGTTTCACTTGATTTGTATTTAGAAAATAAAGTTTCGGCTATAAATCTTTTATATACAGAATTTATCAATAATTTAGTACAAGAAGCACGAAATTTACAATTATTTCCATTTGTTATTGATAAAAAGAAGATTGGTTCAAAAATATCACAATTAATTGAGTTTGAACCAAATGCCGAAACTGTGCTTGTTAAATCAGTTCCACTGTTTTTAACTAGTACATTATATAATCATGGGTTTGGTTCAAAAATTTCTGAAATTGCATCGAGGCGTAATGCAATGGAAAATGCCACTAATAATGCTGGAGAATTAATTCAAAATCTGCAACTGGAATTCAATAGACAGCGTCAAAGTTTAATTACACAAGAAATCACTGAAATTGTTTCAGGAGCAGATGCTACTTAAAAAAAGGAGTTTTTATGGTTAGAAACGAAGGTACAATAGTTCAAATTTTAGGCCCTGTTGTTGATGTGAGATTCCAAGAAGGAAAGTTGCCAAAACTACTAAATGCACTTAAAACAGAATTTGAAGGCAAAGTATATACCTTTGAAGTAGCTCAGCATATTGGCGATGAAACTGCTCGTACTATCGCAATGTGTGATATTAATGGATTACAAAGAGGTTTAACTGTTTTAGATACTGGAATGCCAATTCAAGTACCAGTTGGTGAAAAAGTTTTAGGAAGAATGTTTGATGTACTTGGAAATCCAATTGATGATTTACCACTTGATAATGATGTTACAAAATCATCAATCCATGCAACTCCACCAAGTTACGAAGAACAAAAAACATCTTCGGAAATTTTGGAAACTGGTATTAAAGTTATTGACTTATTAATTCCGTATGTAAAAGGTGGAAAAATTGGTCTTTTTGGAGGAGCAGGAGTTGGAAAAACTGTTTTAGTACAAGAACTTATTAATAATATATCTACACAACATAATGGACTTTCTGTTTTCGCGGGCGTTGGCGAAAGAACCCGTGAAGGCAATGATTTATACCACGAAATGAAACATGCTGAGGTTTTAGATAAAACAGCTTTAGTTTTTGGACAAATGAATGAATCGCCTGGCGCTAGAATGCGTGTTGCACTTAGTGGTTTAACTATGGCAGAATATTTTAGAGATAAACGAAATCAAGATGTTTTATTATTTATTGATAATATTTTTAGATTTACCCAAGCCGGTTCGGAAGTATCAGCTTTACTTGGAAGAATGCCTTCTGCTGTTGGTTACCAACCTACTTTAGCAACTGAAATGGGTGCTTTGCAAGAAAGAATTACTTCAACACATCGTGGCTCAATTACATCTGTACAAGCCGTTTATGTTCCAGCAGACGATTTAACTGACCCAGCACCTGCTACGACCTTTACTCACTTAGATGCCAAAACAGTTTTAGATCGTACGATTGCATCATTAGGGATTTATCCTGCCATTGACCCACTAAATTCTTCATCTCGTTTACTGGATCCTTTAATTGTTGGATTAGAACACTATGAAGTATCACAAGGTGTTGTTTCAATATTACAAAGATTTAAAGAGTTACAAGATATTATTGCTATTTTAGGAATGGGTGAACTTAGCGAAGAAGATAAAGCAATAGTTGCTAGAGCACGTAGAATTCGTAATTTCTTATCTCAACCTTTTACAGTTGCTGAAAAATTCTCTGGTATTAAAGGTGTTTACGTTCCTTTATCAGATACCATTAGAAGTTTTAAAATGATTTTATCGGGTGATTTTGATGATTATCCTGAAGAATTATTTAGATATGCTGGTAGCATAGACGATGTAATTTCTAGATATCAAAAAACACTAGAGACAAAATAAATGGCTCAAACATATTTAAAAATTACTGTTCCAAGTGGTATATATTATGAGGGTTGGACAGATATAGTGACACTAAAAACTTCATCAGGTTATATCGGACTGCAAGCAAATAAATCACCTTTATTTTCAAATATAGAAATAGGCACTTTAACAATTGGTTGAGAATCTAATGAAAATTCAGAAAAATATTATATTGGTGGCGGGTTAGTTTATGCTAATGGTTCGAAAATTGATATTATAACTGACGATATTTTAAAATTATCAGAAATTGACCTTGAAAAGCAATTAGCTGAAAAAGAAGCTTTAGAAAAGCGTATTGCGCAAGGCAACCAAGATACTTCTGATATTAGTAAATTAGAAACAAAATTAAAACGTACATTATTTAAAATAAAAAGTTTGAAAAACAATTAATTTATGTATAATTTACATTAATTATGGCAAATTTATATAATAATAGAGAAAACAAAAACCAAGAAGGTTTTAACCCATATGTAGATAATAGTGAGAAAGTTGCTCAATCTAGCACAGCTGCTAAAATTGCATTTTGAGTTTTAGGTTTATTAATTTTTTCAGCAATATATTTTTTAGTTAAAAGAAATGCATATTTAAAACAACAAAATTACATTAATGAATCAGCATCAACAATTGATGTTCAACTTGCTAAAAGATCAGATACATTAGTTAAGTTATATGATGTAGTACAATCACACAAACAATTTGAAAAAGATACTTTTTCAGAAATTGCTCGTTTAAGAACTTTCAGATCATCAAGTAATCTAACAAGTGCACAAAGAACTGAATTAGAAGGTCTAAATAACTCAGTATTTGGTAGATTAATGGCTGTCTCTGAAAACTACCCAGAACTTAAGGCTTCTGAATCTTACAAAACATTAACTGAACAAATTATTTACCTTGAAAGAGAAGTTGCTGCTGCTCGTAGATTATACAATACTAATGTTACACAATTTAATGCATCAATTTTTGCATGACCTGGTAGTGTTGTTGCTGCTACACTAGGACTTTCTACATTTGGACTATTTGCTGCATCTACTCAACAAAGACAAGATGTTTCAATGAAAGGATTATAATGTAAAACCAAACCATTAAAATGGTTTGGTTTTTTATTTGTCTTTTTTACTAATATTTTTATTAGTAAATATATGTTTAAAGATAAAAAACAAATTTCGCCATGGGATTGCTCTTTATATGTATTTCGCGAGTATTTAAGTTATAAAAAATATGAAGATATTCCCCTTGACGAATTAAAATTTAAAGCAAAATATAATCAAGAAGGAATTAGTTTAAACAATTATAATATGTTGCTTAATGAATTTGGTTATAGCATTAATGCTTATAAAGCAAGCATCGAAGAAATTAGTAAACTTTCCAGCAATGAATTACCATTTGGCGCAATTATAAGTTCTGTAAATTATAACCATATGGTTTTGATTATTAAAATAGATCCAAAATATATAACTTATTATGATCCAGGACTTGGAACTAAAACAAAAATTTCCACTGCAGAATTTGCTGAGCTAACAAAAGGTATATATATTGAATTTCTTAAAGATACTACTTTGGTTAATCATACAAGTGTAACTATAAAAGAACAAGGTAATAATAAAGATGCCAATTATAGTTTGTTTTTACTTTCCAAGACAAAAATTATATTACTATTTGTATTATTATTTGAATTGGGGATTTACATCATCATTCCTTGAATTAATAAACGGATTTTAAATATTATTATTCCATATAAGTTAAAAGATGAAATTATAGTTATTGCATTATTAATTTTTATAAGTTTTTTATTTATTTATTTAATCCAAACTTTAAGTTACCAAATTAGGCGTAACTATTTTTATAACTATTCATATCAGCAACTTTTTGCTACTTTAGAAAAATTTTCTAAAGAAAATTATGGCATGCTCAATATTATGCCTAATGTTGAGATTAAAACAAGGCTTGGCAACCTTTTTTATATTCTCAATATTCAAGAAGTTTTCTTGCCTAATTTTATCGTCAACTGTGTGGGCTTTTGTGTGTCATTGCTAATATTACGAAATATCAATTTAGTTTTATTATTAATTTTATGTTGTTTTGGTATTTTAATTTTAGTTATTAGCTATTTAAAAAAAATAATTTATGAAAAAAATTATTTAAAAATTCAAGGTAATTCATATCATTTAGAAACCAAATTAGATAATTATTTAAAATCATTAAAAGAAGCACAAGAAGATTATTTAACTAAGAGAATTTTATTCGATTGACAAACAAATTCAAAAACTTTTAAAGATAAATCACTTAGTTTTGAAATTCACAACAACAATCTTAATAGTTTTCAAAATATCATTGAAATGTCCTTGCATCTTTTTATAAGTATAATAGGGGTTTATGAAATTTGGAACCAAAGAATGGAATACTCTAACTTTATTTATTTTTTAACATCAATTAATTTATTTATCCGACCGATTAAAGGGTTTTTTCAAAGTTTTGATTCTTATATTGAATATTCTCAAAAAATTAAAACAATTGATATATTTGATAAAAATACCAAAAATCAATTAACTATTCCAAAATTTAATGAAACAATTAAGTCATTACAACTTTCATATGCTGAATTTAAGTATCAAGATTTATTACCTACAATTGTGAATATTGATCGTTTAATCTTGCAAGATAAAGTTAAAATTATTGGAAAAAATGGTAAGGGTAAAAGCACCATTGCAAAACTTCTAGCAGGACTATTACCCCTTAATAAAGGGGAAATATTTGTGAATGAGAAAATTTCATACTTGTTTTTTAATGAACGTTTAAAAGAGCAAATTTTATATTTAAATTCTGAGCGTAGCGATCTTCATTTATCTGTGAAAGATTATTTAATAATTAATGACAAAAACTCATTTATTGATTTGCTTAAAAATAGTAATTTAGATGTTATTCTAAAAAGTGTTAATTTGGATTTAAGCTGTTTTTTAGACAAGCAGGTTAACAGTTTGTCAAAAGGACAATTGGCATTTATTAAGTTGCTTAAATTATTTTTACGCGATTATGATGTAATTATTTTTGATGAAGCTTTTGAAAATTTAAGTATTAATACTTATAATGACTTAAAAAATCGTTTAAATAGTTTACTATCAAACAAATTAGTTATTGAAATTAGTCATAGTAGTCGGTATATTTTTGATGGAAATAGTAATGAGGTAAATTTAGATGAACTTGTTTAAGAAATATTCTTTAAGTATTTTCCTGCTTTGCTTAATTTTTGCTATTTTTATATTTTTACTTTATAAAATTAGTTTTTTAAAAACTTATGAATATTATAACGTGCATATTCATAAGTTAAAAAACGAATTATATATTCAAAATATTTCGTATGAAAAACTAAGTGAAAATAATTTTTTATTTAATGCTAATATAAATAATTCAATTCAAAAATTTGATTTAATTGTACAAGATAAATTAACTGATGAAGGTATTTTAATAGATAGTGAAGAATTAATGAAGTTTTTAGAATCAAATAATATTTATACAATTCAAGGTTATATTTCAATTGAGAAAGAAACGATAAGCCAAGTTATTATTGTTTATTTGAGAAACATTTTGCCAATCTAATTGTAGAATAACTACTTTTTTGAACTACATTTTTAATTTTCTGCCCAGACTGTTGGGGTTAATCTTTTTTTATTTTTTGATTTATATTATGATGCTTTTGTTGCAAAAAAAAGATAATGAAAAAAACAAACCAAAAAAATTTTTTCTTCTTCGGCAACTAAATTGGAAAATTTATATATTTTTTGATGTTTTTACTGTCTAAAAAATTAAGACATAATTATGTATATTATTAAATCAACTACAAAATTTCAAAATGAAACAAAAAGATTTTTAACCCGCCGCCGCCGCCCTTGATTGCAATCAAGGGGGCCTTACTTTTGAAAAAGTAAGCAAAACTCCCAGAAAACACGTGCCCGTGTTTTCTATTTTTATTATTCTCTTTTTTATTAAAAAATATTAAAATTAATATGCATCAATTTTTATTTCATCATTGATGCTTCTGTGTAATGTTCGAAGTATCTCTAAATACTCAGCCATAATCTTATTGGCTTCAAGGTTATTTCCTCGTGCATTCACAGAGACACTATTAAACTTTGAGATGTATAATTCAAGAGTTTTAAAAAATGAGTTTGTTTTCTTATTGATAAATGCTAGTTTTCCAACGGCAGGGATAGAATAATCTAAACCTTTCTCAAGAGCTCACATTTCTGTAAAGCTTAGATATTTTCCATTAGGTTCCTTGGCAAAGTATTTTTTTCCATTATATTTAAAATACAAATTATCATCAGAAGAATGTACTAACACAACATCAGAATTATAAGGAAATATAATCCTTTTGTCATGCATATCGAAAGCTGCAAGGTTTTTACCTTGGTATCTAACAACACCATTTAAAACTTTTCTATTAATCTCTAAATCAACGGCTCAATTGCCGTTTTTCTTTCCTTCTTTTTGAAAGACATTATGTTTAGAAATTATTTTTTTATTCCTCGTGTTGTAATAATTTTGAAATACTTCGTTATTTTGTTTTAAATCATTAATATCTTTATATCCGTTTTCATGAATTAATAATGGGTATTGATCTAATGATGTTCTAAAAGATCTCTCAACGTGTGGTTTATGTTTGGGATTAGAAGAACTGAGTACTTCTATTCCTTTTTTATTTAAATCTTTTTCAAAAATTGTTTGTGCGTTTTCGTTTCCCCAAAAAGTTCTTCTTTTATCAGTATAAATTTTCTTTGGAAATCCATATTTCTTAAATACTATTTCTAACAGTCTTTGATATCCTAATGTTGTTTCTTGTTCTTCAAATCATGCTGCTAATAATGTTCCAGTGGCAACATCAATTGCATGATAAAGATAGAATGGTTTATTATTTTTTAAATATGGTTCAAGCTGAGCATCGATTTCAACAATTTCACCAAATTCTAAATTTTTCTTTAGACCCAAAACTTGTCTTTGTTTTTCATTTTGTTTAATTTGTTTATAATATTTTTTTAATAGCAATGTTGTCTCTTGTGAAGTTTTCTTCTTTGATAATTTTGCTATTTTTCTTCCTCTTTTGGTTGTATGTATATTAAATAATCCTAATTGGTTGAATCTTCTTACCAAAGTTTTGTAAGAAATTTTTTGCCTTATAAAAGAACCATATTCTGAATAATAATAACTTTTAAACGAAAGTTGGTTATTTGTTAGAATGCTATTTAAAATAATTTCACATGTTTTTAAATAATCTTTAAACACTAATTCAATTTCTGAATCTGTAACTTTGCAACTTCTTTGTTGATTTTTATTTTTATGATTGATGTCAATTTCTTGATTACTTTTTATTATTTTTTTATATCTTTTTACAGTTGATACACTGAGCTTTGTAATTAAACTAAGTTGAGATAAAGATTTTTCAATATTAGCAGCAATTAATATGAGAGATTGCTGTTTTTTTAGTTCGTAGTTCGTTAAGTTTTTGTACTTATCTATGTTATGTTTGATTCTCATAAATAATTTATACCATATTTTAATTAAATTAGTTCACTTTCGGTGGGATTTATATATGGACCTAAATAGTTGTCATTGGACACTTTCTTTGATTGATCAAAAATACAAATTCATTTTCCTAAATTTTTCATTATAATATTAATGTATCCTTTCTTGTTTTTGCACATTTATTTTATTACAGGATACATAAAAACAAAGTCATATGCATGCTTAACTTGCATATGACTTTTCTAATTAATATTTTTTTCAATAATATGAAAATTGCTGCAATTTTTGATAAAAATATTTTGTTTATATCTTTTTTTGTTATACTAATAAACCAGTGAAATTTAATTAAAAGGAGTTTAAATATGTTAATAGGAATAAGCGGAATGATAAGTAGTGGAAAAAGCACTTTAACAAAGAAATTGCACAATCATTACAAAACATCATTAATGTTAGAGGAATACGAAGAAAATAATGTTGTTTTTAATCAATTTTTAGAATGATTATATGAAAAACAACCAAATTTAACAATGGGGTTTCAAACATATGTTGTAGAAAACCACACAACAAAGTTAAATGAGATTATAAAAAAATTCAAAGAACTAAACAAAAACTTTAAAGAGGATCATATTTTCCTTGATAGATTTAGTATTGAACATTATATTTTTGCAAATGTAAATTTAAGACCAAAAGGAGAATCATATTTAAAGGGATATGATGCACTTTTTGAACATTTAATAACAAAAGAAGAAACACCAGATTTAGCTATTTATTTAGATGTGAGTTATGAAACTTTTGAAAAAAGACTTTTTGAAAGAGGCCGTGCGGTTGAAATTGATAACTATCAATTAAATAAATCTTATTTTGAAACCTTGTATAACTTATACAAAGAATTGTTCGAAAAACAAGCTAAAAAATATAATTTAAATTATGTAATTATAAATACCGATAATTTAAATGAGGAACAAGTATTTGAAAAGGCTAAGGAAATTATTGATACTTTTGATAGAAACAAGGTAGATAGATAAAATGGTTATAGCAGTAAGTGGAATGATAGGGAGCGGAAAAAGCACTTTAACAAAGGAGTTGAAAGAAATATACAAAAATTCTATACTTGTTGAGGAGTTTGCTGATGAAGACCCTGTATTTAATAAATTTTTAAAATGAATTTATGAAAAAGAACCTAATATTGATATAGCGTTTCAATCTTACATAATAGAGTCATTATCCGATACTTTTAAGAAAGAAGAAAAAAAGTTTTTAAAACTTTATAGTAGTCATAAAAATGGATATATGTTTCTTGATAGATTTAACATAGAACATTATATTTTTGCGATTGTAACTTTAGAAAAAAAAGATAAAAAATATCTAAAGGCCTTTGATGCTTTATTTCAACACATAGTTGACCCAAGTGATAATCCTGATTTAGCTATCTATCTAGATGCTAATTTTGACGTTATAAAAGAAAGAATTTTAGCAAGAGGACGAGCAGTGGAAGTAGATAATTTCGCTGAAAATGAACCATATTTCCAAAGATTGCACGAACTATACAAAGAATTATTTGTGAAATTATGCTCATTTTATAACATTCCTTATAAAATTATTAATACTAACAACAAAAAAGATTATGAAGTTCAAGAAGAAGCTGAAGAAATAATAAATAATTTTGAATTTAGTGGATCTAAAAGAGCTTAAACAATTGTCTTTAACCAAAATAAAATTATTACTAATTATTGTAAGTAAGTTTATTAAAAGAATATATTTAAATTTATAATATTTAGTATGAAAATTAATCTAAAAACATGAGTAAATAATGGATTTTTGGATTTTTAAACCCTATTCCAATTCAATTTTTAACTAAACAAAAAATTGAATTGGAATAGGGTTTTATTTTCGTGGTTTTTTTCTTGAGTTATGTTAAATTGCAAGTTCATTAACTTTGCATGGTGATTCATAAAAATTCACTCACTTTTTTGTCGCCTTTATCAGTTTTAGATTGAATGTTCATATTCAAATTGTTTATTTTTCAAAATATTTTTTCATAATTCTTTATTTTAATAATTTTGTCAAATGAAAAATGAAATGTGTTCAACTCAAACTTACTAATATTATAATTCTTAAATTCATCATAAGATCTAAAGATTTTTAATCATTTTATGCTTTTAATTTTTTAATTGCGCCTTTACTTAGGGATATGTCAAAACCGCCTGCGAAAATATCTTAATGTTTTTTAGTATAAGATAAACTTTAAGAATGATTTTTATTGTTAAATTTTGTTAATGGAAAATTTATGAAATAAGAAAATATTTCCAGTTTATATTTTAAAAAATGTTATAATTTTAATGATTTAATTTATCGGAGGTTAACTTTTTTATGTTTAGTTTTAAAAAAATAAAAAAATCACTATTTTTAGTAAGTATTTTAGGCGTTTCCTTGCCTACCATATCGCTATCTACTGCTGTTGACAGTAATAAAAAATATACAAAAAACGAAATCACAAAAAAATTTTTTGAACCATATTACAAAAGATTAGGGATTAATATTGATTTATACGATAAGGATCGCGAACAAAACGAATATGATAAAGTAGGTGTTATTGAGGTAGATAATTTTAAAGAAAAATTATTTTTTTCTAAAAAAGATCTTGAATTTAATAATTTATCTAAGTTTAAAGAATATAGTATGCATGGATTTGCTGTTTCTTCATTAGTCGGAACAGATATGGGTATAAATAAAAACGCACGCATATACTTTGACACAATAGACACGAAAGATATGGTAGGTGCAGTCAAAAATATGAACGAACAGTTTAATGTAAAACTTTTCAACATTAGCGCAGGTTATCATGATCTTCCTCATGTGATGAGAAATTATTTTAAAGATTTTATAATGGATGAATATTTATCGCTAAATAAAAATAATTCAAATGAAAACAGATCAAATAAAAATGAAAATAATAAATTAAAAGTAGAAATAGAATATTTAAATAAAATTTCATTTTCTTTATTCTACTATATTTATAATCAAAGTAGTAAATTACAAAAAAACCTTTCCGAAAACACTTATAAATATTATAAAAAATTGGATGAATATGCAACAAAAAACGACTTAAAAATAATTTTAAGTGCTGGCAACAACAATGAAATCATAGATTCTTCATGAAAAAATATTTTTATCAATGCATTAAAAAATGGTTATATTAATGATTTATCATTTAAATCATTGCTCTTTTGGGCTACTACTACATTAAAAAAAATGGTAATAAATGGTAATATAAATTTTGAAAGCGAAGACGATTCTTATGTTAATAAAATAAAAAATATAATCTTATTAAAAAAAATATTAGAAAATATACTAGAGCCATTAGATGGTTTATTAGATAAAGAGAGCTTTTTCGATGATGAGAAAAGAATTAGAGAAATAATCGATGGTTCAATTAAGTTTCAATCTTTTAAATCATTTCCAAATTTGATAACTGTAGGAGCTGTAGATTCTCTTAATTTAGCAACTAATTTTACATCTTATTCATATTTGGATAGCGATAATTTGCCCTTAGTTTCGGCATATGGAGAAGACGGGGATGATCAATCAGAAAAACATTTAATTTATAAAATCGAAAAAGAAAAAAAGAATTTGTTTAATCAGCCTGCTTATTATTCTCTTAGCGAAGCCGAAAAAAAAGAATTATTAAAAAATAAAATTATTGAATGAGAAAAATTATTTTCGGAAGAAACAAGAAAAAAATTATATGAAATATATTCATCATTAACTAATGCATCAATCGAAGAAAAAAATATTATTAAATATTTAGCTAATTTTAATGGGACAAGCATGGCGGCGCCTTTAGTCACTGGAGTTATTTCTTTGTTGCAATCAAATTTAAAAAGAAATTTAAGTTTAAATGAAGTTAAGGTGCTACTAGCATCATCATCTACATACTCAAAAGAAAAAGCTACTAAATCAGCTTACTCAGAAAATCATACGAATACAACAGAAGAGATATGGAGAAAAAATAATTCCAAAAATAAAACCGGATTCGGTATACCTAAATACTTTAAAATGAAAAAAATAATGGATAAAAAATTGTTAAAAGTAATTTCGGAAGAATCATTTAAAAAATGAGTTTCAAAAAGTTCTATAGATTCTGATGAGATTATCATTAAAAATAATTTTAGTCACTTAACCGACACATTAAGTTTAACTGTTAAAAAAGATTTTAGAGAAGTTATAAAAAACTATAAAGAAGGAAATATAAAAGAAATAGCGAATTTAATTGAAAAACATGATAAAAGAATCGACAGCAAATTAGAAAAATTAAAAAAAGATCTTGAAATTAAAGAAAATGAATATATTAAAAGAAATAATGTTAATGAATTTAAAAGAAAATTATTTTCAGAAGGTTTATCTAAAGAAGAATCTGAAATACTATATGAGTTTAAGAAAAAAAGTAAAAATTATTTTGATGTTTATTCTCATTTAATACTTGAAAGAATAAACACTGAAGATCAATCAACATATAATTCAGTAAGAATGAAAGTCAGTGAATCAAAAGATTCCAGCGTAGAAAGAAACAATTTTGGTGAATATTCTAATCTGATCTCAACTAAATATCATCACGAAATTTTATTAAATGATTTTAAGGAATTTGAAAATATCATTAGGGAAGAATTAGCTTATATTGAAAATTATAGTGAGATAATAAAAAATAAAAATGATAAAATTAGAAATAAAAAGATAAAAGAATTTGAAGATAAATATAATTTATATAGAGATGAATTAATGAAATATTATAAGGAATATATAAAAAAATATTGAGAATTTCATTATTATTTAAGTATTAATGGAGAGTAATATGAAAAAAAAGATATGTTTTCTTATTAGCTTGTTAGCCATAATGCCGCTATCTAGTTGTAATGTTAAAGAAAACGATGTAGTAAAGGTAAATAAAAGCGAAACATCACACAATGAAATGGATGATGAATTTAAAATAGATGAAAGATGATTTAATTTATTAAATAATTTATATAGCCATAATTTTGATAATAATGGTAAGTTAAAACTTTTAACCAATGATCAATCATGAGTTATTCTAAAAATGTTGAAAAATAAAAAGTATAATTATAAATATAAAAAATTGATCGAAGAATATTTAAATAAAATTTCTATTGACAATAATCTTGAGGAAAATGCTTCATTTAATTTAAATTATCTTTTATATTTAAAAGAAACCTTAGAATACAATTGAGAAAATACTGATGTTGATAAATTAATTTATAATGAAGAAAAAAACAAGAAAGAAATTAATGACTTAAAAAAAATAGACATTAATATAATTACTGAATTAATAAAAAATGATAAAAATTCAAAATTTAGTGAATTAGCATATGCTTTTGCAAGCACTTTTTTTGGTGTTTTGAATAATAACATAGATTTTACAAAAAAATTTTCATACTATGATCACTTATTTCGTAAAAAGTATAAATTTAATTTTAATGATTTTGAACACCACACAATAGGTAGTTATTTTAAGCGTTTAATCACACCTTATGTTAGTGATATAAATCAAAAAAAGAAATATTGATGAAGCCATTTTGATGATGAATTAAGAAAATTATTTTTATATCCACCATATGATGATGAAAAAGTAAGAAAACAAATAAATAAGAAATATAACGAGGGTAAGTTTTTATCTATAAAAAATATAATTGGTGAATACACAAACGGTAAAAATATAAAAATCAACTTTCAATCAAATAGAAATTTACTTGATAAAAAAGAAAATATTAAGTTAATAACAAAGGAATATAAAAAAGGGAATTATTTATTTCGTTTTATTACACTTAAAGAATATGCTCCATTGTATTCTTATGATGAATTTAAAAGCATATATAAAGAAGATGGAAAAAAACGTTTTTCTAATAAAAACTTTTCAGGGAATTTCTATTTTTCATTAGATACAAATAAACTATTTTCGAAAAACAATTCTGAATTAAAAGAAATATACATATTAAAGACTGATAATATTTTTATAAATGAAGATTTTAATTCCTTTGATGCTGAAAATTTTGAAAATATTTTAAACAATTATTACAATCATATAAACAAAGAACCAGATAATTTAGTTTTATCTATAGATGAATTTATGCCAATATTCAAAACTGGTAAAGAATATTTGGAATTATTTAAAAAAATTCAAAAGGATTATGATATGCCTATTTCTAGTGAATTTGTAACGCTGTAGAATAACTACTTTTTTGCACTACTTTTTTAATTTTTTGCCCAGACTCTTGGGGTTAATCATTTTTTTATTTTTTGATTTATATTATGGATTCCTTTGTCGCAAAAAAGATAACGAAAAAACAAACCAAAAAAATTTTTTTCTTCTTTGGCAACTAAATTGGAAAATTTATATATTTTTTGATGTTTTTACTGTCTAAAAAATTAAGATATGATTATGTATATTATTAAATTAACTATAAAATTTCAAAATGAAACAAAAAGATTTTAACCCCCCCTTGATTGCAATCAAGGGGGACTTACTTTTGAAAAAGTAAGCAAAACTTCCAGAAAACACGTGGCCGTGTTTTCTATTTTATTATTTTCTTTTTTATTAAAAAATATTAAAATTAATATGCATCAATTTTTATTTCATCATTGATGCTTCTGTGTAATGTTCGAAGTATCTCTAAATACTCAGCCATAATCTTATTGGCTTCAAGGTTATTTCCTTGTGCATTCACAGAGACACTATTAAACTTTGAGATGTATAATTCAAGAGTTTTAAAAAATGAGTTTGTTTTCTTATGGATAAATGCTAGTTTTCCAACGGCAGGGATAGAATAATCTAAACCTTTCTCAAGAGCTCACATTTCTGTAAAGCTTAGATATTTTCCATTAGGTTCTTTGGCAAAGTATTTTTTTCCATTATATTTAAAATACAAATTATCATCAGAAGAATGTACTAACACAACATCAGAATTATAAGGAAATATAATCCTTTTGTCATGCATATCGAAAGCTGCAAGGTTTTTACCTTGGTATCTAACAACACCATTTAAAACTTTTCTATTAATCTCTAAATCAACGGCTCAATTGCCGTTTTTCTTTCCTTCTTTTTGAAAGACATTATGTTTAGAAATTATTTTTTTATTCCTCGTGTTGTAATAATTTTGAAATACTTCGTTATTTTGCTTTAAATCATTAATATCTTTATATCCGTTTTCATGAATTAATAATGGGTATTGATCTAATGATGTTCTAAAAGATCTCTCAACGTGTGGTTTATGTTTGGGATTAGAAGAACTGAGTACTTCTATTCCTTTTTTATTTAAATCTTTTTCAAAAATTGTTTGTGCGTTTTCGTTTCCCCAAAAAGTTCTTCTTTTATCAGTATAAATTTTCTTTGGAAATCCATATTTCTTAAATACTATTTCTAACAGTCTTTGATATCCTAATGTTGTTTCTTGTTCTTCAAATCATGCTGCTAATAATGTTCCAGTGGCAACATCAATTGCATGATAAAGATAGAATGGTTTATTATTTTTTAAATATGGTTCAAGCTGAGCATCGATTTCAACAATTTCACCAAATTCTAAATTTTTCTTTAGACCCAAAACTTGTCTTTGTTTTTCATTTTGTTTAATTTGTTTATAATATTTTTTTAATAGCAATGTTGTCTCTTGTGAAGTTTTCTTCTTTGATAATTTTGCTATTTTTCTTCCTCTTTTGGTTGTATGTATATTAAATAATCCTAATTGGTTGAATCTTCTTACCAAAGTTTTGTAAGAAATTTTTTGCCTTATAAAAGAACCATATTCTGAATAATAATAACTTTTAAACGAAAGTTGGTTATTTGTTAGAATGCTATTTAAAATAATTTCACATGTTTTTAAATAATCTTTAAACACTAATTCAATTTCTGAATCTGTAACTTTGCAACTTCTTTGTTGATTTTTATTTTTATGACTGATGTCAATTTCTTGATTACTTTTTATTATTTTTTTATATCTTTTTACAGTTGATACACTAAGGTTTGTAATTAAACTAAGTTGAGATAAAGATTTTTCAATATTAGCAGCAATTAATATGAGAGATTGCTGTTTTTTTAGTTCGTAGTTTGTTAAGTTTTTATACTTATCTATGTTATGTTTGATTCTCATAAATAATTTATACCATATTTTAATTAAATTAGCTCACTTTCGGTGGGATTTATATATGGACCTAAATAGTTGTCATTGGACATATTATTGTTTATTTGAGAAACATTTTGCCAATCTAATGATAATAATGTATAATACATTATTATAAGAATTGGAGGCAATTATGTTTGAAATATTTGCAACAAAAAATGATGAAGGAAGAACCTTATACAAACTCTTGGTGAAATATTTAAATAATTTAAATAAATCTCGCCTTGAAAAATTATTTCGTAAAAAAGATATCAAGATTAATAATTTAAGAACAAATGATAAAACTATAAAGATAAAAGAAGGTGATCATATTATCGTTTATGGTGTTTTTGATGTTATTAAGAAAGAAACTGCAATTAAAACTAAAGTTAATTTAAATATTATTTATGAAGATGAAAATATTTTATTAATTAATAAAGAGCCAGGAGTTGTGGTTCATGGTGAAGAAGATTCTTTAGACAATCAAGTTTTAACTTATTTAAATTTTCAACATTTAGATAGTTTTAAACCATCACATGTTGGTCGTTTAGATAAAAGCACAAGCGGCTTGATGCTTTATGCAAAAAATTATCCTACATTAGTTGAATTAAATGATAAGCATCAGTTTTTTGTAAAGAAATACTTATTTAAATCAAACTTAGAATTAATTCCAGGTCAAAAACTTGAATTATCATTATATTTAACTAAAGATGAATTACACCACCGTATGAAAGCACACAAAAATAAATTGCCAAATTCTCAAATAGCACAAACACTATTTTACCTTGAAAATAATGACAAAATTGCCCAATTAATTACAGGCCGCAAACATCAAATAAGAGCTAGTTTAAAATATTTACAAAAACCCATTTTTGGTGATCGAAAATATGGCGGCAAACCAGATGATCGATTAATGTTGCATTCATTTTGCTTACAATTTCAGAATTTAACGGGTAATTTAAAATATTTAAATAAAAAAGAATTTTTTACAAATAAACCAAAATGATAGGAGTAATATGAAAACAATAGATAACGAAAAGATTAAACAAATTGTTGAATCATTGCTTTTTGAGCCAAATAATGAAGTTATTAATAATATTTTAGATAATTGAAATGAATTAAACAGAAGCATCAAACTCTTTGACCAATTTGATTTGTCAAATATCAAACCAATGACCCATATTAATGAAACTTATTTAATTGATTTTTTACGTGATGATATTCCCAATACCACAAATTCTATTACTAAGGAAGATATTTTAAAAAATGCCAAAAACAAGGATGAAGATTATATTTTATTAACAAAGGTGGTAGACTAATGCGAAAGTTATTTGTTAAAGGGGATTATGATAATGCAATTGAATCTCTAAAGAATGATACAAATAATGCAGTTGCATCACTCTTAAAAATTGAGCAAAAGAAAAATTTAGATTCTCCTTTAAATGGTGCTGTTGCAACTATTAAAGATAATTATGCAATTAAAGGATATGAAACAAAAGCTTCTAGCATGATTTTGGAAGGTTTTGATCCCAATTATAATGCAACAGTTGTTACTAAATTAAAAGATGCTGGAGTTTTATTTGTTGCCAAAACACACCAAGATGAATTATCTCTTGGAGGAACTGGAACATACAGTGCTTATGGACTTATAAAAAATCCATATGATTCTAATAGATATGCTGGTGGATCATCTTCTGGATCTGCCGCTACTTTAACAACTAATATTTCTTTTTCAATTGGAAGTGACACAGGTGATAGTGTTCGCCTACCGGCATCTTTCGTTAAAAAAGTTGGCTTTAAACCTTCATATGGTTCTATTAGCCGCTATGGGTTATTTGCATATGCTTCATCTTTAGACACTGTTGCATATTTCACTCATAATGTAAATGATTCAATATTAATTTCTCAAACTTTATTTGGTAAGGATGCAAATGATATGACATCAGTTGATGTTGAAATTGATAATGTTGTAAAAACTAAACCAGCTAAGGTTGTTTTGCTTGATCTTACGGATCAAGTAAAAGATTATTATATAAATTCATGAAATTCATTAATTAGAAAATTAGAGGAAGATGGAGTTGCTGTTCAGGTAGTTAAACCAAATTATAAAATTTTAGAGTTGATCCAACCGGTTTATCGAATTATTTCGTTTTCTGAAGCTAGTTCGAATTTAGCTAATTTAACTGGTGTTAGTTTTGGCAATAGAGTTGAAGGGAGAACTTGAGAAGACACATTTAAAAATACCCGCTCATCAAAATTTGGTCATATGGTCCAAGAAAGATTAGCATTAGGTAGCTACTTTTTATATAACGAAAACCAACAAGAAATTTTTGTTAAAGCTCAAAAAGTTCGTCGTTTAATATCTAATTATTATGCAAGTTTATTCCAGCAAGGTGATGTATTGATTTATCCTGCAACTGCTGGCATTGCACCAAAATTCACAGATACTTCAAGCAATAATGTTATCAACTTTATTTTAACTGGATCTAATTTACTAGGAAACCCATCGATTACCTTGCCATTAGGCGTAAAAGACAATCTTGGTTATAGCATTGCCCTAGATTGTTCATTATATCAAGATAAAAAACTACTTGGAATTGCTGAATATGTTGAAGAATTAATCAAAGGAGGATTATAATGCATGATAATTTTGAAGTAATTATTGGAATTGAGATTCACGTTGAATTAAAAACTAAAACTAAAATGTTTTCATCAACTCCAATTGATTATTTTGCTAGACCAAATACAAAAGCAAATCAAGTAGATCTAGGTTACCCCGGTACTTTGCCATTAGTTAACAAAGAAGCTGTAAAATACGCTTTAACTTTAGCTAAAGCATTAAATATGGAAATTGATGATGAAATGCATTTTGATCGCAAACATTACTTTTATCCAGATTTACCAAAAGGTTATCAAATTACCCAATTTTACCGCCCAATCGGGAAAAATGGTGAGCTAGAAATTAAGGTTAACAATTCTAATAAAAAAGTGAAAATTGAACGTATTCACCTTGAAGAAGATACAGCAAGGCAACATCATAGCGAGCAAGGCACTAAACTGGATTATAATAGAGCAGGTATACCTTTAATTGAAATAGTTACATATCCAGTCATTAGAAGCGCAAAAGAAGCTTCTGCTTATGTTGATATGATTAAGAGAATTGTGCTTGCTCTTGAAATATCTGAAGGTAAACTTGAACAAGGAAGTTTGCGTGCTGATATCAATATTTCGCTTCGCCCGTTTGGGTCTAATGTATTTGGTCCAAAAGTAGAAATCAAAAACCTTAATTCACTTTCAAATATTGAAAAAGCTATCGAATATGAAATTAACTTGCAAACAAAACAAATATTAACTAATGATCCAATTTTACAAGCAACTAAACGTTTTGATGCTGATAAAAATGAAAATATAATAATGCGGGTTAAAACTGGTGCTGTAGATTATAAATACTTTCCAGAACCAAATATTCCACTAATTAAACTTTCCAAAAAATTTGTTGATTCAGCAGTAGTTCCAGAACTACCAAACCAAAAAGAACAACGATATACAGATGTAAAGATACAAAATATTTATATTCAAAGCTTGTTAGATGATATTAAATTAGCAAAGTATTTTGATAGTATTGAATATGATGACAAAGAAAAATTATCTAAGCTATTCTTTGCTGAAATAGTTTCGCTTGCTAACGCTAAGGGTCTTAAAGCTTATGATTTAAATATTTCTGCATCAATTTTTAAAGATGCAATTATATTACTTGACCAAGGGATTATCTCAGGAAAATCTTTTAAAAAACTTGTGCCGTTGCTAGTTAATTTTAATGGTGATTTGACTTCTTTAATAAAAGAGCACAATTTGCAACAAATTTCAGACCCTATTTTAATAAATTCCTTAATATCCAAAATTGTTGATGAAAATCATGAAATTGTTGCCGAATATGAGCAAAGACCAGAAAAAGTTACTAAGTTTATTCTTGGTTCCTTAATGAAAGAAACTGGTGGTCAAGTAAACCCTGTTTTAGCTAGTGAAATAACTACAAAGGTTTTAAATGATCTTTTTAAGAACAACTAAAAATCATTATAAAAAATATTTACGATTAAAGAATAAAAAAACACATTTAAGAAGATTTTATACTAATTTGATTTATCCAGATAGGCTTGAATTTTTAAATGTTATTTATAGTACCATTTTAAAATATATTATTTTATTTTTTGCATCAACTTTAATTTGAAAAAAAAATGATGATAATAATAAAATTAAACGCAATAAATTGGTTAATTTAGTTTACTCTCACTATAACTCCAAAGAAACAAGTTTTGTATGAATTTCAACAATTTTTTATGTATTAATTTCATTTATTCCAGTCATTTATATTGTTGGTTTTTTAAATCTTATGATTAATAATGCAATAACACCATTAAAAGAATATGTTGAACCATTAGCAAAATCTCGAAGTGATTCAGTGCCAAACAACATTTTTCAATACTTATTTAATTCAATTGTGTTCCAAAAATTTATTCCTGGAGGAGAACATTATTTTATATTAGATAATCAAAATCCAGATGCCGGATTTAATTCATTTTTAACTTTAATTCCAGGTTCTTTTATTGCCTTGCCTTCTTTATATATTGCAAGCGGCGGATATGGTAAGGTAATTTCTGCTTATAATTTTATTTTTTCACATAGTAGAACTGGAACTTTTTTAGGAAATCGTGTCAAAGGTTTTTTCTTGGTTTTAGTTATTTCAGTTTTACTTTGATTTTTTAGCAATCTTTTCATATTAACTGAAGTAAAAATTTGAAAAACTTATGGGGATATCAGTTATTGATTATCAGATTTTATTTATTTACTTTATGCACTTGTTTTTTTAAATGTATTATTTTTAGTTTTATTTAAATTGATACCATCATTTAAAATTAGATTTAAAGACATATTTAAGGGAACTATTGTTGCTAGCCTCCCTTCATATATTTTAATTGTAATATATATTTATTTAAATGAATTTGTATCTTATAGTAAATTTGGGTCTGCAGCAGGGTTTTTCTTTTCGATAAGTTTTTTTATTAACTGATTTATTTATTTTATGTTTTTAGGAATTATTTTTAACAATGCTTATTATAAAAGTTTTGTTAGTGCTCGGACTATTCCTAAAAGAATTTATGCATTCCTTTAGGCAGGCTTGTAAGCCTGTTTTTTTGTTTTTTGTGTTTTTTGCTATACTCCTTTATTTTTAAATATATGAAGCGCAAAACATTTGGACAAATTTTATTAATATTATTATTTTTATTTTCGGTTGCTGGAACAATTGTTATCTTGCAAGTTTATGTTAATAAACCAAGCAAAGAAGAATATAAAAATGAGGAGAAAGTTTATATTTATTATGTAACTGGAGCAGTATTGCACGACGGCATCCATAAATCAACGAAAAAACTCACATACCGAGAGCTGTTATTTCAAGCATCCGCACAAGGTTTTGCGGATCTTTCAAGTTTTAAAATGAATAATTTTGTCCCTGATAATGGCAAGATCCATGTTCCTTATTTAGATCTGAAGCTAAATTGGGATGATTTTGATAATATTAAACAATTAAGTACTTTAAAATTATCAAATAAGATAGCTCAGGCTTTATTAGACCATAGAAAGGAGAATAAACAAACAACATGAAAAGCTATTGGTGAGATAAGTGGAATTGGGCAAAAGACGCTTGAAAAGTTAATGAATTATTTAGTCCTAAATTAAAGAATTTAATCATATTTTTTTTAATATCGTTTGGTATCTTATTTCTACAAGAAAACAACACTTTATGAATTTTGTTATCTTTAACTTGCTTCTTGCTTTTTTTTATTTTAATGCCATGAGAATTCAAATTCTTGATTATTAGTTTAGTAATAATTTTTATCTCGTATTTTATTAAGCAAATATTAAATAATATTATGCTTAATTATTTTAATAATATTTACTGAGTGGAGTTAGTAGATACAAATAGTTATAAACTAATTAATATTAATAATCAAGCTTTTTATCTTAATATTAATAGCATCAATACAAAATTGAATTTATGGGATAAAATATATATTGAAGGTAATACTAAAGGTAATTATTTTGAAAATATTAAAAATGTTAAGTTTTTAAAATCATATGATTTTCGCATACATATCTTTAAATTTTTTAATTCTCATAATTCAGTATATTCTGAATTTGTAATACCGTTATTATTTGGTCATAGTGTTAATTACAAAAATAGTCCGTTTTCTTATGCAAGTGAATTAGGTTTAGTACATATTCTAATTATTAGTGGTATGCATTTTCAGTTGCTTGCAATGTTTTTGAATAAAGTTTTTAAAGGGAAAACAAAAAATATAACTTATATTATCTGCTTTGTATACTGAATTATTTGTCTTAAGTCCATCTCAGTAAATCGCGCCTTCTTTTCGATTCTTTTAAATAGTGCCTTAAACAAAAAAACATACAAAGAATATAAATTTAGTTTAATAGTGGTTTTAACTATATTTTTTACTTCAAACCTAAGGGTAAATTCACAAGGGTATTGACTAAGCTTTATTTTGTCAATATTTATAAGTAATATGAAAAAACAGAATAACAATAAATGGTTATTGTCTTATGTTGCAAATTATTTTCAAATATGGATAATTTCGGCGAGTTTAATTGTGGTATGAAAAGAAGATATAAATATCACATCTTGATTTTTGAGTTTGGTTATATCTCCGATATTCGAAATATTGTATATTTGCCTCCTTTTACTAATATGACTTCCGCCAGCACTTGTATTTATTAGATTTATACTTGATAATTCTTTATCATTATTATTATTTTGAAAAATTAATCTTAATGTTAATTGAATAATTATGTCTATTTTATTTATAGGATGCTTTATATCCTTTTTAACTGTTTTTATAAATAAAAAAGAAAATAAAATATAATAAGAGTATGAAATTTATTTTTGGTGATGAATCTTATTTTATAAATAAAAATCTTAATGAAATTAGGTCTAGATATACCCTTGATCAAATAATTGTCTTAGACGAGGATTATGAATTTTCAGAGTTAATTGAGTTAATCGCAACGGAAACTTTGTTTGTAGATAAAAAGTTAATTATAGTAAAAAATTTAGATCTTATCGAAACTACTAAATATAATAAAAAACAACAACAAAATGCAGAATTATTAATTGAAACTTTGGTTAGATTTTCTGACAGTAATGAAGTAGTATTTGTTTACATTTCTGCAAAAATGGCAAATAATATGCTTACCAGTTTTTTAAATCAAAATGCAACATTATATGAATGTAAAAAAATACCTAAAAAAGAAATAGCAGCGCAATTATTATTACTTTGTAAAGAAAAAAATATAAAATTCTCATATACTGATATAAATTTATTTTTAGATAAAATGCCAGATAATCTTGAAATAATTATGAACGAATTTAATAATTTAACACAAACTTACCAAACTATAAATTTTGAAGTTATTAATTTAGTAATTGCAAAATATGCGAAAAATGAAGTTTTTTCGTTCCTTAATTCAATAGACACATTTAACCTTACTACTATTTACCAAAAGTATTTAGAGCGTATTTCTGAGGGAGAAGAAATCACATCATTAATTGCCCAACTTAGCACTATACTAAGCGATTGTGTTAATTATTATTATTTAATTGCATCTGGCCTTAACAATATGCAAATTACTGAAAAACTAAAGCAACCCTTATGAAAAATTAGGAAATTATCAACTATTTTGAATAATTTTGGTTTTAAAAAACTTAAAAATGTGATTTATGAATTAGGAAAACTAGATATTTTATCAAAAACAAGCGGGGTGAATGTAAATGAATTATTTGAAATCTTTCTCGTTAAAAACTTTTAAAATAAATTCTAACAATGAATACTTTATTTTTTTATTTAATAAATGCCAGGAAAAACTAGCACCAGAAAGTTTTAAAGAATATTTAAAGAATATTTATAAAAAAATTGAAATCATAAGAAATAATAATCTCAAGATTGTTTTAATTTTGCCTCATTGATATTATTTATCAGAGTTTGAAAATGAAGAATTAGCTAATAATATTCATGAAAATTATAAATTTTTGAGTTCTTGGTTAAAAGAATTAGTTTTATTACAAAATATAACAATCCTGCAATTGATTAATTTTAAAGAACTTGACTTTTTATCATACTCTATATCAAAAAACTCAAATTCTATCAATGATTCGGTGAATACAGAAGATTCAATTGAACGAGTTGTTAATTTTGTATCAATGGGAGCGAAATTAGACCATAATAATGAATTTTATTATGGTATTGATGAACATCAAACAAAACTTTATTGAAATTTATTTTTAATCAAATCATATTTTGAAAAAGAATATAATGTAACTGGTTTTGTATTTGAAGGCTTTGAATCGCACATGAGGAAATTCTCAAAAAATATAGTAATGAAAGAAGTAGATTATTTAAATCGAGTTTTTACTGTTTTTAAAAAGGAAAATAGTTCAAGAATTTACAGTTATACAAGCATCATAAAGAATAATAAACACCTAGATTTATTAAGTTTTTTAGATAATAAAATTTATGAGTTTAATTTTGGAAGTAATCTTTCAGTAAATATTTTGCGGACAATGTTGTTAAATAAAGGAATTTATAATATTAATTTTGATAATTATTTAAACTCAAAAAATCATGAATATCTTTTCTTAGTTCAAAGACTAAAAACTATTATTCATGAACTTGTATTTAATAACCCGCAAATATCTTTTACATATTTAAGTAATTTATCTTTAAGAAACTGAATAAATAAAGGTTTTTTATATAATTTTAATTTCTTGGATTACTTATACGATTATTTAATTGAACAAGTCAACAACTTAAATATACAATTTGTAATAAAGCGAGAAGGCGAAATAAATACAAAGTACTTATATCATAATATCCATAAAGGAATAATTGAAAAACAATTAATTTATGATAATGAAGTTTATATTCGTAAAATTAACATAACAAATAAGATATATCGTGAACGGAACTTCATATTAATGCCTTATGAATCAAAAGAAAAAATTCAAAGAAAGAATTTTTAACTCTTTGAATTTTTTTTAGTTTTTAAATAAATTGAGAGATAGGTTCTTTTGATTCTGCTTCTTGTGTATCTTTTGCTAATGCATGCTTCAATAAATTCCTCATACGTTTGATGGTATATATTTTTTTTAAATAAATTTTCGATTCCTTCATCGACCATTTTATATGATCGTAAAGTTTTTAAACTACTTTTGTTAATTATTTTTTGAAACTTCGGGTAAGTTTCGTTGATTTGTTTAAATTTTTTAATATTCATTGGTGTATATTTACTAATATCCTGGTTATGTAAAGCCATTTTACGTATATGAGTTGCAGAGGCAAAATTATCTTGGGTTTGGTCAGAATGAAAGCCTATTGTTCGTTTAATACAAAGTGGCCTTATATTAAAATTATTTTCTACAATTGTTTTAACATACTCAATTCCCAAAATGTCATTTGGAGTATTTAATGAGTAATTTGCTAAATCTTGCATTGCTAAAGATGAAGATCTTGGGAAGCTATTACCACCAGTTTTTAAATATTTTTTTAAAAGTGCATTATATTCTGTTTTTTTATATTTTAAAATATAAGCGACTTTTAAAAATTGTGTTATATCAGCTGTTTCCGATCCAAAAACTAAATAATCAATTTTATGTTTATTTAGTTTCTTGACAGCTTCACTAGCAAATATATGTGCAGCTTGGTTTGAAATATTATTTTTAAGTTTTATAAATTTGTTAACACCGTATTTTTTGGCAATTTTTTTGCGTGCTTTTCAAGATACGCATATGTATTCAGCCCGCTGTGAAAATTTATAACTCATAGCGACATAAATTTTTGAATTAGGGAATTTTTGTTTAATTCATTTTAATTGAAAAATATGGCCATTATGAAAAGGGTTATACTCAGCTACAATTCCAACTTTTACTGGTTTTGTTTTGTTATTCATATTGTTTTATTATAAATTAATAACTAATTTTTTTGTTAATTTTTCCATTTTTAAATTTTGATTTTTATATTATAATAGTAATGCTATTTGATAACATAGTTAGAAAATAAATTTATATTAATTGCAAGGAGGAAAATATGGCTATAGTACCAAAACGCAAGACATCAAAACAACGTAAACACAAAAGACAAACACATAGTGCTTTAGAAACACCTAATTTAATTAAATGTTCAAATTGCACAAAATTAATTGAACAACATACTTTATGTCAACATTGTGGTTTTTACAAAGGTAAAAAACATCCTGCTTATCTTGCATTAAATGATCGTATTAAAAATAGTTAAATTTAATAAATAAATAGACAGCACAAAATTTGCCTGTCTTTTTTTATTTTTTGTTCACTAAATCAATTTTTATATCATCTTTTTGGAGGAAAAAATGATTTTATACAAAATTGGAGAAATTGTTTTCAAAAACAAATCAAGTATTATATTCGAAAATAAAGGTGATGGATATATGGTGAATGTTGCAAATATCCAACGTTTTGAGGTTGGTACAAAGTGCAAAATTTATTTATATGAGCACAACACCGAGTTTTACAAAAATATTTATGGATTTAAAGATTTTAAAGAAAGATTATTATTCACTGATTTGATTTCAGTTGAAAAGGTCGGCCCAAAAATTGCCATGATGATTTTAGATAAGGGTTGAGAAGTAGTTGCTCAATATATAGCAACGGATAATTGAGCAGAATTATCTAAAATTAACTTTGTTTCAGAAAAAACAGCTAAGTATATTTGTGTTGAATTAAAAGCCAAATGATCTAAATTAGTTGATTTAAGCGAGGACAAACGTGCTGAAGTTAATAATTTAACTGACTTAACAAATACACTTAGCTCATTAGGATTTAAGCGTAATCAAATTGAATATGCTATAGCTAATATTACTGAAAAAATAGATCTTGATAAAATGGTGGAAGAAAGCATAAGCATAATAACCACAAACAGTGATTCACAACTTAGAACTTAGGCCTTCTACATTTGATGGTTTTATTGGCCAAAAAAATTTAGTTAAAACATTAAAAACAGTCATAAATAGTTCTAAAATACAACAAAAAACTCTCCCACATATTTTGTTTTATGGCAGCCCAGGTATGGGAAAAACAACATTAGTATCAATAATAGCAAATGAAATTGGTGCTAAAATCCATTATATTCAAGGGGCAAACATTGAAAAAAAGAGTGATTTAATAAATGTTCTATCAGTTATAAATGAAGGTGATATTGTTTTTATTGATGAAATCCACAGTATTAATAAAACAGTTGTTGAGTTTTTATATAATGCAATGGAGGATTTTGTCTTTGATTTAATAATTGGAGTAGATGGTAATTCGCGCTCGATGCGAATGAAGATTAAAAAATTTACGCTAATAGGAGCAACTACCCGTATTAATGATTTGCAACAACCACTTAAAGACCGCTTTGGATATATAGGGCGGTTAGTGAATTACGAACAAGATGAAATTTGCAAAATTTTAAATAATTCTGCTATGAAAATTAATGTAAATATTTCAAGTGATTGTGTTAAAAAAATAGCAGAATATTCGCGAAAAACTCCACGTATTGCTAACCACTTATTACAAAGAGTAAATGACTTTGCAATATCCTTAAATAATGGTTTAATAGATTTGTCAGTTATTAAAAAAACATTTAAATCCCTTGATTTATATCGTTATGGTTTAACAAAAGATCATGTTGAATATTTAGAACTATTAAAAGAAAATTTTTATGAAAAATATGTTTCACTTCTGACTTTATCAAGTTTAATAAAATTTAATAAAGAAAATATTGTAAGTGATATTGAACCAATTTTATTATTCTATAATTTAATTGAAAAAAACTCTCGCGGTAGACGAATTACAAGCGAAGGCATTGATTATTTATACCATAGTAAACGCAATTAAAGATTTTCAAACTCAAAAATTATAGAATTTTATCCCAGACAAACATTAGAATGCAATGTTTATCTGGGATTTTTTTCTTAAATTTAGCTACCAAAAAATATCACTAATAATAGCATATAAAAACCAGGTTTGTAGAATAACTACTTTTTTGAACTACATTTTTAATTTTTTGCCCAGACTGTTGGGGTTAATCATTTTTTTATTTTTTGATTTATATTATGATGCTTTTGTTACAAAAAAAGATAACGAAAAAACAAAGAAAAAAAATTTTTTTCTTCTTTGGCAACTAAATTGGAAAATTTATATATTTTTTGATGTTTTTACTGTCTAAAAAATTAAGACATAATTATGCATATTGTTAAATTAACTATAAAATTTCAAAATGAAGCAAAAAGATTTTTAACCCCCCGCCCTTGATTGCAATCAAGGGGGCCTTACTTTTGAAAAAGTAAGCAAAACTTCCAGAAAACACGTGCCCGTGTTTTCTATTTTTATTATTTTCTTTTTTATTAAAAAATATTAAAATTAATATGCATCAATTTTTATTTCATCATTGATGCTTCTGTGTAATGTTCGAAGTATCTCTAAATACTCAGCCATAATCTTATTGGCTTCAAGGTTATTTCCTTGTGCATTCACAGAGACACTATTAAACTTTGAGATGTATAATTCAAGAGTTTTAAAAAATGAGTTTGTTTTCTTATGGATAAATGCTAGTTTTCCAACGGCAGGGATAGAATAATCTAAACCTTTCTCAAGAGCTCACATTTCTGTAAAGCTTAGATATTTTCCATTAGGTTCTTTGGCAAAGTATTTTTTTCCATTATATTTAAAATACAAATTATCATCAGAACAATGTACTAACACAACATCAGAATTATAAGGAAATATAATCCTTTTGTCATGCATATCGAAAGCTGCAAGGTTTTTACCTTGGTATCTAACAACACCATTTAAAACTTTTCTATTAATCTCTAAATCAACGGCTCAATTGCCGTTTTTCTTTCCTTCTTTTTGAAAGACATTATGTTTAGAAATTATTTTTTTATTCCTCGTGTTGTAATAATTTTGAAATACTTCGTTATTTTGCTTTAAATCATTAATATCTTTATATCCGTTTTCATGAATTAATAATGGGTATTGATCTAATGATGTTCTAAAAGATCTCTCAACGTGAGGTTTATGTTTGGGATTAGATGAACTGAGTACTTCTATTCCTTTTTTATTTAAATCTTTTTCAAAAATTGTTTGTGCGTTTTCGTTTCCCCAAAAAGTTCTTCTTTTATCAGTATAAATTTTCTTTGGAAATCCATATTTCTTAAATACTATTTCTAACAGTCTTTGATATCCTAATGTTGTTTCTTGTTCTTCAAATCATGCTGCTAATAATGTTCCAGTAGCAACATCAATTGCATGATAAAGATAGAATGGTTTATTATTTTTTAAATATGGTTCAAGCTGAGCATCGATTTCAACAATTTCACCAAATTCTAAATTTTTCTTTAGACCCAAAACTTGTCTTTGTTTTTCATTTTGTTTAATTTGTTTATAATATTTTTTTAATAGCAATGTTGTCTCTTGTGAAGTTTTCTTCTTTGATATTTTTGCTATTTTTCTTCCTCTTTTGGTTGTATGTATATTAAATAATCCTAATTGGTTGAATCTTCTTACCAAAGTTTTGTAAGAAATTTTTTGCCTTATAAAAGAACCATATTCTGAATAATAATAACTTTTAAACGAAAGTTGGTTATTTGTTAGAACGCTATTTAAAATAATTTCACATGTTTTTAAATAATCTTTAAACACTAATTCAATTTCTGAATCTGTAACTTTGCAACTTCTTTGTTGATTTTTATTTTTATGACTGATGTCAATTTCTTGATTACTTTTTATTATTTTTTTATATCTTTTTACAGTTGATACACTAAGGTTTGTAATTAAACTAAGTTGAGATAAAGATTTTTCAATATTAGCAGCAATTAATATGAGAGATTGCTGTTTTTTTAGTTCGTAGTTTGTTAAGTTTTTGTACTTATCTATGTTATGTTTGATTCTCATAAATAATTTATACCATATTTTAATTAAATTAGTTCACTTTCCATGGGATTTATATATGGACCTAAATAGTTGTCATTGGACAAAAAAATATCACTAATAATAGCATATAAAAACCAGGTTTTATGGTATAGTATAATATATGAAATTTTTAAATAAAATATTTAAATTAACATCATGAAAAAGGCTTTTAATTAGTACTTTGCTTTTAATAGCAGGTCTACTTTCAATTATCTTTGGTAGTCTTTTTTATTTTAACTCCAACGTTAATAAAACCTATGAGTATAATCCAGGAACTCAAATAGTTGTTAAGATAAAAAGTGACAAACCCGATTCTATTGATAATTTAAAGATTTCAAAGTCTATTAATGACCGTTTAGTTGATAGTTTTGGTTATAGCGGAATTAAGGTAGAGCCTTATTCTAGTGATAAAATATCAATTTCTAAAAGTGGTAAACTTTCACAACTGGAGTTAAGTAATTTTATTAACAAAGTTATACAAAAACCTTCAATTATCGCAACGTCAACTGATATGAAGCCATTATTTTATTTAGGTAAGTTTAATAATTCCCAAGCACTTGATTATAAAAACGTTTATGATTATAATATTCCGTTTAAACCTGGAAGTGCTGAATATGTTGAACAAAATGGAAACAACAGTGTTAAAATAGCCTTAAATGGAAATACTGGTGAAACAGAATATTCAAAAGCCACTGAATCACTAGTTGGCAAAGAAATTTTGATTTGACTTAACATTCAAAACCTATATGAAAAAGCAGTTAATGAATATCAAAGTGATTGACAAAGTGCAAATCAAAATTTATATAATTTTATTCATGTTAACAACTCAGTTAAATCAAAAAAAACTGATTCAAATGAAGAGACTAACAATAAACTTAAAGAAAGTGAATTAAATGTTTCAAAAGAATATTTAATTCATAATGCACAAGTATATTATGTTCATAATGGGGAACATCTTTATTTATCAAATAAAGCAACTTTATCTAATTCTGAGTCTAAATCGTTAGTTGAAAAAATTAATTTTGCTTTAGGAGATTATAGCTTAGAACTTTTTTCAACACATAATTCTCAAGATCATTCAGGTTCACAAAATACTTATTTATATGCCATAATTGGATCATTAGTTACTTTCGCAATTTTAGCTTTTATTCAAATTATTAATTATGGACTATTAGGTGTAATTGCTGCTATTTCAAGTGCTTTATATGCAGCCCTTACTTTAGCAATGTTTACAGTGGTTAGAGGAGAGTATTCTCCTGCAAGCTTAAGTGCCTTTTTACTAGGTATGCTAATTTTATTTGAATCTTCATCTGGCTGGTTTGAAAAATTCAAAGATAGGCATCTAGGAGGAGATTCTATTAAGAAAGCTATTATTAATACTGCACGATTTAATTCATTAAGAATTATTGACAGCAATGTAATAATTTTTGTGTCCAGTTTAATTATCTTCTTTTTAGGAACCAACGAAATTAAGCAGTTTAGTTCATTTACAGTTTTTGGTACAATAATATCACTTATAATCTCATTGATTTTTTTAAAGTTTATTATTATTTCGATCAGTACTTCTGATTACTTTATTGAAAAAATTAAATTATTTGGTATTACAAAATTAAGCCACAAAGCATATATTTTTAAAAATAAAATAAGTGTAAATTATTTTAAACACTTCAAATTCATCTTAATTTTATTTACTGCCTTAATTTTAATTTCAACCATTATTTTTGGTGCACTAGCTGGAACCAGAGGGAGTGCTTTAAATGGGTTTAATGTTTCAAATAGTTTTAGTGGATATTACACAATTAACATCACTTCACTTGATAAATCTAAGTATTTCTTTGATTCAGAATTAGCTAATAATTTTATCAATTATATTAATGATTCGGCAGTTTTAAATAAATCATTAATTACCCAATCATCAATATATTCAATTACTGGTCTTGATGGACTAACCGGTGTATCAATACAACTATCTCATCATGATCAAGATATTTTAAAACAAATACAAGAACTAGCAAATTCATATAGTAATAATTTATTAAGTGTCGATAGTGTTAATATAACAAATATTTCATCACTTAATGACTTGCAATGAGTTGTTATTGGTATTGTTATTTCATCTGCAGTTATCTTACTTTATGTTGCATTTAGACTTGGTTTAGTCTTTAGCATTGTTTGAGCTCTGACAAGTGTTCTTGATTTCTTAATTGTTTTTGGATTACTAATATTGACTAGAATTCAGATCAATAACTATAGTTTAATCATCTTTTTAATCATCTTTATTTGGTCTAATAATGAAAAGATGCATATTTTTACAGACTTAAAGGAAAATGTAAAATTAAAATATCATAAACAAGTGCTAACAACACCAGAGATTTTAAATGTTGCTAATTATACAATTACACAAAACCTTAAACGTTTTATAGTTTCGTTCCTTGGGATTTTAGCATTAGGTATTGGTTTAATATTTATCGGTACAAGTACCAATAATTTACCTACTATTTTAATCTTTATTTCATTACCGTTAATTCTTGTTTTCTCTTCTTATTTATCTGTTTATGTTTGAGTAAAAATATTCAGTTATAGTGAAGGAATCAAACAAAAACGAATTGATACAGGTTATTGAAAAGTTAATAAACTTGAAGAACAAACTTTTAATGGAATTAATGATTATTTATAATTTAAACTTAGTTTATAACACTCTTATTTATAAGGGTGTTATTTTTGTATAAATAGAAAATAAAAAATTTGGTATAATAATCTTGTTATGGATAAAACAAGAAATAGATTTATAGAATATCAAGATAATTTTTTAGACTTAATAAAATCTAATTCCACATATAATCTAATTAAGCTTACTTCTGAAATAATTGCATTTACATTTGAATGAATGAAACGCAATCATATTGAGATTGTTAACCTTCCAGTGAATACTCAAAGCATATCAAGTCCTATGGGGTTAGGCAGTGATTCGTTACCATATAAAGTTTTTTCATCTTCAAAACCAAATTACTCTTTTTATCTTGCGGATAGTATGCAATTTTATTTAGAATTGTTATTAAGAACTAAGGGGGATTGAAAGAGTTGGTTATATCTCTCCGTCTTTTAGAGGTGAAGATGTTGATCAAAGACACCTACATCAGTTTTATCATTTTGAAATTGAAATTATAGGAAACAAAAATCAAGCAAAAGAATTAGTTATTAACTATTTAAAGAAGCTTATAACAAGATTAGTTAATAAAAAACCCGGGTTACTTAATTCTTATAATGCAAGCAATGTTTCCAGATTGAAAAAATGGATAAAACAAGAAGTTTATGACCTTGACTTTTCAGATGCGGTAAGCATTTTAGAAAATGAGCATAACATAGGGATAGATAATAAAAATGGATTTATTAATATAAATAGTCATGGTGAAAAATATTTAATGCTGAAATTTTCGGACAAAATTTTTTGATTAAATAATTTTCCTTGAATAAACACCCCTTTTTACCAAAAAAGATTTGGTGAATATTCTTTAAACTCAGATCTTTTAATTGGTATTGGTGAAACTGTGGGACTAGGACAAAGATGTTTTGACTATGATGAAACTATTGCCTCTATTAATGATCACCAAAATAAACCTAATGAATATAACTGGTATCTCCAAATGAAAAAAGAACAACCCTTACAAACTTCAGGTTTTGGAATTGGTATTGAAAGATTAATTTTATTTATAACTGGATTAGAGGATATCCGTGATGTACAAGTAATTCCGAGGCTTACGGATCTGGAGGTCTTACCATAATGATAATTAAAATATTAAATAAACTAAACAGTCATATAAACCAATTTAACAAAGAAACTAATTCTAACCTTAAAATAATATTAAAAGGTAGCGCTGTTTTTTGATTAGAACAGCAAGCAAAAGATAATATGCCCGCTGATTTGGATGTTGTTTTATGATCAACTAGTTATGAAACAAAACTTGCATTCTTAAAATTTATACAAACTTACGAAAAAATAGAAGTTGCAAAAAATGATGGCAATTTATTTATTTTTAATTTAGATTCTTTAACAATAGAAATAATTTTGCTAGAACAACTTAACTTAAAATTTACAACAAGTTCACATTGAGATGGTATTTTACTTTTAAAAGGTAAATGGTTATTTACGCAGAAGTTACTTGCTCTACCATATATAATGAGTGATTATTTTCCACATGATAGGGATAAAAAAATCCGCCGCACAATTGAACAATTAACAAATTGAAAAATTTTGGTAAATACTAGTGAATTATTTAATAGTGAAACAATAGACTTTTTGAAGCATTGTCTTTGAAATAGTTTTTTTATTTTTTACAAATATAACTATACAGAAATGTTAATTTTTGATTATGGTAATAAAGACTTTTATAAAAAGTTAACTAAAGACGATGAGATAGTTGACATTATTGTAAAATTTTACGAATTTTTCGCTAAAGATCAAAAGATTCAACTAATTGTAAAAATTGGTGAAAGAATCTTACAAAATAAAGATTTTATTACTAACTTTTTATTAAATAATTATAATATTCCCTCATTGCCTGGCACTGAAATAAATTTCTTAAGTAAAGTTTTTGAAATACAAAGGAACAACTTCAAAGGGTTTTATTTAAAGGAAAATAACAAAAAAGAAAAAAAATTATTTATAAGTCATAGTGATGAAGCTGGAGGTTTGTTAGTTGCGAATAATGTTTATAACTTAGGTACATGCAATTGAATTTCAGGAGATTATGATTTATATAATCTTGATGGGGAATATATTAAACGAGTAAACGGAACTGCAATAACTAGCGAAGTATATTCAAAAGAATATCAATCAAAGATCGCAAGAAAACAATTAGAAATTGATTATGAGAATTATGATAATCAAATTTTACAAGTGATTTCAAGTCAAAAACCTGAGTTTAATGATTCTTATTTTATCACTAGAAACCATGACAATCGCATTAATACCCTTGCATTAAGAATGATAGAAAAAACAAAGATTGCAAACCTTAATTATCTAATAACAACACGTGAGGAAGTTCAGTTACAAAGTTCAAAACTAAAAGAAGTTAAAGATATTATAGGTTCAAAGGATTATATTTATAATTTAGAAGTATCTAAATATCAAAATTGGGATAATGAAAATTTATTAATCCGTGTTGCTGATTTTTATACGGGTATTAATCCAAAAATGTTAGAACATATTTCTAAAATTTTTAATGATTATGCTCTACCTTTTCAATATTATTTTGGTGCCGGATCTACAGACCAAACAGAGTTTCAATTTGAAAATTCAATAACAATTGCTATACCAGCTAATGAAATTCATTCATATTCATCTAAAATTTTCCATAAAAATATATTTTATATGTTATTTGCGATAGGTATTTTAAATGAAGAGTTTTCTAAATAACCTTTATAAATATACTGGTTCTTTAGCAATTTCCTTAATTGGATCCGAAGCATTTAAATTTGCTTCGTCATTATATATATACCGTATTACTGGAGATTTTTGGCTAGTATCAATTTTATATTTACTTATTCAACTGCCAACAATTATTGTTTATATTTTTAGTTCTAAAATAGTTTATTTTTTTAAAAGATTATCTGGTAAATCTATTTTATTTATTTGCGACGTCATAAGCGTTTTATTTTTAGTATCTTTAATTGCCATGTTTTTTGCAATCAAAGATAGTTATACATTTTCAATTTTATTAATTATAGTATCTGCTATATTAGGATTTATACATTCTTTTAGATTTATTTATATAAAAAATATAGTTTACTATATAGCAACGAATGAAAAGCAAATGTGAAAGATGAACATTGGATCATCATTTGCAACTTCAGTTGGTTTTATGGCTTCACCAATTTTATCTTTTTTTATTTATCAAAATCTTAGTTTTTATTATTTGATTATTTTTAACTGTATTACTTATTTATTATCTGGATTCTTATACTTATGACTTCAGACGAACACTGAGAAATCGGTATTTACAACAACAAAGCTAAATAAAGCTAACCATACGACTATAATAGAACCAAAGCCATACAAAAAGTGGATTTATGTACTTTCTGCCTCAACCATAATTGGTATTTTTACATATCCTCGTGGTAGTGGCTTGCCGCAATATTTTAAATTAATGTCAGATTTTTCAATAGATATTTGAAGTTTTTATATAAATATTATTTTTTCAGCTAGTGCATTGCTATCATCTATTATTCAGTTTTGGCTTAAGAAAATTAAGGCAATTAAAATATCTTGAGTTTTATCAATCATATCTTTAGCTGGATTTGTATGATTACTAGGTTTAATATTTATCAAAGATCAATTTACAAATCTAATTTTATTTATAATCTTTAGTTCAATGCAACAATTCTTATTCTCACTATTTTTAAGTCAATACTATAGTTTAACTTATGAATTATTTGATGCCAAAACCTTCCATAAACAAAATGGTATTTCATTAAGTTTTAGAATTATATTAAGTTCGTTGCTTATTATTTTATTAACCTACTTAGCTACAATTTGAGTTACATATACATTTATTGCATATTTTGTTGTAATCTTAGTTTCAACAATACTAATTTGAATTTATCAACCAAAAATTAAAAAAAGTGGATACTAGACTCAAAATGATTAAATTTATATAAAACATTTAGCGTTTTCACGCTAAATGTTTTATGTTAGTTTCTTTGTTTTCAAATCATCAAATAACTGATTTACTTCATTTTGTGAAATATTTCAATTCGATTCATAAGAATTATTACTATAAATATCATTTGTATATTGGACTCATAATGAATATGATCCATCATTAAGTGCCTGATACTTAAGTTTTAAATTACTATTATGATTATGTTTTTTCACAAAGTTTTCAAAGGTTGTTTTTAATATACCACTACCTTTGCCTGTTATTATAGTTAAGTCAGAAATTATTCCTTCTTCAAGGTCAAAGATATGGTTTTGTAAAACAATTAAAGCATCTTGAGACTCTAGTCCATGCAAATCTATAGTTTGCGTCATACTTTGATAATAATACCAGCTTTTTGCATGATGCTAAGTGCCATACTGTGAAATAAATCAGCATCATGTTCAAGCGATTCATAAGTTTGAACACAATTTCGATAAATAACAACTGGTTTATCTTGTTTTGATTTATTTAGTCATGTTTTTAAATTTAATGCAAATTGCATCACACAAATATCGGTGCATGCACCTGTTATGATAAATTCATCATAGTTATTTAGAATATTTTTATCTAATTCTCAAAAACCATTTGTTGTGTTTTTGTAAAGTACGTTAGATTCATCATCTAAAACAAATTCTTGTAATTCATCAATGATTTGAGCCTCGCTACTACCAGCAATACAATGCTCAGGATAGGTTTTCATTTCTAAATCATGTTCACTATGTGCATCGCAAACAAACATGACATCATTTTCTTTATTACTAGATAAAAGATCAACCATATCAGGCACAATTCCAGCAATACGTTTATCACTTAAATCACCAAAACGTACAAAACCATTTAGCATATCGATAACAAAGAATAATTTTTTATTTTTGACAGTTTTCACAATAACTTGTCCCCCTTCCATTTTCCTTAAAATCAAGTTTTACTTTTTTAATTAAGTGTGTTTTACATCTTAAACATTCTAAACCTGCTCTACCATAAACCTTCAATTCATTTTGAAATTTACCATTAATACCATTTACTGAGCTATAATCTTTTACACTGCTTCCCCCATATAATATACTTTTATCCATAATATCTTGCGCATTTTTTAATATTTCACATAATTTTGGATAAGAAATATCTTTTGCTTTTGTCATTGGATAAATTTGTGATTCAAACAAGGCTTCATCAGCATAAATATTACCAATTCCGAGCACTAAAGATTGATCTAAGAGAATTTTTTTAATACTAATATTACGGTTCTTAATCTTTTGATATAAATCATTAGGATCTACATCTCCAGGTAATTTTGCTAATTTTTTAATTTGGTAAATTGAATCTATGTTGTTTGATTCAATTATTTCAAAAGAACCAAACATACGTGTGTCATTATAAACCATTACTTTCTGATTATCTAAAAAGAAATAAATACAATCATGTTTATAATTATATAAGTACGGATCATTAATATCACGTATATAATATTTTCCGGCCATTCTTAAGTGTGAAATTAATCTTGAATTATCACTAAAATTAAAAACTAAGTATTTGCCAAAGTTTTCAATATCATTTATTAATTTATTTTTGCAAAAATTAATAAATGAATTTGGATCGGTATTTTTAATTATTTTTTCAATTTTAACTTCTGTTTTAAGAATTATTTTTCCTTTGACGTGGTCATTTAATGATCTTTGTACAATTGTTACTTCTGGATATTCTGGCATTAACTTATTATAATATATTTTTATAAATTACACTAAGCTTTTGCCATGTTTTTGGAATAACGAAATTGTGGTAAAATAGTATTACGGTTATATGTTTTATCACATAATAATCAATTTTTAAAATTTAATAAATAATAATATTTTTGGAGGAATTATGACACCACATATAAGTGCAAAAAAGGGAGAAATTGCTAAAACAGTAATTATGCCTGGGGACCCACTCAGAGCTAAAAATATTGCTGAAACATTTTTGGACCCTGGATATAAACTTGTTAACTCAGTACGTAACATGTTTATGTATACTGGAACATACAAAGGAAAGCAAATTACCATTGCAGGTAGCGGAATGGGATGTCCATCAATTGGAATTTATTCATATGAATTATTTAATTTTTATGATGTAGATCGTATTATTAGAATTGGATCTGCTGGTTCATATATTGAAGAATTAGGACTGTATGAAGTTGTACTGGCAACTGAAGCTTATGCTGATTCAGATTCATTTAGAAAACTTGCTTTAGGTAAGGATGGAAATATTGCATACCCTGCTGAAGCTTTAAATAAAGAAATTGAATCAATAGCTAGTGATTTAGGTCACAAACTAACTAAGGGTCGTGTACACTCTTCTGATGTATTTTACTCTGTAGTACCGTTAGAAGAAAGAATTAAGGAAACACAAGCTGTTTGTGTTGAAATGGAATCATATGCATTATTTACAAATGCTGAAAAAGCTGGTAAAGAAGCAGCATGTTTATTAACAATTAGTGATAATTTAATCACTAAAGAAGAAACTAGTTCACAAGAGCGTCAAACTGCTTTTGTTAAAATGGTGGAGATTGCTTTAAACTTAGCAAAATAAACTTATGCGTATAGTTGATATTATTGACAAAAAGAAACGCAACCAAGAATTATCCGAAACTGAAATTGAATTTTTAATTAATTCATATGTAGCAGGAAATACACCAGATTACCAAATGAGTGCATTTTTAATGGCTGTTGTCTTCAATTCGATGACATCACGTGAAATTGCCTGAATGACTAAATATATGATGAATTCAGGTGAAATTATTGATTTATCCGAGATACCTGGCATTAAAGTTGATAAACACTCAACGGGTGGGATTGGAGACAAAACCACACTGGCCATTGCTCCAATTATCGCTGCATGCGGAGGATATGTAGCCAAAATGAGTGGTAGAGGACTAGCTCAAACTGGTGGAACAATCGACAAATTAGAATCAATTCCAGGTTTTAATACAGAAGTAAGCCAAAATGATTTTATCAAACAAGTGAAAGATCATAAAATTGCGGTAATTGGACAAAGTGCTAAATTAGTACCTGCTGATAAAAAATTATATGCACTTCGTGATGTGACTGCTACAGTTGATTCAATTCCATTAATTGCGTCATCTATTATGTCTAAAAAGCTTGCCACAGGATCTAATGCTATTTTATTAGATGTCAAATGTGGTAATGGAGCTTTTATGAAAGATGAAGCAAGTGCAAAAGAACTAGCACAAACTATGATTAACATCGGAAAAGAATTAAACGTTGATGTACGAGCCGAAATTACTAATATGAATCGCCCATTAGGCCGGGAAATTGGTAATAAAAACGAAGTATTAGAAGCAATTTGAACGTTGCAAGGAAATGGACCAGAAGACTTTAACGAACTTATTTATTCTTCTTGTTCAACTATTTTATTACAAGCTAAACTTGCAACAAGTTCTGAGCATGCCAAACAAATGGTGCAAGAAGTTATACAAAATGGAATGGCGCTTAAAAAATTCTATGAATTTGTTAAATTACAAGGCGGAAATTTGGATAAATTACTCGCCCCAGATTTTTGAAATCCTAAATATAAATTAGAGATTAAAGCAAAACAAGAAGGTTATCTCGAAATTTTTGATAGCTTAGCTTTTGGCCTTGTTTCTATGAAATTAGGAGCAGGGCGCCAAACTAAAGAAGATTCTTTAGATTTTGAAGCTGGGATTACGTTAAATAAGAAGACCAACGAGTATGTTAAGGTTGGGGAAACATTATTTAGTTTATTTTCATCAAACCCAATTGATGAAAAATTAGCAGTTGAATTAGAAAATGCTTATAAATTTAATATGACTAAAATAGATAACAAAGTAATTCTTGATAAATTACAATAAAAGAGGTATTATGGATTATAATAAATTAATCGATCATACACTTTTAAAACCAGAGGCAACTGAAAAAGATATTAATAAGCTTATTTCAGAAGCTCTTAAATATAATTTTAAAACTGTATGTGTAAATTCTTCATGAGTGAGATATGTACATGATAAACTAGCTAAAACAAGCATCGGTATTACTAGCGTGGTTGGATTTCCGCTCGGGTCAATGATTACCCAAGTTAAGGCTCAAGAAGCAAAACTTGCTATTGATCATGGGGCCAGCGAAATTGACATGGTAATAAATATTGGACGCTTTAAATCAGGTGATTATGAATATGTTTTAAATGATATTAAGAAAGTAAAAGAAGCGTGCGGTAACCGCATTTTAAAAGTTATTATTGAAACAGCCTTACTTTCTGTTAATGAGATTAAAAAAGCAACCGAAATTGTTATGAAATCAGGTGCTGAATTTATAAAAACATCTACTGGATTTAGTTTTAGAGGCGCATCTTTAGATGACATTAAAATTATGAAAGAAACTTGTGGCAATAAATTATTAATTAAAGCGGCAGGTGGAGTAAGTAACCTAGAAGATTTAATAAAAATGTATGAAGCTGGTGCAACACGCTTTGGAACATCACGAGCTGTTGCAATAATGGAAGGTTTAAGCTCAAAAGAAGGATATTAATTTTATACATTCTATAACCCATAAGGTTTTCCTTATGGGTATTTTTTTAACAAAAATAAGACATTTTACAAATGCCTTATTTAATTTCAAAGATGATTTCTTGGAATAATTTATGTTTTTCTGCAACTAAGTCAAGTTCTGGTTTAGTTTTAGCTAATTCTTCAAGTTGTTTATATCTTGGTGCAAATAATTCATTATAAATTTCATCACTAAGACCAATATATAAATCATAATTTAAGTTAGCTTCAAGCGGTTCAGCATTACCCAAATGTCCATTTGGGTTAGATATATATGGAGTGACAAAACTGTGTTTAGGTACAAAATTTGCAATACGTGCATTATAATCAATATATTGATTAATATTAGTTTTGTTACTGTTAATACCTAACTCAATATTTATTTTATTTGCTTCACGAGTAAGGTTTGAAACAGTTAAATTATTATATCTATATAAAAATAATGGAATTCTCTTGTTATCTAAATTAGGTATTCAATCTGGGATATAGTTTAATTGAAGTTTGTTAAGAATGCTTAAACTATTTAAACTATTTTCACCGATATTCAACGAAACTGGCAGCACAATTTTAACAATGTGGTTGATATTTGCTGGTATTAAGCTTGATATTTTGGTTTGTTTTCTATCTTCTTCAAATTCATTATCAATTAATGGAAATGAATTTGAAGTTTGATCACGAGAGTATAAGGTTAATGGCAAAATATGGTTTGCACTATTATCAGAATACGTAATTTGTAAAAAGTCTTTAGCGACTAAATCATTATCATATTGAGTTGCAATAGAATTTTTAGATTTTTCAAAGGCTTCATTAATTTTTTGTTTATCTGCATCATTATAAACAATATCGTCTCAGGTTTGTGGATTTCCTTTTTCGCTTTCAATTTTGGCAATTGCTCTACCACGTATATTTTCATTATCAATTGTTTCAAAAAATTTATTTGGCGAATCATAACCATGTGGACGATTAAAGATATTATTAACTAGCAAGCTAAAATGTGGTGAAGTTTTTTGAATTATTGCTAAATATTCGGTTTGTAAGTCATTATTTAATAAGGTTAGCAATTCATCAGATTTTTTAAAGTATTTACTACTTTTTTCAAAGATACTTTGTTTTAAAACTTTATAAGTGGTAAAATCTCAATTTTTAAATAATTCTTGTGTATCTTTTTTATAATTATTAATTAACAATTTGATATCTTCTTTAAATTGCGTAATTTTTGAACTAGTAGTTTTATTTTCTAAAGAATTATAGATTTCTAGCAATGTATTAATGTTTAATTGTGTAAAGATTGTTTCGCGGTAAAAATCAAAGAATTCTCTCATACTTTGCAATTTAGTTTCTTCAGTTTTCAATGACGAAATCAATCCTGTTAATATATTACTGGTATAACGAGCTGCATAGCCATTTAGGTTTGCGATCATCTCGCCAATATTTAGTTGATCTAAAACTTGCCTTGCATTTTTAAGTAAACCGCTGAGAAATTCTGTAAACTTTTTATCTTGAATAAAAGTTAACCAAAGTTCATATAATTGAGAGTTTTGAGTCTTAATATTTTCTAAGAAGTTTTTATTTTCTTCAATGGCTGTAAATTCAACCAATAATTCTTTTGCATAATCCCTGGTTTGATTCAACATAATTTCTAATAAATTAATAAAACCTTCTTTTTGAGTTGTTTCTGAGATATACTCAAATTTATCAGAGTTTAATTGCAATTGTTGCTTTTGGTCCTTTTTATCATCATCCCCACTTTTTATAGGCTCATTTGGTTTTGTCGGTTCTGGATTGCTCATACAACTTACTAAAGGAAATAAAGTTGGTAGCAATGCTGTTGAAATTAATAATTTTTTAATTTTTTTCATGCCTTAATTATATAATATTATGGTAATATATAATTAATATTTATATATATTTATAAATTATCATGAATATTTTAAAAAAGTAGCTTAAAAAAGGGAGTTTTATGGCAGCATTAACAATTATCTTAATAATCATAAGTTTTTTAATTATTATCATTTCTTTTATTATGTCACCAGATTCAAATGGATTTTCTGGAGCTTTAGTTGGAAGTGGTGATTTAGATTTATTTAAAGTATCAAAAGAAAGAGGGATTAAGAAAATTCTTAAATATTCAATGATGACTTTTGGGTTTTTATTACTAATTTTATCATTACTTTTGAGGATTTTTATATAGTATATGAACGAAGCAAAAATAGTTAAATATATTTCATCTGCAAAATCACGAACATTTTTAGAAATTGCAAAGTATTTTAGAATACCACCATCAAATAACAGGGAAATAACTTCACTCTTATCGGTTTTACAAAAAGATAACAAGATTTTTAAAAACAATAATGATGAATATTATGCTGTTAAGTTTCTTGAAAGTGTTGAAGGTGTTTTGTCTGTTAATGCAAAAGGAATGTTTGGATTTGTTGACTATGATATTGATTTAGAAAATAACACAAAAAAAAGTGTCTTTGTGAAAAAGTTTAACTTTAATACAGCAATGCATAATGATACTGTAAGAGTTAATATATATCAAAACGTGTTTGATGATCAAATGCCTTGTGATGGAGTGATTACCGAAGTTATTTGTCGAAATACTCAAGAAATTCAAGGATTTATTAAACTTAAAAATGACTTAACTTATTTTGTACCAGTAGATACAAAATACCGTATTTTTACTTGAAAAATTGAAACATGCATTGTTCAAATTAAATTAAATGATTTAGTAAAAGCAAAGATAACTAAAATAGAAGGCAGTTGCATTTCTATTGAAATTATCAAGGTTATTACTAATGAAGCTGATCCAATGGTTTATGTTAAATATTACTTAGAAGAAGTAAAAATTCCAAGCAGTTTTCCTTCTTCGCTTGAACAAGAAATTTCTTTAATACCAAAAAATATTGACCAGGAAGATCGAACAAACCGCAGAGATTTAACTAATAAAATGATTGTTACAATTGATGGTGATGATACCAAAGATTTTGATGATGCAATTTATGTTGATAAATTACCAACTGGTAATTATCTTTTAGGTGTTTATATTGCTGATGTTTCATATTATGTTAAAGAAAATACTGAAATTGACAATGAAGCATTAAAGCGCGGCACAAGTATTTATTTAGTTGATCAAGTTGTGCCAATGCTTCCAGTCGAATTATCGAATGGTATTTGTTCGCTTAATCCAAACCAAAAACGATTTGTTATGGCGTGCGAAATGGAAATTGATCAAAATGGTAAAAATATCAATTTTGAAATTTTTGAAGGAATTATCGAAAGTAAATTTAGATTAACCTATAAACAAGTTGATAAATATTTTAAGGAAGGTGATATCGGTATTGATCAATCGTTGGATGATGTTAAAACTTTAACAAAAATGTTAGATAAAGCAAGAGCATTATCGCAAATTATTCATAAGTTTAAAATCAATGAAGGATATGTTGATTTTGAAATTAATGAACCCAAGATTAAACTTGATGAAAATGGTTCGGTTAAAGAAATTATAATTTGTGAACGTGGTGAATCAGAGGTGTTAATTGAAGATTTCATGGTAAGAGCTAATGAAACAATTGCAACATTTTTATTTGATAACAAACTTCCAGCTTTATACAGAATTCATGATGCACCAGATGAATTAAAGATTACTTCATTAAAAAATTCACTGAGCGCAATAGGCATTAAAGATATTAAATTAGATTCAAATTCAATATCTCCACTCAATTTTGCAAATTTTGTGAATTCAATTAAAACTGTGAGAGATGATGATTTTGTTAAATTAATGTTTTTAAGGACAATGCAAAAGGCTATTTATTCAAGTGAAAATGTCGGACATTTTGGACTTGCATCACAAAACTATTGTCATTTTACTAGTCCTATACGAAGATACCCAGATTTAGTTATTCACCGTGTCATTCGTGATTTAGTCTTTAATAAACAAACATATTTAATCGATCATTTTAAAGAAAAATTATTAGTATATGGTGATTTAAATACCAAAGCTGAGCAAAAGGCTGTGCAAACTGAAAGATACGTTAATGACCTTAAATTTGCTGAGTATTTAAAAAATCAAACCGGTAAAGTGTATAAGGGGCAAATTTTAAGTATTTTACCGTTTGGGTTTTTCATCGAGTTTGATTTTAAAGCTAGTGGTTTAGTTCATAGATCAACTTTAATTGATGATGAGTATGAAGCTAATGAAAACTTAACAAAGTTAGTAGGTAAAAAACGTAGCTTTACTCTTGGAGATTATGTTAATGTGGTAATTACAAATACTGATCTAGTCCAAGGGAAAGTTGATTGTGTTTTAGAAGATTTATATCCACAATATTTAAAACTTAAAGAAAAGAAATTACAAGATTCAAAAACTAAAAAACATGATCAAAAGCCAAAGAGAAAATCATAATGCCTAAAATTGTTAAAAACTGCTTAGGTTTTGATTCGAATTTATATATTTATCAAGACAAAGAAATGTTTAACTATTCAGTTGACACAATTTTATTAGGTAATTTTGTTTTTTTAAATGAAAAAATAACTCATACTTTAGAAATTGGGGCAAATAATGGGGCTTTATCAATATTTATAGCTGCTCGCAATCCAAAACTTAAAATTGATGCTCTTGAAATACAAACTAGGGCTGCTGACCTAGCTAATGAAAATATTAAATTTAATAAAATGGAAAATCAAATAAATATAATTAATACAGATTTTAATGATTTTTGAAAAATGCATGCTAAACAATCGTTAAAAAAATATCAAAGTATTTTTTGTAATCCGCCATTTTATGAAATTTCTAAAACAAAAATAAAAAACGATGTACCTAATGAAATTTTAATTGCTACCCATGATATTGCCTTGACATTAGAAGAATTAGTTTTAGGATGCTCGAAAATAATTGAACAAAAAGGATTTTTAAACATTGTTTTACCAGTTGAACGGTCAATTGATTTATTTGTGATTTTGCGCAAATATAATTTTGAACCCAAACGAATCCAATATGTTTATACAAGGGTGCAAGATAAACCAAAATTTGTTTTAGTTGAAGCAAGGTATCAAACTGGCAGTGGACCACATTTTTTACCTAATTTATACTTACATGATTCAAGTGATAAATTGAATCATGATTATTTGCCGCAAATAAAAGAATTATACAAACCTATTAAAGTAATAAAGGAGCTTAAATAATGAAGAAATTTTATATCACCACCCCGATTTATTATGCTAGTGGCAATTTACATATTGGACATTTATATACAACTACCTTAGCTTGAACAATTGCAAATTATAAAAAAATGCAAGGCTATGATGTAAAGATGTTAACCGGAAGCGATGAACATGGTTTAAAAATTCAACAAAAAGCTAAAGAATTAAATCTTGATCCACAAACTTTAGTCGATGAATTATCTGGTAAATATATTCAAATGTGAAAAGATTTTAAAATTGATTATCAATATTTTTGGAGAACTAGCAATTCTGAACATAAGCAAATTGTTCAAAAAATATTTAGTTATTTTTTGAAGAAAAAATATGTATATAAAGGTAAATATAAAGGTTTATATTCTGTTAGTGATGAAGAATTTTTAACTGAGGATCAAGCAATTAAAAAAGATGGTAAACTTTACCACCCTGTTAGCCAAAAAGAATTAGAGTGAGTTGAAGAAGAAACATATTTTTTCGATATGCAAAGGTTCTTGCCTTGGCTCCAAGAATATATTAATCAAAACTCAGAATGATTAATGCCTTTAAAAACAAAAAAAGAATTAATATCTAATTTCATAGATGTAGGGTTGCAAGATTTGTCAGTAACACGAACAAATTTAAAATGAGGTATTTCTGTCTTAGAGCATCCTGAGCATACTTTATATGTTTGATTAGATGCGCTTTGTAATTATATTAGTGCTCTTCGATTTGATTTTGAAAATAGTAAATTAGAATTTCAAGAATTTTGAGCTTCAAAAGATGCTGAAGTTGTTCATGTAGTTGGCAAGGAAATTACAAGATTTCATATGATTTATTGACCTATTTTCTTAAAAGCATTAAATATTAAGCAACCAACTAGAATTCAATCTCATGGTTGAATACTAGATAAAAATGGTTATAAAATGTCTAAATCACTTAACAACATTATTGATCCTTATGATTTATTATCAAAATATCACCCCGAAGCAATTAAATATTTTTTAGCTTCGCAGATTAATTTTGGGGAAGATGGGCATTTTGATGAAGATAGGTTTGTTGATATTATTAATGCGGATTTAATTAATAATTTTGGTAACTTAATTTCACGTACCTTAAAAATGAAGGATTTATCATTTGTCAGTCAATCCTTAAAATACCAAAAAACAACTAATGAACATGATTTAGAAATTGAAACTCAAATTTTAAAATCCAAAAATGAATATATTAATTTATTTAATGATTACAAAGTTGATAAGGCATTAAAAGTGGCAATCAACTTAAGTAATGCATTAAATAAATATATCGATTTAACAAAGCCCTGAACCTTAAAAGATGATTTAGAAAACTTAGAACAAATTTTAGTTCGTTTGTTAAATGGAATTTATACAATTGCTACATTATTGCAAGTTGTTATGCCGTTGAAAATGATGCAAGTGCAACAAGCTTTAGGGGCTGATGAATTAAGTTTAAATAAAATTGAAGATTTTAATAAATTTATAAGGTTTAAACAAGCCCCCCATTATATATTATTTGAAAGAATTAAGAGGTAATTATGATTTACGCAAAAGCAACTAGATATATAATTAATCCTGAAAAAACTAAAATGTTTGTTGATTATTTATACATCTTAACACAAAAAGTTCGTAAACTTGAAAAGAATTTATCCTTTGAATATGGGTTAGAATCTCGTGATAAGATTTTAATTATTCAAAGGTGATCAACAGAAACAGATTATGAAAATTTTGAATCACAAGAAGAATTCAAAAAAGAATTAGCAACTTTAAATAAGATGTCACTGAAAGTTTTTGAAATTTTTGATTTAAATATTGCTCGCTAAAAAGGACAAGAAAATCTTGTCCTTTTCTATATAAAAATTTTTGGAATTAATAAAAAAGTGTATAATTTATGTAGGAATTTCAGGATTGTGTTACTAAGTATCACTAAAATTTAATTCCTTTTTTAAAATATTAAACACTTATTTAACTTATTTATAAATTAAATTTCAATAAAACTGGAGATTTTATTATGTCAAGCAAATTTAGAAAATATGTTCTTACCTTAGGAACAGGATTAATTTCTTTAACCCCAATGGCAGTCTTAGTGTCATGTGGATCAAACTCAAAACCAGAAACATCACCTGCAGATAAATTTAAACAAGATCATGCAGATGTTTTAGGTAAAACTGAAACAAGCGTTACAGTAGCAGATGAAACTAAAGTAACAGCAGCTTTAACTGCATATAACGCTTTAGCCGCAGATGTTAAAACATCTTTAACAACTCAAAAAACACTTTTAGATAAATTAAAAGCTAAAATTGATACTTTAAAAGCTGACTCAGGCTCAAGCACAACAGCTGTTGATTCTGAAGAAATAAGAGCTCGTAAAGAGGAGCTAAATGTTTATGTTAACTTCGCACCAGAAGATAAACGTGAAGCATTAAAACAAAGTATTACAGCAGGTACAAATGATGAAGCTTTAGATACTGTTGAAGATAATATTAAAGCAGAAATCAACAAAGCCAACCCTGGTTACTTTGAAAGATTAAAAGCATCTACGTCTAAAAATAGATTGTTCCAACAAAATACAAAGAGCGAAATTGTCTTAGCAACAACTTTCTCTGAAACTGGAGCACAATTTAAATCAATTAATACAATTATTAGTGAATACAATAAATTAGTTGATGAAATGACAAAAGTTAAAAACAATGCTTCTTTAACTCAAGATCAAAAAGATGCTGAGTACAAAAAACTTGGTATTTCACCAAAAGCTAAAAAAGTTGTTCAAAAGAACATTGGTTCAGGATACCCTGCGGGAGCTGAAAAAGTTAACTTATCACTTTCATCACGTGATAGAGACAACTTCTTTAATTTAATTTTAAACTATTCTACTGTTGCAGCTAAATTAGCAGCAAAAGAGGGAAATAGTGGAGATATGCTCTTGAGTTTTAACTCATTAGATGAAGGTTTAAACACTGACTTATCTCAATTTGATTCAGGATTTTCAAATGTTAACTCTGAAATCGAAAACGTTACTGCAAAATCAACATATGTATTACCTTTATTAAAATCAACTCAAGTATTATCAATTAATGCTTCAGTCTTAGGATATTTCTTAAGCACTATGAAAGAAGCTGGTGTTACATTTGAAACAAGTGATGAATCAGATAAATTCTTTGAGGATATTATTAAAAAAGGTGAAGGTGATAAAGAAGCTGTTAAAACCTTATGAGGAGAAAAAGTTTCAACTGCAGATACAGTATTACAACCTTATAAAAAAGATGGATTTAAATTATCAAAAAACATCTTTGAATCATATACTAAATTATTAGAATTTGCAACTATTGCGCAAAGTTTATTTGTTAATTCAGCAAAAGGAGTGGATGCTAGTGTCAAAGTATTCGGTGTTGATGATATGACTGGAGTTTATGAACAAGCATTATTCTCAGCTTTAGATGGTGAAAAAGCTAATATGCTACAAACTGTTTCAGTGAGTGGAGGAAGAACTAAAGTTGAGTTTAATGCAATTAAAAACAACAATAGTGCTTCATACATTAAATCACAAGAAATCTTTACTAAATTTAGTGAAGCGATGGAAAAAGGTGCAATTTATGCTTATCCATCAGGACAATATGCATCAAATGATCAAACTAAGCACCAAGTTGCCTTCTCAATTGGTTCAACTGCTGGTTATTCATATAATTTTAAAAAAGCAGGAACTGCAATTACTAATTTAAAACATACTGCCACTGGTTATACAACTGAATTATCGTCAAATACCGCTTTTGAATTTAATGATAAAAATACTAAATACCCTGATGGTATTGCATACTTTTCAAGTTACAAAAACGTAATTTACCCTTCAACTTTACAAGATACTTCAAAAGCTCAGCGTTATGATTATAAAGCTAAAACAGCTAATGATGATACTATAATTAGGGATCTATACGAAAAAGATAAAACAACTTTAAACTTATTCTTCAAAGTTTCTGATACCCAAAGTGGTAAAGTAAAAGATTACACTGATAAATTAAATGAACTTGCATCTTCACAAACTGATAAAGTGAAAAAATACATGATGACCAAACTAGATGGTACTAACACTGAATATGTAGTATATGCATTTTTAGATGTTTTAAATGATAAAAAATTAACACTTAAAGCGAGTCCATCTATTGAAGGACACACTGTTGAATCATTATCAGATACTAATTTATTAAATGAAACTGAACTAGTTTCATTACCAACTCCTTCAAAATGAAATGAAGATAATGCAAAGAAAGTATTATATGTACAAGGTCCAAGCTTAATTGGTATTAAATCAAATGATGAAGATGAAGCAGCTACCAGAGCATTTGTTAAATGGTTAATGACTTCAGCTCAAACAATCGGAACAACTAATAATACTGCTTTAGTTGAATTACAAAAATCAGCTGGATACATTTCTGCTGTTAAAGACTTAGAAAGTAATGCAACAAATGCTTCAAAAATTTATGGTACTAACCAATATCTAAAAATCGCTTACGATGAATTTGTTAAATCTTCTAAAGAAGCAGATTATGTAATTTTTGAAGAACCTGCTGGTTCACAATCTGATGCCTTTAGAAAGAATATTGCAACAGCTTGAGAAACAACTCAATCAACAATTTCAAACAAAGCACAAACTAAGAAAACATTCCAAGATTTCGTTACTGATGTTACAAAAGGAATTGAGGGTTAATTAAAACTTATAAATATAATTTGGTAACAAATTATATTTATTATTACCTTTATAGACTATGAACAAAAAGAGATATAAAGCATTTTTGAGTACATTTGGTACTTTAGGAGTATTAACTATGATACCTTTATCATGTACTGCTAAGGATCCTCAGCCAGTCCCTGCGCCTTTGCCACCAAATAATGAACCAAATCCAGGTAATGGCAACACAGAAAACCCAAGTGTCCAAAAATCAGAAAATGAGCAGCAAATAGGTTCTTTTACCCTTAAATCGGTCATTGAATCAACAAACGATACTTCAAAGCTATCTTTAAACGTTGAAAAAATAAGTTTTAAACGTAACCGCGATGAAAATACTTACGAACTGTGAACATCTGGTACTTTATCTGATTCTACAATTCAAAATGAGTTTAATCAAGTTTTAAATGCTATTAATAAAACAATTAATAGTTATTTAACAGATACATATAAAGCAAAAATTGTAGTGCCTCAAAAACAGGGTAATAAGATTTTTACAAATATTCAAAATATTACAGGTTTTCCTCAAGAAGTTAAACTAAGTATTAATAATCGTGAAATTACCTTAACAAAAACTCAAACTTCTAAAAATATTGAACTAGGCGAATTAGGTGTTAAAGGTAAAACTCGTGATGAGCAAAATGCTGCTGAAAGTATTGGAAATATTAGTGTTGCTTATGCAATTAATTATGAACCTAAAATTGAATCTAGCGCTTTATTAGGACTTGGTGTTTTAGAAGTTAAAATAACTGAGCAAGCTCAATTAAATCCGCTTTTAAACCAACTTAGCATTAACTCTGATGAAAGTAATTTTAAACCAACTGGTATTTCATTTGAATCGGAAACTCCAAAAGGCTTATCATTTAGAGCTAAAGTGGAATCAGTGTCAGATGGAGATACACTTTCAGTTATAGCACTTGAGTCTAAGAATATTCGCGGCGGTGTTATTATTAAAGAAGGTGAATCATATAAAATTCGTCTTTCTGGAATCGATACACCTGAAAAAGGTGTCGGTAGTGGTTCAAACTATGTTTCAGCGGCTCCTTTTGAATATTCATTTGCAATGCATGCAACTAATTTTGCTGAACAAGTTTTAAACAATCCTAAATTCAAAAATGACATCATGGTAGGATTTGTTTCTGGAAAAGATTCATATGATCGGATTACCGCAGATATCTTCTTTGGTCAAAATTACCAATATTCTTACATTACTGAAATAGTACGCTCTGGTCATACCCTGCCTTATAGTAATGATGTATGAGAAAACTACTTGCGTAATAGAGATGCAAGTAGTTATGAATATAATCTTTACCCACAAATTGCACAGGCTTTTGAGGAAGCTATCAAAAATAACAAAGGAATCTTTAACTATTTTGATAATCCCGCCGATGCTTCATTGTTCATTTATTTAATTAAAAATAATAATAGATGACATCCATTTTACTGAGAAAAAAATGGTAATAATGCAATTGTAAAAGATTATGTCACAAAATAAACGAAAGGATTAGAAATGATAATCTTTAAAAAATTATTAAATAAATTTAAAGAAACTGCTGTTAAAGTAGATGAAGAATCATTAACTAAAATTGATAAATATTTTAATGAATTTAATTCTAAAAGCACCGAAGAAGTTCCTGCTATTGAATTAAAAAATTTAAATATCGACTTTGGTGAAACTTTAGCAGTTGATAATGTTAGTTTTCAAATTCCAGAAGGTAAATTAGTTACACTGCTAGGGCCTTCTGGATCAGGAAAAACAACAACTTTAAATGCAATTGCTGGTTTACTAACAGTTACATCTGGAAAAATCCTTTTTAAAGGGAAAGATGTTACTGACTTTACACCACAAAAAAGAAAAATAGGGTTTGTGTTCCAAAACTATGCCCTATATCCACATTTAAGTGTTTATGCCAATATTGCCTTTCCACTTAAAAACGACTTTAACTGGCAGTTCAAAACCTTTTTAAAACGGGAAAAAGCACGCAACGAAATTAGAATCTTATATTTAGAAAAGCTTGGTGCTTCTGAAACAGAAATACAACAATTACGCGATGCTTTTAATAAATGAGAATTAATTTCTGAAGATTTACCATATAAATTAAATAAAGAATATGCTTATTTAGTTGAAGATTATGAAAAAGCACACACTGAATATAAATTAGCTAGTGTACACGAAACTTCAAAAATTTCACTTTTAACTAAAAACGTTTTAAAAACTAACGATAAATTACGTAGAGATTCAAAAGAAAAATTAGAACGTATCACTGAAAAATATAATTCAGATTTTAGTAATAATTTATTGCAACCAAATCTAAAAGAAGCCCAAATTTTAAAAAATGTTGCTCCTGAGTACGTTAAATATCAAACTTTACCTTATGAGCAAATTTTAGATCATACGAATAAATTAAATAATTTTTCAGCTGAATTAATGAGTGTGAATTTAGACGAATTAACCTTAAAAGATCGTAAAGAAGTTGTTAAATTAGAAGAAAAAGTTTTAAAACTTTTAACTCGCTATAAATTTATTCAAAAACAAAAAGAAATTGTTGACGAATATGCAATTGTCAAAAAACAAAAACAAGAAGCATATTTAAAAGCTAAAAATGAATTTAAACAAACTTTAAAAACTAATGCACAATATTTAGAACTTAAAAAAGATGCCTTAAACTTACCAGTAGTTGCTAAAAAACATTTTTATGAATTAGTTGCAGCATTTGAAACTAAATATGATCTTAAAAATAAATTAGCAAAAGATCGTAAAGGAGAAGGGCCATCAATTTTAAATGATGAAGAAAAACAAACTTTAAAACAACTTGCTAAAAATGATATTCCACTTAAAAAAGCAATTCACAATGAAGTTATGGAAGTTGCTAACCGAGTTGAAATTGTTAAAATCTTACAAAAGAAACCAACCAGGTTATCTGGAGGGCAACAACAACGTGTATCAATTGCTCGGGCAATTGTTAAAAAACCAGAAATTTTACTAATGGATGAGCCTTTATCAAACTTAGATGCAAAACTTCGTATTTCGACTCGTCAATGAATTAGAGAAATTCAACAATCTCTAGGTATTACTACTGTATTTGTTACCCATGACCAAGAAGAAGCAATGTCAATTTCAGATATTATTGTATGTATGTCAACTGCAAAAGTACAACAATTAGGTTCACCACTTGAACTTTACAATAAACCTAAAAACCAGTTTGTGGCACGTTTCTTAGGAATGCCTGAAATGGGGCTTTTACCTTCTGAACTTAAGGACGGCAAGTTATTTGTTGCTGGTAAAGAATTTGCAGGAATTAGTTTACCAGATAAAAGCAACGTATCTTTAAATGTTGGTGTACGTAGCGAAGACTATATTATTAAAAAAGCTCACGAGGATTATATGTTTAAAGGCGAAGTTGTTGTGCAAGAAAACTTTGGAAAAGAAAGTAAACTTGTCGTTAATATTAAAGATGTTGGCCGCATTAATTTCTTATTAGATAACTCAGAAAATTATGCAATTGGTGATGTGATTTACTTTGATTTACCAATGAATAAATTACATATCTTTGATGCTGCTTCTGAAGAAAGAGTTGCATATGAATACTCTCAACAATAAACTACATTTATTTATTTCAAGAAATTTACCTTTTTTACTTAATTGGTCCTTAAAGGCTCAAGCGAGAAAAAAAGCCGCATTATCACATTCTATTTTAGACCGTAGAACACCGTTGTGACTGCCATTATTATTCTTATTACCTGGTTTTGCATTAATTATGATGTTCACCGTTGTTCCGCTTATTTTAAACCTTAAAGTATCATTATTTAATTCTGATGGTGAACTTACTTTGAGAAACTATGTTAACACCTTCACAGATCCACGTTTTGCAGTAGGGGTTAGAAACTCATTTATTTATGGACTAGCTGTTTTACCTTTTGTAATGGCAATATCACTAACAATTTCTAGTGTTATTGCTAAATTACATCGTAAATGAGCTAAAGGATTTTGGCAAACCGTCTTTTTCTTGCCATATATAACTAATGCCGTAGCTGTTTCAACTGCATTTATCCAACTTTTTAGTTCTAATGGTCTTTTAAACCTGGTTTTAGGTTCAAAAACCCCATGGCTAGAAACAGCTGATCAATTTACCTTTAATGCTTTATTAGCGATGTTTATTAATGGTATTTGAAGTGGACTAGCATTTAATATCTTAATTTTCACAACCGCGATGCTAGGTGTTGATAAAAACCTTTATAAATCAGCATCAATAGATGGCTGTGGTGAAGTAAAACAATTTTTCAAAATCACCTTGCCGTCTATTAAAGGAACAATTAATTTCCTAATTACCTTAGGAATTATTGGTGGGTTAAAAGTATTCCCATTAGCATTATTTAGTAATAAACCAGAAAATGCCTTTGCATATGGTGGTGGTACCTTAATGCTATATGTATACTTAGTAACAAAAAATGGTAATTTTGCTCTTGCAGGTGCTTCAGCTATTTCACTATTCATAATTGGAGTCAGTTATTCATCTGTAATTCGTGGTGGTTTCTTTATGGTGCAATTAACCTTAAATAATTTAGGAGAAAGAAATGTTTGAGTTAAAGTTAAAGCTACAAAAACTATTAATAGCTAAAAAGCTTAGAAAAAATCAAGAAATTGTTTCTTCTCAAGTACTTGAAAAAAATCTAGTTAATGTTGCAATCAGTGTTTTATTAAAACTGTTGTTACTATCTTTCTTTGGGTTAGTAATTATCTTCCCATTTATCTTTATGATTAATATTTCCTTAATGGCTGATGATGAAGCTGAAGGGTTAAAAAGCACTTTTAAATTTGCATCAGACTTTACTTTAGGAAGAACTTACTTCATTCAATCTGATCCAAATGCAAGCGGAGGTTTTGAAATCAGGCCTTGATCAGAAGTTGTGCAAAATACTTATGATCGTGCAATTAGTTCGGGATATTGGCAATCATTAATGGTTACTTCTGTCAATGTTTTACTATCAGTATTCTTTAAAATCTTTACAACATTCTTAATGGGGTATGCCTTTTCATTAAGAAATTGACGTTTTAAAGGTATGATTTGGTTCTTTGCTTTAGCTCTTCTAGTTTTACCTGAAGTAGCCTTATTATCAGGACAATATACAGTTGTAGTTCAAACAAACCTTCGTTCATCATTATTTACAATTTTATTAGCAATGGTATTACCATTTTCTGCAAGTATTTTTAATACTGTTATGTACAAAAATGCTTTTGAAGCAATACCTGCACGTATTAAAGAAGTTTCATTAGTTGATGGAGCTGGAGGATTGAAATACTTATTTAAAGTTGCTTTTCCAATGGTTGTGCCAACAACTTTAACCATTGTTATTTTAACTTCTTTAGCTTCATGAAACTCATATTTATGACCTTCTATTGTTAATAGTGATAATAAAGATTGACAATTGATCTCAATTTGATTATTTAAAGCTGGTTTAGATGAAAGAGATTCTTCTTCCGGAGCTAACGTACAGCTTAATATTAGAATGGCAGCAGCTATTATTGTTATCTTACCAATGTTTGTAGTTTACTTATTATTTAGAAAAAGAATTATGAATGCAATTAGTAGACAAGGTTCTACAATTAAAGGATAAATATGCAAGGATACAAAAGAAAAGTTATTACATGGTCAATAGTTACAGTTTTAGCATTTATTGCAATCATTGCATTAGCAATCTTTTTAGCAAGTTTAAGCAATGTGCTTGAATTACATGAAACAGTAACCCTTGATCAAAAAATTATCGATACATATAATTTTGCTCGTTCATACACTATAGGAGGTTTGGCATTTGCATGCATTATTTTCCTAATGGGACTTGTAATTTCATATGCTGGGATTAAGTCTTGAAAATATGTTGAAATGTTTAGTTAATTATCATGAAATTCAATAAGAAATTTAAATTTATTTTTTCTAGCACCTTATTAAGTTCATTAATTCCGTTGACTGCCGTATCTTGTTTATATGACGATGATAATACCGTTATTTTTGCCAAAACTTTTGCTAGGGATAATGGATTCTTAGATAAAACTCGCGTTGCAGATCCAAACAATAAAACCTTAGCCAAATTTGAAGAAAGCCTTTATAAAGCTAATTACTTAACCTATAATTTTTCAAGTATTAATTTAAGATTTAAACAAACAAGGTGAGAAGTTAATAATAATCATTTACAAACTAAAGTTAATAATTTAATTATTCTAAATGGCAAAACCGCTGCTAAAAACGTAACTAAATATGATCAATTAAAAGCCATAATTACCCAAACAGAACAAAATTACAAAACTTACTTAGCAAATAATTCTGATAAAACTGAAGAAAATACTAAAGATATTCAAATTTTACTTAATCAAAATAAATTAGTTTTAAACAGCTTTGACGAAAGATTTGAAGCATTAACTAATTTAATTAATGAATATTATAATGTTAATAATGGAACTCGTTCTTTAAGTGAGATACTTAAAGTTGATCATGCTGGCGGAGTTGAAACACCAGCAACAAAAAATGAGCAAGCTATTAAAAGTAGTTTATCATCAATTTTATCAGCCACACTTTATAATATTCCACTTGGCGATTTTGATCAAGTCATTACATATCAAGATGTTGAAAAGGTTTTAGAAAATTATGTGAGTGATACACCATGAGCAGTATATTACTACTGGTTTAAACATGAACAAAATGCTAGCTCCAAATCTAGTTTTAATCCAGCGCCGAATATGTTACGTTATGATAATGTTTCATTAAACTATATTGTTGAATTTTCTCCAGCAATTATTAACAACGGACTTTCTACTCCTATATTCCAAAAAGTATGGGAAAAAGTTAACAATGTTCATGGTAAACAAGCTAAGAAAACAGAAGCAATAAAAGTCGTTAAAACTATTTGAGATGAATTTTGAAATGTTTCAAGTTCTTATGCTGTTAAAGCCGATTTAATTGAAAGTTCAAGCCAAGGAATGGGTTCTGGGTTTGGTCCAATTCATTTAGCAAAAGGGCTTAATCCATCAACGGGCAAAGAAGATGATGCATATAAAATCTTTGCAGAACCTTTAGACGATACTGATGCTTCACAATTCTTGCTTAATCCAACAGAATTTGTTAATGATAACCTTGATAAAATCTTTTTAGCAGAAAAAGAACATAATCTTAAAATTGAAATAGATCTTAAAGAAGAAAATATTAAATCATTAGAAGCTCAAATTGAAAAATCTAGTGATACAGCACAAAATAACCAATGGCGCAACGATATTCGTAGGGAACAAAGAGATATAAATCGTTTAAAGCCACAAGTAACAGAAGCTGAAAACTTTAGAGTCAATTTAGCAAGTTTATTAAGTGATCTTAAAGCAAATCCAAACGATGAAACCTTAAAAACACAAATTGAAGAACTTAAAAAACCTTTCGCTAACGATATTGAATTAGTAATGTCAAGATTAAATACAGGTATAAAAAATTCAGCAACCTCACATTTTGGATTAGCCGAATTATTTAGTAATTTATTATTCTTAAATGGTGTTTATAAAGTTCAAGCAATAAAAGGATATAAAACTAGCGACCCTGCAAGTATTTCAAAAAATAATGCTAGTTACTGAATTGAATTTGAAGATCGTGGCAAATGATATATCTTAGATATTTTTTCACTATTAATGGATCAACAAAAAGATCGTAACACACTATTAGATGTAAATTCATACATACGTGACAATGCTACCGGATACATTATTGACGAACACTTTGTTAATAATGCACATATTAAACCTTAAAAAATAAAACATAACTATTAAAAATAGTTATGTTTTTAGACAAGTTAGTAAAAATATAGTAAAATTAAAAGGTATGAAAATAAAACGTAGGTTTACATTATTATTTAGTTGTTTATTATTATTTAGCCCTTTTTCTTTAACAATTGCCTGCACCTCCCAGTCTCGAGCTGAATCAACCATCAATGAATTGAATGACTATCTTAAAAAAGTTGAAAGCCAAAATAATCCGAGATATCAATATTATTTACCCATTTTAAAATATAAAGTAAGTTCTTTAAATGGATTTTTAGAAACTCAAAGATCACATGCATATTATTTTAGTGAAGCACAATGAAATAACTTAAATGCTCAAATAAAAGCAAACCGCACATTTTATAATCAAATTCAAGAAACTTTGGATAAAATTCCTGAAAATGAGATTAATGATCTAAATAAAGGCATAAAATCTGAACAATTATTAGATTTATACTATATTATGCATGGCTTAAGTGAGGCGGAATTTTCGTCCTTTAAAGAATTAGTGAAACAACATGGTATTTTAAACTGATGATTAAAATATGCAAAGTCTAAAATAATTAGTGATTATTTAGAAACTGTGCCTTTAGCAGTTGATAAATTAGGTAGTTCAGAGGTTTATAAATATTTTGAAACTACACAAAAGATTTATTCTTCGTATCATAGCTTTGGATTAGAAGAGCCGACTAAAGAACTTAGGCAAATCGAAAAGTTTGTTAGCGATTATGAAAAATTAGCAAAACAACGTTTGAAATCTTTAACAAATGTTAATTCTAATGAATATAACACTGTTTTAAAAGATTTTGACAATTTAATTAATACACTTAATGAATGAGATGTTTATTTTAATAATGAATATAATAAATATTTAAATTTAATCAACCTAGTTAAAAGAAGTTATTTTGAAACATTAACGATTAATCCAATTTTAAAAAGTGAAATTTATGAAACCTTAATCAAAAGATTAGAAAACCAAATTCCAGTAATAATTACTTGAATGGATCAATTAACTAAGTATAATCTTAACCATAATTCATATAATCAAACAACTTTTAAAGGCTCATTTAAAAATCTTTTAAAAGAAGTAGAATTTAATAATTTAACTTCTGAACAAAACACAAAAGAAGCAAATTATCAAAAAATGTATCAAACACTTAATGATATAGTGAATGTTAAAGACAATTTAGAGATATATAAAACGCAAATTAATGAATATATAAAAAGTAGTAAGGAACAATAGTGAAATTAGGAAACACACAACTTGTAATAGATGCAATTGAAAAATATGATAATATAATTATTTTTCACCATATTAATCCCGACGGTGACTGTTTAGGTTCGCAAGCAGGGCTTGCGGAATTAATTAAAACAAATTATCTAGACAAAAAAGTTTATAAGGTAGGTGATAATAAAAATAACCTTTCATTTATGAATTTTGAATTTGATAATTTTAATAAAATTGATTTTAATAATTCTTTAGCAATTGTTGTTGATTCTTCAAGTGGAGATCGTATCGAACATGCTGAACTTTTATATCAAAAAAGAACCACTGCACGTTTAAGAATTGACCACCACCCCAATGAAGCTGATATTGATTATGAATATAACTATGTTGATGAACATTTTGTGGCAGCAGCTGAAATGATTGCACAAATTGCATATGATGCAAAATGAAAAGTTACCCAAAAAACTTCTGAATATATTTATCTAGGAATTAACACAGATTCAATCAGATTTTTAAATCCAGATACGAGCAAAAGGACTTATCAATTAGTAGCATTTTTAATGGAAAATGGATTTCATCCCACTAAAATTTTAAGTAATTTATATAAACGTAGTTTGGCAGAAATAAAAATTGCAGGGCATATTTTATCTAATTTTAGAAAAATTGGGCGAGTTCTATATTTTTATGCTGATAATCAATTTCTAGAACAATACTCACTAACTCCATATCAAGCCTCACAATTTGTAAATGTTTTATCAAATATTGAAGATAATAATTGTTGAGCTTTATTTATTTTACAAGAAGATGGAACTATAAGAGCAAGAATTCGATCAAACGGACCATCAATGATTCCGGTAGCTAAATCTTATGGAGGCGGAGGTCATGTTGACCGCGGAGGCTTCATATTACAAAATACCAGTCAAATCACTAATGTTATTAACACATTAAACCAAGTAATACAAGATTGAGAAGGAGAAACCAAATAATGAAAATAGGAAATACAAAAGTTGCCATTGATGCAATTGAAAAATATGATAATATAATTATTTTTCACCATATTCGCCCTGATGGCGATTGTTTAGGTTCACAAGCGGGACTTGCTGAATTAATTAAAACAAATTACCCAAATAAAAAAGTTTACACAATAGGTGACAATAAACATAATTTTGATTTTATGAATTATCACTATGACCTACTTGATTCTCTTGATTTTAACAATTCTTTAGCAATTGTTGTTGATGCTTCAAGTGGAGATCGTATCGAACATGCAGAACTTTTATATCAAAAAAGAACCACAGCACGTTTAAGAATTGACCACCATCCCAATGAAGCTGATATTGATTATGAATATAACTATGTTGATGAACATTTTGTTGCTGCTGCTGAAATGATTGCACAAATTGCATATGATGCAAAATGAAAAGTAACCCAAAAAGCTTCAGGGCATATTTATCTAGGAATTAACACTGATTCAGGACGCTTTTTATACCCAGATACAAGTGCTCGAACTTATCAACTAGTTGCTTTTTTAATGGAAAATGGTTTTCATCCAAATGAAATTTTACATAACTTATACAAACGCAATTTATTAGATATTAAAATTTCCGGTGAAATGCTTTCTAACTTTAAGCAAGAGGGACGTGTATTGTATTACGAAATGAGACAAGATTTTTTAGATAAATATCAAATTGATTCATTAAAAGCAGCATTATATGTCAATGAATTAGCAAACATTGAAGATAATTCATGTTGAGCTTTATTTATCCAAATGGAAAATGGACAAATTAGAGGTCGTTTAAGATCTAATGGACCACTAGTTAATGAGGTGGCTTCTCATTTTAATGGTGGTGGTCATGATAATGCAGCTGGTATTACATTAAGTAGTTTTGATCAAGTTCCTGAAGTATTAAAATTACTTAATGAAGCTATTATAAAATGGGAAGGTAAATAATATGAAAATAGGTAATTTAGAATTAGTTACTAAAGAATTATATAAATATAATAGTATTGTGATCTTTCATCATATTCGCCCTGATGGCGATTGTTTAGGCTCTCAATTTGGACTTAAAGAATTAATTAAAACCAATTTTCCTGATAAAAAAGTTTATGCAATTGGTGATAGTAAAAACTCGTTTAGTTTTTTAGATTTTAAAATGGATGAAATTCCTAGTGATGAAGTTTTAAAACAATCATTAGGAGTCATTGTTGATGCTAATTTCAAGGAAAGGATTGAAAAAAGAGAAGTTTTAGATAAAAATTTATTTGCTAAGGTGATTAGAATTGACCATCATCCAAATGATGATGATTTAGGTGATACTACCACTAGATGAGTAGATAGTTCATATTGTGCAGCTGATGAAATGATTACTGAAATTGCAGTAGTTAATGGATGGAAAATTACTCCTAAAGCTGCAAACTATTTATACTTAGGAATTAATACTGATTCAGGGCGCTTTTTATTTAGCAGTGTGTCAGCTCGTACTTTAAGGCTTGCCTCTAAATTATATGAATCTGGTTTAGAAGCAGATTTTGTCCATAAAAACCTATCGCTAAGTTCATTAGAAGATTTAAAATTCAACTCGTGGCTTTTATCAACTTTAAAAACGCGTGATGGTGTGGCCTATATCCAAAACTCACTTGTAGAAACAAAGAAATATGGAAAAACATCAAATGAGTCAATGCGGGTTAATACAATAGCCAATATTAAAGGGTTCCCAATTTGAGTGCAATTTTTAGAAGAAGAAGATGGTAAAATTAGAGTTGAATTTAGGTCCAATGGTCCAATTGTTCGTAATGTTGCTGTTAAATGAGGTGGCGGAGGACACGAAAGAGCCTCAGGGGCAATTATTAAATCGTTTGACTTGGTTGAACAAGTTATTGATGACTGTGTTTTAGAAGTTAAAAACTATTTAGCAAAAAATTCTTAAATAAAAATTATAAGAAGTTGAATAAACAAAAAGTTAACATTTTAATGTTAACTTTTTCCTTTAAAAAAATCAAATTAATGAACCATTATAAATAATAAATAATCATATATAATTTATATATAGATCAAATACATTAACATAATAATAAAATTTATAACATGATTAAAGGAGAAATATATGATGCCAAATAAAATTAAAAAATTATTTGTATGTTCATTACCTTTATCTTTACCATTTATAACATTTTCATGTACACCTCCTCAATCTTCTAACCCAGCAAATGGGAATAATTTTAAACAAAAAGATATTGTGAAAATAAAAGCTTTTATACCCCCTACAGTAAGTAAAAATTTAATCAAGATTAAAAATGATAACTATTATACACTTAATGCTGGGTTTTTTGAAAGTGTTGACACAAGTAAAAAAATGTATAATTGAGTTAAAATTCAAAATAAAGAAGATTTTAACCAAATTATTATTAAGAGGTTCCAACATTTAAATAGTCGTGAAGGTGTCAACATAAGCGATACCGAAATAAAAGCTCAATTTGAAAAAAATTACATAAATGATCAAGATGTTTATGAGTTTTTAGAAAACAATGATATTTATATTAGTGATGATAATTCATATAGTGCATTTGATACATTTTATAATATTAAATTTGTGGATAGTGATTCAATAAAACTAAATATATTAATTAACAAAATGATCAAACCAGAAGCAGATGTAGTACCTGGATGTAGAATTTGAAGTGTTTTTAGTTTACCAAAAAACAAAAATGTGATAATGCAAATTAATGGAAAAGATATTACAGAATAATAATAATAATAATATGATATACTTTATTCATGTAATAAACAAGAAATAAATTTATTTTATATAAGTGTACAAAAATAGAAAACTATTATAAATATTTATTTTTTTATTTTATAAATAATTTAATGGAGGATATTTTATGAGAAAAAAAATTAAAAAATTAATAACTTTTTCTACGATAGGTGTAGGATTTAGTGGAACAGCATTTTTAGTTACTACATCGACCGTTCATAATAAACAACTAATAAATTGATATGATTTCTACGCAAGTGATAAATTCGAGGTCAGAGCACAAAATTCTGCAAAAGTTATAAATATTAATAACGAAGAAGTTTCTGTTCCAATCAACAATAATTTTGAACTTAAATTATTGTTAAATCCAGGTATAAAAATTCAAAACGAGGAATTTATAATCAAGTTTAATAAGGATTTTATAAATAAAATTAATAAGAAAAATTTAATTTATAAATCATTTGAAAAGCTATCGACGATGCCTATTGTTTGGTTTTATTTTGAAAACGAAAGAGATAGACAAAACTTTGTTGCAGAAATTAAAGATTGAAATGAAATTTTTAAATTAATAATTTTTGAAAATAAAAAAATCTTACAATTTCCACATCAAATAGGTAATTTATCCGATTCTGATTCCGGAGCTGGTGCATTACCAATAAGTAGCCATTACCCTGGTGCTAAAATAGACTTAAACCATTACCTTTTCAAGAGTAGTTTTTCACATAATTCTTCAATTGTTAATGCTAAAGATTATTTAGATAATCCATATGTCAATAAAATTGGTATTCTTGAAGTTTGGGCACATAAGTTTGATGAAAAATTTAAACATTATTTTAAAAATGGTATTGAAATAAATAATTTGGATATTCCCGAAACAGAAGCATGAAAAGCTCACTCAACTAATGTTTCCTTAATTGCAGGCGGACAATATGGAATTGATAAATCATCAAAAATATATTTACATACTTTTACACAGCTTGACAGTGAGTGAATGAGGATAATTGAGAAAATGGTAAAAGATGAGGGAATAAGAGTAATTAATCATAGTTATGGATTAAGTCTATATCTTACTGATAAAAATGGTAAAAAATATATTTCACCGGAATATTTAAAAGGGTATTCTGAAAATTCGTACTTTTTAGATTATATATCACGAAAATATGGTGTAATAAACGTATTTGGTGCAAGTAATGACGGAAAAGATGAAAATCATTTAATAACAGGCACACAATTATCATTTAATTCGGTTGTTGTTGGTGCTTTATCTAATTCTGCGTCATACTCAGGTTTAAAATCAAATAAAGTTGCTGAATACTCTAACTATAGATTATCTAAAGAATTCGAAAATATTTCTAAACCGCTTGTTGTTGCACCCGGAAAAATTTATACCACTGTTTATGGAGAATATAGATATGCGGCTGGAACCAGTTATGCTGCACCAATAGTCACAGGTTTAATTTCTAATTTAATGAAGTATAAAGAAGATATAAGAAATAGTAACAATAGAGTTCCAATTGTAAAAGCAATATTATCTGCTTCAGCAGTGAGTCCAAAACTGCAAAATCTAACTTATAAAACAAGTGGTTATGAACAAAAATATGGATCTGGAACGGTAGATTTTAAGGCAATGCTACAAGCTGCAAACAATTATAAAGTTAAGACACTTAACTCAAATAGTTCTGATAATACAATACTTACCAGTGATGAAATAAAATTAACCAAAGGTCAAACCATTAAAATATCTAGTTCATGAACTTTTAATGCTGGCTTATTAAAAGAACGGGTAATTAATCCATTATTGATTGATGATCGTAATTGGTGAAACGATGTTTATAACACAACACCAAAATATAGGCCAAAGGATTTAGTTTCAGAAGCAAGAAAATGAGGTAACCAGCATGAGAATGAGTTATGACTTAAAAAAGAAGAAATGTTAAATCGCCAATCTAATAAATGATTTACTGATTATGATTTATTTTTAGAACAGAAAAATTCTAATGGTGATTGAATAACTGTAAAACGTGTTTCGACTATTTTAACAAATGATGAATTAATCGAACATAAAGCAGATGCGACTGGTACTTATCGATATAGAGTTTTAAAATTCTCATCTAACTCTTTTGATAATTCAGTTGATGATATTGTGGCTGTAACACATGTAGTAAGGAATGAAAATGAATAAAAAAATATTATTGATTGGATCTTTATTAACTCCACTTATTGCTTTTTCGTGTACACATACCAAACCACATGAGCCTTCAAAACCAGAGCCAGATCCTGTTCCGCCACTAAAAAAACCTAACATATCTGATTTAGATAAAGGAATATGAGAAAGAGCAAGAGACAATAAGATATTATTAGAGGTAGACCCAACTAAAGAGGCAAATGCTTTTGAGCAAGCTTATGATATGTATAATGCCGTTTATTCTAAATATAAACAATTCACAAAAATAGACATTTTTGCGCCTAAAGATTGGATCAAATCAAACGGCAGTGAAATAAAAGAAGAACGAAAACAAAAACAATCTATTTATCCATTTAACTTAACATTTTTCCATAATAGTTTTGATTATTTACGAGATAAAAATGTCTTAGAATATCTACCAATTGCAAGTGCAGTTAAAATAACAAATAAAGATCAATTTGATAAATATATAATTAACAGATTTAAAGAACTAAACCCACACGAAGATTTTAATCAAGATTCACAAATTAAAAAATTATTTGAGGAACTTTATTTAGACAATCAAGATGTTTATCAAGTATTGGAAGAAAATAATATTTATATACACAACACCGGACGGCCAACACACTATCGTTATGACGAAATGATAATTCCTACTTATGATGAAAATCAAGTTACTATTAATATTGTCTATGATTTTTTATTAAGTGGTTCTAGCTATATGGTGGTCCCTACCTCTGCAGAAGTTAATACAAACCCGCCAACATATTGAATAGTTTACTTAATAAAAAAGAGTAATAATATAAAGTATCACCAAATTTTTAGAGAATATGGTGAAAAATACGAATCTTACAAACAAAGATTTGAGAAATGGTTCAAAGAAGAATTTGAAAAAAAATTTCCATAAGTATAATAAAAACATTTGGATAATTGATCCAAATGTTTTTAAATAATTAAAGTATAAATATCTATCCATTTTATTAACTCAATATTTGACAAGTTATTGGTTTATATTTAGTATTACCATAAAATTTGCTTTTAGATGATTTTAAATATTGCAAAAGGCAAAATTTATTATATAAAATGATTCTAATTTAATTAATTTAATAATATTGGTAGACATAAAGTAAATTTTAAAAACTTATATATGCTTTATGATTATCTGATTTATATTATGTTAAAATATAAATATGACGAAAATTACAAAAAAAATAACTAAAGCACTAACTTTAGCTTCTTTAAGTATTGGTGTGATACCTTTTATTGCACTTAGTTGCTCTAAAGAACCTGAACAAAAACCAAAACCAGCACCATTACCTAAGCCTCAACCAGACCCTAATCCCCCTTCTGTATCAATCCCTGAGCCATCTAACCCGCAAAAAAATGATCCAGGTACTGGAAAAACTCCTGACCAAGAAAAACCGGTCAAGGGTTCAACTCAATCTCAAGAACCCAAAACTCCTAATACAACAACAAATGAGGAATCTTTAAACATGTATGAACTTTGGGATCATGCCGACATCGGGGCAACATTTGATAAATTATTAGATGAATATAAAGCAAAGAAAAATGTTGATAAATTCTTAAAGGAAATGCAAAACTATGGTCCAAATTCAAATACTGAAAATAATTATTATCTTTCAGTTCGTGGGTCTGGCGGAAAACCTGAAACTGCTATTTTAAAATTAAAAGAGGGATTTGATCATACAAAACATAAAGGGACTGTTCCCGATAAAAAGGAAAGATGATTTGCAGCAGAATTTAATGAAACTACAAGAGAACTAAAAATAACTTATAGATATGATCAAAAAGAGTATACTGATACAATAGTTATTCCTGTTGCTAAAAATCCATCAACTACAGACAAGCAAGAAGATACACAGCAAGGGTCTAACTCAGTTAATAATAAAGACGCCAACACAACAGGATCTAAGAATTTAAATAAGGAACAATTATTATCTAAGCATAATGAAAACATAAATAAATATAATTTAATTTATGATAATTCTAATAATTACTATGCTTCATTAGATGGAAAAACTGGGCAAGATTTACTCAATGCTCTTATTAGTTTGCAAGCTTCTAATTTAACAAATTTAAATACTAAAAGTTATGACGGTTTAAAATCATTTTATGATCAATATAACGCCTTTAAAGATACTTATTTTGAAAATAATAATTCAATTCTAGACATTTATTCAGAAAATCCAAATGGCAATGATCCTTATGAGTACTTGACATATAGAGATAACGCTAATGCAAGTGCAAGCAATGAGGGAGGGGGCTTAAACCGTGAACACTTAATTCCGCAATCATGGTTTAATAAAGTTACTCCAACAGTTCATGATGCACATTTTGTATGACCTTCTGATATTAAGGTTAATGCATTAAGAGCTAATTATCCACATGGAAATGTAAGTACTACTAGAACCACCACACAAAATGGTTCAAAATTAGGAACTGATGCTAATTCTAAGACGGTTTTTGAACCTGTAGATGCATTTAAAGGAGATATTGCAAGAGCTTACTTTTACTTTATGATAACACACAAAGATAAATTAGTAGCAAACCAATCACATATCTTTACAAACTCATATTCATCTGATGCTCCATACATACAAAAAGATTATTTTAATTATTATTTAGAATGAGATATTACCGATTATGTAACAAAGTGAGATATTATCCGTAATAACGAAACATATAAATATCAACAAAACCGTAATCCATTTATTGATTATCCTGATTTAATTCTTAAGATAATTGGAGATGATAAAACACCATTTACTAATAGAGGAATATTAACAGATATTCAAGATAAATAATTTACATAAAATTAACGACAACTTTTAGCAGTTGTCGTTAATTATTTGTTTTATTTAAAGTACTTATAAAATTGTTGCGAAATACTTCAATAGCGGGTTGTTCAAAAGGATTAAGGCCTAATAAATAAGCATTCATAACTAAAGCATTATGAAAAAAAGTGAATAAAGCCCCTAAGGTTTGTTCATTGTATGAATCAAATTTTAATAAAAATGTGGGTGTATTATTTTTTGTATCGTAAATATCATATTTTAAGATATCATATGTTGGTTCTAACACGATTTTTTGTTCAAGATTATTTAAATAATTTAATAAATCATATTTTTTATGGCTCGTGTTGATTATTAACGAATTAAGTGGACTATTACATATTAACATAGTTTGAAAAAATATTTTATTTTTTGGGTTTTTGTCTTTTTGCGAATGTTCGTTATTATAATAATTAATGCTCGGCCAAGTTCCTTTACCTTCTTTACCTAATGAATTGGCTATTAGTTGCTGAATTCAAGAGGCAAATGATTTAAGTCTTGGTTCTGGATATATAATTTTTTCAATTAAATAATTTTGTTCTGTATTTAAAAAATGACGCGAAGCAGCATATAAATATGCCTGGTTTTGGATAAGTTTAGGATTATCTAATTCTTCTTGCATATGTGCTGCAGACCTAAGCATTAAAGCGACATCGACTCCTGCACACATTAATGGGAATATACCAACAGAAGTAAAGATAGAATAAAATGTTGGTGTTTTATCTGGTATTTTAAAGGTTGTATAATTATTTTTTACGGAATATTTAAATAACTGCCCTTGTTCATTTTCAGAAATTGTTACTAAATAAGAAGAAGCATTAGTTTCTTCTTTTTTTGTTAAGGTATTATGGACTTCTTTAAAGTTAAATAATGTTTCAATAGTATTTCCTGAATGAGAGATTACAATAATGGCAAATTTTGTTTCATTTACCAAAGACAACTTATGAATTAATTCATCTGTTGATAAATCACTTGATAGGAACAATAATTTTATATCTGGTTCATTATATGTATAATCTTGAAACATAAAATCATAGGCTGCTTTAATTCCAAGAGTTGATTCATTTGCACCAATAACTATAACAGTTTTAACACCATTTCTTTTTCATTCCTGAGCTTTACCGTGCATTTTTAAAAAAGTGTCTTTATCATAATTACTTGGGTAATTTAATCATTTTAAAGACTCTATTTTTGCATTATTTTGTTTTTTTATTTCATAATGGATTTGTGAAATCTTATATTCAAGATATTCTAAATCTTTTAAGGGTCTTAAATGAGCATTTGTAACATCTAATTCAAGTTTTTCCATATTTCCTCACTATAATGTTTAATTTAATATATTATAATGAAATTCAAATAGATATTTATAAATTTTTAGCTTTTTCACCTAAAATGTGGCATTTACGGCAACGAGCTTCATATTCGCTATCACCAAGCATATTTAATTCTTGGTTATTTTCCTTGCGGAAACTAAAGGCTGCATCTGATTTACATACTATGCAAACAGCTTTAAGTTTTTTAACTTCGTCTGCAATTGCTAAAAGGCCAGGAGTTACACCAAATGGGCGGCGCAAAAAATCCATATCCAAACCACTTGCTGTTACTCTAACTCCATTTAAAACTAAATGGTCAATAACTTCAAAAATGCCCTCATCTAAGAAGTTAATTTCATCAATTGCAACACTTTTATATTTCGTATTTCAATGATCCAAGATTTCTTTAGATTTTTTAATTACGATAGCTGGGGTTTGTGCTCCAGTTCGGCTTACTACTTTTTGGGCATCAAAACGTGTGTCAAAAGACGGTTTAAAAACTAAGGTTTTAATTTCGGCTATTTCAAGGATTTTAATTCGTTTTAATAATTCTTCTGTTTTTCCTGAAAACATTGGTCCAGTAATTAATTCTAAAGTTCCTTCTGGTTTTTTTAATCTCATTATGTTTTCCTCCATATTTTTAAGTTAGGCATATATCTTACCACCAAATTAAAAATAGAGCACAAAATAATGAAAAAACTTATAACGTCAATATGACTAAGTAGGAAATAACTTAATTTATTTGTTTTCTTATTTTTTTTGCTAAAATAAACACCTAATAAATACAGAATAGGCAGGTAATAATTATGTTAATTGGAATCAGCGGAATGATTAGTAGTGGCAAAAGCACTTTAACTACTAAATTGCACAAGCATTATAAATCTTCATTAATGCTTGAAGAATATGACCAAAATAATGTGGTATTTAATCAGTTTTTAGAATGGTTATACCAAAAACAACCAAATTTAACAATGTCATTTCAAACATATGTTGTTGAAAATCATACAACTAAATTAAATGAGCTAATTGCTAAATTTAAAGAACTTGGTAAAAATTACAAAAACGATCATATATTTTTAGATCGTTTTAGCATTGAACATTACATTTTTGCAAATGTAAATTTAAGGCCAAAAGGAGAATTATATTTAAAAGGGTACGACGCCTTATTTGAAAACTTAATTACAGATCAAGAAACTCCTCATTTAGCTATTTATTTAGATGTGAGTTATGAAACTTTTGAAAAGAGGCTTTTTGAACGTGGGCGAGCAGTTGAAATAGATAATTATCACTCTAATAAAAGTTACTTTGAAACTTTATATAACTTTTATAAAGAATCATTTGAAAGCCAAGCTAAAAAATATAATTTAAATTATGTAATAATTGATACAAATAACTTAACTGAACAAGAAGTTTTTGAAAGAGCAATTCAAATAATTGATAATTTTGATCAAAGCAAGGTGGTTATTTAATTATGGTTATTGCAATTAGTGGCATGATTGGTTCAGGTAAAAGCACCCTAGCAACTAAATTAAGTAAACATTATCAAAACTCTCACTTAGTTGAAGAATTTGCTAATGATGATCCTGTTTTTAATTGTTTTTTAAAATGATTATATGAAAAAGAGCCCAATATTGATATTGCTTTTCAATCGTATATTATTGAGTCATTAACGGATACGTTTTTAAAAGAGGAAGCAACATTTTTAGATAAATTCAAAAATCATAAAAATGGTTTTATGATTTTAGACCGCTTTAACATTGAACATTATATTTTTGCTGTTATCACTTTAGAGAAAAAAGATCCGAAATATCTTAAGGCTTTTGATGCAATGTTTAAATATATTGTAGATAGTAATTTAAACCCAGATCTAGCAATTTATTTAGATGCAAATTACGATACTATTAAGGATCGAATTTTAAGAAGAGGACGCAGCGTTGAAATAGATAATTATGATGCAAATGAAACATATTTTCAAAGACTTCACGAGTTATATAAACCATTATTTATTAAGTTATGTGAATTTTATAAAATACCATATAAAATTGTAAATACGAATAATAAAAGCGATTGAACTGTTTTAGATGAGGTTACTCAAATAATTGATGAATGGGGAACTACAGAACTAAAACAAAAACCTAGTTGCTTAGGCAATTAGGTTTTTAATGTTTGATTTTTAAGTAATAATATGTATTAAGTAGTGAGTTAAGTTTTTCGCTAACACCAGAAATACGTTTATGGGTTATAATTCCTTCTTGGTCTTTTACTTCGTAGATATTAATAGCTTTTTGGTCATAGGTATTATCATCATTAATGAAATAGTTCCTTTTGACTAGTTCATAATCAGCGATGTTACTTGGTGTATAGTTGACAAACCCAAAGTTTTCTAAATTTTGGTATTTTTCTAATAATAGTTCGTTAAAAGCTTCATTATCAAAATCAATATGTGAGAATAAATAGGCTATTTTATTGATAAATTCTTCAGCTTTAAGAGTAGCAGAATCATCTAGAAATGATTCAAAGATCACCTTATAAATTTGGTTTTCCCTTAGTTTATTAGATACAAAATCATTGAATTTTGCCAAATCACTATCTTCAAGTTCCTTATCTAAAGTTTGGGCATAAAGTTCTACTAATTCGGTTTTAAAATTGTTAAATGCAGTTTCGCTATGATTGTTAGGTAAATCTAATGAGTTAAAACTTTGAATAAATTTATCTCTAAAAGCAACATTTAAATATTCATCATATAAGTTACGCATGACTGTTGTTGAATTGTTTGCAGTATAAGGAGCTTCGATATTAGCATAGATTGTTTCACGTAGTGTTTTATATAAAGTATTTTCTGTGCTTACTGATAAATTATTTGCAACAACTAATCCATCTACTAAAAGTATGTTTTCACGAAACTTATTGACTTGAACAGTTCCATCTGGAATTGGTATTTGATTACCTTGTTCATCAGTAGTTAATAATTCATTATCTTCTGAATAGTAAGCGTCTAATGCATCGCCATTATACATTAAAGCGGCATTTACATCTTTTCGTGTAACATCTAATAAGGTTCTCAAAACTTCGAGACCATCCCCATTAAATGAAAAGATATCACTTTCGATAGGTTTACCAGTTGAATGTTTAATTAAATTTAAAAAACTATTTACTAAATCTTGATAATTTTCACTAGTAGTTATTTGTCCATATTTTGACTTAAGTTCATTATTTTCAATATGATATGGTGATCCATAAAGCATGTTGACACGTACCGCATCAGTAATTAAAAGATTTTCATAACCATTTTTAGTTGTTGTATTTAAGATATTAAAAAGGGAATTATATGCAGTTTGCTTTTCTAAATTATTTAAATCACTATTTTTAATTAACTCAGAATAATTATCTTTTAATTTTTGTTCAAAATCTTCAATTGGTTTTTTAGTGTTTTTTAAAGGATTAATTGCAATTACACCATCTTGTTGATAATAAGGTACAAAATATTCTCAAAGGTGTTTTGGTTCAGCATATGGGTTATTATTTGCATCATGAGTTAATTCAACATCATAGCTTTCCAAATGCTTAAAGACAGTAGGTGTATAAATTTTTTGTAAGATATTTTTTAATTCTTGTTTTGATTTAATTGGTTCTTTAAGATCTAACAGTTTTTCAAAATTAATTTTTTGAATAAAACCACGTTTAATTAAATCAATAACTTGAAAATCACTTCCTATACCCGCAATTGTTTTGTTATTGTTTAATGCAATCGTAAATTCATCTACTTCGTTAAATTCTTTATAATCAAAATCTTTATTAATGCGATCTTCGTTTGGCTTACTAATGTATGATTTATAATTAAAAAATGCAGGCCTAAATGGATAATTAATTTTAAGTCCAACAAATAAAGCAATAATTATCCCGAAAATAATACTTAAGGTTATAATAAAAATTTTTTTTATATTTTTATATTGAAAAAAATTTTGTGTGTGTTCCATCGTTCTCCATATTTAATATTTATCTTAAGTTACTCTAAAATTTTTACAATATTTTAATATATTTTTATATTTCTAAAAATAAAAAAGAAAATATTTTTTTTAAATATTTTCTTTGGTATCGATAAGCCGTGTTCTGTACATTATAAATGCGCTGATAATTTATCTAATATGCATTAAATGCATATTCTTCGAAATTGTTCATTTTCTATTCGAAGTTCCCCTACCAAATTTGGGTTTCTAGCTCATGGAGTTTACCCGTTTCACAATTCTCGTCTCTGTGGCACTAGTCGTTTGAACTTAAGCTTCTTAGGCTTAACATGAACACTACCAACATCGCAGCTGGTGCTAGCACGGACTTTCCTCTACTATTTTTGGTTAAATAGCAGCTATCAGCTGATACTTTAATAATAATACCATAAATAATTTGTTTTGTAAACAATGTTATATAATTAATTTATGAATAAAAATATTGTATTTTCGATTAAAAAACATTATCAAAAGATTTTTTCAATTATATTTATATTAATTTTGATAATTAATACTTTATATTCTTTTGATTATAAAACATGAATATGAACAGGGGAAATTTCAACTTGAAAAAAAATAATTGGTATCAGTGTTTCGTTATCGGCTATTTTAGGAGTTTTATCAGTTATCTTTTTTGCTTTACATAAAAATATTGCCTATTTATTAGGAATTTCAAATGCAATTTTATATGCATTGTTTGCTTTTTCATGAGGTTTAGCAATAGATGGTTTTATTAATTTTATAATTTATATTCCAATTATGTTGGTAACATGATATAAAACAACCCGTATTAAAAATCAAAATAAATTATTTGAATCATTTCGCTCTAATATATATTCAACATCATTTTTTATTATTTTAACAATTTGTTTAACAATAATTTTTTATTATTCAAATCCCGAAGTAAACAAACTAGTAGTTAAGTTGTTGGGTGAAGAAAAGGTCGAAAGATACGGTAGCAATTTTAATTATTTTATTGCAGGCAATATTTTAATATCATTAATTAATGCTTTATCAGTAGTTGCCTTAACAATGATGGTTATGGGCTTTAGAGATTCATGAATAATTTGAATTATTAAAAATATTTTCTCATTCATCTTTTTTGGTGGAATTGGATTTATTAACATTACAACTTTATTAATAAATATTATTTACATGATTCTTTCAATACATTTATTTTTCATTACAACAAATAAAAAAACAATTTCTGTAGCTTTTAGTGGTTGGTATGGTATAAATGATCTTAAAGTTTTTTTTGATAAGAATGGTTTTACAGTATTCAAGCCTGAACTTGTTAATACAAACATAAACAATCTTAGAATATATCGCAACCTCCTTAACGAACTACTTAAAATTGTAAAAAAATCGCAATTTAATGATAGAATTATTTTTAATTATTACTTGCTTGATGCAATTTTATTGCTTGACAAAATTGAAATTAATAATTTCAGTGATAAAATAAAAGTAATATTTTTAAAAAACAAATACAAAATTTCGCTTGCTATGCAGCAAAAGTTAGATATTATGTTTGTTTCGTCTTCTTCAGAAAATTATTTAGCTTACAAAAATAAAAGGTTTTGAAATTGTTTTTGCAAAGAAGTTTTATATCTTGATGAAACAGATAATAACAATATTATTATAAATAAACTCAGTGAACTATTGCAAGAGGAACAATTAACAAATTTTAAAAAAATATTTTCAAGAAATAAACAATAAAAATAGCGGCAATCTATAATACAGATTGCCGCTATTTATCATCTTTAAAACTTAATAACCTATCTAAAGCCGGACAGAAAAGTTAACATGTAAATGTTAGCTTTTCTGTTACCATTCGTTGGTACCAACGAAAAAATTTTTTGAAAGGAAAATTATGTCAAGACATTTAAAGAAAGAAGAATTTGCAAAAATATATGAAGAATATCAAAAGTCAGGTTTCCCAGGTGCTTTTCGGGCTATTTACCAAATATCACCAGGAACAAAAAACTTACAAAGAAATAGTGTAAAAGTTAGAATTAATAAAATAATTAAGTATTATAATTTAGGTATGGAAGACTTATTGCAAACAAAGAAAGGCGAAAACCGCAAAAAAGGAAGTGGCAGTCCTAAGAAGAAAAGAGAACCAAATTGAGATATTTTTGATCGTGATGATTTGTTACAAATAGCTAAAAGATATTATGAAATTACCAATGAATTACCCAAAAGTAAGAAAGTTATTGAATTAAAAAGTTTTAGCATAAGTTATGTGAAGCTTTCAGAAGTTTTTGGCATTTCTAGGCAAACAATTTCTAAAACTCATAAGATTAAAATTTCACAAAAACTCCCTAAACATAGTGATGTAATTGAAAAATCGTTCATAGAAACAAAGTCAAGATATGGAAGGCTAAAGCTAAGTGTTTACATATCTCAAAAATACAAAATAGATATAAACGAACGTTCTTTAGGGAGATATATGAACCTTTTAGGCCTAAAATGTAAGCTAAGACAAAAATCAAAACGAAAAGAAATTAAAAATGTATCTTCACAAATTGATAACTTCGTAAATCGTGATTATAACGATCAAAACAATCGAAATATTTATGCAACTGATGTTTCATATATAAAAGCACCAAAAGACGTGTTAGAATCACACGTTTATTTGTCTGCAATTTTGTCTCATAAAACTAAACAAATTGTTGGTTTTAAATTATCAAGAAGTAATAATCTAGAACTAGTTTTAGACAATTTAAATTTATTAAAACAATACAAACCCAAAAATTTTATCATTCACTCAGATCATGGCTTTCAATATACACATCATCAATATATTAAAGAAGTTCAAAATATTGGTGGCGTTATTTCGTTATCAAGAGTGGGAAACTCACTTGATAATCGAGAAATTGAATATTGGTTTGGGATCATTAAAACCGAATTATTAAATGATTTAGATTATTCCAAAATAACATTCAATGAACTTAATGATATGATACAAGAATATGTAGTTTGGTATAATAACGATCGAATTCAATCAAACTTAAACTGAAAAACGCCAAAGCAATTTGCGATGGCATTATAAGTTACTAAAATGTTAAATTTTGCTGTCCATGTTTAATCCCTATAATATTCATATTGTTTTTGTCTAAGATTTATTTCGGCTGGCAAGCCTTTAGTTAAATCATTTGTTAGGTCGGAGAAATTATCTAATATTTCAACTATTTTGTTTTGAATTTGAAGGGGAGGGATAGGTATAAGAATTTCCAAAATATCAGGCATATGTGGATGCTTGATTCCTGCACCTCTGTAATAAGATTCAATTAAATCTAATTTACTATTTAAAACATAATATAAATATCTTATGTTTAGTTCATTAATATCTTTAGGTAATGCAATTACATTACCCCCAGTAATGAATTTACCTTTATAATATTGCACTATGGCATTGCCACCCGTTGGAAGGTAAACTACTTCTTGTCATCAACATATTTGCTAACTTTTGATTCGTTAGCAAATATGTTGGTTTTATTAGTAGTTAAGATTTTAATTGTACCTTTATCATCTGCTAAATCTTTTAGTTCTTTAGCACTAAAATATTTTTTGTATTTATAAATATGTTTTTGTTTATATGATTCAACATCCTGAAACTTTTTGTTTCAAGTAGTTATTTCCCATAAAGGTTTATATTTAACCCCATACCCAAAACTAACGAGTTCAAAACCAAATACATATTCAAATAATTTGGTTAATCCTGGATTATCCTCTCTCTCTCTCTCTCGATATCATTAATATTAAATGATAATAAGAGATCTCTGTAATATTCGTATTGTTTTTGTCTTAAAGATATTTCAGAAGGTAAGCCAATTTTGAGATCATGACAAATTTGCTCAAAATTGTTTAAGACTTCTGCAATGCGGTTTTGAACAGGAAGAGGTGGAAGGGGAATTGAAAAACCTTGCAAAATTGGCAAAGTTATATTAGGTATTACTGAATTAATTGTAAATTTATAAACATAATCTCTTAAATATGTTTTTAAGTAATGCATTAAGAATAAAGGATTAATATCTTTAAATTCTTGTAAAACATATGTTCGTTGATTAGCGTTAAATTTACCCTTATAGTAATGTACATGTGCAAGCTGGCTGCCACTACCAGCAATTATTATTGCTTCGTCATCAAAGGCAAATTTGTCTATTTTATATGGAGTAATATTACATGTATAAAATGGATATAATCCATCTTCAACTTTTTCTTTTGTGTCTAATTTACCTGTTGTTATTGAACATAATTCTTTTAGTGTTTTATGCTCAACCTTAACTTTTGAATCATCAAAAGTTAATAATTTATCTCTGTAATATTCATATTGTTGCTTACGGTATTTAAGTTCTGTGGTAAGTTCTGTGGTAAGTTCTGTGGTAAGTTCTGTGGTAAGTTCTGTGGTAAGTTCTGTGGTAAGTTCTGTGGTAAGTTCTGTGGTAAGTTCTGTGGTAAGTTCTGTGAAATTGTCAAGAATTTTAACAATTTCATCCTGGATCGCGCGGGGCGGGAGGGGAATTAAGATTTCAAAGATCTTTGTCATGTCAGGGTGTTTAATGCTAGCACCCCGATAATAAGAACTTATTAAGTCAAGTTTATTAAGAAGAACATAGTATACATACTTAATATTTATTTTATCTGGATCATTTTATTTTCCAATTAAATTACCACCGGGTATGAATTTACCATTGTAATACTGTACAATTGCATTTCCTCCTGTAGGTATGCAAATGATCTCTGCTTCGCTTATATACTGTTTTATATCATCTTCATTAGCATATAAATCACTTTGGTTAGTAGTTAATATTTTAATTGTTCCTTCGTTACTTGCTAAATCTTTTAGTTCATTAGCACTAAAATATTTTTTGTATTTATAAATATGTTTTTGTTTATATGATTCAACATCTTGAAACTTTTTGTTTCAAGATGTTATTTCTCATAATGGTTTATACCCAACACCGCCTGGACTATTAATTGGAAATGTCACATGCAAGTTTTTTGCATGTGACATTGTTTTTGTCTGCCTTGTAATAAAATAGTTGTATTAATAATTTTTCAAAAAATAAAGGAGACCTTAAAATTATATGAAAAATTTAGAAAAATATATTTGTGTTTTTGACAAATATCGAAAAGAAAATAAATATCAACATTTTAAAATCGAAGAGAATTACAACACTATCTTGAAAATGCAAGGAGCTCTTGGGACACAACGAAAATTACGATCAGATCAAATCGATCTAGAACAACTTTATAATATTTTACAAGAACTTTCTGAAGGCTTCTCAATACAAGAAGTAGCCAAGATTTTTGATAGAGACATTCGAAGTATAAAAAGTAAAATCGAAATTATTACAAATCGCAAAGCATTGAGTTTAGATAAACAAAATCGTTATGTTTGTCCTAAGTGTTCAAAAAGAGTAATGCGGGTTAAAACCCTTAATTTTACCAAGCTATACGAACATTTATTAGGTTATTCATTTTCGCGACTCTTTTTTGTAAGTGATGCAATTAAAGAGAAATGAAAGGCCTACAGAAAATATTGGTATAGTGAACTTAATACATACAATAAAAATAGAAATAAAAAGAATTTGCAGCAAAAAGAAGTTAAGAAATCAGTTACCTATCTTGTGAATTCTTTTAAAAAATTATCCCCTGATGAATTTGCTCCTTCACCTAGTTCAATTTATAAAATAATTAAAAAATACCCTTATTTTAAACTGGGAAATTTTTTTCGGACGGTTTTACCTTCCCCAACCATACCATTTGGCTAAGCCAAACGGAATGCTTTGGGAAGGTTTTTTATCTTATTCTTTTATAATTATATCAGTTTATAAATTCTTTGATTTTTTGTGATAATTCAATAAAAGTAAGTCTTTTACAGGTTTGATCAAAATTTGGGAAAATTTCACTTTTAAGAATTGAAAAGAAATATTCAATTTCACGATTATCAAGACTATTACCAATTCTTGACATTGATATTTTACCTTTTAGTGATTTTATTTTTTTAGTATATTCAAGCGAAGAATAAGCAGTTCCATGGTCAGAATGTAAAATAAAATTATTTTTGAATTTTGTATTGGTGATATTATTCAAAATTAGTTCAGTATCATTTCTAAGCGATAATTCATAGGTCACAAACTTAGTTTTATGATCAATAATTGCAGATAAATAAATATGATTCTGTTCAATATCTTTTGGTGCTGGTATATAGGTCACGTCTGTTGCATATATATTATTGTTGCTTGAATTATAATCTCTTTTTACTAAATCAGGTACTTTAACACTAGTATTTTTAGATTCTTTAGTTTTATGTTTTTGTCTAACAAATGTTTTCAAATTCAGTTTTTTCATATAATTTCCTAGGGTTCTAGGATTTATTTGAATATTATATTCTTGGAAAATATATTTAGCAAGTCTTCTTCGTCCATACCTTTCTTTATTTTCGACAAAACTTTGAAAAATTATTTCTTTGTGTTTAACCTTTAGTTCTTTAGTCTTGTTGTTATCTTTCAATTTCTCGTAATATGTAGATCTTGAAACACATATCATTTTAGATTTTTTAGTATGTGAAAGATTCTTGATTTTCTTTATCTTTGAGATATCTGCATCAATATTATTTTCATTAAAAATTTGATAGTAGTATTTTATAACTGCATCTTTTTCATCATCTTTAAGAGTATCAATTCATGTATAATCGAGAACTTTCTTTTTCTTTCTCCCAACACCTTTATCTTTCTTAGGTGATTTACCGCTTTGTGATTCTATGTTCATATTTAAATTATACAGTTTTCTTTTCTTTAACATATTTCTCATTGATTCTTTATTTCAGTATACTTTTCTGATATCAAAACAGAAATTATCAAATTCTGCCTTCGTTATTCCCAGGTTCAAATATTTATCGTATAAGTCAAAAATTTTGATTCATTCTTTAGTCTTTAAATGTCTCATAACTACCTCTTTTTCTTTATATTAAAAATATTCGGATTTTGTCCGAATATTTTTTCCCTGTCTATTTTTCCTTGACTTTGACCATATTGTTAAAAAATCTGAAGGCAAATATGGCATAAGGAAGAAGAAGCAAACTAAACCTAAAACATTAAAATATGCAACAGAAATTTCAAAACGTCCAGCTTATATTAATGATCGCTCTGAACACGGCCATTTTGAATTAGACACCGTTATTGGCAAAATCAATGACGCATATTGTATTGTAACCATAATTGAACGGCAAACCAGAATGTCTTATGCTATGCTCTCAAAACGCAACTCCAAAGCTATCAAACAAACTCTTATCAAACTAATCAAGAAACACAACTTAGACATTAAAACTTTAACAGTTGATAATGGTAGTGAAAATGTCTTATTGCACCAGGTCATTCCAACTGAAAGATTATTTAAATGCCAACCATATAGTTCATGACAAAAAGGTTCAATAGAAAATATGCACCGCTTAATTAGGTATTACATTCCCAAAGGAAAAAGTCTAGATAAATACTCTCAGCAAGAAATTGATTATATGATGGAAAAAATAAATAACTATCGACAAGTTGTCCGGCAATATAAGATAACCTAAGAAATTTTTAATCCCCCGCCTTTGATTGCAATCAAAGGGGCCTTACTTTTGACAAAAGTAAGCAAAACCGACGAGAAAACACTGCCGTGTTTTCTGTTTTCTCATACATTTTTTATGTAAAATTTATGTTAAAATTAAAACACAATTATTTTGTTAATATCTCGCGTGTGACTTTTCCAAAAAACAAATTCTTTAATTAACTTCTCAATTTTATTCATAATGTTTCCTTTAATATATAATAATTTAATTTTAGCAGAAAATAGTCATATTTATACTGCATATTATTGTTTATAACTGCCACATAGTTTTTTTAATTTGTAAAAACCGAAACCACAAAAACAAAATATTTGCAAAAACAAGGACCAAGTTTTTTTTTTTTTTTTTGATATAATTTTTATGCTATTAAATGAATAGCAACAGAAAATTTTATTTTTATACATTTATGATAGTAAATTTTGTATTAAATATTAAATGCATAATTTACATTGAAAGGAATTTATGACAAAAACAACTATTTCAAAATTTTTTTTTTTTAAAAAAGCAACTATAGTGGGGTGTTTTTCTGCCGCGTTAGTGGGTACTCCCTTAGTTTTTACTTCTGCTTTTAGCATTAACCAAAAGCAAATACAAGACGAAATTAACATACCAAAATCAAGCATTAATATATCTCAAAAGTTAAAAGATATATTAACTGAATTTGTGTTTACCAATAATTCTAATTCTGAATTATCTCCAGAAATAGAAAATTTAGTAAAAGATTTAATGGAACAATCAATGGATGTGAATGTTTCTAAAGAAGAGTCAAGAAAGGCTTCCCTTTCTTTAATTCGTGAAACAAAAGAAAACTTTAAAGATAAGGAAGTCTTAGAAGAAGCATGATACCACTGATTTCCAATGGCCTTCTGAAAAAGTGCATACTATGCTTTAAATAGTATTGATGCGTTTTTAGGTTTAATAGGATCGCTATTTTCGCATCTACCATTATCGCTAGATGCCTTAGAAGCTTATGGTTATTATGCTATGGGAAATCTTCCTGCTGCGACCAAGAAAACAGCTTGAATATCAGCTAAATTAATTGTTTCGATGAATGCAAACAATACAAAAGTTGATTCAACAATATCTAACAGTGCACTACTTGATACAATTGAAAAGATGTCAGATGCAACATCATTTTTAGAAATAATAACAACTTATTTAAAATCGTTGGCTTCTAACACTGCATTTTATTATTTAAATAATCAATTCCAAAGCGTTATAAATAGTCTAAGAAGTAGTTTAAACATTTCAAAGTTAAAAGCTTGGGCTAATTATCTGTACTACAGTAGATTATATTGAGGTAATTAATGAAATTACTTAAATCTAAAAAAATTGGAAAAATTATTGTTAGTTTATCGGCAACCAGTATTCTTCCAGTTGTTGTATCTTGCTCAAATAACAGTTCTGATATTAATGCTTTTATAAAATCATACAATGATAATGAAGCAAAACACTCATCAGTTTTTGAAACAATTATTAAAGTTCCAGGTAGGGGCGATGTTTTAAGTTCATATTTGAGTTTTACATCTACTTATCTTACAAAAGAAAATAATATGGCATACTTTATAGCAAGTAGGCCAAATATAGATACTATTAATCAAAAAGAGGTAGAAATAACTCTAGTGAATACAAATCTGTTACCCATTCATTCTCCAACGTATTATTTTGGCGGCAAAGTAAAATTTAATGTTATACACTCTACAGATAATTATTTTATTTATTCATTGGATGAAAAACAATTATCAACAGATATTTTGAAAAAACCAATTGATGTACGTTGAACCTTATCGCAACCTTTATTAAAAGAACTGCAGCCACAACATAACCTAATTGGTGGTTTTGATGCTATTGACGGGACAACACTTCAAAATGACAAGATTATTTCATATACACCAATTCATAGCAATTCGCTTTTATATAGACAGCCCTTATTTAGTGTATTTAATATCTTAAAATCAATTGTTAGTCCTACTTCTGAGGTAAAATCAAAGAAAGCTAATGAGTTAGTGTATATAAATCCTGCTTTTATTAACAATCAATTTTTTGGTAGTCCACTATTTTATGACAAGAAAATAGTTGGTATATTAACTAAATATAAAAATAATGAAACTAATCAAAATCAAACCCATTCAGTAACATTCCATCTCTTTACACAAAATGAAATTTCAAATATCAAAAAAGCAATAAACGACGCAAAACCAAATGGAGGTAATGGTGCTTAATAAGATAAAATTTAAGAATTATATTTTGACAGACACAAAGTACAAATTTGTTTTCTTACTAGCTGCCTTAACAATTCTAAAGATTATTCTTGGAATTATTATATTCACAAGTCTAAATCCTACAAGCCTAGAACCAGATTATTTTGCTGGTGATAGAGTTCTAAGGTACCCAGAAGGATATATTGAGCTAGTAAACACAAATGAAAATTGGCTGCAAGCAGCTAATTTGCCTACTGATAACTCAACTTTATTATTCTTATTGGCTATAATTATAGGTATATCATCTTTAATTATAAGAATTACATTAGCTGTTAAATTAAGAAATGATGCAAGGTTTACTGTTTCTGGGTTTAGTTTAAGTCTTTACAGAACTCTACTTATTTGTTGGCCAACGTTAGGTATTATTAAATTAATATCTAAATCTTACTCATTAGGTACAGGATGAACTACTGAACAACTAATTAAAAAATGGAAAATACTCAATATTGCTCGTGATACAATGGCTGTTTTACTTGGTATGGGTGTAGTTATATTGGGAATTTGAATAATAAAAACAACTTATGCACTTACCGGAGGAAATCCTGGTATTAGTGGTGCTTCGTTTGCGTTGTTTGTAATTATCTTAATTATTGCATTAGGTTTATTTATAGTATTTGTTGCACTACTTCCTGTAGTTTTAATTAGTGCTTATTCTGCTGAAGTTTATAATGAAATTAGAAATAAAACACAAAGTAATTGAACTGTGGCTGGTTTTGTATTTTTCATGCCATTTCCTTTCATAAAAGCATACTATAATATTGAAAAACTTAAAAAACAATTAAAAGATGAAGAACCAGAAATTGAAAATACTGAAATTACAAACAAGTTATTTTACAGTGATTCAATTTTCAAAACTTCATGACATATTTTTTCTTTTGTTTCATTAATATTTGCCATTATTATAGCAATTTCAAAAATTTCAGGTTTAAAGCATTCAGTTTTAGACATGCTAATAATTTGATGAATCTTTGCATCATTTGGTTTCTATCTTGTATATACAGTTCCAAGATATATCTCAAGTTTTGTATTAATTAAAAAACAAAAAAATAGCATAAAAGCTTTATATATTTTAGATATTTTTATACCTATTGTATCTATATATAATATAATTAAATACCGGAAAGAGCATAAACTCTTAGTATAAAATAAACAACTTCCTTATTTTAATGGGGAAGTTGTTTTTAATTAATAGTCATTTTGAAAATCATCTAAAGATTTCTATATCAGATATATTTCATTAAATAAAAAATATAATAATATATTTTTTTGTAATTACTAATTTTTTGGTTATCAGACAACTTAAAAATTTATTCCAATAAATAACCACAAGCATATAATTTTAAACAACAATGATAAATTATATTTGTCATAATATTGTTTAGTTAGTTATTTTTTTTAATGAATTAGTAAGTGTTGAAACAATTGTATTACTAAATAGTTTAAAGAATGGGGTTAGTTTACCATTATTAATTTTTTTACCTAAGTAAATTCCTATAATATTATCTTTATATATTAGTGGTGAGCCAGAAGCTCCACTATTGTATTCAATGTCTTTGACAAATAACAAATTTGGTTCTAAAAATTCACTTTCTTTTTCTTTAAGGTAAAAAAATAAATTATGTGAACTTTGATTAAAATTATCATCTAACAATGTTACAAAACCAAGGCTATACAAAAAGTTTATTTGAGTTATTTTATTTTCAAAAGAATTAAAATTTAAATTTTTAGTTGTGTTTATATTATCAAATTCATATGTTTTATTTATTGTGAATATAGCGATATCTTCATCTTTATTATCATAAATAATAGTTATTTTAGAATTTAAATTTATTTCTTTTTTTATGTCATAGAACTGTATTAATTTAACTGATAAGTTGTACTCTTTAGATTCATTTATATTTAAAGCTTTAAATGAATGTGATGTGGTTAAGAAAATCAATTCATCTGCATCTTCTTTAATTAATGTACTTGTAAATGTTGTTTTGATTTGATTATTATTGTAAATATTTACGTTAAATACGTTTTTCTTGACATCATTAATTTGATTTGCAGTAATTATATTTGAGGAACAAGATATTGCGGTAGTGAAGCAAAAAACACTAGTGGTAAAAAACATAAAAATATTTCTAATTTTTACTTTTTTCATACTTATATATTATATATGTAATTGAGAAATTATAGTAAGAATTTCTCGCTGGGTTAATAAACTTATTTCTGTTCTAATTTCTAATCTATATCAAAATGAAAAGAAGCCGATAATAATGATTTTGGACATAAAATATAAGAATTATAATTTTATATTTAAATATAGTTTCCAACTGGAATATCTATTTATAATATTCTTCAGCATTGATAATAATAAGCATTTCTGGTTTAAAATGCACCAATCTTCTAATATTTTAGAAGCGGATTTCCTTGTGTTGTCTTTAAGGATCTTTAAAACTCTGTTATAATAAATATATAAAAAATTATTCAATTATCTAGAAGAAAGTTATTAATCATATTTATGGAATTTACAAAAAGAAAATTTTATTATTTAAGTATTTTATGTGGTCTTGGAATTTCTTTTCCATTAATTTTTACTGCCACAAAACCAATAACTCAAAATCAGGTTCAATCTGAAATTAAGCTAGATTTGGGTTCTATTGATGAAGCACAAAAACTAAAGGATTATTTAATTACTATTGTTTTTGAAAATAACGATAATAATAAAGAGGTGTTTAATATAATTGAAGATATTGTCAAATCGTTGATAGAAGCAAAAACTAAGAGTATGATATCAAATGAAGTAGCACACTTAGCTACATTAACCCTTATACAGGAAACCAAAAGAACCTTTAAAGATAAGATTGTTCTTGAAGAGGCTTGATACCACTGATTCCCAATGGCTTTTTGAAAGGGCGTTTATACCGCTGCTCCTTTAATTCATTTAATTAATTGAAATGTTTACGTAGGTGGCGAAATCGTCAAACATGCTGCACCATTATCTATAGACTTTGCTGAAATGTATATGAGATATAAAACTGGGGATATGAATACCCTGTCATTAAAGGTTGCACTTGTAATAGTTAAATTATTGGTGGCACTAAATAAAGGTGAATCAAGACTTGTTGACGATATTGCATCAAGTGTTATTTTTGACACAATTCAAAACACTATAAATAAAGGTGATGCAAGCAGTCTTGTTTTCTCAATTTTAAAATCTCTTAATTTAACATTGTTCCTTGATCAAGTAAAGTTAAATAAAAATGTTGATATAGTTATAAATACTATTACACAACAACTTACTACTGCATATGACACCTTGAAATTTAAATCTTTTATGAAATATATGTATTACAAAGCTTTATATAAAGGAAAATAAAATATGTATATAAAAAAATTTATAAAAAAATTATCACTAGTAGCAATGCCTGCCGTTTCTTTCGTTTCTGTTAGCACAGCATGCACTAAGAGTGATATTGTTGGGCTACGAGAAAATGAGAGAGTTTACAAAGAAAATAAGGAAAAGCATGATTCAATTTTTGAAACTATTTTACAATTGCCTAATTCAAATCCAAAAGATATTAATTCATATAAAACATTTACGTCAACTTTTTTAACAAGAAATGATGATAATTATTACTTTTTAACTAGTAGAAATGATTTAAATGATGTTAATCAAAATGAACTAAATATAAGTCTTGCAACTTTGAAGACAAACAATCCAAAACCTTTTTACTTCTTAAGTGGTAAAACTCAATTTAATATAGTTTTAAAAGACGATCATTATTTGGTTTATTCAATCCAAAAAACAAACTTATCAAGTAATTGAGATAATAGAGTTATTAAGGCTCCTAACCATGGTAGTTCACCTTTTTTATATGAAATAAGTCAAAATAACGCTCAATTAGAAACCTTAAATTTTGCTAATACTTCCAAGATATCTAAAAATGATATTTTATCATATACACCAATAGATAATCATATGCTTGTAACTTCCCAGGCCACTTTTGTAAATTCTAAAACTTTTAATCCGCTTAAGTCAATTATTTCGTCTTTATCAGAAGAGGTTGCTAGAACTGCAGATAAACTATCATATAAAAACCTTTCTTATATTAGCAATCAATTCTTAGGTAGTCCATTATTCTATAGTAAAAATATTATTGGTATTTTGAGTTCATATAAAAATACTAAAAATAACCATGTAACAATGAATATAGTTGATTTTTATATATTTACAGAGCAGGATATTAAAAATATAAAAAATGCAATAAATATGGATGGGTATAATGTTCACGAAATTTAAATTTAAGAATAATGTATTGTCTGAGCAAAACTATAAACTCCTTTATAAAATTGCTTATATTATATTATTTCAAATTTTAGTGTTTATTATTATGCTTATAGTTTTTGGTTTTAGTGATATTTTATCATCTTTAGATACTGATTCTGTAGTGCTTGAACACCCTGAGGGTTATGCATCGTTTTGAGAAGGAGAAAGCCATTCTAGCGGTTCAATTTTCACAAGCATATGATTTTATCTTTTGTTAATTTCTGCACCGTATTCTTTTTCTGTAATATTAAGAAAGAGTTTAGCGCCTAAATTGCAAAAAGATGAATATTTTATCGCCTCAAAATTATCATTTAAATTATATAAGTTTTTGATTTTTTTCTGGCCTTCTATAGCAGTTGTTAAATTGTTAATAAAGTCATATTTTCCACCTAAAATATTGACTACTAAGCAATTGATAAAGAAATGAAAAATTATAAATGGAATAAGAGATGTCGTTTTAATTCTTAATTTAATAATTTTAATAACATTAATTATTCTCTCATTTAGTTCTGTTTGGGGTACTTTTCTTGAATTTTCTTCTGATTGGAAAAGTTTTGTTTTAAGTATTCGCAACCATAATTTATTTATATCATTATGTATTTTTGCATCAATTCATCTTCCTTTTATTTTTATTTCATCTTATTCAGCGGATTTGTATAATGAAATATTACATAAAGAAAATAAACAATGGACTCAGGTCGCTGGTGTCTTTTTTACCTTTTTTATATATATTAAAGGTTGAAAAAATATATTTCAATTATCAAAAGAATTAAAGAAAATTGAAGATGAATTAATTAACAAAGAAATTACATTTAAAGCATTTTATATAGAAACAATATATAAATTAATATGACAAGTTATCGGAATTTTATTAATTGCTTTAGCTTTTATATTTTATAAAGACTCTGCTTGGATTTTTGCGAATTTTTCAATGAAATCCGTTATGTTCTATATTTTGTTTTGTTTATTTCTAACATATCTAGTATATTTTTCGGCGCGTTATATATCGAACTTTATTGTATTAACTAGCGAAGATTTAAAACCAATATACAAATTACTTTATTTCATTGATTTATTAATTCCTATTATGTCTGTATACAATATATTAAAATATAGAAAAGCAAAACAATTATTTTTAGGTTAACTTACATTAACTTATTTATTTAAAATTCCTTCTAAAACCTAAAATTTTAGAAGGAATTTTATTATATTTCAATGGATTAAAGTTCTTTATTATAAAATAATAAATATATATCTAAATTAAAGTATAATTATTAATAATTAAGCAAAATTATTGAATTTTAATTAACTTTACATAACCATAAGTAAATTTGATTCAATGTAATAATTATAATAACAATTATTTAAAGGAGCATATTAATGACTAAAACAAAAATAAAAACGTTAATATATAAATCTTTTGCACTTATTGGAGCAATAACTCCAGCAATAACCTTTTCTGCCTCTTGTTCTTATATTACTATTAATGAAAAAAAACTTAATGAGCTCCATTATGAAGAAAACAGAAACAAAAATAATTCGGTTTTCGAAACCATTATAAGAGCAAAAAATGGTAATGAGGAATCACATAAAACATTCACATCTACATATTTAAATAATAATAACGGAAAACTTTATTTTATAACAAGTAGAAGTGACTTAAAAGATTTAAATCAAAAAGAAGTGGATATAAGCCTCTCAACATTAATAGATGTTCTTGCTCGACCTGCATTTTTCTTTTATGCAACAACTAAGTTTGACGTAGTTTTAAGCACTGAGAATTATCTTGTTTTTTCACTTTATAGCTTTAGTTTATCTAATAATTGAGATAATAGGACTATCAAAGCCCCAGGGCATGGTAACAACCCAATTTTTGAACAATTAAATCAACGTAATGAATTACTTGACTCACTTTCTTCAATGGGTGCTGCAAACATTGAGAAAAAACATGCAATATCTTATACCCCAATCCAAAGCACTTCTATTTTACACGACCAAAGACTTTTTATCGACTTTATTAAACATAATTCAATTGTCAATTTTGGATCAGAGGAAATTTCAAAATCAAGCAATAATATTACATACAAAAATATTTCATATATAAACAATCAATTTTTAGGATCACCCTTATATTATGATAAAAAAATTGTTGGAATTTTATCTTCATATAAAAATCATGAAAGTGACAAAAAGCCCACCCATACTGTAAATTTTTATATTTTTAATGATCAAGATATTAAAAATATAAAAAATGCAACAAATAACTAGGAGAATTATGAAAGAAAAACTTAAATTCAAAAATTTACTTTTAACAAGTAATAATTATAAATTACTTTATATTATTAGTTTCTTTATCATAATAAAGATAATAGCATATTTAGTATTATTTATCCACTTAGGATTTCTCAATGCTTTCTTTTCTTCGTCAGGGGCTGAAACAAAAGTTTTAGTTAATCCTGAAGGTTATTTAACCTTTAGTGAAAGTGAATTACCAGTTAAGGAAACTGGATTAGATTTAAAAACCTTAATTTATGGTGGGATATTACTTTTATCAATGTTCCTATCACTAATATTTAGAAGCCAATTATCAAAGGGTTTAAACAAGGATGTTTATTTTCATGCTTCAAACTTAAATTTAAAAATATATCATATTTTATTTCTATTTTATCCAATTTTAGCAATTGTTAAATTAATCTCAAAATCTTATAATATTAATCATACTTTTACAACTAAAGAATTAATTAAAAAATGAAGAATTATTAATTCTTTCCGTGATGCCTTTGGAATTTTATTTGCTTTAATGCTGGTTGGGATATTTGTAATAGTGGGTACAAATTCTATATATGTAATATCAGATTATTACTCCACAAACATAATATATAATATAATGTTATCTATATTAGTTCCTACTATATTAGTTGGTGGGTCAATTATAGTAATTATCTCTTATCCTTTTATGTATATTTCAGCTCATTCTGCAGAACTATATAACGAAATAATCGTTAAAGAAAACAAGCAGTGGAAAAAATCTACCTACTTATTTTTTGCAAACTTCCCCTACATTGTAGCTTGATCAAATGTAAATAATTTAGCAAAGGAAATAAAAGACAGAGAACAAGAATCAAATGATATTAATATTACAAAACATATGCTTTATTTAGAAACTATTTATAAATTAATTTGGCATGTATTTGGATTTTTATCTTTTATATTAGCTTTTGGTGTGTTTTATAACCAAATAGTTTTATTTCAATATTTTGATTTAAACCATCTTTTCTTTATTATTTTTATAGTTTTCTTTAGTATTTATTTAATTAGATTTATTCCTAATTATATTTCTGTTTTTTCCTTGCTAGATTTTAAAGAACCTAAAATAAAACTTCATTATTTCATTGATTTGGTTATCCCGATAGTTTCAATTCGTAATATTTTAAATTATCGTAAGAATAAAGTAATTTTTGGAGTAAAGGAAGTTTAAAAAGTTTTCAATTATTTTAAAATAAGATAACAACATTTGCATTAATAGCAAATGTTGTTTTTTAGATAAAATATGTTAAAATTAAAACATAATTATATTAATTGGAAATGTCACATGCAAGTTTTTTGCATGTGACATTGTTTTTGTCTGCCTTGTAATAAAATAGTTGTATTAATAATTTTTCAAAAAATAAAGGAGACCTTAAAAATTATATGAAAAATTTAGAAAAATATATTTGTGTTTTTGACAAATATCGAAAAGAAAATAAATATCAACATTTTAAAATCGAAGAGAATTACAACACTATCTTGAAAATGCAAGGAGCTCTTGAGTCGCAACGAAAATTACGATCAGATCAAATCGATCTAGAACAACTTTATAATATTCTACAAGAACTTTCTGAAGGCTTCTCAATCCAAGAAGTAGCCAAAATTTTTAACAGAGACATTCGAAGTATAAAAAGCAAAATTAAAATTATTACAAATCGCAGACCACTTAGTTTAGATAAACAAAATTGTTATGTTTGTCATAAGTGCTCAAAAAGAGTAATGCGTGTTAAAACCCTTAATTTTACCAAGCTATACGAACATTTATTAGGTATTAATTGGAAATGTCACATGCAAGTTTTTTGCATGTGACATTGTTTTTGTCTGCCTTGTAATAAAATAGTTGTATTAATAATTTTTCAAAAAATAAAGGAGACCTTAAAATTATATGAAAAATTTAGAAAAATATATTTGTGTTTTTGACAAATATCGAAAAGAAAATAAATATCAACATTTTAAAATCGAAGAGAATTACAACACTATCTTGAAAATGCAAGGAGCTCTTGGGACACAACGAAAATTACGATCAGATCAAATCGATCTAGAACAACTTTATAATATTTTACAAGAACTTTCTGAAGGCTTCTCAATACAAGAAGTAGCCAAGATTTTTGATAGAGACATTCGAAGTATAAAAAGTAAAATCCAAATTATTACAAATCGCAAAGCATTGAGTTTAGATAAACAAAATCGTTATGTTTGTCCTAAGTGTTCAAAAAGAGTAATGCGGGTTAAAACCCTTAATTTTACCAAGCTATACGAACATTTATTAGGTTATTCATTTTCGCGACTCTTTTTTGTAAGTGATGCAATTAAAGAGAAATGAAAGGCCTACAGAAAATATTGGTATAGTGAACTTAATACATACAATAAAAATAGAAATAAAAAGAATTTGCAGCAAAAAGAAGTTAAGAAATCAGTTACCTATCTTGTGAATTCTTTTAAAAAATTATCCCCTGATGAATTTGCTCCTTCACCTAGTTCAATTTATAAAATAATTAAAAAATACCCTTATTTCTAGACAGGGAAAAAATATTCGGACAAAATCCGAATATTTTTAATATAAAGAAAAAGAGGTAGTTATGAGACATTTAAAGACTAAAGAATGAATCAAAATTTTTGACTTATACGATAAATATTTGAACCTGGGAATAACGAAGGCAGAATTTGATAATTTCTGTTTTGATATCAGAAAAGTATACTGAAATAAAGAATCAATGAGAAATATGTTAAAGAAAAGAAAACTGTATAATTTAAATATGAACATAGAATCACAAAGCGGTAAATCACCTAAGAAAGATAAAGGTGTTGGGAGAAAGAAAAAGAAAGTTCTCGATTATACATGAATTGATACTCTTAAAGATGATGAAAAAGATGCAGTTATAAAATACTACTATCAAATTTTTAATGAAAATAATATTGATGCAGATATCTCAAAGATAAAGAAAATCAAGAATCTTTCACATACTAAAAAATCTAAAATGATATGTGTTTCAAGATCTACATATTACGAGAAATTGAAAGATAACAACAAGACTAAAGAACTAAAGGTTAAACACAAAGAAATAATTTTTCAAAGTTTTGTCGAAAATAAAGAAAGGTATGGACGAAGAAGACTTGCTAAATATATTTTCCAAGAATATAATATTCAAATAAATCCTAGAACCCTAGGAAATTATATGAAAAAACTGAATTTGAAAACATTTGTTAGACAAAAACATAAAACTAAAGAATCTAAAAATACTAGTGTTAAAGTACCTGATTTAGTAAAAAGAGATTATAATTCAAGCAACAATAATATATATGCAACAGACGTGACCTATATACCAGCACCAAAAGATATTGAACAGAATCATATTTATTTATCTGCAATTATTGATCATAAAACTAAGTTTGTGACCTATGAATTATCGCTTAGAAATGATACTGAACTAATTTTGAATAATATCACCAATACAAAATTCAAAAATAATTTTATTTTACATTCTGACCATGGAACTGCTTATTCTTCGCTTGAATATACTAAAAAAATAAAATCACTAAAAGGTAAAATATCAATGTCAAGAATTGGTAATAGTCTTGATAATCGTGAAATTGAATATTTCTTTTCAATTCTTAAAAGTGAAATTTTCCCAAATTTTGATCAAACCTGTAAAAGACTTACTTTTATTGAATTATCACAAAAAATCAAAGAATTTATAAACTGATATAATTATAAAAGAATAAGATAAAAAACCTTCCCAAAGCATTCCGTTTGGCTTAGCCAAATGGTATGGTTGGGGAAGGTAAAACCGTCCGAAAAAAATTTCCCAGTTTACACCGTTATTGGCAAAATCAATGACGCATATTGTATTGTAACCATAATTGAACGGCAAACCAGAATGTCTTATGCTATGCTCTCAAAACGCAACTCCAAAGCTATCAAACAAACTCTTATCAAACTAATCAAGAAACACAACTTAGACATTAAAACTTTAACAGTTGATAATGGTAGTGAAAATGTCTTATTGCACCAGGTCATTCCAACTGAAAGATTATTTAAATGCCAACCATATAGTTCATGACAAAAAGGTTCAATAGAAAATATGCACCGCTTAATTAGGTATTACATTCCCAAAGGAAAAAGTCTAGATAAATACTCTCAGCAAGAAATTGATTATATGATGGAAAAAATAAATAACTATCGACAAGTTGTCCGGCAATATAAGATAACCTAAGAAATTTTTAATCCCCCGCCTTTGATTGCAATCAAAGGGGCCTTACTTTTGACAAAAGTAAGCAAAACCGACGAGAAAACACTGCCGTGTTTTCTGTTTTCTCATACATTTTTTATGTAAAATTTATGTTAAAATTAAAACACAATTATTTTGTTAATATCTCGCGTGTGACTTTTCCAAAAAACAAACATTTATTAGGTTATTCATTTTCGCGACTCTTTTTTGTAAGTGATACAATTAAAGAGAAATGAAAGTCCTACAGAAAATATTGGTATAGTGAGCTTAATACATACAATAAAAATAGAAATAAAAAGAATTTGCAGCAAAAAGAAGTTAAGAAATCAGTTACCTATCTTGTTAATTCTTTTAAAAAATTATCCCCTGATGAATTTGCTCCCTCACCTAGTACAATTTATAAAATAATCAAAAAATACCCTTATTTCCTTGATTTTGACCATATTGTTAAAAAATCTGAAGGCAAATATGGTATAAGGAAGAAGAAGCAAACCAAACCTAAAACATTAAAATATGCAACAGAAATTTCAAAACGTCCAGCTTATATTAATGATCGCTTGGAACATGGCCATTTTGAATTAGACACCGTTATTGGTAAAATCAATGATACATATTGTATTGTGACCATAATTGAACGGCAAACCAGAATGTCTTATGCTATGCTCTCAAAACGCAACTCCAAAGCTACAAAACAAACTCTTGTCAAACTAATCAAGAAACATAACTTAGAGATTAAAACTTTAACTGTTGATAATGGTAGTGAAAATGTCTTATTGCACCAGGTAATTCCAACTGAAAGATTATTTAAATGCCAACCATATAGTTCATGACAAAAAGGTTCAATAGAAAATATGCACCGCTTAATTAGGTATTACATTCCCAAAGGAAAAAGCTTAGATAAATACTCTCAGCAAGAAATTGATTATATGATGGAAAAAATAAATAACTATCGGCAAGTTGTCCGGAAATATAAGATAACCTAAAATTTTTTTTAATCCCCCGCCTTTGATTGCAATCGAAGGGGCCTTACTTTTGACAAAAGTAAGCAAAACCGACGAGAAAACACGGCAGTGTTTTCTGTTTTCTCATACATTTTTTTATCTAAAAATTATGTTAAAATTAAAAGACAATTATTTTGTTAATATCTCGCAAGTGACTTTTCCAAAAAACATTTTGTTAATATTTCGCGTGTTACTTTTCCAAAAAACAAAAATAAATAAAAATTAAAAAATCTTTTAATATTTAAAAAAATATAGTATAATATTAAAGCAATTTTGCAAATGGCACTATAGCCAAATGGCCAAGGCATGGGTCTGCAAAACCTTGAGTACGGGTTCGAATCCCGTTAGTGCCTCCATTAAGTTTATATGCGTCCGTAGCTCAATTGGACAGAGTGTTAGGTTACGGCCCTAAAGGTTGCGGGTTCGACTCCTGCCGGGCGCGCCAATTTATAATATAAGATATGACGGGTTATCACCTGTCTTTTTTATAAAATAAACATTTAGTAAATATATTATAATATTTGTTAATTTATTTACTAAATGTTTAAAAAAATATGTTAATCTTATATAACATGAGGAGTTAATATGGAAAAAATTAAACTTGGTTTTACAAATGATAGTTTTAAAGATAATGGCAGTTTTTACCAAATAAAAAAACTTAATAAATTCAACCATAAATTAGATTATAACTTATTAAAAGATTTTGAATTTGTACCAAAATTACTAGAAAACAGTGAAAAATTTATAAGATGACAATGAATAGAATCACAAGAAATTGAATTTGACGAGTTGCAGTTAAAAGAAATTGCACAAACTTTTTTAAAGTTGCATAATTCGCAGTTAAAATTTCCAAAATCAAACCATGCCCAAAGAGTTAAAGAATACAGAAATGTCTTAAAACAAAAAAATATAAATATTGAAATATTAAATAAATATTACAGACGGATAAATAATATTTTAGCTCATAGTGAGAATAATAGACCGCTACATAACGATTTATATAAAGGTAACTTATTGTTAGATAAAAAAACCAATAAAATATTATTTATTGATTGAGAATATGCTTCAATGGGCGATAAGCATTTTGATCTAGCTTATTTTATTTGTGGATCATTTTTAACTAAAGAACAAGAAAAAATCTTTTTAGATGAATATGATATGTATTGAGAAGAATATTTGGTTCAACAAAAGATTTTAGTATATTATTTAACAATTTTATGGATTCATGCTCAAGATATTATGCCTTTCAGTGATGAATACTGTATTGCAAAACTAGAAGAAACGGTTCAAGAATATGATTATTTAAAAAAGAATAATTTATTTAGAAATTAAATAATTATTGGATAAAAGCAAGGAGATTTACCCTTGCTTTTATTTTAATGATTTTTTAATTTCTTTCCATGGATATGGAAATTGGCTGGGGGTTGATCTATTTTTAGTTATTGTAACAATTTTATTTTCACGCGTATCATTCGTTAATATCAAATCTTCTATTTTTAAACTATAATTAAGTTTTTGTAAAATATCTTGAGCATCATTTATTTCTTCTTGGTATTTTTTACTTTTTAGCAAAATCATTTGTCCTTTAACTTTTACTAAGTGAAATGAAGACATTAATAAACCCCTTATACTTGAAACGGCCCTTGCAGTAACTATATCGAATAAATTCTTCTCTTTAACATCTTCAACTCTTGTTTGTTTTATTTCTACATAACTTCTTAAATTTAATTCATCGATTACGAAATTTAAGAAGTTAACTCTTTTTTGCAATGGTTCATAAATATAAACTTTGTTTTGAGGTTTAGTTAAAACATAAGGAATTGAAGGAAAACCTGCTCCTGCCCCAATATCTAAAATTGTGGTATTTTGTTTATGCTTTGTAATTTGCAGCATAAAAATCAAGGATTCTCAAATACCTTCTTCTCACAGCTTTTCACCGCTAAAACCAGTTAAATTCATAACTTTATTTTTTTCTTCAATTAACTGTACATATCTTTCAAATAAACCAAAGTCTCAAGCATTTACTAAACATAAATCTTTTATTTTTTCTTTGTATGTTTTTACTTGCATAATAAATATTATAAATGCATTTTATTTTTTATTTACGTAATTTTATTTTTTTTGTATAATACATAAGTTACTTTTAATAGTAACCGTTCCAAAAAGGTTTAAGCAGTATATAACTCACCTTAAGGACGAGCCACTTATTGGAGGTATTGCATGTTAGCAATTATCGAAACCGGTGGGAAACAACTTCTAGTTAAAGAAGGTCAAACAATTTTTGTTGAAAAACTTGAAGGTCAAGAAGGATCAGAAGTAAAATTTGATAAAGTTCTTCTTGTTGTTACTGAAAAAAGTTCAAAAGTTGGATCTCCTTTAGTTAAAAACGCTTTTGTAACAGGTGTTATTGAAAAACAAGGTAAAGCAAAGAAAATTGTTGTATATCGCCACAACGCAAAATCAACTCACAAAAGAAAACTTGGTCACCGCCAACCCTACACACGTATTAAAATAACTTCAATCAAAGGATAATTAGAAAATGGCAAAGACAAAAGCCGGTGGTTCTACTAAGAACGGTCGTGATTCGCATTCTAAACGTTTAGGTGCAAAATTAGGTGATGGACAATTCGCTACAGCTGGATCAATTATTTACCGTCAAAGGGGTACTAAAATTCATGCTGGTGAGAATGTTGGTCGTGGTTCAGATGATACCCTTTACACTTTAATTACAGGTTACATTAAATACGAAAGCAAAAGAAATAGAAAGTATGTTTCAGTATACACCGAAAGACATACAAAATAAATATAAATAAAATGCAAGTTATTTCTAACTTGTTTTTTATTTATATTTGAATAGTTTCAGCTATATAAGTAATTAATTTAACTCCAGATTTAATTAATTCATTATTTCCATCGCTAATCCCATAACCTGGGAAACAGAAGACCTCTTTTCCAATGTCTAGAAAATAATTAACTAAATTATGGGTTTTAGATTTTTCTTTTGATGAGAAATAAATTAGTTGATCTGAAAGTAAAGCCGCAAAATAATTATCACTTTTAAAATTTTCATACTGCACAGTATAGTTTATCGGATATTTACTAATAACTAATTCTTTATTTAGATCAATATTCTCAAAGTTGAACTTATCAAGTCCGCATTTTGCAATATGGATGATTGTTCCGCCATATTTTTTGTATTGTTTAATGAATTCAAGTTCAGTATATTTATAACCATTTGTTACTAAGGTTGTTGTTTTCACTAGTTGTTCAATATTATCCTGAATATATTTTTGTGTAAAAGTATTATGTGTTTCATTAACTAGATAAACTTTTTGACGATTTGTTAAAATTTCTTTATTGCCTTTATAAAAGATAATGAATGGTGGTTGATTCCCTAATAATACATTATTTGGGTATATATTATCCATAAGTGTTAAATATTTAATATTATGCTCTTTATATTTATTTTTTAGTTCTTGTAATTTAATTTCATCTATTTTTTCTGTGTTTTTAATTGCTTGATAAATTCTGGCATTATCGCCTGCATATACGTCCGTAAAATAAAATAATATATCACTCATGATTCTCCATATTATTGTTATTAAGTTTAACTAAAAGAAACTAAAAATAAACAAAATATATTTATAAAGTCTAACAAATTCTTATACTACTTATTATTTAATAATAACTATATTTAAGTTTAACAACTTTTAACAAATAAGTATCAAGTTAATAGATATTTGAAAATAAGATAATTAATATATATTGAAAAATAATCTAATACAGATAAATCCGGACAGAAAAAGTTAACACGAAATAAACCCGGACAGAAAAGTTAACATGTAAATGTTAGCTTTTCTGTTACCATTCGTTGGTACCAACGAAAAAATTTTTTGAAAGGAAAATTATGTCAAGACATTTAAAGAAAGAAGAATTTGCAAAAATATATGAAGAATATCAAAAGTCAGGTTTCCCAGGTGCTTTTCGGGCTATTTACCAAATATCACCAGGAACAAAAAACTTACAAAGAAATAGTGTAAAAGTTAGAATTAATAAAATAATTAAGTATTATAATTTAGGTATGGAAGACTTATTGCAGACAAAGAAAGGCGAAAACCGCAAAAAAGGAAGTGGCAGTCCTAAGAAGAAAAGAGAACCAAATTGAGATATTTTTGATCGTGATGATTTGTTACAAATAGCTAAAAGATATTATGAAATTACCAATGAATTACCCAAAAGTAAGAAAGTTATTGAATTAAAAAGTTTTAGCATAAGTTACGTGAAGCTTTCAGAAGTTTTTGGCATTTCTAGGCAAACAATTTCTAAAACTCATAAGATTAAAATTTCACAAAAACTCCCTAAACATAGTGATGTAATTGAAAAATCGTTCATAGAAACAAAGTCAAGATATGGAAGGCTAAAGCTAAGTGTTTACATATCTCAAAAATACAAAATAGATATAAACGAACGTTCTTTAGGGAGATATATGAACCTTTTAGGCCTAAAATGTAAGCTTAGACAAAAATCAAAACGAAAAGAAATTAAAAATGTATCTTCACAAATTGATAACTTAGTAAATCGTGATTATAACGATCAAAACAATCGAAATATTTATGCAACTGATGTTTCATATATAAAAGCACCAAAAGACGTGTTAGAATCACACGTTTATTTGTCTGCAATTTTGTCTCATAAAACTAAACAAATTGTTGGTTTTAAATTATCAAGAAGTAATAATCTAGAACTAGTTTTAGACACTTTAAATTCATTAAAACAATACAAACCCAAAAATTTTATCATTCACTCAGATCATGGCTTTCAATATACACATCATCAATATATTAAAGAAGTTCAAAATATTGGTGGCGTTATTTCGTTATCAAGAGTGGGAAACTCACTTGATAATCGAGAAATTGAATATTGGTTTGGGATCATTAAAACCGAATTATTAAATGATTTAGATTATTCCAAAATAACATTCAATGAACTTAATGATATGATACAAGAATATGTAGTTTGGTATAATAACGATCGAATTCAATCAAACTTAAACTGAAAAACGCCAAAGCAATTTGCAATGGCATTATAAGTTACTAAAATGTTAAATTTTGCTGTCCATGTTTAAAATGTTAGCTTTTTCTGTCGGGCTTTAAAAATTAATCAATAAATTATTATCAATCATAAAAATAAAAATTAACAAAGAAAAATAGTGAACCCCTAAGATCGATCAAATTAATTGGTAAAACTTAGGGGGTTCACTATATTATCTTGTATATGATTTTATTTGTGAAATTGTAATTTTTATATCTATTATTTTAATTATCTTCTCTTTGGCTTGAGAATAAATCGAAATTATTATTTTCACTTTCGCTAGCATCAATATAATTAAAATCATCCATTTTAGGCAAATCTCTTAAAGAAGTTAAACGAAAGTGATCGTAAAATTTACTAGTTACACCATATAAAATTGGTTTTCCTGGAGTTGGTGAAACTCCAACTTCTTCTACTACTCCTTTTTGGACTAAATTATTAATAATTTGGTCTGATGAAGCACCGCCACGTATTTTTGTAATTTGAGATTTAGTAATTGGCTGCTTATAGGCAATAATTCCAGCAACTTCAATTGCTGCATTTGATAATTTATTAGGGCGTACGATAGTAACTAATTTTGAAACATAATCTTTGACTGATTCACGCGTTGCTAATTTGTAAATTTCATCATAAACAACAACCTTTAGTCCACGATCTTCTGAATTATAAGCTTTATGAAAATCTTGCATAACTTTTTTAGCTTCTATTACGTTATTAAGATTAAAAACTAATTTCACTTGTTCTAAAGTTAAGCCAGCATCTCCTTGAATATACAAAAGTGACTCTAAAATTTTATTTTTCATTGTAATATTCTCCCCGTGTTATGTATATAATATCAAATTGTTTGTCTTGGTGAATTACTAAGTATTGTCTTCTGGCTAAATCTAATAGAGCGATTAAGGTAATTACAAAGTGTTGGATTGAGGGTTGTTTAAATATTTCTTCGAATTCAACACGTTCTTTTTGATCTAACAATCCCCTAATAAAAGGAAACATTTCAGCTGGTGTAACATTAACTTTTTCTAATTTTGTTTTTCTTAATTCTTTTGCATAAACTCTTTCAAACATACGCCGCAATGTTGTAATTAGTGTCATTGGACTAGAATGTCCATCAAGTTTACTTTGGTCATTATCTAAAATAAAGTTAACAATATCACTTGGTGGTTTAATATAAATATTATTCCGATTTTCTTGAAAAGTTTTTAAGGCTAATTGAATATCTTTAAATTGTTGATATTCAATTAATTCTTGTAAAAAGACCTTCTTTTCTTCTTCAACTTCTAAAATAACTTCAGGATCTTGAAGCAACATTTTTGCTTTTAGGTTAATCATTGTTGAAGCCATTAATAAATAATCGGCAGCGATATCAATTTCTTGCTCTTTGATTTGATTAATAATATCGATATATTGAGTTGCTAATTCAATTAAATCGATATTCATAATATCGATTTTTTTATCTTTAATTAGATCTAAAAGTAAATCTAAAGGACCATCGAACACTTCCTTAATTTTAAAGTGGTAGTCTGAAGAATAATCTATAGTTTTAATTTTTTTCATTTTGTTTGTTTATTTCAGCTGTAATAAGGTTTTTAACACGTTGTGCAATAGCTTGTGGTTCTTGACCAATAATATCTCTTGCTTTAATTAATGGTAAAAATGTTAGTGTAACTTTACTTCTTGAAGTCTTTGAACTATTAAAAGAATCTAATGCTCCGTTAATTGCAACAGGGACAATCGGCAAGAATTTTTGAACTGCAATTTTAAAAGCACCTGCCTTAAAATCGCCAAGCTCAGGAGTCTTGATACGGTGTGCTTCAGGGAAAATAATTCCAAAAGTTTTCTTTTCACGGATATAATCACCAAAAGCATTTAAGGTCTTAAGGCTGTTACGAAAATCATTAGGATCTAACAAGAATGTATCTAATAGTTTTAAAGCATGTTTAGTAGTAAGAGATTTATCTAATTCATTTTTAGCAACAAATGTAGGTATACGCTGGTCAATATTTTCAAGGTGGGCCTCTTTTTCTAAAGCCACCAGCAATGCTAAAACATCAGTATATGATTTATGATTTGGCACAATCAATACAGGTCCTGTCTTAGGTAAATTATCAATACCTTTAACATTTACATCAATATTATAAAGTTTCAAGGCTTTCTTTGCCAATCTGGCTAATTTATTATATCTATCATAACCAGGTACAAAATCTGGTGTTTTAATATACTTTTTAGCTAACCTTCTAATTGAAAGAAATCTAAAAAATCATGGTATAGCAAATAAAACCATTTTTAACTTTGGAATTATAGTCATAAAACTCCTTTTAATTTTTAATTTTAACAACAAATGCTATTAATCAATCACCCTCATGGCTAATTGAAATGGCAAAATCTTGAAATGTTCAACGATTATTATTTTTTAACGGTTCTATTTTAGAAAATTCAAAATATTGATTATCAGCTTTAAAGATAGCTTCTTTAATAGCCCAGGATCTCGCTAAAAATAAAGCTTGCTCGGATGGGTCTTTTAAGTTTTGAAATTTTTCAAATTCTATCTTTGATAAAATACGTTTTGCAAATTGAATTGATTTATTATTGAACCGTGAGATGCGTGTTAAGTCTACGCCATTTAATAGCAACATAGTATATTAAATTTTAACATATTTAAAGATGTATAAATCAAAATTACTTAATTAATCTCAAAAGGATTTAAATCATTAATAATTCCGAAAAAAATTCTGGTTCAATACATGATTTGGATAAATTCTCCATATGCTTCTTCATTTTGTTTTGCAAACTCAATGTCAATACTAGTGGTGGTGTTATTATATGAAAGTAAATAATTATTAAACACTTGATGACTTATATTTTTTAAATGATTTAATGTATGATCTTGTTCATAATTTAATAAATCATCATACTGAACATCAGTAGTGCCTTGAAAATCTAAATTATTTTGATTTAGTTTTAAATAGATAATTCCCTTTGCCAATTTACTAGTTAACATAGCTTGGCCAATTTTTGAAATATCTGATGGGAAAGTGAAATAATCACAGAACACTTTACAGGGTTCTAAAATTGGTTTAAAAAAGTTCATTATTGATTTAGCACATTGATCAAGATTTTTATCATATGAGATAAATAAATTTAGTTTAACAAATTCTTTATGACTTAAATTAAAATTAGTTAAAAACCATGCCAATTTTAAAGCTAAATTAATGGTTAAATCATATTCATAAATAATATGTTGATGCTTAGAATACCCTGCAACTAATTTTTTAATGTTAATGCCTTGGGTTGCTAGTAAAGTTAAGGTAAGATCATTAAAAAAGTAAAAAGAATGATTTAAATCAGATGATATTGCACGAATATTTTTATTAGGGATTTTATGATTTTTTAAATAACTTAGTCATTCTTTTTTGCCTAAGAAGTAAATTAATTTATCAATTAGAAAATGACTTGATCTTTCGCTAAATTTGGACATGAGGATATTTACGATATCTTTATTTTTTTGCGCTGATAAATCATAAAAACCATCCGCAAAGCAAATTGCTATATTGTTGTTTTCGTCTTGATCAAAATATTTATCTAATTTTTGTTTAATTACATACAGTTGGTCTTGACCATTGATGAATTGCACCATAATTCGTTTTTGGTTTGTGTAGTTATTTTTACCTAAGATAAAACTTATTGTGCTTTTGATTAAGTTTCGCGTCATATGTGAAGCAAAAACTATTAAATGCTTAACTCCATTATTATAAATATTGTTACAAAATTTAATAATGGAGTTGATTCCATTAATTGAATAATTAACAGCTATATCATCAAAATTTAAATATTCTGAACCTTTAAAATTTAGAGACTTAATTTTTTGTATTATTTCTTTGTTTTGTTCAAAATATGCTTGAGTGTCTATATCATATCCTTTAATATTTATTTTGCCCATTATTTATGTTCTCTTTTGCTTTTTATATTTATTAATGATTAATTGATTGTAGTTTGATAATGCCTTAAACCCACCGGGAGTTTTTTGCAATTTGGAATTTATTTTAGCTTTTGATTCGTTTGGGTGGTTACGTTTAAAACTACCATAACAAATTTGGTTCTTTTTTTTGTCTATTATACAGTTTAAGTGTACGAAATTAATAGTATCTCCTACTGAAAAAAATGTAAATAAATTTTTGTTTGGATAATCAGAAACTTCATTATAGTTTATTTTGTAAGTGGTACCTTGTTTGGTTTGCAAGGTTATATTTTTATAAGTTATTTTTTTTATTTTCGCTATAACAATATCTCCATTTTCGTATTTTGTAATCATAATTACATTATACCTGAAAATTATTAGAATATAGTAAGTTTTACATTTCTAAAAAATGGCTTATTTGGTATAATTTTAATATTATTTTATATATTTACATATTTGGAGGTTATCTAGAAGTTATGAACAAAAATTATAATCATTTAGAAGTTGAAAAAGATATTGAAAAAAAGTGAAGAGATAAAAAATATTTTATTACTCATAATAAAAAATTAAAACCATTTACAATTTTATTACCACCACCTAATGTGACCGGTAAATTACATTTAGGTCATGCACTAGATGTATATATTCCAGATACAATTATAAGGTATAAAAAATTAAAAGGTTACGATGTAATGTGGATTCCCGGTATGGATCATGCTGGGATTGCAACACAATCTAAAGTGGAAGATGTGATTTATAAACAAACGGGGCAAACTCGCCACGATTTAGGTCGAGAAAAGTTTTTAGAACAAGTTTGAGCATGGAAAGACGAATATGCCAATTTATTTAGAAAACAATGAGCCAGGGTTGGCCTTGCATTAGATTATGAAAATGAACGTTTTACTTTAGATAAAGATGCTAGTAATGCTGTGCAAAGTGTATTTATTAAACTATATGAAAAAGGTTATATTTACCGGGGAGTTAAAGCTGTGCACTGGGATATTCAGTTACAAACTGCAATATCAAACATTGAAGTAATTAATGAGCCAACCACTCAGATTATGTACTATATTAAGTATAAGGTTTTTGAAACTAATGAGGATTTAATAGTTGCAACAGTGCGTCCTGAAACTTTACTTAGTGATATTGCAATTGTTTATAACCCAATGGATCAAAAATACAAAAAATATAAAAACCTTCATGTTGTTCATCCATTAACGCAGAAAGTTTTACCAATCATAGAAGATGAATATGTTGATCCAGATTTTGGAACAGGGTTAATGAAACTTTCTGCACATGCAGATGCGGATATCGAAATTATTCAAAAATTAGGATTAGAAATTATTGAATCAATTGATAAAAATGGATTTATTAATTATCCAAATACTAAATTTCATGGGTTAGAGAGATTTCAAGCCCGAATAGAAATTGCTAAATATTTAGAAGAGCATAACTTTATTTTTAAAAAAGAAGAAGTAACTTCAAATGTCTCAATTTCTGATCGTAGTAAAAGTGTTACTGAAATTTTAGTTTTACCTCAATGATTTGTTAAAATGGATGATTTAAAAGATTTAATTATTAAAAATATGAAATCAAAGGACCAAGTCAAGTTTTATCCAAAACGCTTAAAACACACAATGCAACAATGAATGGATAAAATGCATGATTGAAACATTTCACGCCAAATTTGATGAGGTCATCGGATTCCTGCCTGGTATAAAGAAAATCAAATTAAAGTTCAAGTTGATAGTCCAGGTGAAGGTTGAAAACAAGACGAAGATGTTTTAGATACTTGGTTTTCTTCAGGCATTGCACCATTTACATTTATGGGTTGGCCAAATAATACCAAAATGCTTGAAAGATATTATCCGACTAGTTTATTAGTGACAGGTTATGACATTATTTTCTTTTGAGTTGCTCGAATGTACTTTATGGGTCTTGAGTTTATGAAACAAAAACCATTTAAGGAATTATTATTCCATGGTTTAATTCGGGATGAAAAAGGGCAAAAAATGTCTAAATCATTAAATAATGGTGTGGATCCTATGGATTTAATTGATCAATATGGATCAGATTCATTGCGTTGGTTTTTATTAACAAATACCTCTCCAGGAATGGATATTAGATTTTCAACTCAAAAAGTTGAAAGTGCTTGAAGACTTAATAATAAACTTTGAAATATTGCTAATTATATTCAAAGTTTACCAGATAATTCATCTAAAGAAAAAACACCATATGATTATTGAATCTTAGATAAATTAGCCAATTTATCTAAGAAAATTACAAAATTAATTAAACAATATGAATTTGCAATCATTGGTTCTGAAATTTACAAATTTATTTTTAACTACTTAAGCAGTTGATATATTGAGTTTTTAAAATCAACTCAAAATAAACAAGTAGCCCTTAACATCTTGAGTAAAACCTTAATTGTTTTACATCCGTTTTTACCATTTATAACTGACCGTTTATATTCAGAAATATATCATGCTGAATTATTGGAACAAAAAATGCCAATGCTTCGCTCTTATGATTTTGTTAGTAGCATAGATGAAGTTATTGAACTAGTTACTGCATTAAGAAAATACCGCGATGATATGCAAATTTCTAAAAAAGATCTTTTAGAATATTGATATTCTGGAAAAATTGAGCCTAAGTGAATTGAGATTATTAACCGTATGGCTAATGCAAAATTAACCCAGAACGAGGATTATTTAATTTCAATTAACAAAGAAAGTTTATTTATTAAGCAATCAAGTGAATTAAAAAACAAAAATAAACTAGAATTAATTGAAAAAATTAAATATCTTGAATCTGAGGTAAAAAGATCGCAAAACATTTTAGCAAATCAAAGATTTGTGCAAGCAGCTCCGCCAGAGAAAGTCGAAGCAGAACGTTTAAAATTAGATAAATACACTAGTGAACTAAATAAATATATGGAGGAATTAAAATGCAAATATTAAGTGGTAAAGAATTAGCAAAGCTAGAAACTGAAAAGATTAAACAAGAACTAGAATCTTTAAATTTCCCCCGCCGCCCAATTTTATCGATAGTTCAAGTTGGTGATAATGAAGCCTCTAATAAATATATTAATGCTAAATTAAAAAAATGTGAAGAAGTCGGAGTTGAAGGAAGATTGCATAAGTTTGATGAAAAAATTACACAAAATTCCCTTTTGAAAAAACTCGATTTAATTAATTTAGAATCAGATGGTGTAATTGTACAATTGCCCTTGCCTAAACATATCCCAACCCAAGTTATTTTGGATTCAATTCCATTTGAAAAAGATGTTGATGGTTTATCAACTCGTAATGAATTTAAACTATACAACCGTAAAGAAGAGAAATGCTTTGTTCCAGCAACGGCCCGTGCCGTTATGGAAATAATGGATCATTACAACATTAATTACAAAAAAGATGTTAAGGTTTGTGTTGTCGGGCGCTCGCACCTAGTAGGCAAACCAATTGCCCATTTAATTAAGAAATATGGTGTAGATGTGGCTACATTTAATGAAAAAACTGGCATTAAAGGTGTTGAATCTGGCGATGTTGTCATAGTGGCCATTGGTGTTGCTAAGTATATCAAAGCCGAAAATATTAAAGAAGGTGCCGTGGTTATTGATATTGGCATTAATTTAGATAATAAATTAACAAAAGAGTTACATGGTGATGTAGATTTTGAATCGGTTAAAGATAAAGTATCAGCCATAACACCAGTGCCTGGTGGGGTTGGTCCTATGACAGTAGTTTGTTTACTTAAAAACTTAATTGATGCAATTAAATAATTAAAAGGAGAAATATGAAAAAAATTGCTATTTTAACTTCTGGTGGTGATGCCCCAGGAATGAACAATGCCGTTAGAGCAATTGCAAAGCATGCTAAAGCAAATAATTTAGATGCATACTTAGTGTATGAAGGGTATAAAGGTTTATATAACAATAATATAGTGCCTGCAGATACAGTAGATCTTGATGCTTATATTAACCAAGGGGGAACTTGCATTTACTCAGCTCGTTTTCCTGAATTTAAAGATCCACAAGTAAGAGAAGTTGCTATTAATAATCTAAAAAGCTTAGGAATTGAGGCCTTAGTTGTTATTGGTGGTGATGGAAGTTACCGAGGTGCTCAATTACTTCACGAAGCGGGAGTAAAAACAATTGGCTTACCTGGGACTATTGATAATGATATTGCCGCCACTGATTATACAATTGGTTATGATACTGCTTTAAATACAATTGTTGATGCAATCGATAAAATTAGGGATACTGCTAAAAGTCACCAAAGAATTATGATTGTTGAAGTAATGGGTAATGGTTGTGGTGATTTAGCTCTTTACTCGGGTTTAGCTACTGGTGCTGAAATTATTTCCACAAACCAATATAAATTAACTCCTGAGCAAATTGTAGCAAGCGCTCTTGAATTAACAAAGCAACCTAACAGACGTAGTATCATAATTGTTGTTTCAGAAAAATGTTATGATATCAAAGCATTAGAAAAATTAGTGCAAGAAACAACTGGATGAGATACTCGCAGCAATCCTCTAAACCATATTCAAAGAGGTGGAACTCCTAGTGCCCAAGAAAGAATCTTAGCTTCATTGCTTGGTCAAAAAGCAGTTGATTTTCTTTTAGAAGGTCGTTCAGGTATTTCGGTTGGTATTATTAATAATGATATTGTTGGTATTCCAATTCTAGAAGCTTTATCTATGGAAAATGCTTCTAAAAATAAATTTGTCCAAAAAGCAATAAAATTTAACAAATTAAACCAATCTAAATAGTGAATAAAACACTTATGCAGCGCATAAGTGTTTTTTAGTAAACATAAAAATAAACTATACAAATGATTTAGGATTAAATTCAGAAATTAGAAAGGTATTATTATAATGAGAAAATTTATAAAAGGTTATTGATTAATAAATAAAGGAAAAATAAAAATGAATTTGAGTAAAGTAATATAAAGTTATAAGAAGTAATTATTTTTATTGATATATATATATATATATATATATATATCAATAAAAAAGGAAATATTATTATTATTTGTCTTTCTAAATATCTAAAATTTAATTATATTTTTAAAATAAATGGCGGAACAGAGAGGATTTGAACCTCCGCGGGAGTTGCCTCCCCTACAGTCTTAGCAGGACCGCCTCTTCAGCCTCTTGAGTACTGTTCCAAATATGCATATATTATACACTATTTTTTAAATATGTAAACATTTCTTTAAAAAATATTGATATTATTGTCCAATGACAACTATTTAGGTCCATATATAAATCCCATGGAAAGTGAACTAATTTAATTAAAATATGGTATAAATTATTTATGAGAATCAAACATAACATAGATAAGTACAAAAACTTAACAAACTACGAACTAAAAAAACAGCAATCTCTCATATTAATTGCTGCTAATATTGAAAAATCTTTATCTCAACTTAGTTTAATTACAAACCTTAGTGTATCAACTGTAAAAAGATATAAAAAAATAATAAAAAGTAATCAAGAAATTGACATCAGTCATAAAAATAAAAATCAACAAAGAAGTTGCAAAGTTACCGATTCAGAAATTGAATTAGTGTTTAAAGATTATTTAAAAACATGTGAAATTATTTTAAATAGCATTCTAACAAATAACCAACTTTCGTTTAAAAGTTATTATTATTCAGAATATGGTTCTTTTATAAGGCAAAAAATTTCTTACAAAACTTTGGTAAGAAGATTCAACCAATTAGGATTATTTAATATACATACAACCAAAAGAGGAAGAAAAATAGCAAAAATATCAAAGAAGAAAACTTCACAAGAGACAACATTGCTATTAAAAAAATATTATAAACAAATTAAACAAAATGAAAAACAAAGACAAGTTTTGGGTCTAAAGAAAAATTTAGAATTTGGTGAAATTGTTGAAATCGATGCTCAGCTTGAACCATATTTAAAAAATAATAAACCATTCTATCTTTATCATGCAATTGATGTTGCTACTGGAACATTATTAGCAGCATGATTTGAAGAACAAGAAACAACATTAGGATATCAAAGACTGTTAGAAATAGTATTTAAGAAATATGGATTTCCAAAGAAAATTTATACTGATAAAAGAAGAACTTTTTGGGGAAACGAAAACGCACAAACAATTTTTGAAAAAGATTTAAATAAAAAAGGAATAGAAGTACTCAGTTCATCTAATCCCAAACATAAACCTCACGTTGAGAGATCTTTTAGAACATCATTAGATCAATACCCATTATTAATTCATGAAAACGGATATAAAGATATTAATGATTTAAAGCAAAATAACGAAGTATTTCAAAATTATTACAACACGAGGAATAAAAAAATAATTTCTAAACATAATGTCTTTCAAAAAGAAGGAAAGAAAAACGGCAATTGAGCCGTTGATTTAGAGATTAATAGAAAAGTTTTAAATGGTGTTGTTAGATACCAAGGTAAAAACCTTGCAGCTTTCGATATGCATGACAAAAGGATTATATTTCCTTATAATTCTGATGTTGTGTTAGTACATTGTTCTGATGATAATTTGTATTTTAAATATAATGGAAAAAAATACTTTGCCAAAGAACCTAATGGAAAATATCTAAGCTTTACAGAAATGTGAGCTCTTGAGAAAGGTTTAGATTATTCTATCCCTGCCGTTGGAAAACTAGCATTTATCCATAAGAAAACAAACTCATTTTTTAAAACTCTTGAATTATACATCTCAAAGTTTAATAGTGTCTCTGTGAATGCACAAGGAAATAACCTTGAAGCCAATAAGATTATGGCTGAGTATTTAGAGATACTTCGAACATTACACAGAAGCATCAATGATGAAATAAAAATTGATGCATATTAATTTTAATATTTTTTAATAAAAAAGAAAATAATAAAAATAGAAAACACGGGCACGTGTTTTCTGGAAGTTTTGCTTACTTTTTCAAAAGTAAGGCCCCCTTGATTGCAATCAAGGGCGGGGGGTTAAAAATCTTTTTGCTTCATTTTGAAATTTTATAGTTAATTTAACAATATGCATAATTATGTCTTAATTTTTTAGACAGTAAAAACATCAAAAAATATATAAATTTTCCAATTTAGTTGCCAAAGAAGAAAAAAATTTTTTTTCTTTGTTTTTTCGTTATCTTTTTTTTGTAACAAAAGCATCATAATATAAATCAAAAAATAAAAAAATGATTAACCCCAACAGTCTGGGCAGAAAATTAAAAATGTAGTTCAAAAAAGTAGTTATTCTACAAAATATGTAAACATTTCTTTAAAAAATATTGATATTATGGTTTTTAGAAGTATAAGAAAATTTTTAGGCATTTTATATTTGGAATTAATAGGCTTTAAATTAGTAATTTATAATATAAGTATGTTATTCAAAAAGTTAGTACAAGTTGCTTAGTCAAATTTTTTAGTACTTTAATATTCACTCTCTAAATTAATTAAAATTATACAAATCCTCAAGGGTTGTGGAAAAAATACAAAAAAAACAGAAATAATAATAATAATAATAATAATAATATATAATATGTACAGATTTAAAACTTAATTATTATTTTTGTTTTAATAATATTTGTTTTTAAATCAATTTATTACTAAAACGAAAGGAATAATATGCAAAAATTTGATTGAGACAATGTCTCAAAAGAAGTTACCGAAGCATTAGGTGGCAAAGAAAATATTAAAGAATATTTCAACTGTGCCACAAGACTTAGAGTGTATGTGCATGACGATTCTAAAATCGACATGAAAACACTTTCAAAAGTCGCACTTGCAAAAGGTGCTTCTCGTGACGGTGATCAATTGCAAGTTATTTATGGTCCTGGAACTGTAAATAAAGTAATTGATAACTTAAGAAACTATTTATCAGATACAAAAACCCAAACAACAACACAAGCTAGAAAACAAGTTCTTTGAAACAAAGAATTATCATTTAAAAGCAATGCCTTTTTATTAATCAGATGACTTGTTAGATCGTTTTCTGAAATCTTCGTACCTTTAATTCCTGTCTTTATTGCAGGCGGTATTTCATTAGCATTATCTTCATTTATTTCAACAGTTGCTTCTGGTACTTCTGCAACAGCAGCTAAAAACTTTTTTGATTTAATTGGTGGTGCTATTCTTGGTGGTTTACCTGCTTTTGTAGGATATACTGCAATGAAAAAATTTGGAGGAAATCCATTCTTAGGGTTAGCAATCGGTCTAACAATGATTTCACCAGCCCTTGTTAATGGATGAAGTTCATCAAATAAAGAAGCTGTTGAGGGGGCTTTTGCCTTGTTCCCTAAGTTACCTGAATTTTTCCAATGAAAATTCATAGGTTACCAAGCCCAAATTTTCCCAGTGTTATTAATCATTGCTTTAGCATTCTATATTGAAAAATTACTCAAACAATATACGCCAGAAGCTTTAGCAATCGTAGTAGTTCCGTTATTTACCGTAGGCATTAGCGTCTTCTTTGGATTCTGATTTGTTGGACCAATTGGAAGATATATTGGAATTGGTATTGGATATGCAGCAAATGCAATCTTTACATATACTAACTTCCCAGGCTTTGGTTTAGGTGGGTTATTAATTGGAATGGCTTACCCATTCATTGTTGTAACTGGATTGCACCAAGGATTTACTGCTATCGAAGCTCAATTAATTGCTTCACAAGGATTTACTTGAATTACTTCAATTGCAACAGTATCTAACATTGCACAAGGAGTTGCAGCTCTTACAATGTTTGGTCTTTTATACAAAAAATCACAAAAATTAGCTTCTTCATCACTTTCATCTGGTATTGCAGCTAATTTAGGTATTACTGAACCTGCTATGTTTGGAACAAACATTCCATTATTCTTCCCAATGCTTGCAGCTTCTATTGGAGCAGGTATTGGTGGATATTGGGTAGGTATGTCACAAGCTGTAGCTAGTTCACTTGGTTCAGCTTCATGATTAGGATTTATCCAATTCTCACCTGTAAAAAGCGATAAATTATTAGCTTACTATACAGAATATGAAAAAGTGGTTCCATGAGGAAATAAAATGTTCTTCCATAGAGCATTATCACCATTAGGTAATATTGCAATTGCTTCTGTAATTTCTTCAATTGTATCTAGTTCATTAACATTTGTATTTGCAAAAACATTTGGTAAAGAAACACTCGAAAACTTTATTAAAGAACATGAAAAAGCTTAAACCTGTTAATTACAAAGATAAGCAAAGAAAATTAGATCAAATCAAGCAACAAAATACAGGTAAAACTTACGTATATACCGATGCATTGTTGCCTGAATTAACTAATAAATTAAAACAAGCCAAAGGTGATGTTTATTTTAATAAACTTCACCTTTCTTCATTTTCAGGCTTGATTAATGATCCAAATAATTTTGTTTATCATAATGAGAAATATTATATTTTTTACCAATGAAATCCGTTTAGTCCAATCCACGCTAATAAGCACCAAGGATATTTTACGACAAAAGATTTTTTAGAATATAAAAGTCATGGTTTAGGAATTAGACCATCAAATGAATATGATGCAAATGGGATTTACTCAGGTTCAGCATTATCAGAAGATAACAACCTTTATTTATATTACACTGGCAACGTAAAAAAAGGAAATATTTATAATGCTCCTGAAGATACATCGCATACATTAGTTGCTAAATATAGCAATGATTGAAAAGAAACTGAAGCAAGCAAAAAACTATTATTTAGTGTTGATAAAACTAAATATACAAGGCATTTTAGAGATCCTTATATTGTCCAAGTTGAAGACACTTATTATTTATTACATGGAGCACAAACTTTAGATAAAAAAGGCAAAATTGTTGTTTATAGTTCTGATAAACCTAATGCTGATTTTACTTGAAAAGGTGAAATTAAATTTATTAATGGGCCAAAGCAACTTAATGAAGCATTTATGTTTGAGTGCCCTAGTTTTACTAAGATACATAATAAAGATGTAATATTTATTTCAACTCAAGGTGCTTATTTTTATGACCAAGATAACCAAAATAGGGATGTTTCAATTTACCTTCTAGGTAAATTGAACTGAAAAACATTAACATTTAAAGTTACCCATTGGGATTTACTTGATTTAGGTTTTGACTACTATGCGCCTCAAATTATGAATGGTCCCGATTATTATTATAATCTTTCAATTGCATGAGCAGGAACACCAGATACAGATGCTGTTGCAACTTTTGAACAAGGATACGCTCATTCATTAACCTTACCAAGAACTATGTGAATCGAAAAAGGAAAACTATACCAAAAATATTCAGATAATTTTAATTTTATTTACCAACCGTATTATCGAATTACAAATAGTATTGTAGACTTATGAAATCGCCAGAATTTTCTCCACTTAAAACCTAGTGGTAAGAAATGATTTTTTGAGTTTAAAAATGAAGAAGGTCATTATATTATGTTTTCCTACCTTAATGGTGTTTTAACCATTGATCGAACTAATATGTCACATAGTTTTGCACCAAATTACCCTAACAAAATAACTAGAAATATTGAGAATATTAAAGATATCGAAATTATCCAAGATTCATCATTATTAGAACTTTATATAAATCAAGGAGAGTACGTGATTACTACAAAATACTTTTTAGATGGTGAATTATTATTTCAATATGATGGTGATATTACTGCAACTATTGGTGAACTTGATGAAGTTGATATTGATTGGGGTGATCGTCCACAACTTTTAGTGCCAGGCGAAGCTCTTTATGATGAATATCATTTAGGTAATGGAAAAATTAAAGTTAATGTTGGAGGAGCTTCTTTAAATGTAGCAGCCGCAATTCAAAAAACCAAACGTACTGCTATTTTTGTTGGTGCTGTTGGCTTTGATGATAGTACTAATTTACTTCTTTCTGTATCTATGGATAAGTTAGATCCAGATAATTTGATAAAAATAAAAGATAAAAATACTACAAAAGCAATAGTTTCCTTAGATGAAAATGGTGAAAGAAGTTTTGAATTTGTTAGAGGCGCTGATGCTGATTTAAAATATGAATATGTTGAAAATATTGATTTTGATGCCTTAGTTTTAACTTCCGCAACGGCTTTTTTAGGTTGTGAATTATTTGAAACTTACAAGAACTTAGCCCTAAAAGCTAAAATGGAAAACAAGAAAATATTCTTTGATCCTAATTATCGAAAGGCCCTTTATCAAGATAATCTTGATGATTTTATTGCAAAAGCAAAAGAATTTATTAATTTAGCTGATTTTATTAAATTTTCTGAAGATGAACTATATTTAATAACAAATACCAATACATTAAAAGATGGTATAAAAGCTCTTAAAAATTTTAAGAATAAATTATTTTTAATCACTTTAGGTGAGAAAGGCACATTAGTTTATAAAGATTCAAAACATTTTTTAGTTGAATCTAAAAAAGTAAAGCAAATTGATTCTACCGGAGCTGGTGATGCTTTCTTTGGTACGTTTATTGGTAAATGGTTTGATACTAAACAAGCAAATTCAAAAGAAGTTGTTATCGATGAAGATTTAATTAATATTGTTTTTGATGCAAATTTAGTTGCTGGTTATGTTGTAACCAAAGTAGGGGCAAGTTTTTCACTTTTAGAAATAGAAAATCATGATTTTAAAGCCAAAAGATTACATAAGAATTTAATAAAAAGATTTAAAGAAGAATTTTAAATGTTTAAAAAGATAATTAAAATTACTATTCCAATTATATTTTTACTAGGTGTAATAATTGGAATAATCCTTTGTGTAAAAATTGAAGGTTTAAATAATAATTGATTAAATTTTGTGGTAATTCCTCTTGGAACTGGTGCAATCTTATCTTTTTTAGTACTTGGCTTTTGATTTATATTTCGAAGTCAAAAATAAGATTCATAATTTAAATATTATAAAATAATAAAGATTTATGTTTTTATACCACTGCCTATATTACAGAAAATCAAAACGAGTGAAAGTAAATTTTTATTTACAACTATTATTACAAATAATATTAAAGATTATTTATTGATAATAGTACATAACAACTTGCTATATATTATAAATGTATTTATCCTGGTTTACTGTTTTGTTTATTTAAAAATATATAAAATTTCAATATCCTACTACAAACTATATCAAAATAAACCCAAAATATTATATTTTGGGTTTATTTTATAGTTATATTTAATTAGTTATTTTATTTATAAAATTTAATTAATAGTAAAATCTTTTGTTTGTCCTTGGAGTAAGTTGTAATTTTCTTCTCCAGCAACAAAAAGTCTAGTTATGCTATAAGCTCCTTTATGTCATGGATTTGGTGCATTAAGAATAAAATCGACTTCGTTTTCGCCTATATTACGCCAATATTGGATATTTGCTGGTGCTGTTGAGTCATTTGTATAACTATTTGCACTTTTTGAATATACTTCATGAGTAATAGTTTTTGATTTTATTTTTTCATATACTTCTTTAGTAGTTCTTACTGCTATTCTAATATATTTTCGACTAGGATCTCATGCAGGGCCACTTTTTTCTACTATTATTTGTAATATGCTAGCACTTGCTTTCGAATTTTTTAATTCGTCCTTAGGTTCTTCATCTTCTTCTTTTGCAGAGTTAGAATTATCTTTTGATGTATCTCCATCTGTTGAACTACTTGGATCTTGCCCAGGTGTTTCGGTAGTTTTTTGATCAGAAGGTTGATTACGGTTAGTGCTTTCTGGATTATCAGTAGGCTGAGATTTAGTATCTTCTTCCTTAGTTATTGTTCCTGTATCTGTTTCTTGATCATCATTTCCTTGAATTGGTTTCTCTACTGGTTGATTAGGAGCAGAATCGTGCCCTGGTTGGGCATTATCTCTCGAATCATCTGCACCGCTTGAACCATTATCAGTACCATTGTTTGGTTTTTCTTCATCTGGTTGTTTTACACCAGTTTCAGGTTCTTCTGTTGCTGGTTCTTTTGGAGATGGGTCTTTGGCCCCTGGGTTAGATGGTGTATTTTCTTCTCTTGGAGTTTCTTGGGTGTTATCACTATTACCTTGCTCTGTAGTTGGATCTTTAGGAACTGGAGTAGGGTTTGGTTCTGTCTTAGGAGGTTGTTGGGTGTCGTTAGTTGGTTCTTTTGGATCAGGGTTATTAGTTCCTGGATTCGATGGTTCATTTTCTTCTCTTGGTGGATTAGGATTTACTGGCTCTTCTTGTTCTCTATTTTCAATAGGTGGATTTGTAGCTACTACATCGTTTAATGTTGTAAATGGACGTTTGACATTAAATAATGTGTCATTGTTTACCTTAATGGTATCTAATAAATATGTAGTACCTTTAGTTAAACCAGTAATAGTAATTTTATATTCATTATCAGCTGGTTTGCTTAAACTTGAAACTGTAAAATTATGAACTATATCATTAATTTTTACATTAAGTTGGTCTGTTCCTTGTAGACCAGTAATTTTAGCGGTGAATTGAGCACTAGTTTGAGTTACTGTAATTTCACTAACATTTTGAATAGTAAATTGTCTTTTTTGGGGCTTGGGCGCTGTACATGATACGGCAGTAATTGTTGAAATAGTAACTAAGTTAGTTGTTACTAATAAAAATTTACGTAATTTCATAACGTATTTTCCTTTCATACAAATATATTTATATAATAATTAATTTGTCTAAAATCAAATTAATAGATTTGTTAATCTACTTTAATTTTAATATATATATATATATATATATGAAGAAAGTTAAAAAACTTGTACGTTTAAAAAGAAAAGAATATAGTAAAAATAATAAAACTTAAAGCCGGACAGAAAAGTTAACATGTAAATGTTAGCTTTTCTGTTACCATTCGTTGGTACCAACGAAAAAATTTTTTGAAAGGAAAATTATGTCAAGACATTTAAAGAAAGAAGAATTTGCAAAAATATATGAAGAATATCAAAAGTCAGGTTTCCCAGGTGCTTTTCGGGCTATTTACCAAATATCACCAGGAACAAAAAACTTACAAAGAAATAGTGTAAAAGTTAGAATTAATAAAATAATTAAGTATTATAATTTAGGTATGGAAGACTTATTGCAGACAAAGAAAGGCGAAAACCGCAAAAAAGGAAGTGGCAGTCCTAAGAAGAAAAGAGAACCAAATTGAGATATTTTTGATCGTGATGATTTGTTACAAATAGCTAAAAGATATTATGAAATTACCAATGAATTACCCAAAAGTAAGAAAGTTATTGAATTAAAAAGTTTTAGCATAAGTTATGTGAAGCTTTCAGAAGTTTTTGGCATTTCTAGGCAAACAATTTCTAAAACTCATAAGATTAAAATTTCACAAAAACTCCCTAAACATAGTGATGTAATTGAAAAATCGTTCATAGAAACAAAGTCAAGATATGGAAGGCTAAAGCTAAGTGTTTACATATCTCAAAAATACAAAATAGATATAAACGAACGTTCTTTAGGGAGATATATGAACCTTTTAGGCCTAAAATGTAAGCTTAGACAAAAATCAAAACGAAAAGAAATTAAAAATGTATCTTCACAAATTGATAACTTCGTAAATCGTGATTATAACGATCAAAACAATCGAAATATTTATGCAACTGATGTTTCATATATAAAAGCACCAAAAGACGTGTTAGAATCACACGTTTATTTGTCTGCAATTTTATCTCATAAAACTAAACAAATTGTTGGTTTTAAATTATCAAGAAGTAATAATCTAGAACTAGTTTTAGACAATTTAAATTCATTAAAACAATACAAACCCAAAAATTTTATCATTCACTCAGATCATGGCTTTCAATATACACATCATCAATATATTAAAGAAGTTCAAAATATTGGTGGCGTTATTTCGTTATCAAGAGTGGGAAACTCACTTGATAATCGAGAAATTGAATATTGGTTTGGGATCATTAAAACCGAATTATTAAATGATTTAGATTATTCCAAAATTACGTTCAATGAACTTAATGATATGATACAAGAATATGTAGTTTGGTATAATAACGATCGAATTCAATCAAACTTAAACTGAAAAACGCCAAAGCAATTTGCAATGGCATTATAAGTTACTAAAATGTTAAATTTTGCTGTCCATGTTTAACTTGGGAATTTTTTCGGACTATTTTACCATCCCAAACCATACCATTTGGTTAAGCCAAAGCTAATGTTTTGGCAAGTTTATTTCTAATTCTTGATATGATTATTTTCATTTCAATATAGATAGATGAAAAGAATTTTTATATTTTATAAAAAAATTATGTGAACATTAATTCCCCATAGTTTAAAAAATTTAGAAATAGTTCTAAGTATTCTAAATTTTATTATATTAGACTATCTTAATATCTATAAGTATTTTATATAAGGAACCTGGAAAAGTGTGGAAATTATGATAAAAACTGAAAATATTTGTTTTTAACTTTTTAATGCTAAAATTTTGTTAGGTATAGATAAAATACCCAATATTTATAAGTTTAGAAATAAGGAACGAGCATTATACATTTCTAAACAATTTCTACTCAAAAAAATATTAAACACAAATTTAGCTTACAAAACTTAAGGAGACAATTATGAAAAAGAAACTAAAAATTTCTGTTTTAACATTAATTAGCACAAGTGCTTTAGTAACATTTTTTGCTACCCCAGTCGCAAAGCAGTTCACTCCAGACACAATATGGTACAAAAATCTTAATAATGATAAGTTTGAGGTCAGGGGACAGGGAGCGACTATTGCATTTAATCAAAATAATGAAACGTTTTCTTTGCCTGTTGATAATAATTTTGAACTTAAATTATTATTAAATCCAGGCTTTGAAACTGAGAATGAAGAATTTTTAAGTAAATTCAATGGTGATTTTATAAATAAAGTTACTGAAAGCAATTTAGTTTATAAATCATTTGAAAAACTAACAATGATGCCAATTGTCTGATTTTATTTTGAAAAAGAAGAAGATAGAAAAAAATTTGTTAATAAATTAAAAAACTGAAACGAAATTTATAAGTTCATTATATTTGAAAATACAAATACAATTCCACAAGGATACATAACCCCGAGTTCCACAAATAAGATCAAAAATCTGTATACACAAAGAGGACAAGTAAGTAATTATGGTCGTTATGGGATAAATTTTAATTTGCAAAATTATGTGCAACATATGAACAAAAATATAGATCTTGTAAATGCTACAAACTATTTAGATAATCCATATGTAAATAAAATAGGAATATTAGAAACATGGGCTCATCCCTTTGATAAAAACTATCAAAAATATTTTAGAAATGGTATTAAGATAAACGATATAAACGAAAGAATATGACCAGGTTATGAAACTCATTCAACAATGGTATCACTTGTTGCGGGTGGACAATATGGAATAGACCGATCATCTAAAATATATTTATATACAACAAACCAAACAGATAGTCATTGAATGTCTACAATTGAAAAAATGGTAAAAAAAGATGGAATAAAATTAATTAATCATAGTTATGGTCTTATAAGGTATTACGAAAAAAATGGTGAAACTTATGAAAGTAACAACTATAAAAAGGGTTACCATGAAAATTCATATTTCCTTGATCATATATCTCGTAAGTATGGTGTAATAAATGTATTTGCAGCTGGTAATGAGGGAAATAAAGATTATCATTTAATAACACATAAACGACTATCATTCAATTCAATAGTTGTTGGTGCTTTATCAGATTGATCATCTAAAGAATATCAAAAACAAAATATAATTGCAGATTATTCTAATTACAAATTATTACCAGAATTTGAAAATATATCGAAGCCTTTAGTTGTTGCTCCAGCACATTTTTATAATCCTGTTTATAACAGAAACAATTATTCTCGTGGAACAAGTTATGCTGCGCCTGTCGTAACTGGTTTAATCTCAAACTTATTTAAATATAGATCGGATATTAGGGATAGTGAATTTAGAGTTCCTATTGTAAAAGCAGTTTTATCGGCATCTGCTGTTAGTCCAAATCACGATAATTTAACCTATAAGTCAAGTGGTTATGAACAAAAATTTGGTGCTGGAACAGTAGATTTTAAAACAATGTTAGAAGCAGCTAACAACTATTCAACACTAAAAATTCATCCAACTAATGATAGTGGTTTTGTATTTTCAAGTAAAGAAATAAATTTAAAAAAGAATCAAACGATAAAAATATCTAGTTCTTGAATGTTTAATGCTGGTCTTTTAAATCAATCTGAAGTTAGGCCAGAGTATAAAGAAAATACAAGTTGGTGAAATTCATTTTTAAATTTCTTTTCTCCATCACGTAGAAAAAGCCAAGAACTAGAAAAACAAAAAACTATTGCCGAGGGTAAAATGTGAGACTTAACTCATAAATATGAGATTCGTTTGACTCAATCTGAGGCAATAAAACGTCAAAACAACAATTGATTTTCTGATTATGACTTATTTTTAGAAAAAAAGGAATCAAATGGAAAATGGGTTGTTGTGAAGATGATTCAGTCTGCAGTGAGTAATGATGAATTACTTGAATATAAAGCAACTTCTTCAGGGACTTATAGATATCGCATTAAAAAGTATGAGAAATATGACTTTAGTAATTCTGTACATGATTTAATAGCAATTACTCACGTGGTTAAAAATGATGAAAATAATTAGAAAATTGCTAATTAGTCTTATTTCTTTAGTATTGCCTATAACTTTATTTTCATGTAATGAAAAACCGCCTGTTGGAAAAGAGCCTATTGCACGGAGAATTATACTTGACAAACCTGACGAATATTATGAAAATGAAGTTAAAAAAATGTATGATGTGATTTATCCAATCTATCAAAATATTACAAAAACAGCTATTTTTGCTCCAAAAGAATGAGTGTCAGAAGAAGAAAAAAGAGTAAAAGACGAGTATAGACAAAAAGGATCAGATACATTTAATACAGGTTTTTTCCGTAATTATCCTAATCATAATTATCATGAATATATCGAGGGTAGTATAATAAAAGTTAAAACAAAAGATGAATTTGACACTCATATTATAAATAAGTTTAAAGAATTAAATAATAATAGTGAATATAATGAAAATTCAAAAATCAAAAAACTATTTGAAGAATTATATTTAAATAACCAAGATGTTTATACTCTTTTAGAAGATCATGATATTTTTATAAAATATAGAAGTTCAAAACAATCACCAAATGGTGGCTTTATAATTCCGATTTATGAAAATAATGAAGTGACCATAAATTGAATAGGTTCTTATGAAAGCATTGATCCTCGTCTTTTACAACCGCCTGCTGCATATATTCCATCACCAGACTATGTTTGAGAAGTCTTTTTAGTTAAAAAAGGCTTTACACCAAAATATAATGGTATAAATAGAGATATAGATGAATCAGCTCAAAATTATAGAGATCGATTTGTTAAGTGATATAATAATGTCTTTGCAAAATACTATTTATAAATTCTCTAAAATACATGCTGATTAATTTCTTATTGAAATAAAATTTAGCTATTAATAATAAATAAATACCACTGTATCTAATGCTACAGTGGTATTTTTTTACATTCTAATATTTCCAGTTGTTCTTGGGTATGGTATTACATCTCTAATATTTTCAATTCCTGTGACATACATTACTAATCTTTCAAAACCTACCCCAAAACCTGATGACATGATATGACCATATCTGCGAAGATCTAAATATCATTGTAAATCTTCTTGATCAATATTTAATTCATTTACTCGTTGCACTATTTTATCATAATCGCATTCTCTCTGGCTTCCGCCTATTAATTCTCCAATACCTGGCACTAATAAGTCAAAAGCTGCTACTGATTTATTATCATCATTTTGTTTCATATAAAATGCCTTAAAATCTTTTGGGAAATTTATAAGAGCAATCGGTCTGTTATAAACTTTCTCAGTTAAATATCTTTCGTGTTCAGTAGCTAAATCCAGTCCATATTTAATATCTTTATTTTCAAAAATATCCTTAACTTCAGCAAGTTTACTTATAGCCTCTTGATAATCTACGATTTGAATTGGGGTTTCAATAAATTGATTTAAACGATCCAATAATCCTTCATGTAATGAATCTAGGAAACTAAATTCTTTTTTATGTTTGCTTAAAGTATTTCTAATAATTACTTTAAGCATATCATCAGCTAAAGCAATGTTATCATTTAAATCATAAAAAGCCATTTCAGGTTCTATCATTCAAAATTCAGCTAAATGTTTTTTAGTGTTAGATCTTTCTGCTCTAAAGGTAGGTCCAAAAGTATAAATTTTTTGCATTCCTAAAGCATAACTTTCCCCGTGTAATTGTCCTGTCACTCCTAAAGTTGCTTTTTTATTTTTTCCAAAAAAGGGCTCAAGACTAGATGTATCAGAAACATTAAATGTTTCACCAGCCCCTTCGCCATCATTGCTTGTAATAATAGGACTTGTTAAATAATGAAATTCTTTGTTTATAAAATATTTATGGACTTCGTGAGCTAAAGTAGAGCGAATTAACATAACAGCTCTTAAAAGTGATGTACGGTGTCTTAAGTGTGGCAGATCCCTTAAGGTTTCTAGTTTAATTTCTTGGTTTTGAATTGGATAATCTTCATCAACATTTTTATATGCCACCAATTCACTGGCAACTAATTCAATTGGTTGTGGAGAATTTGGCGTTGCATTTAAAGTTCCTTTAATTATAACAGCGGCTCCAGGGCGTAATGAATCAAGTATGTTGAAATCAAAATTTTGACCTTTAAAAACTACTTGTAAATTTTCAATAGTTGAACCATCGTTAACTTCTAGGAAACGTATTTTTTTGTTTCCTCGGTTTGATGAAATTCATCCTTTGACTTCAACATTAGTTCAACCATCATAAAAAACTGGTTTTAATAAAAATGATTTAATTGAATCAATCATGAATCCTCCTTAATAATTTATTTATACTTCTAAATGTTTTTATATTATAACACTTTTATATTAATTTTTAATGTTAATAAATGATAATTAAAAGTGTGTTTTTGGATGGTAAAATTTAATTATGGTTAATGATTTTGGTTTTGGCATATTAACTCTTAACAAATATAGCAATGAAAGTAAATAGAAAATAAATTTTAAATAATTTATAAATTGTTAGAGTTGATTAATGATGCACTATGTTCTTTTTAACCAAAAAATAGATTTTTAGCTGGAATATGTTATAATACTAAGACAAGAAAACTCAAATTTTATAAATATCTGCCCCCCCCTATTAATAAAAAGATTTTTATTAATAGGGGGGGGCAGACTCTTAAAACTAAAAATATAAATATTTAAAAGGAGGATATAAAGATGCTTACAAAATTAAAAATATCATTAAAAAATATTAATTACAAATTATTTCTTGCTTTATTGGTTACTGGTTTAGCACCGATAATTTATACTACTTTAAGAGTATTTTGACTAGGTAACTTACCTGGCGAATGATCATATAGTATTGCAGGGCAATTATCTTGAGTTAATTTAATTTATGAAGTTATAAATGAAGCGATTATTTTGCCGTTATTTTATTTTGTAGGTAATGTTTTATCTAACAAAAAGGATTTTACAAATCGCATGAAAACTGGACTGCTACTAACTTTTGGAATCTATAGTATTTTATCATTAATTGTAATAGGTGGCGCTAATCCCTTACTTAAAGTTATGGCGACAAATGAATCAATTATTGATGCTAGTGCACAATATATAAGAATTGAAGCAGTAGCGAATATTTTTGGTGTGTTATTCCAATTTGTTTTGGTTGGTTTAGTCATTTTAGGTAAAAGCAAATTAGTTTATCTTTTAACTGCAGTAAAATTAGTTTTATCTGTAATACTAGATTTATTCTTAGTTTCTAGTTTATCTCTTTCGGCCAATATGGGAGTTAACGGAATAGGGGTTACAAATATTATTGTCAATGCAATATTATTAGTAACGGGATTATTCTTACTTGCGAAAAATGGCGTTAATATTTTCAACAAAGATAAAATGGACTTTAAATGAGCAAAAGAATTTGCAAAAATTGGTGGGATTTCAGGAATTGAATCATTTGTTAGAAATTTAGCATATATGATTATGATTGCTAGAATGGTAAATGTTGTCAATGAACAAGGAACTTATTGGGTTGCTAATAACTTTATTTGAGGATGAATGCTACTACCAATTTTGCAACTAGGTGAATTAATTAAACAAGAAACTTCAACAAACAAAAATGCTGTTAAAAATAATACCTTAGGATATTTTGCAATTACTGGTATTACAATGCTTATTTGAATTATTTTGATACCTGCTTATAAACCATTCATGAAATATGTTTTAAACTTTAGCGAAGTAGATAAACTATTTGAACTAGTAATGGTTTTATTTGTTTTCTATATATTGTTTGCAATCCAAAATGTTGTTGATGCTACATTTTATGGTTTAGGAAAAACTCATTATATGTTATTTGAATCAGTAGTAACTAACTCTATTTATTATGGAGTTGCTTTTATCTTGTATGTAACAGGTGTGTGAGAACCTTCATTAATCGGTATTGCTATTTTGTTTGGAGTTGGGAATGCCTTTGATACAGTTGTTTCATTAGGGGCTTATTGATTTTTATTAAAAAAATCTAAAACTAATATTTTAGATGTACAAAATAATAATTTAAATTAAATACTTATAAAATAAGAACATAGAAATAATTAAGACAAAAACAATATGAATATTACAGAGTTGAATTATTAAAGTTTGCAAAAGAAAATAGCAATAACTAAAGCTTAGTTATTGCTATTTATTGTTTTTGTTCATATCATTAATATTTTACATTTGCTTATTTAAAAAATTCAGGAAACTGAAAAATTAATGATATAATAATAAGCGAGATAAGTATATCTCGCAACTTACATACAAATTAATAGATAAATTATTTAAATCATAAAAAACCAAAGGAAATAATTATGAAATGAAATAAATTTAAAAAACCATTATTAATATCTTTAACTATTGGACCTATCATTGCAATATTTAATAGTCCAGTTATTGCAGATTATGAAAATGGATTGCTTAAAATTATATCACAAAAAATAGAAAATGTCAATATTAAAAATAATTTATTTGAATCTGTGTCCAATGACAACTATTTAGGCCCATATATAAATCCCTCCGAAAATGAACTAATTTAATTAAAATATGGTATAAATTATTTATGAGAATCAAACATAACATAGATAAGTACAAAAACTTAACAAACTACGAACTAAAAAAACAGCAATCTCTCATATTAATTGCTGCTAATATTGAAAAATCTTTATCTCAACTTAGTTTAATTACAAACCTTAGTGTATCAACTGTAAAAAGATATAAAAAAATAATAAAAAGTAATCAAGAAATTGACATCAGTCATAAAAATAAAAATCAACAAAGAAGTTGCAAAGTTACCGATTCAGAAATTGAATTAGTGTTTAAAGATTATTTAAAAACATGTGAAATTATTTTAAATAGCATTCTAACAAATAACCAACTTTCGTTTAAAAGTTATTATTATTCAGAATATGGTTCTTTTATAAGGCAAAAAATTTCTTACAAAACTTTGGTAAGAAGATTCAACCAATTAGGATTATTTAATATACATACAACCAAAAGAGGAAGAAAAATAGCAAAATTATCAAAGAAGAAAACTTCACAAGAGACAACATTGCTATTAAAAAAATATTATAAACAAATTAAACAAAATGAAAAACAAAGACAAGTTTTGGGTCTAAAGTGTCCAATGACAACTATTTAGGCCCATATATAAATCCCTCCGAAAATGAACTAATTTAATTAAAATATGGTATAAATTATTTATGAGAATCAAACATAACATAGATAAGTACAAAAACTTAACAAACTACGAACTAAAAAAACAGCAATCGCTCATATTAATTGCTGCTAATATTGAAAAATCTTTATCTCAACTTAGTTTAATTACAAACCTTAGTATATCAACTGTAAAAAGATATAAAAAAATAATAAAAAGTAATCAAGAAATTGACATCAGTCATAAAAATAAAAATCAACAAAGAAGTTGCAAAGTTACCGATTCAGAAATTGAATTAGTGTTTAAAGATTATTTAAAAACATGTGAAATTATTTTAAATAGCATTCTAACAAATAACCAACTTTCGTTTAAAAGTTATTATTATTCAGAATATGGTTCTTTTATAAGGCAAAAAATTTCTTACAAAACTTTGGTAAGAAGATTCAACCAATTAGGATTATTTAATATACATACAACCAAAAGAGGAAGAAAAATAGCAAAATTATCAAAGAAGAAAACTTCACAAGAGACAACATTGCTATTAAAAAAATATTATAAACAAATTAAACAAAATGAAAAACAAAGACAAGTTTTGGGTCTAAAGAAAAATTTAGAATTTGGTGAAATTGTTGAAATCGATGCTCAGCTTGAACCATATTTAAAAAATAATAAACCATTCTATCTTTATCATGCAATTGATGTTGCTACTGGAACATTATTAGCAGCATGATTTGAAGAACAAGAAACAACATTAGGATATCAAAGACTGTTAGAAATAGTATTTAAGAAATATGGATTTCCAAAGAAAATTTATACTGATAAAAGAAGAACTTTTTGGGGGAACGAAAATGCACAAACAATTTTTGAAAAAGATTTAAATAAAAAAGGAATAGAAGTACTCAGTTCTTCTAATCCCAAACATAAACCTCACGTTGAGAGATCTTTTAGAACATCATTAGATCAATACCCATTATTAATTCATGAAAACGGATATAAAGATATTAATGATTTAAAGCAAAATAACGAAGTATTTCAAAATTATTACAACACGAGGAATAAAAAAATAATTTCTAAACATAATGTCTTTCAAAAAGAAGGAAAGAAAAACGGCAATTGAGCCGTTGATTTAGAGATTAATAGAAAAGTTTTAAATGGTGTTGTTAGATACCAAGGTAAAAACCTTGCAGCTTTCGATATGCATGACAAAAGGATTATATTTCCTTATAATTCTGATGTTGTGTTAGTACATTCTTCTGATGATAATTTGTATTTTAAATATAATGGAAAAAAATACTTTGCCAAAGAACCTAATGGAAAATATCTAAGCTTTACAGAAATGTGAGCTCTTGAGAAAGGTTTAGATTATTCTATCCCTGCTGTTGGAAAACTAGCATTTATCCATAAGAAAACAAACTCATTTTTTAAAACTCTTGAATTATACATCTCAAAGTTTAATAGTGTCTCTGTGAATGCACAAGGAAGTAACCTTGAAGCCAATAAGATTATGGCTGAGTATTTAGAGATACTTCGAACATTACACAGAAGCATCAATGATGAAATAAAAATTGATGCATATTAATTTTAATATTTTTTAATAAAAAAGAGAATAATAAAAATAGAAAACACGGGCACGTGTTTTCTGGAAGTTTTGCTTACTTTTTCAAAAGTAAGGCCCCCTTGATTGCAATCAAGGGCGGGGGGTTAAAAATCTTTTTGCTTCATTTTGAAATTTTGTAGTTAATGTAATGATATAAATAATTATGTTCTGATTTTTTAGACAGTAAAAACATCAAAAAATATATAAATTTTCCAATTTAGTTGCCAAAGAAGAAAAAAATTTTTTTGGTTTGTTTTTTCATTATCTTTTTTTTGCAACAAAAGCATCATAATATAAATCAAAAAATAAAAAAAGATTAACCCCAACAGTCTGGGCAGAAAATTAAAAATGTAGTTCAAAAAAGTAGTTATTCTACAACAAAATGAAAAACAAAGACAAGTTTTGGGTCTAAAGAAAAATTTAGAATTTGGTGAAATTGTTGAAATCGATGCTCAGCTTGAACCATATTTAAAAAATAATAAACCATTCTATCTTTATCATGCAATTGATGTTGCTACTGGAACATTATTAGCAGCATGATTTGAAGAACAAGAAACAACATTAGGATATCAAAGACTGTTAGAAATAGTATTTAAGAAATATGGATTTCCAAAGAAAATTTATACTGATAAAAGAAGAACTTTTTGGGGGAACGAAAATGCACAAACAATTTTTGAAAAAGATTTAAATAAAAAAGGAATAGAAGTACTCAGTTCTTCTAATCCCAAACATAAACCTCACGTTGAGAGATCTTTTAGAACATCATTAGATCAATACCCATTATTAATTCATGAAAACGGATATAAAGATATTAATGATTTAAAGCAAAATAACGAAGTATTTCAAAATTATTACAACACGAGGAATAAAAAAATAATTTCTAAACATAATGTCTTTCAAAAAGAAGGAAAGAAAAACGGCAATTGAGCCGTTGATTTAGAGATTAATAGAAAAGTTTTAAATGGTGTTGTTAGATACCAAGGTAAAAACCTTGCAGCTTTCGATATGCATGACAAAAGGATTATATTTCCTTATAATTCTGATGTTGTGTTAGTACATTCTTCTGATGATAATTTGTATTTTAAATATAATGGAAAAAAATACTTTGCCAAAGAACCTAATGGAAAATATCTAAGCTTTACAGAAATGTGAGCTCTTGAGAAAGGTTTAGATTATTCTATCCCTGCTGTTGGAAAACTAGCATTTATCCATAAGAAAACAAACTCATTTTTTAAAACTCTTGAATTATACATCTCAAAGTTTAATAGTGTCTCTGTGAATGCACAAGGAAGTAACCTTGAAGCCAATAAGATTATGGCTGAGTATTTAGAGATACTTCGAACATTACACAGAAGCATCAATGATGAAATAAAAATTGATGCATATTAATTTTAATATTTTTTAATAAAAAAGAGAATAATAAAAATAGAAAACACGGGCACGTGTTTTCTGGAAGTTTTGCTTACTTTTTCAAAAGTAAGGCCCCCTTGATTGCAATCAAGGGCGGGGGGGTTAAAAATCTTTTTGCTTCATTTTGAAATTTTGTAGTTAATGTAATGATATAAATAATTATGTTCTGATTTTTTAGACAGTAAAAACATCAAAAAATATATAAATTTTCCAATTTAGTTGCCAAAGAAGAAAAAAATTTTTTTGGTTTGTTTTTTCATTATCTTTTTTTTGCAACAAAAGCATCATAATATAAATCAAAAAATAAAAAAAGATTAACCCCAACAGTCTGGGCAGAAAATTAAAAATGTAGTTCAAAAAAGTAGTTATTCTACACTTCAGAAAGTTCTTGTAAAATATTATAAAGTTGTTCTAGATCGATTTGATCTGATCGTAATTTTCGTTGTGTCCCAAGAGCTCCTTGCATTTTCAAGATAGTGTTGTAATTCTCTTCGATTTTAAAATGTTGATATTTATTTTCTTTTCGATATTTGTCAAAAACACAAATATATTTTTCTAAATTTTTCATATAATTTTAAGGTCTCCTTTATTTTTTGAAAAATTATTAATACAACTATTTTATTACAAGGCAGACAAAAACAATGTCACATGCAAAAAACTTGTATGTGACATTTCCAATTAATATAATTATCTTTTAGATACTGCTGTTGGGACAAACGATTGATATAGAAGTTTCTTTTTTATTATTAATAAAACAGATATAACTGATTCTAATTCATTAAACATCGAAATGAAATATGATTGAATAAAATAAACATAAATTAGACAGGGATTAAACATTTGGAATTTGTCCAAATATTTAATCCCTGTCTCCTTTTTTAAATGTTTGTTTTAATTCACTTTATCAAAGCTTAATAATCTATCCCTATAATATTCATATTGTTTTTGTCTAAGGTATATTTCAGCTGGTAAGCCCTTAGATAAATCATTTATTAAGTCGGAGAAATTATCTAGCATTTCAACAATTTTGTTTTGGAGTTGAAGTGGAGGGATAGGAATAATAAGATTATTGACAACTTCCATCGATAAGGATGGAATAGTTGTACCATATTTTGCTTCCATTAACTTATCTTGATTATTCTTAATTACATAATATAAATATTTATAATTAAGAATATCACTACATTCTTGGATTACGTATAAATGTGCACCTGCTCAAAACTTTGAGTTTTGTCATTGGACAAACCCTGCTGATCCACCTTGAGCTATAGTGATTTTATTTTCATTGAAATTATATTCATGTCAATAACCAGTAGGATTTACACCACCATTTATAACTGGATATCCACTTGTAACTAATTTATCTTTATTAAGTTGTTTACCTTTAACACACTTAGCTACATCGCTAAGTTTTTGGTATTTGACCCCATACCCAAAACTAACTAGTTCAAAACCAAATACATATTCAAGTAATTTGGCTAATCCCGGATTATTCTCTCTCTCTCTCTCTCAATATCATTAATATTAAATGATAATAAGAGATCTCTATAATATTCATATTGTTTTTGTCTTAAAGATATTTCAGAAGGTAAGCCAATTTTGAGATCATGACAAATTTGCTCAAAATTATCCAATACTTCTGCAATGCGGTTTTGAACCGGAAGTGGTGGAAGGGGAATTTTAATTTGTCCAATTGCTTTAGCATTAAATTGAGGCTGTGTGCCAATTGAGACAATTTTTTTGGCTTGATTTCAATATAAATTAGATTTAGTAAAATGTCAATAATATTTATTGCTAATTATTGTATTATCTAAATCTATTTTTATTAAATAAGACGCAAATACTGCAGGTTCATCAGAATCAAAATATAAAGTTTTACCATATGAACCTGTTCGAGAAACTAATAAATCACCTTTCTGTAATCTATATTTTTCTATTCCCGCTTCACTAGAGATATACTTTTTGCTATCCATTATTAAACTACCATCTTCAGATATATCAGTAATCCTGATATATCTGAAATCACCCTCATCTTTAGATGATGCTGTATAGCCATATGTAAATTTAGCAATTTGATCTAATTTAATTTCCTTTATTGAATTATCAAAAGTTAATAATTTATCTCTGTAATACTCATATTGTTGCTTACGGTATTTAAGTTCTGTGGTAAGTTCTGTGGTAAGTTCTGTGAAATTATCCAGAATTTTCACAATTTCATCCTGGATCGCGCGGGGCGGCAAAGGGACCTGAATAGAATGGGCTATTGTTGAGCTTTTAACTGTTGGATAACTTTTATCATTGACTAATGTTGCCATGTCAAAACTTTCGAGAGAATAATAAAGAAACCTACTATTAATAAGTTTATCATTTGGAATAACAACTGCTAAATGGGAAACTACATAAGAATCAACGGCCAACCTTACTCTGTTATTAAGTAAAGTTGATGCTCCGCTTTTAGGAATTAAAATTGATCCAGCTGGAAAAAGTTTCAATCCTTTTATGCCATTTTCATTCAAATAATCGCTAATATTTGAAAAATCAACTGATTTCTTTGCTTTTCCAACATCAGAAGTACGGCAAAAAGGATATTTTCCATTAATAAAGAATTTTCCATCTTGTGGTGCTGAATTTCCGGCTGTTACAATTGCAACATCGCTAAGTTTTTTATATTCAACTCCATTAGGACATAATTCTTTAATTAACTTTTCAATTTTATTCATAATGATTCCTTTAATATATAATAATATTAATTTTAACATAATTTATAAATTTGTATTATGGTAAAATTAAAACACTATGGAATTAAAGATGTATAGTTCATTGCAACAAATTAAAGCAAAATATGATCAACTTAAATCGGAGTTAGTTAACCCAGATGTAATTAATGATATTAAAAAATATAATAAAATAAATAAAGAACTTAATTCAATTAGTGATATTGTAGAAACTTTTAATAATTATTTAAATGCTGAATCAAATTTAAAAACTGCTAAAGAATTATTAACTTTAGAAAAAGATCCAGATTTAATTGAGTTAGCAAAATTAGAAATTCAAGAAAATGAGGCTAGTTTAAAACAATTATCAAGCGAACTAAAAATTCTCATCTTACCTAAAGATGAGAATGATGAAAAAGATGTGATTGTTGAAATAAGAGGGGCAGCTGGAGGCGATGAGGCAAATATTTTTGCTGGTGATCTTTATAAAATGTATTCAAAATGAGCTGCACAAAATAATATGAAAATAGGTATTTTAGAATCATCCAGTGCTGAATCCGGAGGTTTTACATTAATTACTTTTTCAATTAAAGGAGAAAAACCTTATTCAAAATTAAAGTTTGAATCTGGGGTGCATAGGGTGCAAAGGGTTCCAGTTACCGAAACTAAAGGTAGAATTCATACTTCTACTGCAACAGTGACTGTTATGCCTGAAATTGATGAAGATATTGATATTCAAATTAAAACTGAAGATATTAGGATTGATGTGTTTCGCTCAAGTGGAAATGGTGGGCAGTCTGTTAACACGACAGATTCAGCTGTAAGAATTACTCACTATCCAAGCGGAATAGTTGTTTCATGTCAAGAAGGTAAAAGCCAAATTCAAAATAAAGAAATTGCATTGCGGATTTTGAAATCTAAATTATATGATTTAGAATTACAAAAAAAACAAGCAGAAGAATCTGGTTACCGTAAGTTAGCTGGCTCTGGAGCCCGTAGTGAAAAAATTAGAACATATAATTACCCACAAGATCGTGTCACTGATCATCGTATCAGCTACTCAAGTTCATTAACTTCAATTATGAATGGTAAACTAAATGCTATAATTGAGGCATTACTAACCGAAGAACAAAATTTAAAATTACAGGATTCTAATTTTTAATGCCAACTAAAACAGATTTATTATTAGAAAAAAGAAGATATAATCTTAAACAAACTATCTCTTCTTTTGAAGAAGAATTACTAAATAAAGGAATGCCAGTTCAAAAAATTATTGGTTATATTGAAATGGCAAATGTTAAAATTGATCTTTCACATAATGTCTTAATCCCTCGTTACGAAACTGAAGAACTTATTTTACAAGTTTTAAATGATCACACTAGTTCTTCTAATATAAAAGTACTTGATTTATGTGCAGGATCAGGTTTTATTGGCCTTGCTTTAAAAAAAGCTAGGCCAATATGAGATATTACATTAAGTGATATTTCAGTTGAAGCAATTAAACAAACTAAAATTAATGCTCAAATAAATGATTTACATGTTAATATTTATCAAAGTGATTTATTTAAAAATTTAAGTAATAACCTTTTTGATTTAATTGTTTGTAATCCACCATATTTATCACATGATGAAAAACTTGATAAATCTGTTTTAAATTTTGAACCTCATAATGCATTATTTGCTAATGATGATGGCCTTGAATTTTATAAAAAGATCATTAACCAAGCTCCTAATTATTTAACTAAGAACGGATTAATTTATTTTGAAATTAATCCGTTACATTATGATTGGTGGGTAAGTTTAACTAATAAATACCATATTGAAATAATCAATGATATTGCAAATTTACCTAGAATAGTTAAATTGAGATTTTAAAATTAATATATTTATATATATTATTCTGGTATAATATAATGAGAAGTAAATAAAAGAAAATAATGTATAAATATTTATATAAGTAAAGGAAGTATATGAAGTTTAGAAGAAAACATAAAATAGGTTTATTAGTTGTATCCGGTGCTCTTGGAGCAACTACTATTTTTACAACTATTCAATCATTACAAATTGATGCTCAAAATAGATACAAGTATAACATCCAACAAGGAGTTAATACTTTTTTAGATAACGATAAAGCTGATCCAAAGAATTCACTCCCAAATGCTTTTGATGATAATTTAGATCGCAAACCAGAAGAAATTAAACCAACTCCACCCTTAGAAATTGACAAACCAGTTATAATTGTTCAAGATCCTCCGAAGATTATTGAAGATCCTAAAGAAGAAATTAAAGAAGAGACAAAACCTGAAGATCCTCCAAAAATTGAGGATGATGTTGTGCCAGTACCTGCCCCAGTTCCTCCAGTTGAAGAACCAGTTCCGGCTCCTCCTGAGGCTCCTGCGCCAACTCAACCAATTAAAGTTGAACCAGAACCTAAACCAGAGCCTAAACCTGAGCCCGAATATCAAAGAGTACAACGTAGAGAAAAAAGAGAAATTAACCAAGGTGGAATTAAATATCTTGCCGAAATCGATGTTTTAAATCCGCCTAAGGATGAAAAATATGATATAAATAATGGAATTGCCAACCGTATTCCATACCAAAATGAGTTTGAAGAGATTGTATCAATTACTGGTGCTTTAACTGAAGAAAACATTCGTCTTAGTGGTGTTATTGCTGCAAGAGGAGCTAAGAAAAATGATTATATTTTTCAGAATAAGGGTGTTGGTTATTATGATTTATTCCACGATGAAAATCAAGACATTGAAAATTTAAATGCATACTTAGCTGGAGATGGAGGGGCACCTGAGCAATTAGGTAATTTATGAGCGCGTTATGAAAGATTATTGCAAAATAAAGAATTATTAAGAACTTTTGTTGATCCAACTGGTTTAGCCAACTTTGACAGGTGGTGAGATGATCCAAAAATAGTTGAATGAAAACCATATAGATCAAATGATAAAATTCGTGTTCCGTATGGTAGATTACTTTTATTAATGCACATTGACCAAAGCAAAATTACTAAAGTTAGTGCAGAAGTGCAACGCCAATTACAAAATGGTTATGTTATTCCGGAGGAATACACCCAAACTTGAGTAAATGAAAAAGGTGAATGAGAATCATATACTTTTAGCCCACCAATTAATAATGTGCAACGTCGTTACACTGAAGATAATAAATTTAAGAAAGTATTAGGTAATAATTCGCAATGACCAACCAGAAATTCAGATGATATTAAACGTGGTAAATATTACAATTGAGATGATCGTATTTTAAATCAAGAATTTATTAATAAAGGATATGGTGACTTAATAGGTGGTTTTTACGGTATTACAATTACTAAATATACAAGACGCGAGGAAATTCAAGGTGTTAACCGTAAAGAAGCGACCGTTGTTGAAATTGATGTTGAACAACCAAAAGCTTACCAAAATGCGCTTGCTTTAATTGAAAGACTGAAAAAAGATGGTTATGAAATTACTGGATATCGTTTCAAAAATATTGGTTTAGTAGGTGCAGATCAAAATATGGATAAAATTTTTGCTGCTTTACCTACAAAATTACCTTTATTAGAATTATTCTTTGCATCTAAGAATACTTCTGCAATTAGGTTTATTAAAGATAAAGAAATTGATGAGCTTGCAATGTATACGGACCAAAAATTAAATGGTAATGCTAACGATTGGGCAATTAACCCTTGAGCTTTAAATAAAGTTGCTTGAGTAAATATGAATGATTACAATGTTAATTGAGCATACTTAAATAGTCAAGAAAGAATTTATACTCGTATTACCTTTGATAATTTATCATTTGATGAAGAAGATGTTAAGAATGAAAAAGGTGATTATGATCTTAAGAAAGTTAACTTAGGTTTAAGAATGGCATATTGAACCAGAAACAATGAACGAATTTTCCAAGGTGGTTGAGGTAGTGGAACTAAACCTGATTCTGGAAGAGACGGAAACTCATGGCCTCTTGGTGTAGATTTTAGCTATGCTCCAAGCGTTAAAACTTTAGCAGGAATGCAGTTCCACGATATTTTAGGGAATAATTCCTCAAAACGTAGATTAAAACGTATTAAACTTTACAATAATTCTGATACTTGAGAAGTATCAGCTGCCGAAATGAATGTGGCTCAATTTAGTGAGATTTTAATCACTGAAGGTCCACAAACTCCTGACGATCGCTCAAAAATCTTCTTTAGTAATGGCAAAAGTACTAAGAAAATTAAATTCTTCTCACTTGATAAAACTAATGGCGATACATTAACTGGAGCTGGTATCGCTAACTTACGTACATTAATCAATTGAAGCGATGGAACATTTAATTCAAACACAGAAATTATTGTTGAAACAGGACAAAATAAAATTCTTCAAGCACTCAAAGGTGCAGGATTTAATGCCCGCTTCGAAACTGAAGATGATCAATATGAAGTAATTTAGTAAACAAAGATCTAAAATATCTGGAAATATTTCCAGATATTTTTTATTTATTAAACGTAAATGTCACATGCAAGTTTTTTTGCATGTGACATTGTTTTTGTCTGCCTTGTAATAAAATAGTTGTATTAATAATTTTTCAAAAAATAAAGGAGACCTTAAAATTATATGAAAAATTTAGAAAAATATATTTGTGTTTTTGACAAATATCGAAAAGAAAATAAATATCAACACTTTAAAATCGAAGAGAATTACAACACTATCTTGAAAATGCAAGGAGCTCTTGGGACACAACGAAAATTACGATCAGATCAAATCGATCTAGAACAACTTTATAATATTCTACAAGAACTTTCTGAAGGCTTCTCAATCCAAGAAGTAGCCAAGATTTTTGATAGAGACATTCGAAGTATAAAAAGCAAAATTAAAATTATTACAAATCGCAGACCACTTAGTTTAGATAAACAAAATCGTTATGTTTGTCCTAAGTGTTCAAAAAGAGTAATGTGGGTTAAAACCCTTAATTTTACCAAGCTATACGAACATTTATTAGGTTATTCATTTTCGCGACTCTTTTTTGTAAGTGATACAATTAAAGAGAAATGAAAGGCCTACAGAAAATATTGGTATAGTGAACTTAATACATACAATAAAAATAGAAATAAAAAGAATTTACAGCAAAAAGAAGTTAAGAAATCAGTTATAAACTGGGAAATTTTTTTCGGACGGTTTTACCTTCCCCAACCATACCATTTGGCTAAGCCAAACGGAATGCTTTGGGAAGGTTTTTTATCTTATTCTTTTATAATTATATCAGTTTATAAATTCTTTGATTTTTTGTGATAATTCAATAAAAGTAAGTCTTTTACAGGTTTGATCAAAATTTGGGAAAATTTCACTTTTAAGAATTGAAAAGAAATATTCAATTTCACGATTATCAAGACTATTACCAATTCTTGACATTGATATTTTACCTTTTAGTGATTTTATTTTTTTAGTATATTCAAGCGAAGAATAAGCAGTTCCATGGTCAGAATGTAAAATAAAATTATTTTTGAATTTTGTATTGGTGATATTATTCAAAATTAGTTCAGTATCATTTCTAAGCGATAATTCATAGGTCACAAACTTAGTTTTATGATCAATAATTGCAGATAAATAAATATGATTCTGTTCAATATCTTTTGGTGCTGGTATATAGGTCACGTCTGTTGCATATATATTATTGTTGCTTGAATTATAATCTCTTTTTACTAAATCAGGTACTTTAACACTAGTATTTTTAGATTCTTTAGTTTTATGTTTTTGTCTAACAAATGTTTTCAAATTCAGTTTTTTCATATAATTTCCTAGGGTTCTAGGATTTATTTGAATATTATATTCTTGGAAAATATATTTAGCAAGTCTTCTTCGTCCATACCTTTCTTTATTTTCGACAAAACTTTGAAAAATTATTTCTTTGTGTTTAACCTTTAGTTCTTTAGTCTTGTTGTTATCTTTCAATTTCTCGTAATATGTAGATCTTGAAACACATATCATTTTAGATTTTTTAGTATGTGAAAGATTCTTGATTTTCTTTATCTTTGAGATATCTGCATCAATATTATTTTCATTAAAAATTTGATAGTAGTATTTTATAACTGCATCTTTTTCATCATCTTTAAGAGTATCAATTCATGTATAATCGAGAACTTTCTTTTTCTTTCTCCCAACACCTTTATCTTTCTTAGGTGATTTACCGCTTTGTGATTCTATGTTCATATTTAAATTATTAAACTGGGAAATTTTTTTCGGACGGTTTTACCTTCCCCAACCATACCATTTGGCTAAGCCAAACGGAATGCTTTGGGAAGGTTTTTTTTATCTTATTCTTTTATAATTATATCAGTTTATAAATTCTTTGATTTTTTGTGATAATTCAATAAAAGTAAGTCTTTTACAGGTTTGATCAAAATTTGGGAAAATTTCACTTTTAAGAATTGAAAAGAAATATTCAATTTCACGATTATCAAGACTATTACCAATTCTTGACATTGATATTTTACCTTTTAGTGATTTTATTTTCTTAGTATATTCAAGCGAAGAATAAGCAGATCCATGGTCAGAATGTAAAATAAAATTATTTTTGAATTTTGTATTGGTGATATTATTCAAAATTAGTTCAGTATCATTTCTAAGTGATAATTCATAGGTCACAAACTTAGTTTTATGATCAATAATTGCAGATAAATAAATATGATTCTGTTCAATATCTTTTGGTGCTGGTATATAGGTCACGTCTGTTGCATATATATTATTGTTGCTTGAATTATAATCTCTTTTTACTAAATCAGGTACTTTAACACTAGTATTTTTAGATTCTTTAGTTTTATGTTTTTGTCTAACAAATGTTTTCAAATTCAGTTTTTTCATATAATTTCCTAGGGTTCTAGGATTTATTTGAATATTATATTCTTGGAAAATATATTTAGCAAGTCTTCTTCGTCCATACCTTTCTTTATTTTCGACAAAACTTTGAAAAATTATTTCTTTGTGTTTAACCTTTAGTTCTTTAGTCTTGTTGTTATCTTTCAATTTCTCGTAATATGTAGATCTTGAAACACATATCATTTTAGATTTTTTAGTATGTGAAAGATTCTTGATTTTCTTTATCTTTGAGATATCTGCATCAATATTATTTTCATTAAAAATTCGATAGTAGTATTTTATAACTGCATCTTTTTCATCATCTTTAAGAGTATCAATTCATGTATAATCGAGAACTTTCTTTTTCTTTCTCCCAACACCTTTATCTTTCTTAGGTGATTTACCGCTTTGTGATTCTATGTTTATATTTAAATTATACAGTTTTCTTTTCTTTAACATATTTCTCATTGATTCTTTATTTCAGTATACTTCTCTGATATCAAAACATAAATTTTCAAATTCTGCCTTCGTTATTCTCAAATTCAAATATTTATCGTACAAATCGAATATTTTGACCCATTCCTTAGTCTTTAAATGTCTCATAACTACCTCTTTTTCTTTATATTAAAAATATTCGGATTTTGTCCGAATATTTTTTCCCAGTTTATTTCCTTGATTTTGACCATATTGTTAAAAAATCTGAAGGTAAATATGGCATAAGGAACAAGAAGCAAACCAAGCCTAAAACATTAAAATATGCTACAGAAATTTCGAAACGTCCAGCTTATATTAATGATCGCTTGGAACATGGTCATTTTGAATTAGACACCGTTATTGGTAAAATCAATGATACATATTGTATTGTGACGATAATTGAACGGCAAACCAGAATGTCTTATGTTATGCTTTCAAAACGCAACTCCAAAGCTATCAAACAAACTCTTGTCAAACTAATCAAGAAACATAACTTAGTCATTAAAACTTTAACAGTTGATAATGGTAGTGAAAATGTCTTATTGCACCAGGTAATTCCAACTGAAAGATTATTTAAATGCCAACCATATAGTTCATGACAAAAAGGTTCAATAGAAAATATGCACCGCTTAATTAGGTATTACATTCCCAAAGGAAAAAGCTTAGATAAATACACTCAGCAAGAAATTGATTATATGATGGAAAAAATAAATAACTATCGGCAACTTGTCCGGAAATATAAGATAACCTAAAATTTTTTTAATCCCCCGCCTTTGATTGCAATCAAAGGGGCCTTACTTTTGACAAAAGTAAGCAAAACCGAAGAGAAAACACTGCCGTGTTTTCTGTTTTCGCATACATTTTTTATGTAAAATTTATGTTAAAATTAAAAGACAATTATTTTGTTAATATCTCGCAAGTGACTTTTCCAAAAAACAATATATTTTTTTATATATATAATTTTATTATAAATACCAAAAAATGGTATAATTAAAATGCCTTAGATTTTTTAAGGCAAAAAATTGATAATACTTAATGAATAGGAGTTATATATGTACACAAAAAAACTTAAAAAAATATTTATTGTTTCGTCTATAGCAGCATCCGCAATTCCATTAGTTGCCATAAATGGAATCTATACTGTAAATAGTCCGAATACTATTATAACAAATAATATAAAAATTCAAAATATTAATTTAGAAACTGCATTTGTTACTAATAGTGATGCAAATTCAAAGACCTATACAATTAACTTTGGTGTTAATAGGTTAGAAGTTTTTACAAAGTTAAACCAGAAACAGACTGATTTAATTAAAAACTTTATTCATAACAATATTGATCAAAATTTACCGGTAAAATATGATGAATTTACGGGAGTTTTATCAATTGCTTATTTAAAAAATACAAATCATGAAAAATTAAATAACTTATTAATTAGTTTTTTAGATAAACACAATATCGAATATCGTAATATTTATAAGTTTAATACAAATACGCAATATGAAGATTTCCAAATAAACAAACAAAATGAGAACTTCATGGAATCTCAAAGTTATTACCCTGGTGGGCGTTATAATTTTAATAACTTTAAGTATGAACAGCAAAACGAAAAATTATTTTCATTTGTCGGCTTGGATCAGTCCACTAGACAAAAACATTTTTATAATTATATTGATAGAAAAGTTAACATAGGTGTTTTAGAATATGAAGGAGTCGCAGAAGTACACTCAAAAGCATTTGAGTGAAATCAAAAATATGGTAATGGAATTAGTTGGAGAAACGAACCATTTTACTATGAGAAGTGGTCAAGACATGCTACCCAAGTATCGGAATTAATAGCTGGTAAAAAGGGGATTAATCAAACAGCTGGTATAGTTTCTGTTGAAGTTAATTTATATTGAAACGGCCTTTCTGGTGAGTTTAATTATTTGCTTCAACACACAAATATTGTAAATAATAGTTGAAATATTTGGAAGGAATTTACATTATTTTTAAGTTTTCTTCCTGGATACTTAGATACCTTAATATTTGAGAATCCAGAATTAATAAATGTTATTTCAGCTGGAAACCAATATAATAAAAATTCCAAGGAGATTTTCGGATTAACATTATCAAAGAACAGTATTATAGTCGGTGCTACAAGTGACGCAAACCTTGAACAAAAATCAAATTATAGCCAAATAGGAAATAATTCGAATTATATTTCAGTAGTAGCCCCTGGCGGTGAATATACATTTACTGACGAATCGATACATGACGGTAAAAAAACAGGTTATCAAAATAGAGGTACGAGTTTTTCAGCACCAGTTGTAACGGCAATCGCCGGGATGTTAAAACAAAAATACCCACACAAATTTGATCTTGGTTCTGATTCTATTATCTTCAAATCGGCACTAATAACAGGATCAAGAAAACCTGCTGGTGTAAATTCAATTTATACTGATGAAACTGGTTATGGTATACCACAATATAATAAAATTGAAGAAGCAATGCAATCTTTAATTGTCATTAAAAATGTTAATAAGAATAATCCGCCCTATTTAAATTCTCGACGTGTGTATTTTAAAAAGGGCGATAAGATAAGAGCTTCCTTAGCTTTTTTACATAATAGATTAGGCGATAAAACTGACATAGATTTTAAAATTAAAAGTCAATCTGGGTATCAATTAGCTATTTCTAATTTTGGTAATAGAAACATTGAAGTAATTGAGTTTACCGCCCCATCAGATGGTTATTATATACTGGAAGCATATCCATATAAAATGGAACAACAAAATGTAGAAGTTGCAATTACATATGTGAAACAAAACTAAGAAAAAAAAGTTTATAAAGTATTTTTTGGTAACTTTTATCCTAGCTATTTTACCTGCATCTTTGCTTGGAGTTTACTTTTATGAAGTTAAAACAATTGAAAAATCTCGTTTAATTTCTGAGCATACATATTGAAACAATGATAAAAATGCTTGGACCAAAGAAGGTGTAAGTCCGAGACTATTTGTTATAGATGAAGATAAAATCCTAGATAAGGATAAGAAAAGTTATTCTAGATGAAAAGAAAATAGTCAAGAAAATGAATTTAATTATCTTTCTAGTGACATTGCATATAAATATTTTAACAATATTAATTATGATGATGTAAATAAACTAAAATGACAAACAGACAATTTAAAACTAACAAGCTATTTAATAAAAAATCAAGAACAATTTATTCAGTTACTACAAAAACATAATCCAAAAAAATACCAAAATAAAGAAAAAATAATTCAAGAACATAATGACTTATTAGATAAAGTTAATTTTGATACACAAGATATTATAATTTTAAATAATTATTTATATAAAAAAATTTCAGAATCAGATAACAGAGAAAAAGGTTTAAATATCAAAAGCTTTACTTTTGATAAGGCAGCACAGCAACTAAATATTAAATTCAATTTTAATAATAGTTATCGATTCTTCTTATTTCATTCAGACAAAAAATTAGGTGGAAATGCATCTGTTGGTGCTGACGATTGGTTTAAAACTTATTTTTTAATTATTGATAAAACAAACATTCAAAATGTTGATGATTTAAATATTAATTTTGAATATGAATAATATCTTAATAATAAGAAAAATTGAACGATTGGAGCAAATAGACATAACAATATTCAGAAGTATCTGAATATTGTTATTCTTTTACTTTCTTATAATAGATATTATTTATTTTCAAAATATTCTTTAATTTTTAATGCTAACTTATTTCCAACAACATTGGCTATTTCTGCTATTGGTGCATTTTTTATTTTTTTGATATTAGAAAATGCTTGCAGTAATTTATTTTCTATATTTTTACCAATTCCAGGTATTTGCAAGAGTAGTGAATTGCTAATTTTGTTGTTACGTGTTTTATTTAAATATTCTTTTGCTTTTTTATCTACTAAGAACTGAATATTGCTTAAAAAATTGAAAGTATTAATTGATAATTCTAAAGTTATATTTTGATCATTAATAACTTTACTTGTTTGATGCTTTTGGTTTTTAACTAAACCAATTACCTTATTGTTAAAATTATAATTTTTTAAAGCTTCTTTAATTTCGTTAATTTGACTAATCGCTCCATCAGCAACAAAAAGATCATTTTGATTAATTTTATCTTGATTTACTTTTAAAAATTGAAGTGTATTTAAATACATATATTTTAAATCATCTTCAGTACTAAATTTTTGAATATCTTTTTCCAAAGACCATTTAAATACTTTTGGTTTTGAGCTAGATTTTAAGTTAAAACTTAATACAACACCCACTCCATCTTTTGATTTTTCAAATGAATTATCAAAGATATAAATATTTTGGATTAAATCTTGATAGCCCAACTTAAGGCTTAATTCTTGTAAAATATTTTCATTTATATTTAAACCTAAGGATTGATATTTTTCTTCAATATTATCTCTTAAGTTATTTAAAATTTTTTGATTTATGCCAACTTTTGGATAACTAATTATTTTCTGCATTTCATTATTTATAATTAAGTCTAAAGATTCTAATTCATTATTTAAATAAAGTTTTTTAGGGATAATTTTATCTTTATAATAATTATTTAAAAAGTATTCTAAAAATTCTTGTAACAATCCATTAAATTCATAATATTTAATACTTATATTTGTAACTATCCCATAATTATATGTTTTGAGAGCTACAAATATTAATTGATTAATTTGTTTAACATAAATATAATCAATTAAACTAATTTTATGAATTTCTGTAACCTGAGGCATTTTTGTTTTAATTAAAAAATCTTGCGCTTTTTTGTACATTAATGCATTTTGAAAATCTAATTTAGATGCAAACTCATTTTCTAATTCTTGTAATTTTTGATTAAAATTATTATTTTTAAATTCAAAAATACTTTTTATTTCGTTCAATATATTTTTGGCTTCTTCTAAACTTTGGCTAGTAATCAAAAATCCGTTTTTATAGGTATAAATGCTCTTAAGTACGTTAATAAAGTTTTTATGATCATCATTATAAAATAAAGGTCCAAAATAATAATTTGTATCAGGATCATTATTTTTAAATACTTTTGAACTAAAACTAAATTTAATTAAATTCTTTTTATTAATGCTTATTTTAATATAAGGATTTTTTTGCGAATTTACAAGCTTAATGTTATATTTTGGTTTATACTCTTTAATCATTTTCTCTTCAAGATGTAATGCATCACGTTCATTAAGAGTATAAACGATTTCAAAGTCTGCTAATTCTTGAAACATTTTGGTAGTTTTATATGAATTCTCAGATCCTTGTAAATATTGTTTTAATCTTTTTTTAATGTTTTTTGCTTTTCCAATATAAATAATATTACCAGTTATATCTTTTCATAAATAAATTCCTGGTTTATTTGCTACAGTATTCACTTTCTCATGTAATTCAAAAGAAAAATCATTCATAATAAAATTATACAAAAAACAAAGCATAGCTTTGTTTTTTATGATTCATTTTCTCATTCAAATTCAAACCCGTAAATTGATACAGTATCACCCGGGTTTATATCTCTTTTAATTAATTCATCTCAAACACCCATTTTTTTAAGAATATTATTAAAACGAACTAAATTATCATAAGTATTAATTGGAATTTTATTATATAACTCTTCAACTTTTTTACCGCTTATTATAAAATGTCCCTTATAATGGCTTGCGATTTTAAAATCTGGTTCATATTCAATAACTTTAATTTTTTCTTCTGTTTTTTCGATAGTTGCATGTGCATAGTGCTTAACTAAATTTGCTAATTTAGCTTTAACTATTTCAAGGTTTTGCCTAAAAATAGCTGAAATTTCAATGATTTCTATATCTGGGTATGTTTGTTTAAATTTGGCAATATTATCTTGAAAAACCTCCATATCAGATTTATTTGCAATTACAATTTGAGGTTTTTCTTCCAGTTTGAAATTATAAGAACTAAGTTCATTATTAATTGTTTGATAATCAATGACAGGATCTTTATCAACTGATCCAAAATCAATAATATGAGCAATAATTCGACATCTTTCGATATGTTTTAAAAATTGTATTCCTAAACCTTTTCCTAGTGAAGCACCTTTAATAAGCCCTGGTAAATCAGCAATTGTAAATGAATCATCGTGATATTTAACCATTCCAAGTTGGGGAACTAAGGTAGTAAATTCATATTCAGCTACTTTTGCATTTGCATTAGAAATTGCATTTAAAAAAGTTGATTTACCAGCAGAAGGTTTACCAACTAACCCAACATCTGATAAAATTTTCAAAACTATTTTAGCCTCATATTTTTCCCCAGGCATGCCATTTTCAGCTATTTTAGGTGCGGTGTTTTTGGCTGTTTTGAATTTATTATTACCCCGGCCCCCTTTTCCACCATTTGCTACTAAATATGGTGTATTTGCCTCAATTACGTCGGCAATTAATTTTTCACCATTATATACTAAAGTTCCAATTGGAACTTTAATGTAGGTATCTTTAGCATTAGCTCCATACAAGTTTTTAGGGCCTCCATTAACACCATCTTCTGCTTTAATATGTTTATTTTTATAAAAACTTAGTAAAGTATTTTTTCCATGGTCTCCTACAAAATAAATATGACCACCACGGCCTCCATCACCCCCATCAGGCCCACCTTTATCTACGTGGGCTTCGCGGCGGAAAGAAATCATTCCATTTCCGCCTTTACCGCCTTGTAATGAAATTGTTATTTCATCAATAAATCTTGCCATTTGTTTCTCCTTCTATAATATGATATCAACTTTGTTAATTTATTTAATTATAAATATAATATCATATTATATATTATTATTAATTGGAAATGTCACATGCAAGTTTTTTTGCATGTGACATTGTTTTTGTCTGCCTTGTAATAAAATAGTTGTATTAATAATTTTTCAAAAAATAAAGGAGACCTTAAAATTATATGAAAAATTTAGAAAAATATATTTGTGTTTTTGACAAATATCGAAAAGAAAATAAATATCAACATTTTAAAATTGAAGAGAATTACAACACTATCTTGAAAATGCAAGGAGCTCTTGAGTCGCATCGAAAATTACGAGCAAACCAAATCGATCTAGAACAACTTTATAATATTTTACAAGAACTTTCTGAAGGCTTCTCAATCCAAGAAGTAGCCAAGATTTTTGATAGAGACATTCGAAGTATAAAAAGTAAAATCCAAATTATTACAAATCGCAGGCCACTTAGTTTAGATAAACAAAATCGCTATGTTTGTCCTAAGTGTTCAAAAAGAGTAATGCGGGTTAAAACCTTTAATTTTAGTAAACTATACGAACATTTATCAGGATATTCATTTTCGCGACTCTTTTTTGTAAGTGATGCAATTAAAGAGAAATGAAAGGCCTACAGAAAATATTGATATAGTGAGCTTAACACATACAATAAAAATAGAAATAAAAAGAATTTGCAGCAAAAAGAAGTTAAGAAATCAGTTACCTATCTTGTGAATTCTTTTAAAAAATTATCCCCTGATGAATTTGCTCCCTCACCTAGTACAATTTATAAAATAATCAAAAAATACCCTTATTTCCTTGATTTTGACCATATTGTTAAAAAATCTGAAGGCAAATATGGCATAAGGAAGCAAAAGAAAACCAAACCTAAAACATTAAAATATGCTACAGAAATTTCGAAACGTCCAGCTTATATTAATGATCGCTCTGAACACGGCCATTTTGAATTAGACACCGTTATTGGTAAAATCAATGATACATATTGTATTGTGACGATAATTGAACGGCAAACCAGAATGTCTTATGATATGCTCTCAAAACGCAACTCCAAAGCTACAAAACAAACTCTTGTCAAACTAATCAAGAAACACAACTTAGAGATTAAAACTTTAACAGTTGATAATGGTAGTGAAAATGTCTTATTGCACCAAGTTATTCCAACTGAAAGACTATTTAAATGCCAACCATATAGTTCATGACAAAAAGGTTTAATAGAAAATATGCACCGCTTAATTAGGTATTACATTCCCAAAGGAAAAAGTCTAGATAAATACTCTCAGCAAGAAATTGATTATATGATGGATAAAATAAATAACTATCGGCAAGTTGTACGGCAATATAAGATAACCTAAAAATTTTTTTAATCCCCCGCCCTTGATTGCAATCAAGGGGGCCTTACTTTTGAAAAAGTAAGCAAAACTTCCAGAAAACACGTGCCCGTGTTTTCTATTTTAGCATACATTTTTTTATCTAAAAATTATGTTAAAATTAAAAGACAATTATTTTGTTAATATCTCGCAAGTGACTTTTCCAAAAAACAGAAGATTTATAAAAACCTTTCTGGTTTAGTTATCTTGTAGAATAACTACTTTTTTGAACTACATTTTTAATTTTTTGCCCAGACTGTTGGGGTTAATCATTTTTTTATTTTTTGATTTATATTATGATGCTTTTGTTACAAAAAAAAGATAACGAAAAAACAAAGAAAAAAAATTTTTTTCTTCTTTGGCAACTAAATTGGAAAATTTATATATTTTTTGATGTTTTTACTGTCTAAAAAATTAAGACATAATTATGCATATTGTTAAATTAACTATAAAATTTCAAAATGAAGCAAAAAGATTTTTAACCCCCCGCCCTTGATTGCAATCAAGGGGGCCTTACTTTTGAAAAAGTAAGCAAAACTTCCAGAAAACACGTGCCCGTGTTTTCTATTTTTATTATTTTCTTTTTTATTAAAAAATATTAAAATTAATATGCATCAATTTTTATTTCATCATTGATGCTTCTGTGTAATGTTCGAAGTATCTCTAAATACTCAGCCATAATCTTATTGGCTTCAAGGTTATTTCCTTGTGCATTCACAGAGACACTATTAAACTTTGAGATGTATAATTCAAGAGTTTTAAAAAATGAGTTTGTTTTCTTATGGATAAATGCTAGTTTTCCAACGGCAGGGATAGAATAATCTAAACCTTTCTCAAGAGCTCACATTTCTGTAAAGCTTAGATATTTTCCATTAGGTTCTTTGGCAAAGTATTTTTTTCCATTATATTTAAAATACAAATTATCATCAGAAGAATGCACTAACACAACATCAGAATTATAAGGAAATATAATCCTTTTGTCATGCATATCAAAAGCTGCAAGGTTTTTACCTTGGTATCTAACAACACCATTTAAAACTTTTCTATTAATCTCTAAATCAACGGCTCAATTGCCGTTTTTCTTTCCTTCTTTTTGAAAGACATTATGTTTAGAAATTATTTTTTTATTCCTCGTGTTGTAATAATTTTGAAATACTTCGTTATTTTGCTTTAAATCATTAATATCTTTATATCCGTTTTCATGAATTAATAATGGGTATTGATCTAATGATGTTCTAAAAGATCTCTCAACGTGAGGTTTATGTTTGGGATTAGATGAACTGAGTACTTCTATTCCTTTTTTATTTAAATCTTTTTCAAAAATTGTTTGTGCGTTTTCGTTTCCCCAAAAAGTTCTTCTTTTATCAGTATAAATTTTCTTTGGAAATCCATATTTCTTAAATACTATTTCTAACAGTCTTTGATATCCTAATGTTGTTTCTTGTTCTTCAAATCATGCTGCTAATAATGTTCCAGTAGCAACATCAATTGCATGATAAAGATAGAATGGTTTATTATTTTTTAAATATGGTTCAAGCTGAGCATCGATTTCAACAATTTCACCAAATTCTAAATTTTTCTTTAGACCCAAAACTTGTCTTTGTTTTTCATTTTGTTTAATTTGTTTATAATATTTTTTTAATAGCAATGTTGTCTCTTGTGAAGTTTTCTTCTTTGATATTTTTGCTATTTTTCTTCCTCTTTTGGTTGTATGTATATTAAATAATCCTAATTGGTTGAATCTTCTTACCAAAGTTTTGTAAGAAATTTTTTGCCTTATAAAAGAACCATATTCTGAATAATAATAACTTTTAAACGAAAGTTGGTTATTTGTTAGAATGCTATTTAAAATAATTTCACATGTTTTTAAATAATCTTTAAACACTAATTCAATTTCTGAATCTGTAACTTTGCAACTTCTTTGTTGATTTTTATTTTTATGACTGATGACAATTTCTTGATTACTTTTTATTATTTTTTTATATCTTTTTACAGTTGATACACTGAGCTTTGTAATTAAACTAAGTTGAGATAAAGATTTTTCAATATTAGCAGCAATTAATATGAGAGATTGCTGTTTTTTTAGTTCGTAGTTCGTTAAGTTTTTGTACTTATCTATGTTATGTTTGATTCTCATAAATAATTTATACCATATTTTAATTAAATTAGTTCACTTTCGGTGGGATTTATATATGGACCTAAATAGTTGTCATTGGACAGATTAATTAAATCACTAATAAATAAATTTGGAAAATTTTTGTAGAATAACTACTTTTTTGCACTACTTTTTTAATTTTTTGCCCAGACTGTTGGGGTTAATCATTTTTTTATTTTTTGATTTATATTATGGATTCCTTTGTCGCAAAAAAAGATAACGAAAAAACAAACCAAAAAAATTTTTTTCTTCTTTGGCAGCTAAATTGGAAAATTTATATATTTTTTGATGTTTTTACTGTCTAAAAAATTAAGATATGATTATGTATATTATTAAATTAACTATAAAATTTCAAAATGAAACAAAAAGATTTTAACCCCCCCTTGATTGCAATCAAGGGGGACTTACTTTTGAAAAAGTAAGCAAAACTTCCAGAAAACACGTGGCCGTGTTTTCTATTTTATTATTTTCTTTTTTATTAAAAAATATTAAAATTAATATGCATCAATTTTTATTTCATCATTGATGCTTCTGTGTAATGTTCGAAGTATCTCTAAATACTCAGCCATAATCTTATTGGCTTCAAGGTTATTTCCTTGTGCATTCACAGAGACACTATTAAACTTTGAGATGTATAATTCAAGAGTTTTAAAAAATGAGTTTGTTTTCTTATGGATAAATGCTAGTTTTCCAACGGCAGGGATAGAATAATCTAAACCTTTCTCAAGAGCTCACATTTCTGTAAAGCTTAGATATTTTCCATTAGGTTCTTTGGCAAAGTATTTTTTTCCATTATATTTATAAAATACAAATTATCATCAGAAGAATGTACTAACACAACATCAGAATTATAAGGAAATATAATCCTTTTGTCATGCATATCGAAAGCTGCAAGGTTCTTACCTTGGTATCTAACAACACCATTTAAAACTTTTCTATTAATCTCTAAATCAACGGCTCAATTGCCGTTTTTCTTTCCTTCTTTTTGAAAAACATTATGTTTAGAAATTATTTTTTTATTCCTCGTGTTGTAATAATTTTGAAATACTTCGTTATTTTGCTTTAAATCATTAATATCTTTATATCCGTTTTCATGAATTAATAATGGGTATTGGTCTAATGATGTTCTAAAAGATCTCTCAACGTGTGGTTTATGTTTAGGATTAGAAGAACTGAGTACTTCTATTCCTTTTTTATTTAAATCTTTTTCAAAAATTGTTTGTGTGTTTTCGTTTCCCCAAAAAGTTCTTCTTTTATCAGTATAAATTTTCTTTGGAAATCCATATTTCTTAAATACTATTTCTAACAGTCTTTGATATCCTAATGTTGTTTCTCGTTCCTCAAATCATGCTGCTAATAATGTTCCAGTGGCAACATCAATTGCATGATAAAGATAGAATGGTTTATTATTTTTTAAATATGGTTCAAGTTGAGCATCGATTTCAACAATTTCACCAAATTCTAAATTTTTCTTTAGACCCAAAACTTGTCTTTGTTTTTCATTTTGTTTAATTTGTTTATAATATTTTTTTAATAGCAATGTTGTCTCTTGTGAAGTTTTCTTCTTTGATAATTTTGCTATTTTTCTTCCTCTTTTGGTTGTATGTATATTAAATAATCCTAATTGGTTGAATCTTCTTACCAAAGTTTTGTAAGAAATTTTTTGCCTTATAAAAGAACCATATTCTGAATAATAATAACTTTTAAACGAAAGTTGGTTATTTGTTAGAATGCTATTTAAAATAATTTCACATGTTTTTAAATAATCTTTAAACACTAATTCAATTTCTGAATCGGTAACTTTGCAACTTCTTTGTTGATTTTTATTTTTATGACTGATGTCAATTTCTTGATTACTTTTTATTATTTTTTTATATCTTTTTACAGTTGATACACTGAGCTTTGTAATTAAACTAAGTTGAGATAAAGATTTTTCAATATTAGCAGCAATTAATATGAGAGATTGCTGTTTTTTTAGTTCGTAGTTCGTTAAGTTTTTGTACTTATCTATGTTATGTTTGATTCTCATAAATAATTTATACCATATTTTAATTAAATTAGTTCACTTTCGCTGGGATTTATATATGGACCTAAATAGTTGTCATTGGACAACATTTGTGTTTTTTATTTTTTTGTTTAAAGCTTTTCCTTTTTTATTTTGCTTTTTCAATCATTTTAAAAGCATTATTTTTTTAGCAAATTCTTTTCCAAAAGCAATTAAACAAAAAAGCAAATTATTTTTAAAATTAACAATGTAATTTACTTTATTTTTTTCTTTTAAAATTAAATTTAACTTTTCAAGTTTTAAAGTTTTTGATTCAATTTTAATTAGCTCAAATTCTTCCAGTTTTTTAAAGCTTTTTTCAGTTGTTTGTCTTGAAATTTTAAATTCACTTTTTAAAAAGTTTTTAAAATCTAAAATATCAATTTTAAAGCTATTAGTTTTTTTCACAAAAGCTTTTATTAAGCTAAAAATTAAAATATCACATTGACTTAATAATTTCAGTAAATTCTCACTAGTTTTAAGTTTAATTTTGTAAATTCCTAAAAATTTAAAAATATTTTCAATTCCTAAAATTTTGGCAAGATATTTGGTTTCGTGTTTTTGATTTCTAGTTTTTAAAGTTTCTATAATTCTTTGTGTTTTTAATTCTTGACGAATTTCATTAAAAGTTAAATTCTCTTTTTCTAAAATGTAATTTTTAATTTTTGACATATTTTTCTCCTTGAGCTTCAACCTCATGGAAAATATGCTATAATATATCCATGAGGTTGAAGTGTGGTCGCCGGGGGGCTCCACATTTTTTTTATTTATTTTTTTGTCACTTTATATAAAAACACTGACTTTTTTGAGTCAGTGTTTTTTGTTTGAATACCACCCCTTTTTATGCCGGGTTCAATTATTTTTGCATTATTCCTAGAATTAATTGATAATTTTAAAACATTATCTTGGCCTAGAGAAATATCAAACTTGACATTTGAAGAAATTTTATTTGCTATCGAGTTTCTCATTTCAACATTTTCAACTTTATAATCTAAGTAAAACATAGCATTTTGTATATTTCGATTTTGTCTAATATTTTTCAATGAAATTGGAACAATTACCCGAGAAAATGGAGTGTCAAATTCTTTTATTGGATTTATTTTTACAGGATTTAAATCTAATTCAAAAATAAATCAAAATATAACATCTTCATCATTAATTGAATTAAGTCCAATAATAGAATTTAAATTTTTACTTAAGTACGCTTTTGTTTTTTCTTTATTGATATTAAATACACTTTTCGCTAGTAAATCTCTACTTCTAAATCAATTTATAGATTGTTCAATACCATTTTTAAATATCTTGTATTTTTTGTTTTGTTTATATTGTTTATATGGATTTCTAATTCTTTTGTAATAATTTTCAAAATTATATTCTAATAAATTCTCAAAATTACTTATACTATAATTAATATTTGTCTGCTGGCTTTTTTCATTATTAAATAAATCTCGCTTAGTAATTTTTAGTGAATTATAAAATTCTTCATTCTGTTGACTAATATTTTTATAATTAGTGTGTAATTGATTAGTTAATGGATTTCCTTGTTCTCAATTAAAATCAAAACTAAAATTATATTTTAAATTAACTTTTTGTCTTTCTAGGAAATTGGTATAACTACCTTTATTTAAAATATCAAATGAATTTAAATTATAAATTAGTTTCTCTTGAAAATTATTCATCTTAAATTTATGGAGTTCTTCAAAATTTAAATATACTTTCTTAATATCGTTTAATATATTTTTTTCATCGAAATTTTCATTTTGGTTTGTGATTTGTCCGAATATATCATATTTAGGATTAAATTCTTTTTTCTGAGTTTTAAAAATCAATACAAATATTTTATCTTTTAATTTTTTTGCCTCATTTTCATTTCAATTAAATGATATTGAACCATATAAATCTTTATTTATATTATCTTTATAAACTTTAAAATGCGAGATGTTAAAATCTATTTGAGTTTTAATTTTAATAATATATTTACTTGAAAAATCTAATTTTATAAGCTTATCAGTATTAATAATTAAATTTGTAATAATAAATTGATTTAAATTATCAGGTAAAATATCTAAATTAAATTCTAAAGCATTATCTGAAACACTAGTCTCAATTAATTTAGATCATGGATTATGTTCATCATAACTTTTAACTAACACTTTGGAGTTTAATATATTGATATTTAAATTGCTTAATTGAACTCTAACTTTTTGATCTTGTATTTTTATGTTTTCTATATCTATATTTTGTACCATTTGGTAATTTTTATAATTTATTGTATCGTTAGAAGTGTTTTTATCAAAATCTTCCTCCAATGCTTTAAAATATTCATTAAAATGGTTATTTTTTTTCAATGTTTCTTGAGACAATATTTCATCATTGTACTTACTTATATTTATTTCATTATCGCTTAGCGTGTTGGCATTTTGTAAGTCAAAGATTCCTGAATTATTTATATGAACTTTTTCTTCTATTTCTTGGTTATGTTGCTTTTCATTTATTATAAAATACTTATTAATATTATTTTTAATATTTAATTGCTTTCAAATATCATCATTATATAACTCAATTTTATAAAAACTATATTTATGACCAGGTTTTAGGTTGTTTAAAATAAACCTAAACTCTTTATTTTGATTTTTAATAAAAATATCATCAGAATAAAAAATCTTGTTATTTTCATTTATGAAGGAAAGTCTCATTTTTTTATTTATATATTCAGGTTTTATTTGATTGAAAGATATTGAAACTTCATTATTAGTATCATCATTTTCTAAAATATTTTTCTCGATTTCAAAAGATGTTATGTCTTCAATATTATCTAGGGTAGTAAATTTAAAATATGTTTTTGATGTATTATAATCATAAATTAATTGCTTATTTAATTCAATTTTAAGTATATGGTATTTTTCTTTAGGATTTAAATCCCTAAAGTTAATATTTAAATAATATTGTTTTCTTATATCATCATATTGTAAATTGCTACTATACTGATGTAGATTAGATAAAGTTAATTTAATATTTTGATTATGAGAAAATTGGTTATTAAGATCATTTAAATATAAATTAATATTTGCATGAGTGTCACTAATTACATTATTTGGGGAAAAATAATTGTCAAGGTAAGAAAAACTATTTTTGGAAATTTCAATTTTTTCATTTGAAAAATTATTTATTTTTATTCATTTCCCTTTTTCTTCAATAAACATTTCTTCTAATACAAATTCTTTATTAGTTTCATTAAAATTATTCAAATTAATTGTAGAACTTTGTTTAAAATTAAATATTTGTTCAAAGGAGTGATTGCCATTTATGCTTTTAAATGTTGTCTTAACTTTATGTTTAGTTAAATTTAAATATTTAGTATCAAAATTGATAGTTAGTTCATTTTTTTGGGGGTTATAATAATGATTATTAATAATTAATAAATTTTGAAACTCCTCACTATAGTCTCTTCCTTCTCAAAGGGTTTCTAAATTGAGTGTTTCAATTTTATTAATTATGTATTTAGTATTTATTTCAGCATCTAATATTAATTCATTATTTAATGATGTTTTAATAATTTGATTCATTTTTTTATTATTTTGGTTAGGTGATGAATAAGTTATTTTAACTTTGTTATATTCATTTAAATTTAATTCATTATTAGTTCTATAAATTATTTTTAACTTGCTAGAATCTGTGGTTTCAACTTGTTTTAGCGATGTTATTTTTGTTATAAAATTACTTTTGGTTTTAAATTTAATTTTTTGACTTATTTTTAATTCTTGTGTTAATGCTTCTTGTGATGAAAATGAAAGTATTTGATATTCAGTATTTGCTTCTAAATTTTTTAAATTAAAAGTAAATTCTTTTTTATTTTGGGTAAAAATAATTTGTTGTGAATTTATAGAGTTATTGTTTAGGTTTTTGTAATGTATTTCTAGTTTGTTAAACTTAACATTGTTATTAAAAGTTACAGTAAAACTAACGCTATTCTGATTTTCTTCTTCCACTTTAAGTTCTTTTATGTAAAGACTATTATTAATTATTTTTTCATGCGTTGAACATGAATATCCCACTAATAAAGGGAATAAACTTATTGATAAAAGTGATATTTTTTTAATTAACTTCATATTTATACCTTTACTATAAATTATATAATTTTAAAGCTTTATTAAAAATTGATTAAATTTTATAATATTTATATTTTTTAAAAGTCAATCATACTTGTCATATGATTTTTATAATTAAAAATACAAAAATAACCAATAATAGGTTATTTTTTTGTGCTTATTGCATTAAAATAGTTATGTATTTTAATTGCTAAATCTTTATTAACTACCTTAAAAAACTCTTCAAGAGAAGCGTTTTTTATGTTTTGGATGTCATTAAAATGATTAAGAAGTTTTATTTCGGTTTTCTCACCAAGCCCCTGTATATTAAGTAATTCTGATTTCATAAGTTTATTATTTCTAGTTTTATTTAAATACTTTTTAGCATTTTTATCAACATCATGTTGGATATTTTCAAAGAATTTAAAAACCATATCACTAAAAGTTATTAAGTTATTATTGATATCAATAACTTTTTGTGTTCTATGAAATTCATTTTTAACTAAACCAATAACTTTGTTGTTAAATCCATAATTTTTTAGACCTTCGTAAATTTCTTTAATTTGGTTAACTGAACCATCAGCAATAAATAAATCTTGTTCATTAATTTTTTTCTCATGTAGTTTTAAAAATTTATGAATATTAAAATACATATATTTTAAATCATCTTCTTTATCAAAATTAGAAATTTCTTTTTCTAGAGTTCATTTATATAAAATTGGTTTTTTATAGTTTAATGAATTAATTTCTAAAACAACACCAACACCATCTTTCTTCTTTTCAAAAGAATTATCAAAAATATAAATATTTCTTAGGTTTTTAATATTTAAAGTTTTTGATAATTCATCAAATATTTCATAACCTTTTTCTATGTTTAGTGATTTATATTTTTCATTTATATTTAATTCTAAATTATTAATAATCAGTGCGTTAGTTCCGATTTTAGGGAATGAAATTATTTTATTTAATTCATCACTTAATTCGAGTTCTAATTCAGATATTTCTTGATTTATATATATTTGTTTAGGGATTATTTTTTCTTTATAATACAATTCTAAAAATTGTTCAATAAATTCATTAAGTAAACCATTTCATTTAAAACTTTTTAGAATAACATTAGTTACTATTCCGTAGTTATATGTTTTGATCGCTATGTAAACCAATTCTTTGAATTGTTTTACATATATATAATCAACTAAAAAATATTTTTGAATATTAGTAACTTGAGGTTCTTTAGTTTTTTTAAGAAACTCTTGAGCTTTTTGATATTTTTCCGCGTTCTTGAAGTCAGTTTTAAGAGCGAAATTGACTTCTTGTTCATATAATTTATTTATAAAGTCATTATTTTTATATTTAAAAATTTCTTTAATTTCATTAAAGATACTTAATGCTTCTTGGTAAGTTTGTTCTGTTATTAACAAACCATTTTTATATGTATAAAAACTTTTTAGTACATCTATAAAATTTTTATGAGCGTCATTATAGAATAAAGGACCGTAATAAAACTCGTTTATACTTTCTTTTTTACTAACTTTTTCACTAAAACTGAATTGTATTAAGTTCTTTTTATTTATTGAAACCTTTATATATGGGCTTTTTTGAGTATTAACAAGCTTTATATTATAAGGAGGCATATATTCTTTAATCATCTTTTCTTCAAGATGTAAGGCATCTCTTTCACTTAAAGTATAAACAACATCAAAATCAGTAATTTCTAATACCATTTTTGATGTTTTATAAGAATTTATACTCCCTGCAAAATATTGCTTCATTCTTTTTTTAAGATTCTTTGCTTTCCCGATATAAATAACCTTATTTTCTTTATTTTTTCATAAATAAATACCAGGTTTATTTGCAACAGTTTCAATTTTTAATGCTAGTATTTCATTTTGATTATGCATATAAAAATTATATAGTAAATTAATAATATTTTTTCTGATTTTGAACTAGTTATATATCTTAAAAAATCAAAAAAATAACAAAATATTTCTTTAAACGCATTACGGTTGAGAACAGGGGAAGTTGTTAACTTAGGAAAAACATATTCAGGTTTGTCAGGTAAAACTAAAAAAGATTTCGGATATGGTAATACTAAATACGCAACATACCTAAATGTCTTTAAAAATCCGATAACTAGCATATATGATTTGGATTTGATAAAAAAAGACACAAAACAAAATAGTGTGAAATATGGAGATACTTTTGTTACAACTTCTTCTGTTTTTAAATGTCTCATAAATATTTTCCTTTAAATATGTTAAAAAATCACCCGGGGGTATCCGGATGATCCTTTCTAGTCTATAAACTACCATTCCCTTTTTTTATCTCATCTAAAAATGCAGAAAAAATAGCATCGATTAAATCATGAGGTATAGCACTTGCAGGACCTGCTTCTGATAATTGCTCATTTGTCATTTTATTTTTTTGTATATTTTTATTTGAACGCATAACAAAATCCATGCCCCCCATACCTGATTTAACAGACCTAGCTTTTATCATTTTATTCAACGAGGAAAGACCTATCATTCTACTATCAAGTGAATAAGGTACCTTAACACTATTATCATCTTTTAATACGTAATATTTTTGTCCCATAATTTCTTTTATTTCATATGGTGGTTCAATTTTGCCTTTTTCTAAAATTATTTTTAAATTAGATAAAAAAATAGTTGGTTTAGAAGTCAAGAAACCATATTTACCAAAAGATGCTTCATTTAGGTACATTAACTTATCATTGTAAAAATCTACTTTATTATATTTTATGTATTTTCACATTAAACTATTTTTAGGGTTTTCTATATATCATAATTTAGGTTGAAATTCTTTTATAATATCAATTGTATTATTAATGCATTTTTCACCCAATCTCTTAATAAATAATTGCACATCAGCTTTTAAATTTTTTGTAAATCCACCCTTAAGTTTCTCAAATTCCTCTACTGTTCTTTCGGTTAACAATGTTTTAGATTCATCAGCATACTTTCAAAAAGGTGTTCCTCCACCCTTCATATTTAGAACAGAACTAAATGATTGACATAAAGGACTGGCAACTATAATATCTGGTTTAGGTAAACTTGAAAAATATGATTTGAGGACACTAAATTCTTGAGCTAAATCTATTTTAAATTGATTATCCCTATCAGGTTGAGTAACATCAAAAGTATAAACATCAAAATGTTTAATTTTATCTTTTTCTACCAGTGATTTGTACACACTATTTTGTCCTCCACCGAAGAGGTCCCATACAACAATTTTCTTATATTTCATTATTTATATACCACCTTTTCAATTCTTCTATATTATTTAAAACTTGAGATTTGTTTAAAAAGTTTAAAAAATCTTCAAGAGCTCCATTTTTTTCGTAGACTCTTAATATATAATTGAATGTCTCTTCAGCAAGTCCTTTATCTTTGTTGTGTATGCTTTGATGACATATTTGACAAAGTGGTAATAAATTTATCTTATCATGAATCATTTTTCAATCTAATTCATCTATTTCATGTCTATTTCATGCTTTTTTGAAAATTTCTCTTGAAATAAAGTGGTGAAAATCTACTGGAACGTTTAAATTAGTATTACTTATAGCTTTTTTTGTTGCTTGTCAATCAATTTTGGTTTTGCAAAAATCTGGATTTAAAGTATGAACCGCACATGAATCATTAAATAATTCATATAAAATGATTTTACTATTTTTAGGTATCGATGGATCATATTTTGAAAATAAATTTAGAGAATCTGAATAGTTGTTATGTAAATTTCTTGAAAGTTCAATATATTGAAAAAAATTATTAATTTCAAAATTATTATCTTCAAAAAAATAAATAACATATTTCGTTTGTTGTTTTTGACCACTTTTTTTGCTTGTATTTTTATAATAAAAACCATTACTTTCTAACATATCAATTAACTCACTATATTCTATGTTAATAAAACTATTAGAAGAATTTGTACTATGCTTGTAATTAGAAAATCAATAACCACTAACAATTGAATGAATAATTTTGTCATTATATTTAAATGAAGATAATAAAATTACATTTTCTTTATGAGAGATATTTTTATCATTTTTTATATTAGAAAGAAATTTATCTGATCTACATCTGACTTTTGTTGGATCATGTTTATTACTCATTGATGACCAATTCCCTTGAAATCATCTAATTTCTTCTTTTAAATTTACTGTTTCTTTGTATAAATTAGTTTCTTTAAATCATTTGTTTGGTTCACCATTAAACTTATTAAATGGAGTTAACTTTATTGATTTAATATTTTTGCTAATAATTTTTATTTTTTCTTTAGACATAAAAAAATCTCCATTTCATAATCTTCTGTATTATTGTTCATCTTCTCATTCGAATTCGAATCCATAGATAGAAACAGTATCTCCTCTTTGAATATCCTGTCTAATTAATTCTTCTCATACGCCAATTTTCTTAAGAATATTATTAAAACGTACTAAGTTATCATAAGTATTGATAGGTATTTTGTGGTAAAGTTCTTCAACTTTTTTACCAGTAACTTCAAAATGACCTTTATATGGTGAATTAACTACATAATCAGGTTCAAATTCAATAACTTTAGCTTCTTCTTCGTCATTTTCAATAGTAGCATATTGATTTTTTTCAATTAAGTTTCATAATTTAGCCTTAACTAAATCAAGATTATCTCTAAAAATTGCAGATATTTCAACTACTTCAACATTTGGAAATGCTTTTTTGAACTTTTTAATATTATCTTTAAAAACATCCATGTCAGATTTATTAGCTATAAACAATTGAGGTTTATTTTCTAATTTAAGATTATAACTTCTTAACTCATTATTAATAACATTGAAATCTTCAATTGGATCTTTATCTTCAGAACCAAAATCAACAATGTGAGCTATTATTCTACAACGTTCAATGTGCTTAAGGAATTGAATCCCTAATCCCTTACCTAAAGAAGCTCCTTTAATTAATCCTGGTAAGTCAGCAACTGTGAATGAATTATCATGGAATTGAACCATACCTAATTGAGGAACTAAAGTAGTGAACTCATAATCGGCTACTTTTGCATTAGCATTAGATATTGCATTAAGAAATGTTGATTTACCTGCTGATGGTTTTCCTACAACCCCTACATCTGAAAGAATTTTAAGAACAATTTTGGCTTCATATTTTTCGCCTGGCATACCGTTTTCCGCAATTTTTGGAGCTGTGTTTTTGGTTGTCTTGAATTTATTATTTCCACGACCACCTTTACCTCCGCTTGCGATTAAATAAGGAACATCTGGTTCGATAATATCAGCAATTAACTTTTTACCATTGTAGACTAATGTACCAATCGGAACCTTAATGTAAGTGTCCTTAGCGTTGGCTCCATAAAGGTTTTTAGGTCCACCATTAACCCCATCTTCCGCGACGATATGTTTATTTTTATAGAAGCTTAATAGCGTATTTTTTCCTAAATCACCGACAAAATAGATGTGACCACCACGACCACCATCTCCACCATCTGGACCACCTTTATCAACGTGGGCTTCACGTCTAAAGGAAATCATACCATTTCCGCCTTTTCCCGCTTGTACTGATATAGTTATTTCGTCAATAAATCTTGCCATAATTCTCCTTATTTTAAATATACTCTAAATATTACCATATTTTATATTCTTTTTAAATAATTATAAAGGTAAAAGAAACAAAATTTTAATAATCTATTTTAAATAATGCTGAAATATTATTTTAGTTATTTAAGACTAAAATATTCACTATTTTGGTCTTAAAATGCTTTTTTATTGTATTAATTATATTAATAACATAAAAATAAGTTATAATTAAATAACTATGTATAATCACAAAAAAGTTGAACAAAAATGACAAAAAATATGAGAAGAAACTAAAGCTTTTATCACTACAGACAAAAGTGATAAAAAATTTTATGCTTTAGATATGTTTCCTTATCCTTCTGCTTCTGGGTTGCATGTTGGTCATCCAGAAGGATATACTGCTACAGATATTGTTTCTAGATATAAACGTTTAAATGGTTATGATGTTTTACACCCAATTGGGTGAGATGCTTTTGGTTTACCAGCAGAGCAATATGCTTTAAAAACAGGTAACCACCCAGCACCATTTACGCAAGCAAATATAAAATGTAGAATAACTACTTTTTTGCACTACTTTTTTAATATTTTGCCCAGACTGTTGGGGTTAATCATTTTTTTATTTTTTGATTTATATTATGGATCCCTTTGTCGCGAAAAAAGATAACGAAAAAACAAACCAAAAAAATTTTTTTCTTCTTTGGCAACTAAATTGGAAAATTTATATATTTTTTGATGTTTTTACTGTCTAAAAAATTAAGATATAATTATGTATATTATTAAATTAACTATAAAATTTCAAAATGAAGCAAAAAGATTTTTAACCCCCCGCCCGCCCGCCCTTGATTGCGATCAAGGGAGCCTTACTTTTGAAAAAGTAAGCAAAACTTCCAGAAAACACGTGGCCGTGTTTTCTATTTTATTATTTTCTTTTTTATTAAAAAATATTAAAATTAATATGCATCAATTTTTATTTCATCATTGATGCTTCTGTGTAATGTTCGAAGTATCTCTAAATACTCAGCCATAATCTTATTGGCTTCAAGGTTATTTCCTTGTGCATTCACAGAGACACTATTAAACTTTGAGATGTATAATTCAAGAGTTTTAAAAAATGAGTTTGTTTTCTTATGGATAAATGCTAGTTTTCCAACGGCAGGGATAGAATAATCTAAACCTTTCTCAAGAGCTCACATTTCTGTAAAGCTTAGATATTTTCCATTAGGTTCTTTGGCAAAGTATTTTTTTCCATTATATTTAAAATACAAATTATCATCAGAAGAATGTACTAACACAACATCAGAATTATAAGGAAATATAATCCTTTTGTCATGCATATCGAAAGCTGCAAGGTTTTTACCTTGGTATCTAACAACACCATTTAAAACTTTTCTATTAATCTCTAAATCAACGGCTCAATTGCCGTTTTTCTTTCCTTCTTTTTGAAAGACATTATGTTTAGAAATTATTTTTTTATTCCTCGTGTTGTAATAATTTTGAAATACTTCGTTATTTTGCTTTAAATCATTAATATCTTTATATCCGTTTTCATGAATTAATAATGGGTATTGATCTAATGATGTTCTAAAAGATCTCTCAACGTGTGGTTTATGTTTGGGATTAGATGAACTGAGTACTTCTATTCCTTTTTTATTTAAATCTTTTTCAAAAATTGTTTGTGCGTTTTCGTTTCCCCAAAAAGTTCTTCTTTTATCAGTATAAATTTTCTTTGGAAATCCATATTTCTTAAATACTATTTCTAACAGCCTTTGATATCCTAATGTTGTTTCTTGTTCTTCAAATCATGCTGCTAATAATGTTCCAGTGGCAACATCAATTCATGGTAAAGATATAATGCTTTATTATTTTTTAAATATGGCTCAAGCTGAGCATCGATTTCAACAATTTCACCAAATTCTAAATTTTTCTTTAGATTCAAAACTTGTTTTTGTTTTGGTTGATTTTTTGATACTAATTTTTTAGTAGTAATATTATCTTTTTTGAAGTTTTTTTCTTTGATAATCTTGCAATTTTTCTTCCTCTTTTGGTTGTATGTATATTAAATAATCCTAATTGGTTGAATCTTCTTACCAAAGTTTTGTAAGAAATTTTTTGCCTTATAAAAGAACCATATTCTGAATAATAATAACTTTTAAACGAAAGTTGGTTATTTGTTAGAACGCTATTTAAAATAATTTCACATGTTTTTAAATAATCTTTAAACACTAATTCAATTTCTGAATCGGTAACTTTGCAACTTCTTTGTTGATTTTTATTTTTATGACTGATGTTAATTTCTTGATTACTTTTTATTATTTTTTTATATCTTTTTACAGTTGATACACTAAGGTTTGTGATTAAACTAAGTTGAGATAAAGATTTTTCAATATTTGTAGCAATTAATATGAGAGATTGCTGCTTTTTTAGTTCGTAGTTTGTTAAGTTTTTGTACTTATCTATGTTATGTTTGATTCTCATAAATAATTTATACCATATTTTAATTAAATTAGTTCACTTTCGGTGGGATTTATATATGGACCTAAATAGTTGTCATTGGACATATTATATATTATTTAAGTTATATATTATATATATAGTATTTTTAGGTTATAATTAGTTAACTATGTATAAACACAAAGAAGTTGAACAAAAATGGCAAGCAATTTGAGAAAAAACTCAAGCTTTCAAAACAACAAATAATCATGATAAGAAATTTTATGCTTTAGATATGTTTCCATATCCTTCAGCAGCAGGCCTGCATGTTGGTCACCCTGAAGGTTATACAGCTACTGATATTGTAGCTCGTTATAAACGTTTAAATGGTTTTGATGTGCTTCATCCAATTGGGTGAGATGCCTTTGGTTTACCCGCTGAGCAATATGCCTTAAAAACTGGTAACCATCCAGCAAGTTTTACACAAGATAATATTAAAACTTTTAAAAAGCAACTTAAAAGTCTTGGAATGTCATTTGACTGAGATAAAGAAATTGATACAACTGATCCAAAATATTACCAATGAACACAATGAATTTTTAAAAAGTTATACGAACAAGGCCTTGCCGAAATTAAAGAAATTGATGTTAACTGGTGCGAAGAACTTGGGACTGTTTTAGCTAATGAAGAAGTTATAACTGATGAAAATGGTCAACGAGTTAGTGAGAGAGGCAATTTCCCAGTTATTCGCAAACCAATGAGACAATGAGTCTTAAAAATCACTGCATATGCTGAAAAACTTTTAGAAGGATTAAAAGATGTTGATTTTTCAGAATCACTAAAAACATTACAAGAAAACTGAATTGGAAAATCTGTCGGACATATTGTTAAATTCAAATTAGAAAATGCAGATGATTTTATTGATGTTTTTACCACAAGAATTGATACAATTTTTGGAGTAGGTTTTTTAATTGTTGCCCCCGAACATGATATTATTAAGAGAGCTAAAAACCAAAAAGAAGTAAATGAATTCTTAGAATATTCTAAAACAATTAGTGATCGAGACAGGATTTCAAATAATAAAGAAAAAGTAGGTGTATACACTGGTTTAAATGTCATTCATCCAATTACCCAAGAAGTTTTACCAATTTGAACATCTAATTATGTTTTAAATACTTATGGAACTGGGGCAATTATGGGTGTTCCATCTGAAGATGAACGCGATCAAGACTTTGCTACTAAATATAACTTAGATGTACCTTCGATTCTTCCAACTAAAAACTTTGGCATAACTGATTTAGTTAATTTTGAAAAGCAACCTAAACAAGAACGGACAATTTTAGTTTTTAATTTATTAAAAGAACAAAACTTAGCACAAAGTCAAATATCATATAAACTAAGGGATTGAATTTTCTCGCGTCAAAGATATTGAGGAGAACCTTTTCCAGTTTACTTTGATGAAGATAACAATATTTACTTAGAAGAAAATTTTGTTGAATTGCCATATATGGAAAATATTAAACCATCACTAACTGGTGAATCACCACTTGCTAATAATAGAGAATGGTTATATTTTGAACGTAATGGTAAAAAATATCGCAGAGAAACAAATACCATGCCGCAATGGGCAGGTAGTTCATGATATTTCTTAGCCTATATTTTAAAAAATTCAGATGGAACATATTTAGATATCCAAAGCAAAGAAGCATATCAAAGATTTCAAAAATGGCTTCCCGTTGATTTATATATAGGCGGACAAGAACATGCTGTTGGGCACTTAATCTATTCTAGATTTTGACATAAATTTTTATATGATATAAATATTTTGCCAGTATCTGAGCCTTTTATGAAGGTAGTTAATCAAGGAATGATTTTGGGACCTGATGGGCAAAAAATGTCTAAAAGTAGGGGCAATGTCATTAACCCGGATGATATTGTTAATGAATATGGTGCTGATACTTTACGGGTTTATGAAATGTTTATGGGCCCATTAACTGATACGAAAGAATGAAGTGTGAGTTCAATTAAAGGTATTCGTAAGTGGTTAGACCGTGTTTTTGTGATTATTGAAAAATTTGCTTTAAATCCTACTTTAATTGATGATTCATATGAAGATGAAGAATTTAATTCAGTATGGCAAGCAACAATTAAAGAAGTAACCGAAGCAATCGATCAATTAAAATTTAATATTGCAATTAGTAAACTTATGGTCTTTATTAATGCTTTATATAAAGTAACAAAATTAAATAACCTTCAACCTTTAGTTGATTTCTTGATTATGCTTTCGACACTAGCTCCACATATTTCTGAAGAATTATTAGAACTTTTAGACAAAAAACAAATAAAAGACCAAATTTGGCCTTTATATAATCAATCACTAATCAAAGAATCAGTAGTTAAAGTAGTAGTGCAAGTTAATGGAAAAGTTCGAGCTATTATTGAAAAAACTGCAGATATAGATGATCAGCAAATTATTGCTTTAGCTCAAAACCATCCAAATGTACAAAAATTTATAGAAGGCAAAGAAATTAAACATAAAGAATTTATTAAAGGTAAAATTATTATTTTTAATGTTTAATCAATAATGATTTATTTAGATTTAGGTAATACAGCTTTAAAAATAGGTTTTCAAACACAAGGTAATAAAACAATTGTGAAGGTTTTAAATGTTAAATTAATTTCACATAAATTAATTAAAGAAATTTTGGATAATTTTAGTCATAAAATAAAAAAAGCATGATTATGTAGTGTAAATTTAAAATATACAAATAAATTAATAAACATTATAACAAGACTAAAAATTAAGATTCAGTTAATTAACCATCAATTTATATTTAAAAACCTTACTTTAGAATTAAACCCTTTAATTAACTTTAAAGAAGTAGGAATTGATATTTTATTAAATACTTATTTAATTGCCAATAAGTATCAATCTGCTATTTTAGTTTCCCTTGGCAGCGCAACTGTTATTACCCAAATTATTGATAAAACTCTTGAAGGGGTAATCTTACTTCCGGGTATTAAGCAAGGTGTAAAATCATTCTTTGAAAATATTTCATTAATAAATAAGCAAGATTTAAATTATCAAATAGCAAAATCATTAGCTACTAATACTAAAGATGCATTATCAATTGGTATAATTAATGGTAATTATTACGGTATTATCGGTTTGATAAATGATATAAATAGAATAAATTTGCCAGTTTTTTATACTGGTGGTGATTTAAAATATTTTCAAAAATTCAACTTAACCAATATTATTTTACATAGTGTAATTGAAGCAATGATTTTAATTGCTTCAAAATATACTTAAAATATTTTATTATTAAAAAAACTTTTTAATATGGAGGATTATGAAACGATTAGTAAGTGGTATTAAGCCAACTGGATCCCTAACATTAGGTAACTATATTGGGGCTATTAAAAACTTTGTAAAATTGCAAAATGAGTACGAATCCTACATCTTTGTTGCTGATTTACATGCTTTAACAACTGGTAAAGTTAACCCTAATGAATTAAAGGGTGCTCGAGAAGCCATAGTCGCTTTATATGCAGCTTGTGGCCTAGATTATGAAAAAAATGCAATTTTTTACCAATCACAAATTTTAGAACATGCTCAAATGCAATGGTTATGTAGCTCTGAAACTACTTTAGGTGAATTAAAGCGTATGACACAATTCAAAGATCAAGCCTCAAAATTAAAGCAAGCTAATGGTACTGAAAAAATCCCAACTGGTTTATTAACATACCCAGTTTTAATGGCTGCTGATATCTTACTGTATAATCCTGATGTTGTACCAGTTGGAGAAGATCAAATTCAGCATTTAGAATTGACCCGAAATATTGCACAAAGATTGAACAAGAATTACAAAACAAACCTAAAAATTCCTCAAGCAATTTTGCCTAAAATTGGTGCCAAAATTAAATCTTTAACTGACCCAAATGCAAAAATGTCAAAAAGTGAAAGGGGCACTAAATCAACTATTTATTTATTAGAAGATCCCCAAAGTGCTTATAATAAAATTTTAAAATCTGTTACTGATTCAGAAAATAAGATCTATATTTCGGAAGCTAAACCAGGTATTTTAAATTTATTAAATATTTATGCTTCACTTAATGATTTATCTTTAGCAGACGCTGAAGAGAAATTTAAAGATGCTAATTACAAAGACTTTAAAGAAGCAGTTGCCCAAAGTGTTAAAGATTTATTAAGCCAAATTCAAAGCAAATACCAAATTTATTTACAACAAGTTAACCATATTACTAAATTAGGAGCTTTAAAAGCTCAAAAAATTGCAAAACAAACTATAAATAATTTACAAAACAAAATAGGACTTTACGGAGGTGAAGATGAAAGCAAATAAACAATTAAACCATACTACATCACATTTACTAGCTGCTGCTATTGAAAGATTATATCCTGGTGTAAAACTGGGATTTGGACCAGCAACTGAAGAAGGTTTTTACTATGATTTTGAATTTATTGATCCACTTAGTGATACAGAACTAACTAAAATTGAAAAATTAATGAAAAAACTTGCTTCACGTAATTTAGTTATGAAACAAGTAAGCATTGATGAATATAGTTTTGAAAATAAACCATACAAAAAAGAATTATATGATGAATTAGTAAAGCAAAATAAAACAATTACTTTTTATTCACTAGTAGATCCTCAAAATAATGAAGTTATTTTCACAGATTTATGTGCTGGAGATCATGTTCAAGATACCAAACATATTAAACATTTTAAATTACTTCATTTAGCTGGAGCATATTGACGTGGTAATTCTGATAATATTCAATTAACTAGAATTTATGGAACTTCTTGAGAATCAAATGCTGAATTAGAAGAATTTTTAGCAATTTTAAAAGATCGCAAGGAACGAGATCACCGTAAAATTGGTAAAGAAATGAAATTATTTACCTTTAATAAGTTAGGTGGACAAGGTTTACCTTTTTGGTTAGAAGATGGAATGTACATTCATAATGAAATTAAAAACCTAGTGTTACAAAAAGATCGTGAATATGGTTTTACTGAAGTTTTAACACCTCATTTTGGAGAAGAAGAACTTTACCAAATTTCAGGTCATTTAGCTCATTATAAAGATGATATGTTTAAACCTATTGTGGTTGAAAATGAAAGGTTAATTCCTCGCCCGATGACATGCCCACACCATATTTTATGTTATAAAAGTGAAAAGCGTTCATACCGTGACTTACCAATTCGTTACTCTGAACAATCTCAACTATATCGCTATGAAAAATCAGGTGCTTTAACTGGTCTTGAAAGAGTGCGTGGTATGCTGTTAACTGAAGGGCACTTATTTGTACGAAAAGACCAAATTTCTGAAGAATTTAAATCAATGTATCAACTTATTAAAGAAACTTTAGAATCTTTCAACATCCAAATTAGTTATGTTTCTTTATCATTAAGAGATCCGGAAAATAAAGATAAGTATTATGATGATGAAACCATGTGAAATGAAGCTGAAACACAACTTCGCAATGTATTAGATGAATTAAATGTAAAATATGAAGCAAAATTAGGTGAAGCAGCTTTTTATGGTCCTAAAATGGATATTCAAATTTATACTGCCTTAGGACATGAAATCACAGTTTCAACCTTACAATTAGACTTTTTATTACCTAAAAAATTCGCCATGAGTTTTATAAATAAAAATAATGAAGAAGAAACACCAGTATTAATTCACCGTGGCTTAATTGGAACTTATGAAAGATTTGTTGCTATTTTATTAGAACAAACTAAAGGTGTATTACCATTTTGGCTTGCACCAAAGCAAATTACGATAATTCCTGCCACAAACTTTGACGAAGATGTTCACTATGCTAAGTTAATTAATACTAAACTCTTTAGCCTTGGATTTAGGTCAAAAGTAAATTTATCTGCGGAACGTTTAAATAAAAAAATTAGAGAAGCACAAATTTCTAAATCAAAAATCCAACTTATTTTAGGTGAAAAGGAACGATTATCTAACACTGTAACCTATCGAGAATATGGCAAAGATAATTCTACTACACTCCCATTAAATGAATTTATAGGTTATATTACTGATTTAAAGGTAAATAAAAAATAATGTTAAAAAAAACAAATCCACAAAAACAATGAAACAAAATATTTTTTGTTACCTTTTTTTTAATGACAATTGCTACTTTATTAATAAGTGACAAATTAATTCCTTGACAAATAATTTTTAATTCTAGTTATGAATTAAGAATTCCTTATCGTATTCTGGTTAGTTTTTTGTATACAGCGGGCTTTTTAGTAAGCAGTTTTCTACTTGCTTACTATAATAAATTAAAAGTTATTTATTTACAAATTATTGCTTTTATAATTGGCTTTACAATGACATTATTTTGAATGCCCTTATACAAACCCACTGACAAAGAACCGATACTAATTTGAACTTGATATAAATATGATATTATTACAGTTTTTGCAATTTATATTTTTATCTTTGGCCTTGTAAAATATTTAGTAACCTTTGAAAATATTAATAAATTAAGAGTAAAATATAGTAAAAATAACAATTAAATAATCAACAATCAATAAATTAATTGTTGATTATTTTTTATACAAATATTTATAGGTTTAATAAATATTATGAAATTTTAGTAATCTATGATGCCGCTTTATATATTAAGAAAATAATTTACGTAAAACTTACTATTAATATATATTATTTTTTACCATTATAGGCTTTTATATAGTAAAATTATAATATAGGTGTCCAATGACAACTATTTAGGCCCATATATAAATCCCTCCGAAAATGAACTAATTTAATTAAAATATGGTATAAATTATTTATGAGAATCAAACATAACATAGATAAGTACAAAAACTTAACAAACTACGAACTAAAAAAACAGCAATCGCTCATATTAATTGCTGCTAATATTGAAAAATCTTTATCTCAACTTAGTTTAATTACAAACCTTAGTATATCAACTGTAAAAAGATATAAAAAAATAATAAAAAGTAATCAAGAAATTGACATCAGTCATAAAAATAAAAATCAACAAAGAAGTTGCAAAGTTACCGATTCAGAAATTGAATTAGTGTTTAAAGATTATTTAAAAACATGTGAAATTATTTTAAATAGCGTTCTAACAAATAACCAACTTTCGTTTAAAAGTTATTATTATTCAGAATATGGTTCTTTTATAAGGCAAAAAATTTCTTACAAAACTTTGGTAAGAAGATTCAACCAATTAGGATTATTTAATATACATACAACCAAAAGAGGAAGAAAAATAGCAAAAATATCAAAGAAGAAAACTTCACAAGAGACAACATTGCTATTAAAAAAATATTATAAACAAATTAAACAAAATGAAAAACAAAGACAAGTTTTGGGTCTAAAGAAAAATTTAGAATTTGGTGAAATTGTTGAAATCGATGCTCAGCTTGAACCATATTTAAAAAATAATAAACCATTCTATCTTTATCATGCAATTGATGTTGCTACTGGAACATTATTAGCAGCATGATTTGAAGAACAAGAAACAACATTAGGATATCAAAGACTGTTAGAAATAGTATTTAAGAAATATGGATTTCCAAAGAAAATTTATACTGATAAAAGAAGAACTTTTTGGGGAAACGAAAACGCACAAACAATTTTTGAAAAAGATTTAAATAAAAAAGGAATAGAAGTACTCAGTTCATCTAATCCCAAACATAAACCTCACGTTGAGAGATCTTTTAGAACATCATTAGATCAATACCCATTATTAATTCATGAAAACGGATATAAAGATATTAATGATTTAAAGCAAAATAACGAAGTATTTCAAAATTATTACAACACGAGGAATAAAAAAATAATTTCTAAACATAATGTCTTTCAAAAAGAAGGAAAGAAAAACGGCAATTGAGCCGTTGATTTAGAGATTAATAGAAAAGTTTTAAATGGTGTTGTTAGATACCAAGGTAAAAACCTTGCAGCTTTTGATATGCATGACAAAAGGATTATATTTCCTTATAATTCTGATGTTGTGTTAGTGCATTCTTCTGATGATAATTTGTATTTTAAATATAATGGAAAAAAATACTTTGCCAAAGAACCTAATGGAAAATATCTAAGCTTTACAGAAATGTGAGCTCTTGAGAAAGGTTTAGATTATTCTATCCCTGCCGTTGGAAAACTAGCATTTATCCATAAGAAAACAAACTCATTTTTTAAAACTCTTGAATTATACATCTCAAAGTTTAATAGTGTCTCTGTGAATGCACAAGGAAATAACCTTGAAGCCAATAAGATTATGGCTGAGTATTTAGAGATACTTCGAACATTACACAGAAGCATCAATGATGAAATAAAAATTGATGCATATTAATTTTAATATTTTTTAATAAAAAAGAAAATAATAAAAATAGAAAACACGGGCACGTGTTTTCTGGAAGTTTTGCTTACTTTTTCAAAAGTAAGGCCCCCTTGATTGCAATCAAGGGCGGGGGGTTAAAAATCTTTTTGCTTCATTTTGAAATTTTATAGTTAATTTAACAATATGCATAATTATGTCTTAATTTTTTAGACAGTAAAAACATCAAAAAATATATAAATTTTCCAATTTAGTTGCCAAAGAAGAAAAAAATTTTTTTTCTTTGTTTTTTCGTTATCTTTTTTTTGTAACAAAAGCATCATAATATAAATCAAAAAATAAAAAAATGATTAACCCCAACAGTCTGGGCAAAAAATTAAAAATGTAGTTCAAAAAAGTAGTTATTCTACATACCATTATAGGCTTTTATATAGTAAAATTATAATATAGCAGTTTTGAATAATAGTTAATAACTATTTATACATAAAGAATTAAATTATGTTTATGAGATTTAATAAATTTATGTGCTTGCAAGTAGTGCTTGTACATGTATTAAATAAATATAAAGGTATAAAAATTTAATAAAAAATAGTTACAAGTTTATTTTTGTAACAAATAGGAGTAAGAAATGACTAAAATCAAAAAAATATTAATTTGAGCCAGTGGCATTGTATTTCCTCTTAGTTCTTTATCTTGTTCATCCATTGATTCTGAACCCAATACTCAAGAAGACCATAACAGGTTTAAAACTGAGTTAGAAAATAAAGTGTATGAAATTCATGGCCAAGTTCGAGCAAAACTAAACACCATAGGTTCTGTTAATAGTTTATATGTACCATCAATATCTTCTTATAAACAAAAAATTGATGAAAAAAATGGCTATGGATATGAATTTAAGTTTTTTAACCATGTAACTAACCCACTTTATGGCACACAAGATACAAGCAAACTTATTAAAATATCTACAAAAGATGAATTTGAGAATCTAATTATAAAAAGATATCAAGATTTACATACTCTAGAAAACTATAAACCTACAGAGGGTGAAATTATATCTGAATTTGAAAAATCTTTTTTAAATTACGAAAATGTTTATCAACATCTTGAAAATAATGATCTTTATATTTTATATGCTCATCATAGCGGTGCATTTTACTATCTTGCTGCTCCATTTATAACTGAAGATTCAGTAGAATTAACATTACTTATTAATAATCTTTCAGGTTATGTAAATACCATCAGAAAAAGTGCTCAAGCATGAAAAGTTTTTAGTTTACCAAAGAAACAAAATTTTAAGCTAAATACTTATTTTATTGATAATAAATTTACCCATAATATGCCCCTTGAAAAAGCGAATGAATATTACGGAAAACTCAATAAATGATACAGTGAGGAATTTATAAAATATTACAAATAATAGTGATTCTATAAAAAACATTTGCAATTAAAATTGCAAATGTTTTAATATCTATTATTGCTTAATTTGTTTCAAAGTAGTTAATCTATTTTCACTTTGAATTAAGAATTTTTCAAATTTGCTATAAGTAGCATTAGTAGCCCTTTGAGTTGTTACTGCTCTTTGGGTTGGGAGAGTTATTTCTTGATCAATTAATTCATCATTGGTTGCTTTACCATCATTATCCTTATCAATTCATAAATGGATAGTTGAATTATCTTTAACATCAATAAATTCTTTAGTTATATAACTTAAATAATTTGCACTATATCCAACATCATCAGGATAAATACGTTTATTAATTTGAGTTTGGCGGTCTTTTGTAATTTTTAAATTTTGATCATCTGCTATTTCATAAAGAGAAGCACCTTCATCATAATTAGACTTACCAAAAAAGTTAAAAGCATTGCTATAGTCAAATTTAACCTGGTTATAAATCTGATCATTTGTTTTTAAAACTAAACCATCTACTTTTTTACTAGAGTCAATAAAACCACTAAATCTAAGCAATGTAGGGTAGCTAGTACTTGTTATTTCTAAGCCTTGTCCGCTATTTGAGGTTTCACTATAAGTATAAATTTGACTTATTGTTTTACCATATCCCATGGTTTCTAAGAATAATTTATAAAATTCATTAGCTCTATTTTTAGTTTTTTCAGCTGGTAATTCAGTGATTTGATTTATCTCATTTAAATGCCTAAATTTATTAATATCAAATATAGAATTAGGCATAGCAGTGGCATTAAACTTAGGAGAATTATCGTAAAGATTAACACCTTCACCGTTTTGAAATCAACCTTGCCTGATTGGTGAATCAAAATTGTTTAAATAAGTATGGGATCAATCTTCGGCATTCCCTGATGGTGAAAAAGAACCAGAAACATAACCACTAGAATCTATATTGAAATATCAAGCACCAAACCAATTCACTGAATTTGGTTTGGTTTCTTCATTCATATATGATTTATTTTGATCATTAATAGAAAAGTATGATTCATAAGCATACTTAGTGTATTCGCGAGGCACTAATTCAGTTAAGGAAAAGGTATATTTTAATCTTGGGGTGTATGTGTAAAATGAACCACGGGGTGAAAAGAATAGTGGAGTTTCAGAAGTTGGATAATTTTTTAAATGATTTGGAGTTTCTAATTCATTTGCTAAACGCCAAAGATCATTTACAGATAAATTTTTGAAAAGTAAATAATCTTTTATTTCATCAGGAATACCAAACTTTTTCAATATCTCTGGATTAATATAACCTTTTTTATCTATATCATAATTTAATAAACTATAAAAATAACTAGTAAAATATGAATTTCAAAATTGCCTTGCTCCGTGTGAATGTCCATCATTTGTATTATTTTGTGGAGGATTATAGTATATTTCTGTTGTTTGGCGTTTATTTAAGTCTTTTGCTACTTTATTTTTCACATCTATTTTAGGATCTTCGATTAGTCCAATTTCAGCATAAACACTTGCTCAGTGGTGCATGTATTCATGGAAGATAGTCGGCATTAAAAAACCAATAATTTCATATAAATCAAATTGTTTATTTTGAGCCCCTGAACCATTCACGAAGATTCTGCGGGAATCAGGCATGTATAATCCATTGGCATTTTCATCAATAGCTTTATAATCATTAAAGATAAGTGCCTGTAGATCTTTGATTTCTTGACCATAAGGAATTTTACGTTTAAATTCATGAACTAACATTAGCAAACCTTGTTTACCAAGTAGATAATTATATGTTTTTCCATCATCATTTGTATAACTATATTCTCGAAAGATAAGTTCAGTCTCAGGATCAAGATATTCCAGAAAGGGTTGTTTACCCCTGATTTTTTCTTCTACTTTATCAAGGCTTGTATAAATACTTTCATTTAGTTTTGCCAAGGATTGTTGTTTTTCTTCATTAGTAATATTAGCAGTTAAAAATACTTCATTTTCTGAAATAGGTAAAAAGTTATGCAATGGAACTAGTGGTTTTGCTTCATGTATTGGTTCAGAAGGATCCTTCGATTCTTCTTGGCCCTTATATGCATTATTATCAATGGTGTTATCACCAGTTGGTTTATTTTCATTAATTGCTTCTTTTTCAGTATCAATTTGATTAGTATTAGTTGAATCGCTATCACTAGTTTGGGTTTTACTACCAGATTCATCATCATTTGGTTTTGAACCTTCTTGTGCATCAGATCCACTATTTAGTAGGGGTGTAGGTTGTTGATCCACTTTTTCTGAATTATCAGAACCACTTGGCTTATTATCAGTACTATTGTTGGGTTTTTCTGCTTCTGGTTGCTTCGTGACAGTTTTAGGATCTTCTGTTACTGGTTCTTTTGTCCCTGGGTTAGAAGGTGTATTTTCTTCTCTTGGTGGATTAGGATTTACTGGCTCTTCTTGTTCTCTATTTTCAATAGGCGGGTTTGCAGCTACTACATCGTTTAATGTTGTAAATGGACGTTTAACATTAAATAATGTGTCATTGTTTACCTTGATGGTATCTAATAAATATGTAGTACCTTTTGTTAAACCAGTAATAGTAATTTTATATTCATTATCAGCCGGTTTATTTAAACTTGAAACTGTAAAATTATGAACAGTGTCATTAATTTTTATATTAAGTTGGTCATTTGCTTGCAAGTTAGTTATTTTAACTGAGAATTCAGCACTTGTTTGAGTTACTGTAATTTCACTAACATTTTGAAAATTAAATACTCTTTTAGCAGGTTGCTTTGCATTGCACGAAACAGCAGTAACAGCGGTAATAGTAACTAAGTTAGTTGTCAGTAATAAAAATTTACGTAATTTCATGATATTTCCCCGTAGTATATGTTTATTGTTTATAAATATCTTTTATAATATATAATTTTATTATAAATACTAAAAAATGGTATAATAAAAATGCCTTAGTTTTTTAAGGCAAAAAAAATTGCTATTACCTAATGAATTAGGAGTTATATATGTACACAAAAAAACTTAAAAAAATATTTATTATTTCGTCTATAGCAGCATCTGCAATTCCATTGGTTGCCATAAATGGAATCGATACTGTAAATAGTCTAAATAATATTATAACAGAAGATTTAAAGATACAAAATATAAATTTGGAAAGTCAATTTTTACAAGTTCAAAGCACCGGATCTGAGCAACGTTTGTTAAATTTTGGTGTAAATAGGTTAGAAATATTTACAAAGTTAAACAATGTTCAACAATCTGAGATTATAAAATTTATAAAGGAAAATGTTGGTAACGATATACCAGTTAAATATGAAGAATTTGCAGGTGTTTTATCCATTGCTTATTTAAAAAATATTAATAAGGACATTTTAATTAATAAAGTTCTTAATTATTTTATTGATAATAAAATTACTTATAACAATATTTATAATTTTAATACAAAGACTCAATACGAAGATTTTGAAAAAAGCAAACTTGATAATAATAGTGCAGAAAATTTACAAATACCTGAAAGCAGATACAACTATGTAAATTTTAAAAATGAATCTGATAATGATCATTTATTTTCATTTGTAGGACTAACTAAAAAGACACGCGAAAGACATTTCAATAGTTTTATAAACAACAAATTAAATGTAGGTGTTTTAGAACTAGGGGTAGCCGAGACACATTCAAAAGCTTTTGATTGAAATAGAAAATATGGAAATGGTATTTGGTGAAGAGACGTATGATTTTATAGTGAAAAATCATCGAGACATGCCACCCAAGTTTCTGAATTAATAGCTGGTACAAAAGGAATTAATCCAACAGTTACTGTAGTATCTGTTCAGGCTGATATGAAGTGAAATGGCCTTTCAAGTGAATTCAATTATTTACTAAAATATACTAATTTAGTAAATAATAGTTGGGGATATCCATATGATCCAGATGATACCATGAAATGATTGTCTAATTACTTAGACAATTTAATTTTTAACAACCCTGAGTTAATAAATGTTGTTGCATCTGGCAATGGTTATCGTAGACAAAAAGAAATGAGTGCTCTTGCTCTATCTAAGAATAGTATTGTTGTAGGAGCCACTTCAAATACAAATCCTGAAAAGCGTGCTGATTATAGTCAAGTTGCGAATTACAAAAACTACTTATCAGTTGTCGCGCCTGGCGGAGACTATTGATTCTCTGATAGAACAATTTATGAGGGTATAGAATATGGCTACGATAATTCTGGAACTAGCTTTTCAGCTCCGGTAGTTACCAGTATAGCTGCTATGTTAAAACAAAAATATAAAAGTTATTTTGATTTAGGTTCAGACTCAATTATCTTTAAATCTGCACTTATTACAGGTTCAAGAAAACCTAAAGGTATTAATAATCTTTATACAGTTGAAACTGGATTCGGTATACCTCAATATGATAAAATTGAAAATGCATTGCAATCTCTAATTGTCTTACCAAATGCTAAAAAAGGAAATAACCCTGCTACTAACACTAGAAAAGTTTACTTTAATAAAGGAGATAAAATCAGAGCTTCGCTAGCATTTTTATACAATGGTACAAATGATAAAACTGATGTGATTTTAAAGTTAAAAATGAAATTGGTATAACCATAGATTCCTCAAATTCTTCATTTAACAATATTGAAGTTGTTGAATTTACTGTTCCTTTTTCAGGATGATACACACTAGAAGCTTATATACCTAAAACTACTAGAAATAGTGTGGAGACTGTAATTACATATGTTAAAGAAAACTAATAAAAGGAAACTTTGAAAATATACTTTGTTTTGTTTTTTGGCTTTAAGTATTCTTAGTATTCCAACAACTCTTTTATTAATACATTATAATGATTTGAAGAAACAAGAAGAATATTCTAAAATCCGTAATTATGCATTCTGGAACTCTAATAGTAGTATTTTTACAAAAGAAGGTGGATCGCCACAAGTTTTTGCGATTGATAAAGATAGGATTGCTGATGAAGATAAACGTTATTTAGAACATATTGAAATAAATAATTATACTCCTGGTTCTGGTTTTGGATTTTATCATGTTTTTAAGTATTATAATAACTTAACTTATGATAACTTGCATAATAAAAAATTCCCCAAATGAAAAACAAAAAATATACAAAGCAATAGTTATCTATTTAAAAACAAAGATGATTTTATCAACTTATTAAAGAAGAACCAACCTAATTATTATACTAGCGATACTGTTATCTTAAATGACTATGCAGAACTATTGAGCAAAATTAATTTTGAGTCCCATGATTTATTAATGTTAAATAATTTTTTAGGTCTTAAATTAGCTTGATCTGATAACCGAAAATTGGGTTGGAATATTTCGGACTACAATTTGGATATAAATAATAAAAAAATTGTAATAAATTTTGAATATAATGATAAAGTTCGTAAATTTTTATTCACTAATGATTTTAAATGAGGAGTACATGGTGCTTTTGGAAATGATGAGTGATATAAAACCTATTTTTTAATTGTTCCAAAATCAGCTGCTAAAAATGCAGAAGAGTTAGACATTGACTTTGTATATAATTAATTTTAAAATAAACCACAACCACAATTAAAAAAATAAATATTTAGCAAAATAAATCTGGACAGAAACGATGATATTTTCACGTTAACTTTTCTGTCCAGATTTAACATACGAATATTTTATTAAAAAGAAAGATATTATTAAATGATATTTAAAAAACTGAAGAATTAAAAAATTTAGGTAATACAATAAATATTAAATTTTAACATCTTAAGCAGAATTTAGTATATTTCACAAAATTAGAAAAATATTTTAATAAATAACTAAAAGAATAAATTAAAACTATATAATTTAATTATGATTATAAAAAAACAAAGCAAAAATGCACCTAAGACAAACAAAATTGCCACCAAAAAGAAAAAGAAAGTTCTTGATTATTCTTGAATTGATACTTTAAAAAAGGATGAGAAAGATGCGGTAATAATGTTCTACGACAGAATTTTTAAAGAAAATAATATTGAAGTTGATATTAACGAAGCATTACAAGCAGAAAAAAAATAAGCATTAGACCTTAGTGTTTAATATTCATTAGTTGTTTATCTAAAATTAATGTATTAGTATTATCTTTTATGCAAAACTTTTTTGGGTTTTAATCAAAATTTGCAAATCATAGTATTTATTTTCAAAAATATAGTTAAGTAGCTAATTACAACGTAATAAAATATTAAATTAATAAACCAGACTAATTATAGTCAGGTTTTTTTAACTTTTAAGCTTTATATTCTTATCTAGTCAAATCAATATTACAAGTTTTTATACTTTTTAGTTATATATATATATATATTATAATAAGTTAATGACAAATAACATAATAAATTAAATAAAGGAAACAAACCATGAAATTAAAAAAAATAATACTTTTAACTACCTTTACAAGTGTAACAACTTTATCTGTAGTATCATGTTCTTCTCCTGAAGATGAACAATTCGAAAAATATTTTGACAAACTTTTTGCAAATTCAAAACACCTTATTACTAGTGAGCAAAAAGAAGCTATGCGAGAAGCTTTTAAAATTAGTTTAAAAGACCCAGAATTTAAAAAAGGTGTTGATGTATTACTAAATAATACTATAAATAATAATTTATTTAACATACAACAACAAACTCAAGAAGAAACTAATTATAAAAATGCTCATAAAACCGTTTTAGATAAAAATGTTGATAATATTAGCATAGCTGATGCACAAAAAGTAAGAAGTGCAATCAATGAGTATAGTAATTTAAGCAAAGAAGTTAAAACTAAATTGCAATCACAAAAAAACCACTTAGATTCCCTTTTAAAAGAAATAGTTAGTTTAGAAAATCGCCAAATAAATAATTTTAGAAATATTCATAATGTTATTTTGAATAAGACTGTTAGCAATGTCTCTCTAGCTGATGAAGCAAGATTAAATTCTGCACTTAGTGATTATCAATCCTTAAGCAATAACGTTAAAAGTAAATTAGATTATTACTATAATATATTATTAAATTTACAAGATACAATAAGTGATTTAAAACGTGTTGAACAAAGCCAAAAAAATATTAATACTAAAGTGAATAATTATAAAAATGCTCATGCTGAGGTCTTACGTAAAAATACTAACAACATTACAATAGACGATGAAGCTAAAGTTAAAAATGCTGTAAATGCATATTATAGCTTAGATAGCGAAACCAAAAGTAACTTGCAAGCAGAAATTAAGCTTCTTGATAATTTAAATAAAAAAATAATAAGTTTAAAACAAGCAAACCAAGGCTCACAACAAAGTGATAAAAATCCAGAACCAAATAATCCAAATACAGATACACAAACTCCAAGTTACGAAAACTCTAATTATACTAGTGATGCAAATAACATTCTTGATTTTGATACACTAGATGTTGAGCAACACTGGCTAGATTATTTCAGTTTACAAAATTACCAGAAAAATTGAAGCATTCAAGATATTAAATATGAACTTGAATCAAATGGATATCGAAGTTTAATTGGTAATGTAGATGGAATTAGTGCAACTAAATATAAAACTATTAAACAAGTTGATAATCAATATCAATATGCTATTATCATTGAAATAGATGTTTCACAGCAAAATGCATACCAAAATGCTAAGGCTTTTATTTCCAAGTTAAACAATGATCCTAAATATAAAGTAACTGGTTACCGTATTAAAAATATTGGTAAAAGTAACCGTAATCAAAATATGGATGAAATCTTTGGTGCATTACCTGATAAATTACCTTTATTAGAATTATTTTTCGCTTCAACTAATACAAATGTAATGAAGAAGCTAAAAGATAAAGAAATTAAAGAATTAAACTTTTACACTGACCCAAGCTTAAACACTGGATCCAATATTGAAAATTGATCAATCAACCCGCTTGTTTTAACTAAAGTCAAAAATTTAAATCTAAATGACAATACTAATAAAACTAGATCATATGACGTGATTAAATTTGACAACTTATCATTTGATGAAGAAGATGTTTATATTGCTGGTGAATTTGACTTGTATAAAGTGAACAAGGCTTTAAAAATGTTTTATTGAACCAGAAATAATGAAAAATTCTTCCAAGGATTAAATCGAACTTATAGTCTTAAGGATAATAATAGTCGTAATTTTGTTGCATCATGACCACTTGGTCTTGATTTTTCTAATGTACCAAGCATAAAAAACTTAGCAGGTTTAGAGCTTAAAGATCGAAACGGTAATGAAAGAAATTTAAACAAAATTAAACTCTATAACAATCAATCTATTTGAACAATTTCTGCTCAAGATATGAATAAAGGTCAATTTAGTGATATTTTAGTCGGTGATTATTTTAATAATGTACCAACTAAAATTACTTTTAGTAACGCTAAAGCAACTAAGGAAATTAGGATAGTTGTAGAAAAACCAAATAATTATGAGCGGCTAGATTATAATGGAATAGCTGAACTAAGATATTTATTAAAATATAATGAAGGTATTTTTGATGAATATAGTGTTATTATTGTTCAAGAGGGCGAAACTAGTTTATTTAAATCAATAAAAGATGCTGGTTTTAATGCTAGGTATGAAAAAGAACAAGATAAGAAAATCCCATATAATACTAAATCAAAATAATTTAAACAATGTAAACCACTAACAATAAAAGCCATATGTATTTATATAGTGAACCCCACAAGTTGGTCCAAATCAATTGGTAAAACTTAGGGGTTTTTATTATGAAGTTAAAATTAGAAGATAAACTAAAGATTATAAAACTATATAAAACTGGTAAGAGTAGCAAACAAATTGCCGAAATTTTTAATGTAAATATGCGTACAATTCAGTTTATAAAGCATTTGTACAACTTCCACGGATTAGAAATATTTACAGAAAGAAATAAACGACGAAACTTCAGTCCTAGTTTTAAATTAGAAATTATCAAGCAAGTATTAAATGGTAAATCAATCCGCTCTTTGGAAGCAAAACTATTAATTAATTCTGGAATAATTAATTCATGAGTGAAAAAATTTAAATTATTTGGGTATAATGGTCTTATAAATAAAAAGAAAGGTAAAATGCCAATGACCATGCCAAAGAATAATAACCCAAAACAAGATAAAACATTATCTAGAATTAAAGAACTCGAAGAAAGAAATGCCCAGCTTGAAATGGAGGTAGACCTCTTAAAAAAATTGAGAGCCTTGGTTCAACAAAGGACAGAGCAACCAAACAAGAAAAAGCAAAAGTAATATTTGAATCAAGGCATAAATATAAATTAAGATTAATGCTAGACTTTTTTCAATTAGCAAAGTCAACATACTTTTATATTGTTCAAAGTTTTTCAAAAAATGATAAAGATTTTGATTTAAAACAAGTAATAACGAATATTTTTAATGAGAATAAATCCCGTTATGGATATCGAAGAATTTGTTTAGAACTAAGAAATAGAGGTTATATTATTAACCATAAAAGGGTTAAAAGATTGATGAAATTACTTAATTTATTTGGTTTACAGCCAAAATCAAAATATAAATCATATAAAGGTGAAATTGGAAAAATTTGTAATAACTTACTCCTTACAAGGATTGTTGACAAAAAGAATCATAACACTTATTATGAGCGAAATTTCAAAACTACAAAATTGAATCAAACTTGAAGCACTGATGTTTCTGAATTCAAAATAGCAAGTGGAAAACTATATTTATCACCAATTATAGATGTGCATAACCGCGAAGTTGTTTCATACACAATTTCAAAAAGTCCTAATTTTGAACAAGTGAATTAAATGCTAAATAAAGCTTTTAAAAAGTATAAAAATCTTAATGGTTTAATTTTGCATTCTGACCAGGGATGGCAATATCAAATGAAACAATATCGCGACAAATTAAGTAAAAGAGGTATTAAACAAAGTATGTCGCGAAAGGGAAATTGCTATGATAATTGTGTTATTGAAATATTTTTTGGAACCATGAAAAACGAAATGTTTTATGGTCATGAAAAAGAATTCAAAACTCTAGAAGACTTAGAAAAAGCGATGCGCAAGTATATAAATTATTACAACAAAAAACGAATTATCACAAAATTAAAAGGACTGACACCTTTAGGATATAGGCATCAATCCTTAAATTAATTTTAGTCCAATTTTATGGGTTCACTATATTAATACATATGGCTTTTAAGTTATCTTTTAATATCCAAATTTTGATAATTGTTGTTCATTATCATTTCATTTTTTGGCTACTTTAACTTTTAATGTTAAGGTAACTTTGGTTTGCAATTGGTGGGCTATTTTATGTCTTGCATTTTGGCTTATTTGTTTAATTTTAGACGCATTTTTACCAATTACCATACCTTTTTGTGAATCTTTTTTAACATAAATATATGCATCAATATAAATATGTTCAGGATCTGATTCATTAAATTCTGTTACTTCAACTGCTATTGAATGAGGCAATTCTTCATACAGTAAATTAATGGCACTTTCCCTTATGATTTCTTTAGCTATAAAACGTATAGATTTATCGGTAATGTAATCTGGATCATATTGCAAAGTATCTTCATAGGCAAAATTATCTTTAATTAATTTAAGTAAATAATTTATTGAATTTTTATTACTTATATCAGTAGATACAATGTAATCAAAGTTATATGCTTGTAATTCAGATATTTTGGATGTTAATAATTCTGGATTTCCTTTAATTTTATTGACTTTAGAAATAACTGCAATTTTATGCGTTTGATTAGTAATTTTTTCTAAAATTAATTTATCACCTTTGCCAATTTTTTCGTCAGCTGGGCTTAAAAATAAAACTACATCCACATTTTTAATTGACTCGTAAGCAGATTTATTTAAACTTTCACCAAGTTTATTTTCGGCTTTATGAATTCCAGGAGTATCAGTAAAAATAAGTTGGAAATCTTCATCAGTATAAATACCAGTTATTTGGTCCCTTGTTGTTTGGGCAGTATCTGTTACAATTGCAATATCATAGCCAACAATTGCATTTACTAAACTGCTCTTACCAACATTTGGCCTTCCCAAAATACTAGCAAAACAAATTTTCATTATTTAATATCTTTTGGTGTAATTGGAAATGGAACTAATTCAGATAATTTGTTTATGCGCACTTTTTGCCCATCATTCGAATATTGGTAGATTAATGCATCTTGCGGCATAAATTCGCTCATTACTTGGCGACACCCAGCACAAGGACTTATTTCATCTTCTTTTTTAGAAATAATGTGTATCTCTTTGAAACTCCCAACTTTTGCTCCGTAAGCAACTGAGCCAAATAAGGCACTGCGCTCAGCACATAAACCAGATGGGTAAGCAGCATTTTCAACGTTAACGCCAGGGTATTCATTGCCTAATTCATCAATAGCAATAGCGGCTACTTGGAAATTTGAATATGGTGCATACGATTTAGTTAATAAATATCTTAATTTTTCAATGTTCATAGTATTGTTATCCTTCACGTGTAATATTTAATGGGTTAAATATAGCATCAACAATTTTGTTCATTTCGATTCTTTCGTTTTCTTCTTCATGATCATAACCAAATAAATGTACCAGCCCATGGGTAAATAAGTAACAAAATTCTCGTTTTAGAGAATGATTAAATTTAATTGCCTGGCGCTTTACTCGATCTCAACAAATCACCAATTCTCCTAAGTGTAGTAATGGCAATTTATCATATAATTCTTGATCGCGGAAATCAAATGATAAGATATCAGTAATATAGTCTTTATTACGATATGTTTTATTCAATTTTTTAATTTCATTGCGTGAAACAAGCGAGACATCTAAAATAATTGTTTGCTTGTCATGTAAATTAAAATAATTAATAAAATTTTTTAAAATTTTGTATAACTCATTTTCAAAAACTGTTGGTGCTTTAATATTATTTATGAAATTAATTATAGTTTGTTGTGATTTCACAAATATATTATATAATATATTTATAGTAAATATTTCATTTTCTGGAATGTTTATTATTTTTAAAATATAAATTCAAACAAAGAAAGGAATTGACTATATGAAAAAAACAAAGAAAACATTTATATTATTAACAAATATTATAGCTTTACCACTTGGTTCTGTTGCTGCTATTGCGTGTAATAAAGACCCAGAAAAGCCTGCAAATCCAATTGACCCAATTCAAAGCAGTGTAAAGAACTTTACAACTACTCATGCAGAAATTCTAGCTAAAATTCCAGGTAGTGTTGCCCTAACAGATGAATCTAAATTAAATGCTGCTTTAAATGATTATAATAATTTAAATTCAGATATTAAAAACGCTTTAACAAGTCAAAAAGCATTATTAGATCAATTAAGTGAAAAAATACGCGAACTTAAAGAGACTCAAAACAATCAAATACAAAATCCAAACCCTAGTCCAAGCGATCCAAATAAACCAAATGAACCTACAAAACAAAATGAATTAAGTGTTAAACAAGACAAAATTAATGCTATTAAACAAAGCGCAGCTAGTTTACCAACTGGTGTTATTTCAATATTTGATACTATCTTAAATAATGAAACATACCTGCAAGAAGTTAGTGTTGACACCTTAACGAACTTTGTTAATACCTTATTAACTATTAATAGTAATTCTTCTGCTTATCAAGCAAAAAATTATGCAAGTGAATATCAAAACTTTTTAGAAAAAGTTTTAGACAAAAACTATAATTCATTACTTACTCAATATCAAAATAGTATTACTTTAATTAGTTCAAACAACCAAGAAATTTTAACAAATTTAACAAATGAATTACCAAAACTTCAAGAGCTTGAAACTAGTTTTGTAATTTTTAAGGCAAATGGTGAAAAAATCTTAAATGATTTTAATGAAATAGTTAAGATTTTTAACCAAGAAAATTCAATTTTTAATTCTGAAGTTAAAACTTCTTTATTAAATTTAGAAGCAGTTAATGATTATAAAACCAATAATAATTTATTAAAGTCTATTAATAAATATTCATCTATTAATACAAAAGCTTTAAGTTTAAAAACTATTTATAAAGCTTTTGTAGCTAAAACTAATAAAGATGCAGCAACTAATGATTTTATTAATTCAGTAAGTTCATATTACAATGGGGAATTTATTAATAATGCTAAATTATCTGATCCTAACTTGGTTAGCCAATTAGATACTTTTATTAATCAAGCTAACGAAATTAGTAAAAATTCTCAAAACCAGGAGAATTTAAATAACTTAAGAACTCAAGCTAAAACAAATATTAATAATTTAAATAATTTAAGCAATGGACTTAAAAATGCATTTGTAGCTCATATTGACACTTTAAATATTGAATCATTAATTAATGAAACTAAAAACAATGCTAATTTATACAATAATAAAGTTACAGATATTTTAGCTGCAATTAATGAAGCTAATAAAGTTAAAGCAACAAGTAAATACAATAATGCTTCTAATAAATCTGATTTTGATAGATATTTATCAGAAGCATCTAATTTATTACAAAATAACTTATTGATTAATAAAGCCGTATATGTTAATTCAGCTTCAAATATTAATTCTATTAACAACATTTTAAATAATTTATCTGAAGCACAAAGTAATTTAAACGGGAATGCTTCAAGTGCTGAAATTCAACAATTTAAAACAGATATTGAAAGCAAACTTACACCACAATTATCTGAGAATTTAACAAGATATAATTTAGCTAGTGAAGTATATAGTGTAAATATTACTGAACAAAACAAAAATCTCTTTTTAGCTAATCCAAAAATAGATGGGGCCATCATAACTTTAAAAGCAATTAAAACTGTTGAAAGCAATATTAACCAACTTACCTTTGTTTATACAGCTAAAAGCACAAGCGAAGCATCGCTAGTAACGGATGTAGAAAAAACATATACTTTTACGAATGATTTTAATACTAAATTAAATTTACTTAATTACACTAATTTAGATGAAATTTTTACTGTAAACTATGAAAATTTAAAAAATTATTACCAAAGTGATTTAAGTGCTAATGAAGCTAGCATTAAAGAAAACTTTAATGCCAAAAATAATATTTTGCATAACTATTTTAAATTTAGATTTAAGGCAGGAAGTTTTAAATATGAAAATTCTAAAGTAGTAGCAGAACTGGAATTTTTAGTTAACGAAAAAGTTGTTAAAACTTCGAAATTATCAACTCAAAATAATGTTACTTTTAAAGAAGAATGATTAAAAGGAGTAAGTATAACCCCAAGTGAATGATTTAAGCAACAAAAATTCTATAAGGAGCCTGGATCATGACAATTACCTCAAGATGACCCTAATTTTGTAGAAAGGTTTCGATTTTACATATCACAAAGATCTTCTAATATTTTAACTTGATTTGCTCTTGATATTTTCAATATTGAAAAGGAGAAAATCGAAAGTTTAAAAAGTAAAGAACTTAAGTCGGTTGTTAATTTAGTTAATCCAACTGTAAATAACAATAATAATCAAAATGCTTTAACACCAGATGAAATTAAACAAGTTCATGCAAAAATTAAAGAAACATTTATTTCTCAAATTTTTACTATTACTGTTCCAAATGGTGTAAATTATGAATGAATTAACTATAATGAAACTGATATTTTCCATGTTAATGATTCTAATAAAGATGTTGCTATTTTTAAATTTAAAGTTAAACAAGGTGATAAAGAACAAATTATTGATGTTGAATTAGCAAATGAAAAAAATGATAAATCAACTAACCAAGATCAAAATGATTTTAATTATTTATTGAATTTAATTAAAACAGAGACTAAAGAGGATGCTTCCAAAATTTTAGAATTAACAAAGGTTAAAGATCCTAAGAAAACTCATAATCAAGTTAATTCTAAAGATGCTGTTAAAGCATTTAATGAATATTACGAATTACCAAAAGCAGGTAAATTCCAAATATATGCTGATGAATTAACTGAATCTAAAAACTATGTAGATTCTAGTGTTGGAGGAAGTGCAAAAGTTAAATTCTGAATTAAAGAAAATGGAACTCAAGTCGATAAAACTAACAACAGATTTTTAGTCAATTATCAAAGTCTTTCAGAATACTCTAAAACAATTAAATACTTTAAACCTTTAACATATTTAGACATTAAACCTGCTAATTCTAATAGTTGATTCACTGCATCAGATTTTAGTTCTGCTAATATTGATCAAAATCATAAAAGTATTATTGATCAAATTAATTCAACTAACTTTGAATTACGTAAAGCTAACGTAGCTAAAGATACAAATTATGCAGTTATAGATCCAAAAGATATCGTAGCTCAAAACGCCGCTAATAAACTTAATTATTTACTTAAATTAAAGGCTAATGCAACAAGCGAAGATAGTTCAAAAAATAATGAATTTAAAAATCCAAGTAAAACTAGTGCATCAGATGATAAGACAATTGAAAATAGTAAGCAACAAGAAAGTTTATGATCTTCTAGTGCAAGCATTGCTAATACAAGTGATCAAAGTAATTCAATAAATTTAACTGAAATCCAAAAGAACTATTTTGTTTATTATTATGATGTTGTAAATAATAATTCAAATGAACTAAGTTTTAAACTAGGATTTATTAGCAAAACTGATACTACTAAAAGATATACTAATTCTTCTAAGGTTATTACTCTTAAAAACCTTAGAAATGATTATAAAGAAAACTTATATCCTGAAATAATAGTAAATGCTTTAACTTATAATGATTTAACGATTACTAACATTAGTTCATTATCGGCACAAGAATTTATTAGTAAAGATAAAACTTCTTTAAAATCTTATGTCAGTGTAAAAAATAATCAAACCTATAAAAACTTTACTCTTAGTAAAGATCAATTTAGCATTGAAGAAGTAAAGCCAGGTGATAATAATTCAGTTTATGTTAAGTTTAAAGTTACAAATCCAACAACTAATTTATCATACGTTGCTAATACTTGATATAAAATAACTGGTTTTAGATCAGGAACTACAACTAAAGAAAACTTAACTTTTAAAACTACAACATTGCAAACAGTTTTTGACTCAAGTTCAAGCATAACTAGAACTAGGGAAATTGAACCATATTTTGAAGATCTGCTATGAACTTATGATGCTAAAACTAATTCAGCATCATGAACTTTAGCTGAAAAATATATCTCAAAAACTCTGTTAGCAAATAATGCAACTCAAAGAAAGTTAACAGTCACATTATTTGCTAACCAATTAATTCAAGATGATCATAGGTTAAAAAGAATTAGTGGTGAAGGTGAAGAAACTTATAAACATACCCCTTATGAATTTAACTTTGAGCAACTATTTTCAGGTCAAACTTTATCAGTTTCACGTCAAACCAAATTATATTCAAAATTAAGTGGTGGCAATTATCCACAATTTAACTATACTTTAAGTGCCAAGTATGAAGCTGGTAAAGGTGTTATTTTTAAAGTTACTGTTGATGATAATCAATATAAAATATTAGTAGCTAATCCATATAAAGAAGCTATTACTTATAAAGAAACATTTGATAGTTCTAAATTTGGTACTTTTGATAAAAACAAAGCCTTTTTAATTAATACAGCTGGGGCTAATGTGACAATACAATATACCAACTCACTTCAAAAAGAAACTTTTAGTAATTTAGAAACAAATCAATTTAACTACCAAAAGTTAGATTATACTCAAGAAAATCAACCAATTTTATTCTATAATTCAGAAGAAATAATCAAATCAAATGAATATAATCCAAACCAAAATGTTAGTTATAAATTACACGAAGGTTATAAACTAGACCAAGAATATATGCATAGTTCTTGAGAAGCAATTGGCCTAGTTGATAATGTAAGGGCTCGTAGTTTTGCTTATAACCGTGGTTCAGCAACTATGTTAGCTAAGGTATCGAAAGATCCTTTAGATGGAAGATTTTACGCTATAACTAATAACCATGTGCAACATATTTCAAACTTTAGCGAAGTTGAAGGCGAGAATTTAGGCAAGAAACAAAAAAGTAATTATTTAACTAAAGCATCTAATAATTTTGGGAATGATGTTGATGATGGATTTTCATATTGAGGTGGCTTAAATGTTGCTAATGAAGTACCTATTGAAGTAATTTGATCAGGTGTTGATCAAATTAATGAAAAAGACGAAAAAGCAAGTGGTATGCAAGTTGACATAACAGTCTTTGCAGTAGATATTAAACCCTTAATTGAAGCGGCTCGTAAAGAAGGAAAATTTGACTTAGTTGCTTGATTTGAAAATTGATATAAATTACCAAATATGGATATGAACTATTTTGGTTCTGAAGATGGAGTTCAATTTGGACCAAATGTCAAACAATTTGCTATTAACGGTTTTCCATATGGAAAACAAGCTGGATACTTTGTTAACCGAGCGCAAACTAGCTCAAGTGTAATAAGTTTATTTAGACAAAATGGTTATGTGCAAGCATTCTTTAATTCAGGAAATTCTGGCACGGGAATTTTAGGACCAAATAATTCATATATTTCAACAATTAATTCTGGAGTTCCTTTAACTGAATTATTAGCTTGAAACTATGAAACATCTGCTTATAACTATTTAGGAGTTAATAAACCTGCCCAAGAAGCTTTAAGCATTAAAAACACAAATTCAGTAGCAGCTCAAATTTTAAGATGACATCTTAAAAAACCTGCTGAAGTTGATTTGCCTTGATTCTTACAAGAAGTTAAAGGTAATTAAACAAACTAAAAACCTTTCAATATTTTGGAAAAGCAAAATAAACTTGAAAGGTTTTTTTTATATTTGAGAAACTGGTAAATTTTTCCGGATGATTCTAACTTCCCCAAACATGCAAGTTGCCAAAGTAAGCGGCACGTTTGGGTAGTGAAATATTATAAAAAAATTCTGAATTTAAATGTTGATTATATATACCGAAATTTACAAAACTTTTGAATAAGTAACGCAAATTGCTAATTTGCAAAATTTTTTAACCCTGATTTCTTAAAATGGTATTAATTTTTAGAAAAAATCTTTTGTTAAAAATTTAACGCAGAATATTTTTAACGATATCATAATAAAGATATTTAGAGATTTGTCTAATTATAAATAGCATATTAATTACTGGCAATGATATATACAAATCTTGAGATTTATATCTTAAAAATCATGATGCTTATTCTGTGTTAGAAATAAGATATTTTATATATTATTTTGGTTGCTTTAAAATTTGTGTTTAGTCAAAAAAACAAACAAAAATAACTTTTAAAAATTATTTTTTTTATTATAATAGAAAAGCAATATTTAAGTTATTGCCTCTTACTAGTGGGAGATATCAAAATATCGCTAGACCACAATATCGAAAGGATACTAACATGGCAAAAAAAGAAATACAACGTGTTGCTAAATTGCAATTCCTAGCTGGAAAAGCAAAGCCTGGACCAGCTCTTGCTGGTGTAGGTGTTAACATGCCAGAATTTACTAAAGCATTTAACGATGCAACCAGAGACAGAGGTGATGAACCAGTTCCTGTCTTAATTACTGTTTACAAAGACAAGACATTTGAATTTAAATTATTCACAGCACCTGCATCATACAAAATTAAACAAGCTGCTAAGATTCAACAAGGTTCAAAAAATGCTAAAACTACTATTGTTGCTACAATTTCTAAAGATCAACTTAGGGAAATTGCTGAATATAAATTACCTGACTTAAACACAAATGATATTGATGCTGCAATGGCTACAATTGCTGGTACAGCAAAACAAATGGGTGTTTTAGTTGAAGGTTATGATGATATTTTTAAAGCAAAAGCTGCAGCAAAAGCTGCAGCCAAATCAGCCGCACTTGCTGAATTGAAAGCCGCGGCTTTAGAAGCTGACTTGGCAAACTTAGCTGAAACTAAAGGACAAGGTATTGAAGTTACAACTATTAGTGATGAAGAAAAAGCTAATGAAGGAGTTGAATAATGGCTAGACATTTATCTAAAAATCTCAAAAATGCTCGTGAGCAATTTGATAGAACTGTTGCTTATGATTTAGAAGAAGCAATAGAATTAGCTAAAAAAACTTCATATGCAAAATTTGATGCTTCAATCGATTTAGCATTTAACTTAAACCTTGATGTACGTAAAGCTGATCAACAACTTCGTGGATCTGTATTATTACCAAATGGTACAGGTAAAACAATTAGAGTTTTAGTTGCGACAAATAGCCCTGAAAAATCAAAAGCGGCTAAAGAAGCAGGCGCAGATATCGTAGTTGATGGACCAGCCCTTGAACAAAAAATAAAAGAAGATGAATTTGATTTTGATGTAATGGTTGCTGATCCTGCTATGATGCCTTTATTAGGAAAGTATGGTAAAAAACTAGGACCTAAAGGTTTAATGCCTAACCCTAAAACTGGTACAGTTACACCAACTCCTGAAAAAGCAGTTGAAGAACTTAAAAAAGGAAAAGCAAACTACCGTACAGATAAAGCAGGTATTGTACACTCATTAATTGGTAAACAGTCAATGTCAACACAAGCATTAGCAGAAAATGCAAGGGTTCTTATTTCTTTAATCAAGAAACTAAAACCCGCTGCAGTTAAAGGGACTTATATGTTGAACTTAACAGTTTCTGCTTCAATGGGACCAAGTGTAAAAATTAAAATTGATAAATAATTTTAAAATCAAGTCTATTTGGCTTGATTTTTTACTTACTAATATTTAGCTATATATGACATAAAAACTGTCATAGTAGATTTCCAAGTTGTTTTTTCTAAACTTTTTGTTTACAAATTTCTTAATTAATTAAGTTTATAAAAAATAAATTATGAAGTATGATATATCTATCATATATTGAACGTAATAATATAAAATTTATTATATAATTTATGTGTTGTAAATCAGAAAAAAATATTACCACAATTAACTGAAACAAATATTTGAAAGGAAACATATTTTATGAAAAACATTAAAAAAATATTATTTGGATCAATAATATCAATTTCCCCATTGTTAACTTTCTCCTGCTCAGAACATTTAACTGAAGAAGATGCTATAAAAGAAGTTAATAAGATATATAAATTAATTCTCCCAGCAAATCAAAGATTTTCTAAATTTAAAGTATTTGCCCCTGAAGATTGAGTGAAAACTAATGGCGATAATGTAGAATATATAAAAGAACCTAGAAAGCAAGAAAACAACACAACATTTAATTTAAATTATTTTAATTCTGAGTATGAGTACTCATATACTTATTTTATTAAAATATCTAGCAAGGAAGAATTCGATGATAAAATTATTAAACGATTTAAAGAGTTAAATAATCAAAATGACTTTAATGAAGATGGACAAATTAAAGCATTATTTGAAAGATTATACTTAAATAACCAAGATGTTTATGAAGTTTTGAAACTGAAAGATATTTACATTAAACCCTTTATTGAATACTCAAACTATGGAGAAGAGGAATATTTAATTCCATTTTATGATAATGATAAAGTAACTTTAAATGTTATTAAAAATATTAACAATTTGCATCGTCCAACAGTTATGCCTGCTAAATATAATTGAGAAGTTTTCTCAATTAATAAAAATGCACAAATAATAATAAATGAATTGAATTTAGAACGAATCAATGGAACTGGTCCTTGAGATTTCCTAGGTTTTTATACTAAGATATCGAATTGATATAACCTAGAATATAAAAAGCATTATTAATTTAATCTTAAATCCCGACAAAAAAGTTAACACGAAAATAAACATGGACAGCAAAATTTAACATTTTAGTAACTTATAATGCCATTGCAAATTGCTTTGGCGTTTTTCAGTTTAAGTTTGATTGAATTCGATCGTTATTATACCAAACTACATATTCTTGTATCATATCATTAAGTTCATTGAACGTAATTTTGGAATAATCTAAATCATTTAATAATTCGGTTTTAATGATCCCAAACCAATATTCAATTTCTCGATTATCAAGTGAGTTTCCCACTCTTGATAACGAAATAACGCCACCAATATTTTGAACTTCTTTAATATATTGATGATGTGTATATTGAAAGCCATGATCTGAGTGAATGATAAAATTTTTGGGTTTGTATTGTTTTAATAAATTTAAATTGTCTAAAACTAGTTCTAGATTATTACTTCTTGATAATTTAAAACCAACAATTTGTTTAGTTTTATGAGACAAAATTGCAGACAAATAAACGTGTGATTCTAACACGTCTTTTGGTGCTTTTATATATGAAACATCAGTTGCATAAATATTTCGATTGTTTTGATCGTTATAATCACGATTTACGAAGTTATCAATTTGTGAAGATACATTTTTAATTTCTTTTCGTTTTGATTTTTGTCTTAGCTTACATTTTAGGCCTAAAAGGTTCATATATCTCCCTAAAGAACGTTCGTTTATATCTATTTTGTATTTTTGAGATATGTAAACACTTAGCTTTAGCCTTCCATATCTTGACTTTGTTTCTATGAACGATTTTTCAATTACATCACTATGTTTAGGGAGTTTTTGTGAAATTTTAATCTTATGAGTTTTAGAAATTGTTTGCCTAGAAATGCCAAAAACTTCTGAAAGCTTCACATAACTTATGCTAAAACTTTTTAATTCAATAACTTTCTTACTTTTGGGTAATTCATTGGTAATTTCATAATATCTTTTAGCTATTTGTAACAAATCATCACGATCAAAAATATCTCAATTTGGTTCTCTTTTCTTCTTAGGACTGCCACTTCCTTTTTTGCGGTTTTCGCCTTTCTTTGTTTGCAATAAGTCTTCCATACCTAAATTATAATACTTAATTATTTTATTAATTCTAACTTTTACACTATTTCTTTGTAAGTTTTTTGTTCCTGGTGATATTTGGTAAATAGCCCGAAAAGCACCTGGGAAACCTGACTTTTGATATTCTTCATATATTTTTGCAAATTCTTCTTTCTTTAAATGTCTTGACATAATTTTCCTTTCAAAAAATTTTTTCGTTGGTACCAACGAATGGTAACAGAAAAGCTAACATTTACATGTTAACTTTTCTGTCCGACTTTAAAATGTTAGCTTTTTTGTCGGGATTTATTTTGCCCGAATAGTTAGTCCTTGTCTAAAGTTTTTGATATGTATTAATATGTCACTAAAATATTAAATTTTGCTGTCTATGTTTAGTCTGAACTTTTTGATATAGGCATAAATCATTAAATTAATTTTTAGTCTACTTTATGGTTTCCTATATTTAAGAATTATTTTTTTTATTATAAGGTTTAATAGTGAATTTTAAATTATAAAGATTATGATTAACTTAAAGTTATATTATTTGAATTTTTATAAATTATTTCTAATGCATTATATACATGTTATAATTTTTTGTATTAAATAAATGAACAATTAAGGATTACCAAAATAATGAAAAAAGTTAAATCTAAAATTTATTATAGCATGTTTGGGCTTGCATTTGTATCTTTGCCAACTTCTTTTAGTTTTATACATAAAAACAGACATATATCAGAGAAATTAATATTTGAAGTAAAAAAGTTTCCAGATATTAATATAAGTAATTTATTTATATCAAATAAATATAAGGATTGATCAAAAAATTCCCGCCTGGTATATTTATCTAAAGGTGATAAAATTTGTGCTTCTTTAGCATTTTTATATAATGGCACCAACGACAAAACCGATATAGATTTTCTAATTAAAGATACATCCGGTAACTTAATCGCTTCCTCTTCATCTGGTAATAAAAATATTGAAGTTGCTGAATTCACTGTTCCAAATTCAGGTTTTTATAGATTTGAGGCATATAGATATTCAAAAAACACAAACCCTGTTCAAGTAGCAATTACATATGTTACGGAAGAGAATAACTAATAATGGCTTGAAAAATGAGAAAAAGTCTTAAGTATGCACTTTTATTTTTAGGTTCTTCTGTTTTAATAATATCAACATCATTATATACTTGATATCGAATTGAACATAATCAATGGCAAAAAGACAGTGAAAAAGGTGGTAGTTCTTATTGGAATAAAGATAGAACACTTCTAACTTTAGAATCGGGGTATCCAAGTTTATTTATAAAAGATCCCAATCGCCCGGTAACTATAAAAAGTGAATATGATTATTATGAACCATGGAAATATAGTAACATGGATGTCCGACTTGACGAGAACAACCAAAACTCACCATGAGTTTATTCAAGTAATAATTTTAAAAATACTACATATATTTTTAAAACAAAACAAGATTTTATAAACTTGTTTAGACGTGTTAGTACTGAAATTCATTCATATCCAAATGAAGATTTTATTATTAAAGAATTTAAAGAATTATTAGATAACATCAATTTTGAAACACATGATTTAATTTTATTAAATAATTATTATAGTCCATCAATGCCAAGTCGGGGTGATCGCAGGAAAATAGGATGGGATATAAAAAATTATAAATATGATTATGTTACAAATACTCTTTGATTAGAATGAACTAAAAACTATAAAATGAAGAAATATTTTTGAATTTCTGATTCTAGTAATTGAATTAATGATAAAGCAATAGGTTCTAATAGTTGATATAGAAGTTATTTTCTTATACTCAATAAGACAAAAGTAACAGATTCAAATGAGATTAATTTAAAAATAGAATATGATTGAATAAAATAACTAAATGTTTTGAAAGTTTATAAATAATAATGGTAAAAGCAACAAAGTTTACTTTGTTGCTTTTACCATTCGTCAATCTAAGTTATAAATATAGAGTATGCAAGAGTTCAAAAATTCACTTTTGTGATATAATAAAATTATTATTTATAATAATTTTGTTGAATTTTAACAATCAAAGGAGCAAAAAATGACATTTAATTTAGATAATGAAGATAACAAGAAACAAACTTTGGAACCTGAATATGAATATGAAGAAGATAAAAGAGTAGTTTTTAAAGATGATATAGAATCAACTATTGATGATAATGATGAAGAAATAATCCCTCAAGATAACGATGATTATTTAGTAAAACCTAGTTTAATTACAGAACCACAAGGTGGACTTAAGCCAGTTATTGTGGATGACGAAATGAAAACATCATTTTTAGAATATGCAATGAGTGTTATTGTTTCCAGAGCTTTGCCTGATGCGCGCGATGGTCTAAAACCAGTACACCGAAGAATTCTATATGATATGTTTGAACTAGGAATTACCCCCAGTTCCCAACACCGTAAAAGTGCAAGAATTGTTGGTGATGTTTTAGGAAAATATCACCCTCATGGTGATTCATCAGTTTATGAAGCAATGGTGCGTATGGCACAAGATTTCTCTATGCGCTATCCATTAGTTGACGGACATGGAAACTTCGGCTCAATTGATGGCGATCAAGCTGCGGCAATGCGTTATACTGAAGCAAGAATGACAAAACTCTCAAGTGAACTCCTTGAAGGAATTAAAAAAGATACAGTTGATTTTGTCGATAACTATGATGCAACAGAGCAAGAACCAGTTGTCTTACCTGCTAAATTTCCAAATTTACTAGTTAGTGGTTCCTCAGGTATTGCTGTAGGTATGGCTACTTCAATTCCGCCACACAACCTCACAGAAATAATTAATGCCACGATAGCATTAGCTAAAAACCCTCAGATTACAACTATGGAATTAATGCAAAGTGTAAAAGGACCTGATTTTCCTACTGGAGGAATAATTTTAGGTACTAAAGGAGTTCTTGATACTTATGAAACAGGACGCGGTAGCATTATCGTTAGATCTAAAACACAAATTGTCGAAAAAGCTAACACTAAGTCAAAAATTATAGTTACTGAAATTCCTTATGCAATTAAAACCAGTACAATTATTAAAAAAATTGTTGAACTTGTTAAAGAAAAAGTTATTGATGGAATTGCTGATATTAGGGATGAAACAAACCTTAACGGAATTAGAATTGTTTTTGATATTAAAAAAGGATATAGTCCAAGTATTATACTAAATCAATTATTCCAAAAATCAGATTTACAAACTACATTTAATTCAAATTTAGTTGCTCTAGTTAATGGAGAACCTAAAACCTTAAGTTTAAAACAAGCATTAAATGTTTATTTAGATCATCAAAAGGATGTTTTTACTCGTAGACTTAATTATGATTTAACTAAAGCACAAGAAAAAGTTCATATTTTAGAAGGGTTAAAGGTTGCAATTTTAAATATTGACGAAGTTATTAAAATTATTAAAAGTTCTAAAACTGATCAAATTGCACAAGATAATTTAATTGCTCGCTTTGACTTTACTGAACGACAAACTAAAGCTATCTTAGATATGAACCTACGTCGGTTAACTGCTTTAAATTATGAAAAGATGGTTGATGAAATTAACCAACTATATATTGAAATAAAAGGATATCAAGAAATTTTAGCTAGCGAAGAAAAACTTGTTAATCTAATTATTGAAGAATTAGAAATAGTTCGGGATAAATATGGTGATAATCGCCGCACTAGCATTGATTATTATGGAGTGGGAAAAATTAATGATGAAGATTTAATTCCACGTAAAGAAATTGTAATTACTGCATCCATTAATGGCTATGTGAAAAGAATTAATTTAGATCAATATACTACGCAACGCCGCGGAGGTGCAGGTTCAACAAGTATGAAGACTTATGATGATGATGATATTTCATTAATTTTAAAATCCTCAACACACTCTAACTTACTACTTTTTTCAAATTTTGGTAAAGCATATGCCTTAAAAGGATATCAAATTCCAGAAGTGTCAAAACAAAGCAAAGGGCAACCTTTTATTAACATTTTAGAAAACTTAAACGTTAAAGAAGATGAGAAGATTGTTTCAATAATTTCTGTTGATGAATTTGCTGATGATTTATTTTTAGCAACCATTACAAAAAAAGGTATTTTCAAAAAAACACCTCTTTCATTATTTAGTAATGTGCGCCGCTCAGGTATTTTAGCTTTTAAATTACAATATGAAGATCAATTAGTCAGAGCATTTATCGCTACATCTGGCGATAATGTCCTTGTTGCTAATAACTATAAAAATATTGCACTATTTGATATTGATTCAGTACGTACTTTGGGTCGCAACTCGCTTGGTGTTAAAGCAATAAAACTTGTAGAAGGGCAATATGTAATTAATGGTTCTTCAAATAAAGATGGAGATTTAATTTTTTCATTAGGAGCTAAAGGATTTGGAAAAATTACTCATGAATCTGAATATAGAGTTACAAGACGTGGGGCCAAAGGAGTTACAGGTATTAATCCAGAAAAATCAGGACCTTTAGTCTTTGCCTCATTTGTTAATCAAGAAGATGAATTATTAATAATCACTTTAAATGGCAATACAATTAGAATTAAAGTTGATCAATTTAACCAAACTGCAAGAAATACTAAAGGTGTAAAAGTTATTAATTTACGTAATAAAGATCAAATTGTTGCGGTGGAAGTTTTAAAAAATATTAATAATACTCAAAAACACGATGAGAATCAAACACCTTATAATTAAGGTGTTTTTATATTAAATAATCAAATAATTTATAAATAAGTTAGTTTATAAATGCAATAATTATTTATAATATGTAATTATGAGATTACGTTTTGATAATACAGCACAGGATAAACTTAATAATTCTAAATTTTATCTGCAAACTTTTCCAATTCAAGTATCCAAAAATGATGTCATTGAAATTGGAGCAGGAAAAGGGGAAATGATTGTGCAACTTGCGATAAATAATCCTAATATAAAATATTATGCATTAGAAAAATATCAAACTGTTGCTAATAAAATTTTGAGTAAGATAAAACAATATAATTTAGAAAATTTATTTATTATTACTAAAGATGCAAAAGAATTAAGCGATATTTTTATTGGAAAAGTAGAGCAAATTTGATTAACCTTTTCTGACCCTTGACCAAAAAATGCTCACGAGAAACGCCGTTTAACTTACAAAACTTATTTAGATTTATACAAAAATTTACTTGTTAAAAATGGTAGTTTGTGATTTAAAACAGATAATGATAAATTATTTAATTACTCAGTTGAATCATTACAAGAAAACAACTGAATAATTACAGATATCACTACTGATTTACACAAATCTAATTATAATCTTAACAATTATCAAACAGGCTATGAAACAAAATGAGCAAATCAAGGTAAAAATATTAATTTTTTAATTGCTCGCTATAATTGAAAGGAATAAAATGAAAAATAATTTTAAACAAAGATTAACAAAATATTTAGAAATCAAAGCAATGTCACGATATGAAGAACCGATCGTTGACGAACTAAAAGCAAATATTCCAAGCATTTATGAGGTTTCACGGGATAAACTTGGCTCAGTAATTTTTTACAAAAAGTCAAAAGTTGAAAATGCTCCAAAAGTAATGATTGCAGCACATATGGATGAAGTTGGTTACATTGTTAGATCAATTTCAAAACAAGGGCAACTTTTACTATCAGCAATTGGCGGAATTTGAGCTTCAACTATTATTGGGACAAAAGCCATTTTAAAAGTAGGAACTGGTAAAGAATTCATAGGTGTTTTTGGACATACTAGCATTCACATCATGGAACGTGAAAAAGTTGCAAAAGCATTAACTAATGATGAATTGTACGCTGATTTTGGTTTCAAAAGTGAGCAAGAAGCTCTAGATAATGGTGTTGAAATAGGAGATCCGATTTTTATCTCAGGCGAAACAATACACTTTGATAATCCAGATTTACTTGGTGGGAAAGCAATGGATAATCGTGCTGGGGTAACTATTTTGGAAAAAATTGCAAATGATCTATCAAACAAAGATTTAAATGTAGATTTATATTTAGTTGGAACTGTTCAAGAAGAAGTAGGAACAAGGGGCGCTAGAACCTCAGTATCTATTATAAAACCAGATATTGCTATAGCATTAGATACAACATCAACCCATGATACAATTGGTACAATACCTGGAACTACTGCATTATTTAAAGGTGCTGCTTTAAGGGTAAAAGATGGTGGGACACTTATGGACCCAAAACTTATTAAGTGTTTTATAGATATTTCAAAAAAATACAATATACCAGCATATAAGTTTGTAGCTGCAGGTGGCGGAACTGATGCTGCTGAGTTACAATACTCTCCTAATGGCGGGGCTGCAACTTTAACTCTTTCATTAGCACAACGATATTTACATAGCCCTATTGGAGTTTGTGCCATAAGTGATTTAATGGCAACTGCTAATTTAATTATTAAGTTCTTAGAAGATTTTGATAATGAGACATATCAAAATATTGTTTTTAAGTAAAATATAGTATAATTAATTTAAATTATTAGAATTAATAAAAAATTGGAGGAAAATTATGGTAGAAATGACTACTGGAATATTTATTTTAATGATTATATTAGTAGTAATTGGAGCGGTAGCTGCAGCTGCATTTGTTACTTTTATGCTAACTAAAAAATTCTTTGAAAAACAATTGCGTGAAAACCCACCAGTAAATGAAAAAATGTTGCGTGTGATGTTTAATCAAATGGGTAGAAAAGCAAGCGAAACACAAATCCGCCAAATCATGCGTTCTATGCAAAATGCAAAAGATAACTAATTTAATAAATATTAAATCATTATTTAATAATAATGTTTTTTATTTTTTGGATTTTTTCAGAAAGTTCAATTAATATGAAAATAATGATATTAAAATCTAAATTTAAAAAAAATCCACTCTTTAAATTATTTAATAATTTTTATCAAAGGTGGAAAAGACTCTCTAAATTAAAGTATTTACTATTTGTTTATTTATTAATTCTGATTATTGCAAGTTTATTTTTATGAAGCCCAATTACTCAAACTAATCCAGAGAAAGATTGATATAGTGCAAAGAGCTATTTAAATTCTCTTTTTACAGTTTCAAGTGCTTTTAGTAACACAGGATTAGTTCTTTACGACACACACCAACATTGAAATATTCTAGGCCAAATTATTTTGGCAATCTTAATTATCTGTGGCGGTTTAGGGATTTTTGTTTTAAAATTTTACATTTTTAACTTTATTTTTAAACGAAATATAAAATCTATGAATGTTTACAAAATGATCCAATATGAAAGAAACCATACTGAAGTAAATAAAATTGGAAATTTATTAACTTCTTCAGTAACATTTATTTTATCTGTCATTTTGGTTTCTGGTTTTGCCATGAGTTTTTATTTTTATTATGCTAATCCTGAGCATACTTTTGGCATCCAACAAACTCTTGATGGATATGTTAATCCACAGGGAAATTGGTCACTAGCATTTAGGTTTGGTTTTTTTCATACAATATCGGCTATAAATAATGCTGGTTTTGATTTAATTTCAGGTCGATCCTTAATGCCTTATTATCAAAATTTTGCTTTGCAATTTTGATTTATTATTTTGCTTATCTTAGGGGGTCTAGGCTTCCCTGTTATTTATGATATAAACCGTTATTTTAAACATAAACTTAAACGTAAAAAAAATAAATACCGTTTCTTATTATTTACCAAAGTATCAACAATTACATATCTTTTAATTTTTTTAGTTGGTTTGGCAATGTTGTTTGGTTTTGAATTTTTTTCAATTAATGCAAATACCTTTTGAAATAAAGTCTACATTCCAGATGCTATGAAAAATGATTATAATAATTGGCTTTATACTTTAAGTTTTTATTCAGAAAATCCAACTGAGCAAGGTAAGTTAATTTATCAAGAGCTTAGGTCATTAACAAGCCTTAATGATAGTTCAGCTTTAACAACAGATAGTGCTAAAGAATGATTTAATATTTTAAATAAAAACCACCTTAATATTATTAAATTTTTTGATCAGAATGGTATGTTAATTGGGTATAAAAATGGAACTCTAAAAGAGTTTTTAAACCAAGGTCAAATGTATGGCGGTACTTTTGATAAAGTTTTCGCTTTAGTATTTACTTCTTTATCAACTCGTAGTGCTGGCTTTGCTACTGTTAACACGAGGGATTTTTCACGAACAAGTTTTTTTGTTTTATTAATTATGATGGTTATAGGTGCAGCACCATCCTCAACTGGTGGAGGGATTAGAACAACTACCTTTGCAATTGTTTCTTTAACAATTCTTTCAGTTATCTTGAAACGTTCAAGGGTTAGAGTTTTTAAGCGCAGCATCAACCCTGAAAATGTATTTATGGCTGGCCAGGTATTTATTATTGGTTTAGTAATATTGCTAATGGCTTCCTTTGTCTTATTTACTTCCTTTGATATTTATGGTGGAAATGTTAATACAGATCAGGCATTATTAAGTAAAACATTTGAAGCTCATATTACCTCTTATGAGTCTGAGCATATCTTCTTTGAAGTCGCTAGCGCCTTTGGAACAGCTGGATTATCAACAGGTATTACAAGAGATCTTAATATTGTTTCTAAAATTGTACTAATTTTTGTAATGTTTATTGGTCAATTTGGAATTTCTTCATCACTACTTGTTTGAAATAGAAAAAAAAGTAATAAGAGACATTATGAATATATAACTACTGACATAGTTATAGGTTAGGAAAATATGAAATTTAGTTATTCAGATGATATAGTTATTATTGGTCTTGGTCGATTTGGTCAATCAATTGTAGATGAACTTTTAAAACTAAACAAAAAAATAACTATTATTGATAGTAATGAAGAATTGCTAAAACGTTATAAAGATGATATAGATAATTTAATTTTGGGTGATGCCGCTGATACTCGTTTACTAAAAGCTAATAAAATTAGTTCAGTTGGCACAGTTGTTGTAGCAGTTCCTGAAAATATTGAGATTGTTGCCGCATTATTAGAATTAGGAACTAAAAACATTATTGCACGCTCAACTACACCAAGACACAGCCGTGTTCTTAGACAAATTGGTGTTGATTTAATTGTTAGTCCCGAAAATGAATCAGGGAAACGAACTGCATTAATAGCTGCTAATAGCAACTTTTTAAAATATAGTGAAAATTTTCAAGAAATTGGTGATGATTTTGTAATTGGTACAACTACAATAAAAAACCACTCACTTAATAATAAATTAGTTAAAGATGTTGATTTTAACAAGCGGGGAGTAAGCTTAGTTTTAGTAAAAAATAATGGTAAAAGCATTCGCCCAACTGGCTCAACATTATTACATTATAATGATACAGTTACCTTAATTGGAGATATTTCAGATGTCAGCCTAGCATTTGAATGACTCCAACAAGAATAATTATTCATTAAAGCAAAAAATGAGTTTGAAAAAACTCATTTTTTATTACTATTTTCTTGGTAAGAAGGTCGATAAGTGGTAAAATATTATAGGATGGTGGGAAAAAATGTCAAATATTATCTACGGAACACACTCACGAAACATGGATGGAAAAAACCGAGTTGTTTTACCATCTAATATAAAAGAGTATTTAGGCACGAATTTTATGATTTCAATTGGCTTTGATGGGAATGCTGACTTACGCAGTAAGGAAGAATTTCAAAAATACATTAAAATGTTAGAAAATCAAAGTGTATTTGATAAAAAAGCCCGGATTATTACACGCTCTATTTTAGGAAATAGTTTTGAAGTAACCTTAGATAATATGAATCGCATTAGTTTACCAAAACAAATGGTCGAACAACTTGCTATCCAAAAAGAAATAATTTTTATTGGCGCTGGAACACTAGTAGAATTATGATCAGCAGAGAAATACAATAGTTTTGTTAATGAACACACTCTTGATGATATTGCTTTAATCGCACAAGAACTTTCTGAAAAACATAATGGATAAATTACACTATTCAGTTATGCTTAATGAAACTATTGATTCTCTTGAGATTAAGCCTGATGGTATTTATGTTGACTTAACATTAGGTCTAGGAGGTCATTCAGCTAAAATCCTCGAAAAAATAACGAACGGACATTTATATTGTTTTGATAAAGATTCATTTGCCATAAGGGCATCTGATCTTAAGTTAAAACAAGTAAGTCTCAATTACACCTTAATTAAAAGTGATTTCAAAAATATAAAATCAAAATTAAGGGAATTGAATATCGAGAAAGTAGATGGTATTATTGCTGATTTAGGATTTTCTTCACCTCAAGTTGATCAAGCAAGCCGTGGTTTTAGTTATAACAAAGATGCTACCTTGGATATGCGTATGGACCAAGAGCAACAATTTTCTGCTCTTGAATTAATTAATACTTATTCTCAAGCTAGTTTAGAACGAATCTTACGTGATTACGCTGATGTAAGGCTTTGACAAAAAGTTGCTAAGGCCATCATATTAAACCGTCCAATTACAACTACACTTGAATTAGTAGAGATTATTAAAAAAGCATACCCTGCAGCACTTTTACGCAAAAAAAACCCCGCCAAACAAGTTTTCCAAGCCTTAAGAATTGAAGTAAATAACGAACTAGATTCGTTAAAAACTATGCTTAACGATGCATTAGAGTTACTTAATAATAATGGCACCCTAGCGATTATTACATTTCACTCCTTAGAAGATCGCATTGTAAAGCAATTTATTAAAAAAATCACATATTCAAATTTACCTCATAAGATGCCGATTCAAGAGATAAAAAAATATGTGATTAAACAACTAACTCCTTCAAAATCGGAACTATCCGAAAATAAAAGGTCTAAAAGTGCAAAATTAAGAGTTATCAAAAAACTTGCTTAGTAAATCAAAATATTGTTTATATTTAAATAATTTCCTTTCAATTAATAATTATTATAAATAAAATTTTAGTTTAATCTAATTAATTTAGCTGATTATTAAATTAAACTTTGTTATTTGTTTTGGGCTAATGATAAATCTTAAAGTTTATTTGTGCGCACATTTAATAAGATAAACTTATTAAAAAAATAAACTAAATATTTATTTTAAGGCAATAATTAAATCATTACTTAATTAAATTAACTTAGTATTATAACTTGTTTAAAAATATTAGCTACATTTTTAAACATTATAATTTAAGCATATTTTAGTTATTTAAATGCTTTTATTATTTAATACTATATATTAAATATAGTTGCTGCCCTGTTTTGTGTTACATTTGTACCTCCTTTTTCTGTATAAAATAAGTTTTAATAATATTTTTAAACTAGTATTTGAGCAACTTTTAGAACTTTTTTATAACAAAAACAAGCAAATTAAAATGCTTGTTTTTTAATATATTTTTACTGATTGAAAGACATTTACAAGTGTTGTATTTTTTATTTAATTTTATATAATATATATTAATATATTATATTATTTAAAAAGTGAGGCATTATGAAATCAAAAAATAAGAAACGTAGTTTATTTTTAGTGCTCTTTGCACTAGGCATCAGTACATCAGTAGTCACTGCCTGCAAGGCACCAGGTTCATCAGTTCAAATTGGACGTTCAGGTGATCAAGAACCTAATGACCCAAAACCTAAGGAAGATGAAAAACCAAGTGATTCACTTGACAAAATAAAGTTTGTGACAAGTGATCCAAAAGCAGGAAATAATACCCAAAAACTTGCAAAACCACAAGATGGTGATTTACCACGTAAAATATCTAATAACATCATTTATTCAGACCAAAAAATTAGATATGTTGCAATTGGTGATTCGATTACTGCGGGATTTGATGGTACTTTACCAAAAGATTATAAAGGTCAACTCGAAGCTAATAATAGTGTTTCAGGTTTATCATATCCTGCATTTTTAGCACGAATGTTAAATCAAAATAATCGTGTTGAATCATTTAATAACTATGCAATTTCTGGAGCTACAACTCTGGACTGAATAAAGTTTTTAAATTTTGAACTAAATAATAAACGCTTCGGCACAAATCCAAGTGTTATTTTTAGTTCACTTAATAATAAACGACAACAAATTATTAATGAATTACAAAACTCAAACTTAATTACCTTTACTTTGGGAGCAAATGACTTCTTTGGTCTATTATTTGACACAATTGGAGATGCCGAAAGTTTAGACTTAATTAAAAACTTTTTTGATAATAAACCAATTTTAGGTGATGCAATTAAATTTGTTAACCGCTTATTTCAAAAAGCACTGCCTGAAATGAGAAAGCGTTTAATTGCATTTGCAAAGCAATTAAAAGAATTAGCACCAAAAGCTAATATTAATATTGTTTCATATCCAATGCCATTATTAATGTTGTTCAATGTTCTTAATGAATATATTAATACTAACTTAATAGGTAATTTAGGTAGTTTAAAAGTTTTAGACTTATTGCAAGAAATCCTTAATGATTTATTAAAAGAAGTAGCAATTAATGCAGATATAAATTACGTTAATACTTATAATAATGAATTTTGGAATGAAAATGCAAAAGATCTATCAGCCATTTTCTTTGATATACACCCTGGAACTAAAGGTTACAAAAAAATGGCAATGGATTTATATTTAAAGATCACAAAGCCAAATTTAAATCAAAAATATTATGATAATTACAATTTTACAGATCAATATTTAAAATTAGATGCCAATACAGCTAGTTATCAAATTCAAGTTGATAATCCTGATCAAAGCGTTTTAGGAAAAAGTTCATATGAATATATTAATACAACAAGTGATTATGAATATTCAATTGATTTATTAAGAACACCATTAAACTTCATGGGCCGTTTAAAAGAGTTAGCTTATGTCTTTGATTATTACATTGGTGATGTTCTTGATTTCTTAACAAATAGCTCAGTTTACGAACAAATTGATCCAAATGGTGTTCTTAAAACATTACTTAATAAAACTTCAACTAAAGGTAATACTTATTTTGCCAATTTAACTTCAGAAATTTTTGGTTCACAAAAAATAGCTCAAATTCTAGCTAATATTCAAATTCAAATTGATTTAGCTACTAAAGATAAAAACCTAGATTTTGCAAGTTTAAAACGAATTGTCACAAGTAATATTCTATCTCTTGATAATTTAGCATACGTAATTAGCGGAATTGCACGAAGTGAATTAGTTAAATTCAATAAAGATGAATTATCAAAAGCAATTAAAGAAGTTATTCAAAATATTTTAAGCTTCTTTAAAGATCCAATTAGTAATTTATTAGTTAATCCAATTCATAATGTATTGAAAGACTACAATATTCAAAAATCTGATATAAGTAAGATTTTTGATAACCTAATTAGTTCTAAAGATTTTGTTGCTTTAATTAGCAAGTTAATCGATATCTTTATCTACAATTCTGATGAATTTAGTGATCTTTCAAACCTTTCACAATTTATTAATGCATTTATCGCGGATAAAAAGAATAACGATGAATTATCATCATTAATTAATAATAATTTTAAATATTTTATTAATAATGAAGGTGTTCAAAACTTAGTAACCAATGTTGTTTATAGTTCACTAGAAAAAGCTAATTTAACTAAAAATATTACTAAAGAACAACTGAAACAAGCAACTAATAATGGTTTTGATTTATTACAAGAATTAAATATTGAATTTAAAATTGTTGATAACTTGATTGCAAATGTATTAAACAAAATTGCAATTCGCGGCCTTGGTAATATAACTCAAGTAGTTTCAGAAGCTTTTGTTGATTCATTTAAATCATTTTTACTAAATAATGATTATGAAAGTAATATAGTAAAAGTAATTAAAATCTTAGCTAATTCTAAATTTATAGCTAGCCACCAAGATTTGCTTTCACAACTATTAAATAACCTTTTAGATTCTCAAAATATTTCTTCTGTAAGCATGGTCTTAACTAGTGCAATAAGAAGCAACCAAACATTGAGTAAATTTTTCAATGAACAAGATTTAAATAATGTATTTAAATTTGTTCTTAATTTAACTGAAACTAAACAAATGTTGCTGTCAACAGTTGATGCAACATTAAAAAACTATGATACTTTTAAAAATGTTCAAAGTTTAAATGAAGTAATTATTAAAATAATTAGTAATTTTAACCTAGATTTATTTAAAACAAACTTAGTAAGCTTCCTAAATAAAATCCGTAATTCATCTGAATTTAAACAATTTTTAATTAGTTCATTAACTAACTATGTAAGTTCTGCAAATATTAAATTAACAACTAAAGATCATGAATTTATCCAATCATTAATCAATGATTTAAATCCAACTTTAGATGATATTAATATTTTAGAACCAGTTATTAATACATTCTTTGAGCACCTTAAAGAAATTAAGAATTCAGATAACATCCTTGGTGATCTTAAGGGTCTTTCAGATAAACTTTTAAATGTTATCCAAACAAAAATTAATGATCCAGTTGCTTTTGCTAAAAAACTTATTAATAAACCATATATTAAAAATAATGTTGATTTTATTGGGACAATTGCCAAAATTGTCTATGCTGATTTAAATGCAAAAGGATTATTAGTTAACTTGGTGAACAATAATTTGTTTACATTGCTTGAAAATGCAAATGTATCTAAATACCTTGACCAAGATGAAATCAAAAAATTATTTATTACACTAATTAATAACCCTGAAACACAAAACATTATTTATAGTGCAATTACAGTAATTATTAATGATCCTAATTTACTAGATAAACTAAATGATACGAATGATTTAATTAATACATTATTAGTAAAAGCTGATGTTAAAAAGTTAATTAAAAATAGCCTAAAAAATATTAGCATTGATCTTTTTAATGATATTTCACTGAATAAAACCTTAGCGAAAACCTTAGTTGAAATATCAAAAGATAGTTTTTTAGCAATTGATAAAAAATATCAATCATTAATTCATAATGTTATTCCAAGTATTAAACATATTTTAAAATCAACCAATAAATATGAGCAATTCTTTAGTTTAATTTTTAATACTCTATCTGAAGCAAATAGTATTGATCAAATTGCCTCTAATTTATTTGATAAATTTAAAGACTTCTTTGATTTTAAAGATTTAAATCTTTATAAAGTTATCTTAACATCTCCAATAGTTTTAGAAACTAAAAACTTATTAAAAGAATTTTTAAATGATTTCTTAACAAAGATAAAATCACCGCAATTCCCTGAATTTATTAATTCTTTATTACCTGAAAGTTTACCTTATAATATAACTAAGGATGAAATAAAAACAACTATTTCATTAATTTACAATAATGAAAACTTGCATAAAGCCTTTAATTTAGCAATTGATTTATTATTTAATAACCTTGATAACCTAAAAAATGCAACTTCCCTAATTCAAGCTTTAAAAGTGATTTTAAATGATAAAACTAATTTACAAAGCTTGGGAATTGAAATAGCAAGTTTTGTTAGTGCAGTTCATAAAGACCACACAATTAAAAAAGTTGTTGTTAACCTATTGCAAGGATTCTTAAACCAGCCTTCATATAGTTGAGTATTAGAAAATGTTAATGATAAAGAAACATTTTTAAATAATACTTATGATACTTTAATTAGCGAGCTAACCAACCTTAATTTAATTAAACATTTATTTAGTGGCTTAGAACAATTTATTAGTAGTGATTCGCTGGATTTTAGTAGTTTAATCTCATTTTTCATTAAAGAACTTTTCAAAGAATTTGCAGCTGATAAACTTGAAACTAATTTAGTTAGAATTATTAAAGCGATAAGTCAAAATTATTTAACACAAAATAAACAAGCAATATTACAAGTTTTTAAAAATATTTATAATCATTTTGCTAATGATAAAGAGAAATTCCCAACCTTGCTTAGTGGAATATTACCCGAAAATATCAAATCAAAAATTCAAGAATATGCAAACTTAAGCGACCTTGCAGATTTAACAACCTTAGTTTTAAGTGATAACGAAGTTAAAAACAACATTTTCGAATTAGTTAGCTCAATTTTAAATAATAGTCAAAAACTTGCTCAAATTAACTCTTTATCAGATTTAATTTTTACAGCCTTAAAATCAATTGATCATACTAAACTAAAAACATTATTAACCAATATATTTAGTAATGTTAATACTCCATCTTGAAGCAATTCAATCGTTAAACTTTTAGCACAAATTTTAGAAAATAAATATCCTAAAATATACAAAAAATCTACTACTGAAGGATTTATTGAAAACTTAATTAAAGATTATTATGCAATAGATAAAATAGCAAACTTTAATCAAAAAATTATTGATTATATTTCAAATGCTATTGGAAATTCTTCACATAAAAATCTTAATGACTTATATAATGATTTAAGTATTAATAAACTAACCAATAGTATCTTTGCTGATTTAACAACTAAGCTTGATCAAATAATACAGGCATTTGTTAAATCTAATGTTATTACTAAAAATAAAACATACTTCTTGGAAGTTATTGAATTTGCAAGTTTAGAATTATTAAATAATTACAATTTATTTTTAGAACCACTTAATAAATTACTAGTGAGCGAACAACTTATCGATGAAAGTAAAAAACTTACCTTAGATCAATTTAAAAACTTCAAGGAATTTGTTCAGGACGTTATTTATTTTGATTCTAATGTTTCATTAATTTATAAAACACTTAATTTTAGTGACCAGCAACTTAAATCAATTACTAATCTAGAGACTCTAAAAACAGCACTAATTAATAATCTTACTAATGCTGTTAATATCCAAGAATATGATTTCATTAAATCAATTATTCATTCAAACTTTTTAAGTAAAGAAAAAGAATTTATAAAACATATTATTGAAAAATTAATTCAAAAATTTGTAACAAAAGAAACACTTACCCCAATTTTAACTAACGTTGGTCTTAACTTATTTGGATCTGAAAGTCTTAACAATACTTTAAAAAATGCATTAGCAGATATTTTGGTAAAAGACGATTTTAAAGCAATCCTTAAAACTATTGTTAATACTGTGCTAGACAACTTAAATCATTTACAAAAAGCAACAACATATAATGATTTAGTAAAAGCAATTTTTACAATTCCATCTTTAAAATCACAAATTGAGCAACCTTTAGTTAAATTTATTAAAGATGCAATCTTAAATAATAAATTTAAAACTTCATTTAGAGAATTGCTTACTAACTTATTGAATAATCCTTCTTTTACAGAATACTTCAAAGGAATAGAAAATAAACAAAGAATTGTTGATAATGTTTTAGATGTTTATAACATAATTGATAAACATCTAAACTTTAGCCAATTGATCTTCAATACAATTTTTGATGCCTTAGCAACTTATGGTTCCCAAGTTAACATAACTAAAACTGCAAATGTAATTCTTAATGGACTACAAAAACATTTAGGAGACTCGACCAACCAAGAAAGCAAAGTTATTGCTTTAATTAAAGAGTTAGCTAATTCAAAATTATTTGCAGAAAATAAAGATGATTTAACTAAATTACTTTCTAATATCATAAATATTTTAAAAACACAAGGTACTTTTGATAATGCTCTTGATGCGTTACCTCAAAGTGCTAAAAGCACTATTGCTAAATTTATACCATTAAGTTCCCTTAAAACATTATTTAATTACATCCTTGCAAACCAACACTTTAACTCAATTTTCAATAATACTGTATATAACTTTATAACCAGAATCAACGAATTTAAAGATGTTACTTCATATTTTGATGTTTTAAAGAAAACATTAAGTATCATTGATACAAACAAACTTGAAACCGACGTTAATGGATTAATAAATGACTTATTAAAAAATTCAACTGAAGTTAAGCAGGCAATTAATGACTTTTTAATACAAACTTTCACTACTTATGGGGTTTCAGTTACTGATGCAAAAATTAAAAATTTAATTACGAATATAAGTAATAATTTAGATCAACTAGTTGAAGCTGCTGATATTTTAAAACCAATTATTGATAAATTCTTTATTAGAATTAAATCAGCAAGTTCTCAAACTAATTTAACTGGAATGCTTGATGAATTTAAAGCATTAACTAATGATGTTTCATTAATTATTCAATCAAAATTAAAGGATAATCCAAAACAATTTGTCGATAAGATTTTAAACCTTAGCTTTTTAAAAAATGACAAAGCAACTTTAGCAAAAGTAATCTCGCAACTATTAATTGGTTTAAAAAATAAAGGTGTTTTAGCAAATATTTTTAACCAAGTAGTTGATAATATTGAGCAAAATACAGCATTTTTAACATTAGTAGATAAACAAACCTTAAAATTATTAGGGCAAATAGCTTTAGATAATACTAGTTTAAATAATGCCTTAACCAGTATTGTCCCTGAACTTATTAATGATACAAACTGGCTAAATCATACAAATAATCTTTTTGAATTACTTAAAACAGTTTTAACAAAAGCGCCTGTTAAAATTGCAATTATTTCATATTTAAATACTTTTGCAAATTCATTATCTAGCAATCCTAAGGTGCTTGAAATAGCTTTAAGATTAATTGATAATTTAGCTAAAAATTACCAAATTAACCTAAATGGAATTAATAAAACTGCATTAGTATCTGCTCTTTTAAATAATCTTAACAATTATTTAAAAGATATTCAATTATTACCTAACTTATTTACTCAAACTCTTGATTCAATTACTTCATCAATTAATATTGAGCAAGCTATAAGTAGGTTACAAGATTGAATTTCTAGCAAGTTAAATCTTGGTTCATATCAAACATATAAAAAATTCTTTATTCATTTTGAAAATTTAAGTAATAATAAAAATGATTTAAAACAAATTTTCAACAGTGTTTTGACTAATATTGGCCAAAATAATGAATTACTTAAATCTTTTGTAAATACTGCAAGTCAAAGCAATGTATTAGTTAAATACCAAATTCCTGAGACTGATTTAGAAAGCGTTTTAAAAGCTATTTTAAGTGATAACCAGATTCTAAATAATTTTAAAGATCTATTTGGGGCTTCAGTTAATAATTGAAATGCATTTAAATCAGCAAATGATTTTTGAGATTTATTAAATAGATTATTGCAAGATTCTTCTTTTTCAAATAGTTCTGCAAATTTATTAAAAACTATCTTAAACAAACTTTTTATCAATACTAATTTTCACAACATTATTAGTAAAATAACGGTTAATGAAGTTAAGAATACTAAATATAGTCAAATCTTTGACAGATTGTCAAATTCTGAAAATTTTGTTAAAAACTCATTTTCACTTGTCAATATCTTTAATAAGAATTTAAAACTTACTGATAACTTAGTTGATAATTTAATTTTGGATCTTAAAAAATCAAAAGACCCGCTTACAATTAACTCAATTATTAATAGTTTAGTAAAAAGTGTCAATAATTTTATAAGTCAAGATAATTTTGACTTAAGAGCTGCACAATTATTTAAAGAAGTTTTAAATAATTCTGCTTTTGAAATTGCTAAGTTAGATTTAACTGTTGTGGTTGAAAATGCTACTACTATCTTAATAAAAGATGTGCAACTTGGAGAACTCGTTTGAAGTTTATTACCAAGTAGTTCAAGAGCATTTATTACCCGTAATTTCATTGATAAAACACACTTTACCGGTGTTATTGATGATATTTTAGATCCAAGTTCAATTAAAGAAGTTGTTGGTGAAATTATGGTTTATATTATTAACAATAAATCACAATTTGCTAATATTAACAGCTTAGTTGATATCTTTAAAATTTACTTTAATAACCCAAATAACAAACAAAACTTCCAAGCTAAAATTGTTAAAATTTTACAAAATGGATTTAAGAAAACTAATGCCAAAAATGCTATTATAGCTGTTTTTGACAAAGGAATTAAATTCTTCAATATTCGTAATACTTCACAAGCAAATGAACTAAAACGTAAGTTTGCTGATGGATTTGGTGATTTTTTAGTACGCCAGGAAATCTTTACAAATGCACTAAATGCTGTTTTTGAAACAGTATCACGTGCAAGTAATCTTAAACAAATTCCTAGTGTAATCGCAAATGCATTAAGTGGCAATTTAAAGATATCTGAATTTAATACAATTAAAAAACTCTTAAAAGATGAATTAATTCAAAAGAATTCAAAATTAATTATTGATTTTGCATTTGAAGCAATTAGTAACTTTATTAATGATCAAAATAGAATAAGGGCTGCAATTGATGAATTTGGCATTGTAGAATTAATAACAGCAAGTTATCCAGATATTGATAAAATACTTGTCAAAGACATGTTAATACTTGCAATTAATAACCCTGATTTGCGGCAAGCATTAAATACTTCAATTAGTGATTTTATAACTAGAATCAATGAATACCAAAAAAATAACAGTTGATTAACGGCTCTAAACACCTTGTTAAATGCTCCTACAGAAACTTCAAGTAAATTAAAAGATAATTTCTATAATTGAATAAAAGCAACCTTAAAAAATCCTGATCAAAGGTTAGTTAAAGGTGCTGCACAAGTTTTAATTTCAAAACTAAGAGATTCAAATGTTATGTTTAGTTTTACAGGCCAAGATGCCACGATGGTTAATAACATGGTTGGTAATTTCTTTAAATTTATTGCTGACCGCAACGAATTAAAGGGTATGATTGATAAAATCTATGAAAGAATTAGGTTAATTGATTTTTCAAAACTAAAACGTGATGATCCAAAAATCGTAATTCGTGCAATTACTGATGGAGCATTCCACTTTCTATTAGCATGAGATTATAAAACATTCCAACTTAGCAAAATTTATGAGAATATTCCCTTTTTAAAGGCTTTAATTGATAGTTTAGGGGATGATAATTATGTTAGATTTATTAACCGTATTTTTGAAGCAAGTGACCGCACTAAAATGACTGGTATTTACGGATTTATAAAAAATACATTAATGAATGGAGAATGAGAACACGAAAAACCAGGTAAACCAATTGATCCACCTAAACCACCAGTGGATCCTGGTAAACCAATTACTCCTAGTCCATCTCCTACTCCAACACCACCTGAAGCACCAATTGATACAGAAGAAGGTTATGGTTTTTACCAAGATTACAGTGTACTTACAATTAGGGATCGAGTTGCAGATTTATTAAGAATATTCTACCGTCCAATTTTTAGACAAATGTTAGTTAAATTGTCAAATAAAACATATAATATAAATAATCCTAAAGGTAATCCAGAATATCATGCTGCTTATCGTATAACAGCACTTGTATTATGATTCTTAAAAGACAAAGCTGAACTTGGCGGATGGTTCTGAAATATCGGTTTAGATGCCGTTTCCATGGTGGTTAATTCTTTAAGCATGGCTTTTGGTGATGCTAGAGATACTTATCCAGATAAGTTTAAGCAACTATCTAATAAAGAATTAGAAGCTATGGGTGGTTATTCTTCGTGATATGGCATTAGATCTTATAATACAGATTTTATAATAGGAAACCGTGCTTCAAGTACACGTCATTGAAACTATTGATCAGATCAATTATTGGCCTATGTTTACTACCGTGTTGGCTACAACGATAGATATACAGGACGTGCAAATACTGATATATTATTAGACTCATTAAAAGATGGTTTCTTACATAAAAGATAATTCAAGATATAAATACTTTAATATTTAAAAGCATTACAAAACCACCTATAAATTTATAGGTGGTTTTTCCAAAATTATTTTTTCCCCAAATAGACATATGCAGGATAACCAATTTCTTTAGTAGTGCGATCGATAATTGCGCCTAATGTTTCAGTAAAATTATCAGGATGTACATTTAAAACTTCTTTGACAACTTCCCAGTAATTTCCATTAATCGCTCCTGAATAAGATCCTGGTTCATTAATAAAATACAATAATTGAGGCATAATTTTTACTTTGTTATCAACTTTTTCAAGTTGCATAATCACTCTGCCCAGCGAAACATATACTCTAGTATTATTTGTTATTTTAGAGGTAAAACTCTCAGATATATCGCTAAAGGATTTAAAACCGACAACTTTATCAACTTGTTTAATGTGGTTATGTGGGATGGCTTCGTTTTCAATTTTTATTAATCCAATACTATGTTTATATATATCAGAATATTTTGCATTAGGTTTTTCTTGATATAAAAATCACTTAGTATTTGGATATTTATAGTAAGCAAAATAATCTAAATTCGAAAGAAACAAAGCCCAATTTTCATTTAATAAATCATTTAACTTTGTTTCATAATCACTATCAGTATAGTTTAAAGTATCAAACCTTTTAGTAAACTCATTTCATTTTAAATTTGTGTTATTAACAGAAGCAGCAAGGTCCTCAATTCCTAATTTATCAGCAATATTTTTAACATTTCTTGCAACTGCTTGAGGATTAGATAAATCAATGTCTCTAGTATTTGCATTGCCAGTTTGGGGCTCTTTGTTAGTACATGAGATAACCCCAATTATTGGTAAAATATTTAAAGTTAAAAGTCATTTTTTCATAATATTATCCTTTGATATTTATTAATATGTAACGAAATTCTTTTGCACCATATTCATCAGTAAATAAAGTTTTATTTATATCGCTATAAGTGTAGTTTTCATCATCTCATTCAGCTGCTACTTCGACGTATTTTTTTAAATCAAAATCACGCAATTTATCTTTACTAGTAATTAGTTTGGGATATGAGTATAAATAACTATGCAAAGCAGGTGGCGAACTTTCAGAGATTGAATTATTTGAATGATCTCCGCTGATATCAAAATGTAAGATTCGTCCATCTTTAGTTAATAAGTAAATTCTGATTTCATAAGGTTCACTAGTATTTTGTGAATCGCTTACTTGAATTTTCTCGCTATAATATTTTTGAACTACAAAATCAATTATCTCGTTACTTGCTGGAGTATAAAAAGCATCGTAAATTAAATTGTTAGTTTCAATTTCATCAATTAAATCATTTTGAGATTCATCAGAAGCTTGCAATTCAGTATATTGTAAGAAAGTAAATTTATCTAAATTAAATAAAAAGAATAATCAATTTTTAGTATATAAATCAACAATAGCATTATTACCACTTAAAGCAGCATAATGTGCTTGATTATTTTTATATTTTTCTTCTTCTTTATTAAAATATGGATAAATTATATTATTGGAATATCGTATCTTGGTACGTAATTCTGCAAAATAATCTTGGTTTAAAGCTTTTTGTGTTTGAATGTATTTATTTTGCTTTTCTAAATCATCTTTATAAATTGACTTTAAGATTACTTGGATGTAATTACGGTTAATAAAGTTTTCTCAATTTTGGTCAACTTTTGATTGGTTAGATATTTTAATTGATTTAATTTCTTGATTTTTTTGGTCAAGGCTATTTGAAGAACAACTCACAGTTAACCCAAATGTAATTAACATTAAAGGTGATACAAATAAATATTTTTTTAATTTTCTAAACATTTTTATCTTTCCAAGTTAGGAACACAAAGCTTGGTGAGCCATACTTTTGTTTTTTTACCATTTCAACTTCAAATTCTTGACGCCCGCGCTCGTATCCATGAATAAATAATTGATGTACTACATTTGAAATTAGTGAAGGTGAAATTGTATTTGCTTTAGATTCACCAAAATATCAATTAATTGGACGTAATTGTACTTCAGGTTGAGTATTTTCAGCCCGAAGATTATTAATAATCACCCTAAAGATAAGCTTATTTTTACGTATATAATAAACCACCACATCACCTAGTTCAGTTGATTCAATACCTTCTCTAATTGCTTCCAAAAAGTGATTTTCAAATTCCCAAGTTCCTCTATCAATGCCATTTTTTATTCTGTTAGTTTTAGGTATAATTTCTGCTTTGTATTCTTCACTAGTTGAATAATTTTTAGCTAAGTCAACAGTAACAAATTCAACAAAAGTAAGTTCAATTTTATCGAGATTATTTAATATAAAATACCAATTTTTACTAAAAAAGTCATTTTGCTCTAAGGCGTATTTTTTCTTATCGTTGCTATTTTTAAAGTTATTTGTAATTTCTTTAAATTGATTAACTAAATTTTGGTAACTATCAGGGGATGTTTGGGAATTAACGTATTCTTGAATTTTAAGAGAATCAAACCGGTAGGCATTATTTAAAATTGTATCGATAATAGTTTTGTGAGTTTTGTTTTTATTATCATCTGAAACTGAAGTTATTGCATCAACGTTATTAATTATTTTATTTAATTCTGGTTGCTTTGAATAATTTACACATGAAACTGTAGCAAAAGGTAACATGCTTAAAGTAAAAAAAAGATATTTAAATTTCTTATTTCTCATCGATAAACCCCCAGGTATAGCGATACATTTTATTATTTGGTATTTCTTTATCAAATAATTCATTTGCATAATAAAATGCATTTGCATAATTATTTTTATGATAATGATTTAAAAAATATTCATCATTAAACTCACTTAAAATTGGATTAGGATCAAAATTATTATTAGAATTAAGTTTTTGGTAATAATCTAATTCTTTTTGTGGATAAAACACCATTCCTTTTGAAATATATGATGATAAAGTTTGATATAACATTTCAAAATTATTTATCGTATTTTGAAAAGTAAATATTTCCCCAGTTAAAAAGATTTCTCTTTGTGAACTATTATTAGTTTTTTCAAAAAGAAAAATAGGAATTAGAATGTTATGATCTTGTTTGTTTTTCAATCTTAAAAAAGTAATTTTATGATTAAAAAATTTATTTGTTGGATTTTGTCATAAACTAAATGAGTTGCTAAATTCAACTATTTGGTAATCTTTAAATGTTTTGCTTAATGTTTTTTGGTTTGTATAATATGCTTCAAAACTTGATTGGTTTTTCAAATATTCCTCTTGGTATTGGGCTCTATGTTCTTTAAAATTTGGCATTCAATTATTAAAAACATATGTAAAATTACCAATATTTTGTAAATACCAAAACCAACGATCATTCAAGGTTGAGGATATTATTTTAACTGAATTAAGAGCTGTTTTTAATTTTCAACGTTCTGCAATTTCCTCAATTTTAGGTATAAATAAAGGTGCAAAAGTTAAAGACATATTCAATTCTGATTTAAATTTTTCTTCCACTCTTAATTGTTCATTAAAAAAACTCTTTAATCTTTTTGGATCATCTTGCTTTAAATTATCTTTAACAAACTTTTCAATAATTTCATTAATTTGGTAATCTTCTTGGATTAAATCTTGATAAGGAGAAGTTGTTGGCTTATTATGTTTTGAACATGAAATAATTAAAGGCATACTTACAAAACTTACTGTTAATAAATTAAACCTTAATAACTTTTTCATAAAAAATTTCTTCAAGGCTTGCATATTTTTCACCTGAATATACAATTCTACCTTTATGAATTAAGGTTAAAGTATTAACAAATTTATCAATTTCACTTAAAATGTGTGAACTAATAAAAATTGTAATTCCTTTTTCACGTAAGTTTTGAAGTATGTTAAACAATTGGTAGCGGGCCGTTGGATCTAAGTTGGCAGCTGGTTCATCTAAAATAATTATTTCAGGGTTGTTTAACAAAGCCTGGATTAATAAAACTTTTTTCTTTTGCCCACTAGAGAAATTAAATGGTTTTTTTCGTTTTAAATCACTAATTTCAAATTCTTCTAAATATTGATCAATTTTTTGTAATAATTCTTGTTTTGGAATTCCATTTAATTGTCCAAGGTACATTAAGTAATCTAAGACGGTTAATTCTTTGGGGAAAATTGCATTTTCAGGAATATACCCAAGTGCAAGGCGGCTTTTATGGTCTTTAATGCTAATCCCATTAATAAATACTTCACCAGTATGGTTAATATATGCACCAATAATTGTTTTGATTGTGGTTGTCTTTCCTGCTCCATTTTCGCCAATAAAAGCATGGAATGATCCTTTTGGAACACTAAATGTTAAATCAAATATACCAGTTTGTTCATTTTTATTGTCATAGATTTTACTTAAGTTTTTGACTTCTAAAATTTTTGTTTCCATTATTTATAATCCTTTTTAAAGTATAGTCAATTATTAAGTGCAACAAAACCAACAATTAAAATAATTCAGATTAAAAAATAATAATTTTTATTAACTGTTTGAATGTTATTTCTTGCTACTTGCCAAACTTCTTCAACCGGTTGAAAGGCATAATTATTAGATGGTTCTAATTCATATCTAATAATTACTTTTCTCTCTTTATTTTCATCTTCTTCAATTTGTTGTTTTGCTACATAGTTAGCAAAACCTCCTAAGTTATATCTAAAGCCTTCAATATCTAAATTAATTGAGTGAGGATCAAAATTATTCGTTGTTGTATTAAATAAAATAGCATCAGCCACAAATGTATTATTATATGTAAAATATAAATAGTAAATTAATCCTAGTGCGAGATAAATTTTCTTCTCAATAATAGTTTTAATACTACGGTTTTCAAGAGAATCTTTATTCAAAACAACAGAGCGAATATCATGTATTTTTAAAAGTTCATATTCTGAATCTATTTTTAAATGTTGTGAAATTAATCTAAAAATAATATCTTTCACTTCAAAAACATTATCTAATGAAGCTTCTTTAAATTCATTAGCCAAAGCTTGTACAAATTGTTTTGCATAGTATTGGAATACTTCGCTTTCCAAAAGTTCTTTTAAATATTCTCATTTAATTTGGCCAACTAAATTATCTGAAGCTGAATAAATAAATTTATCTTCAGGGAATTTTTGTCCAAAACTTTCAGCCCCTTCCCTTGCATAAATTAAGTTTGTATTAACTAAGTTTTCAATGTGACTATATGATTTTAATGAACCAGGAATTAAATAAGCATTTTTATTGACCCTAGATTCAATAATATCATTTCCATATTGATCCTTAAGATAATTACCATCTGAATCTTGTTTTTTAACAATATGACTAGTAATTGGATAAAGTTTTAAATTAACATTTTTATTTAAATCATAATTATAAGTATAAGTATCTTGATTTTTATAATAAATATAATTACTTAAATTATTGTTTGAACTTTCAACAAATGTTTCAGCAATATTTTTATTCTGAGTATTAAAATAATCAACAAATTGGTAAGGTAATGATAAATAAGAATAAATTTGTCATTCTAAGGCTGAGTTTTTTGAATAATTAAATGCTTCTTTTAAATATTCTCTTTGGTCAGCTCGTAATTCTTTTTTATCATTTCCGTTAGGAATAATGTAAAAGGTATCTTGTTTGTTATTTAAATAAAATTTTTCTAAGTTTGGCAAGTTTCCAGAAGGATTATTTTCATATTTGGTGTTTAAATAATAAGCAATATTATTGCTTGTTGAAGTGCTTTTGGTTGAAATAATGGTTCCACCAATTACAAGTGGACTAAATAAGACCAAAGGAATGGTAATTGCCACTTTAGCATTAACTTTATAAGCAATTAAAGAGCTTATATTACCAAATAAAATATATCCTAAACTAAAAATTGGTATTGATAAAAAACCTAAAGCAATTATATTTTGGTCTTTTAAAGCTCCTAAAATTATAAAATTTGAGATTGCTAAAACCAATGATCAATAAAAGGCAAATAAAAAATTTGTCAATGTTTTTCCTCATATTATGCTTTTACGAGATATAGCTTTAGATAAAGTTAATAGTTCAATACCTTCTTCTTCTAAATCCTTAAAAATATTAATCGATTTAATTGATGAGTATAATAAGGTTAATAGTAATTCTATAAAAACAATGATATAAAAAATTAATGTTTTTATGTTTGTATTTAAATCAAATGAGATAACAGAAGCCAAAAATATAAGGGCCACAGTTAACCATATTAACGGGATAATTAAGGTATTTTTCTTTTTTAATGTAATTTTGTGTATAAAGAAAATATACTTAAAAAATGTGTTCATAGTTTCCTTTCTATATTACTGCACAGTAATATTATAAAATAAATTAACTTAAAAGTTAACCATTATTTTAAAAACTTTTAATTTTTAAAATAACTACTATTTAGGTCTATATATAAATCTCAAATAAATTAAGCCAAATTGATTAAATATAAAGCCATACAGAAAAGCTAACATTTTATGTTAGCTTTTCTGTTATCATTCATTGGTACCAACGAAAAAAATTTTTTGAAAGGTAAATTATGTCAAGACATTTAAAGAAAGAAGAATTCGCAAAAATATACCAAGAATATCAAAATTTAAGTTTCCAAGGTGCATTTCAGGATATTTACAAATATCACCAGAAACAAAAAACTTACAAAGAAATAGTGTAAAAATTAGAATTAATAAAATAATTAAGTATAAAAACTTAACAAAATACGAATTAAAAAAGAACAATCTTTTAGATTGATTGCTGAAAATATTGAAAAAAACTTTGGCTCAACTTAATTTAATCACAAGGCTTAGTGTATAAACTGTAAAAAAATATAAAAAATAATAAAAAATAATAAAAAGTAATCAAGAAATTGTTATTTCTCACAAAAATAAAAATCAACAAAGAAGTTGCAAAGTTACAAATTCAGAAATTGAATCAGTGTTTAAGGATTATTTAAAGACATGTGAATTTCTTTTAAACAGTAATTTAGCAAATAATCAACTTTCGTTTAAAACTTATTATTATTCTGAATATGATTCTTTTACAAGAAAAAAATTCCTTACAAAACATTAATCAGAAGATTTAACCAATTAGGTTTATTTAATACAAAAACAACCAAAAGAGTAAGAAAAGTTACAAGATTTGTACAAAATAAAACTTCGCAAGAGATAACGTTAATACTAGAAATTTAGTTTCAACAAACTAAACGAAATAAAAACAAAGACATATTTAAAAATTAGGTAAAATTGTTGAGATTGATGTACAACTTGAACCATTATATCTTACTAGCAATTAGTATAGTAACAATAAAAATTGTTAACACCCCGATTTTAAGAGAAAGAAGTAAAATTAAGGTATCAAAGGGTGTTAGAAATAGTATTTAAAAATATGGATTTTTATAATGTTGGACACAAAAGATAGTCATTATTTTAAAAACTTTTAATTTTGTCATTTAATATAAATTCAAAAAGTTTTTCTAAATGGGGGTTGATATTTAAATTTGCTAGTTGTTGAACTTTTGTTTTGAGTATTTGTTGTTCTTTTGCTTCAAAATTTTGGTATGTTATTTGCAAATCAATTTGGTGCAAAAAGCAACTTTTTAAAAAATTATTATTTCATTCAATAAAGTCAGTTCAATTTTTAGTTTTTATTTTACTAGAAAAATGCGAATCTTTTATTTTAAGGTTGTAAAACTCTTTTTCTTTTAAAATAATTTTATTGTTTAATTTTGTATCTAATAGGTTTATATCCTCTTGATCAAAAACAAGCGAATGAATTATGCGATCTTTAATATATTGATCATGATTTTTATGTAAAAAGACTTTATTTAAATGAATAAAAGTATCCAAAATTGCATTTACCCATTTAAAAGAATTATTAAAACAAGCATAATTAAAATTTTCACACTTATAAAAGGTTTTACTGTATATTCTAATTATTAAATTAAACATATCTTGGTTTGTTGCAAACTTAATTTTTTGAATTAAGTTGTTTTGTTGGTAAATAAATAGTTTCATAGTTCTCCTTAATTTTCCTGATAAGTTTAATACAAAAAACAGAAAAATCTATATAATAATTATATGAAAAAGATTAATAAGAAATTTAAAAATGTTTTAGCATTAACTTTAGCAACTTCAATCATGCCAGTGATTGTATCATGTGGTACAACTGACGCACCTGAAAGAGGTGCATCAGACAATGCTCAATTAAAAGCTGATATTAATGCATACATATTAAGATTAAATACACAAACATCATTCCAATACAAACGTAATTTGGAAACAGCTTCAACTACCGAAGATTTAACTCGTTTAAAAAATCAAATTACTGAATATTGAAATAAATTAGTAACCGAAACACAAAGTGCAATTAATAAAGTTACTGATACACAAATTAAAACCCAATTAACAACTGAATTTAATGGATTTAAAAATTCTAATACATCAACAGAATCAAACTTTAATTCATTAAAACAAAGAGCTAAAGATCAAGAAAATAAAGAAAAAAATCCTAATTCTAACCCAAACCCAGGAGGATCAAATACAAATAATAATTCAGACCCAAATAATGGACAGGGTCATACAGCAAATCCTGGACAACCCGGTGAGCCAACACAAAACCCTCAAGAATTAGAACCCTTAAAACAAGAAATTAGAGCTTTAATCCAACAATTACCTGATGATAACAGACAAAAAGGTGTTTTTGGTCTTCGTATAGAATTTAGTCAAACTAAACAACAACTAGAAGCCTTGAAAACTGAAGTTCAAAACGCTATTAAAGAAGAACAAGAAGCAGCCCAAGATACAAGTCCAACCGAAACTAGAACATTTAGTTTCCAAAAAATATCTCAAGAAAAAGCTATTGAAAAATTAAAAGACCGTAGTTTTTCAATTGGATATGGTTATAAAAACAAAGGTGAACAGGTTTACTCAAATTATGATGGAACAGGTTGATTACTTGATTATGCATTTGATAATAATCAGACCAAGCAAAACCTAATTTTATTTTTAGCAACTAATTTACACGTTCATAATAGACAAGCAAACACTTTTGAAGGAACTGCTGATAAAGGTAAATTTTTAGAATACGAAACAACTGAAGATTCAAAAAACACTAACTTCTTTTTAGGTGTTCCAAAATCAAATATTAATACTGCTCCAATTAAAAATAAACAAATTCCAAGTATTGAAACAAATATACCTAAATTGTACTCTAACTTACCTGATTCAGTTACTGATAAACAAAAATCAACACCAATTGGAGATATCTTAGGAAATCCAAAAACAGTATTTGCTGCAATTGATATTTTTGATTCAACTTCAAATAATCAACTTAGACAAACAGCGAGTGTAAGACCTAATGATGAATTTACTGATCAAAAACTTGGAATTGATTTTGCAGTCTTCGCTGTTGAAATCAAATATTCTTCATTAAATAATTCAGAACATAAAGAATTGAAAGACCACATTGATAAAGCAATTAAATCATTTGATGAGGATTTAAAATCGTTAAAACATGATGGAGATACTTTATATATCCCATTTGACTATGCTTCTTCATATCAAAAAAATAATCGTAGAGCTTTAAAACCTGAAAGAATTTATATTGGTGGATATCCTAAAGCTAGTGATCTTGGATCTGTATTTATGACTAATACTTCAACTGATTTAAACCACGATATTACATACAGAAATAATACATTCACAAACAATTTAACGGTTTCACCTGTATTTGATTCAAAAAGAGCAACAGTTCCTTTTGGCTACAGTTTCAATGTTGATAATTCTTCACTATACTATGGTGCCAGTGGTTCAATGGTGCTTAATGAATATGGAGTTCCTGTAGGTATTTATTCAACAGTTGACAATGCTGATGGTCCATCAGATTTATCAAAACGTGGCGGATTTATCCAGTTAATTATGACCCAAGATAATCCAGCTACAAACTTTGCATACAATCTTATTGATGGAAGTGATAAATCCAAATATCCAAAACAAGAAAAATCATATCGTCAAAATCTTGCTAAACTTACAACTTTAACATCTAAATACCCTAAAACAGCTTTATTCCCTGAAGGAATAATTAAAAACAGCTAATGAAAAAGAAATTTTTTCTTAATTTAGGTTCAATTTTAAGTATTGTAAGTTTTGGAGCATTGATTTCTTGTAGCACAAGTGACCCAGTGCAAAACCCCGAACCTGTTAAACCAGATCCAGGCAATGACACAGGACAAGACTCCACTGGAACTATAAATACTAATGGTGATTTCGAAACCTTTAAGACATCAATTGCTAACAAAACTTTTAGTGATTTATTTAAAATAACTGGAACAAGTTTTAGTTTAGATGATATTAAAGCTAATTTTACTAAAGACCAATTCATTGAAAAAGTTGTTTCTGGTGATTTAAAGGTTACTTTAAAAAATGATGATACAACGTTAAAAATCGTTAATGCTATATCAGTTGAAAACCAAAATAGAGCAGCACTAATTTTTGCTTATAAAAATAATTCAAATAACTTAGTTCAATTTGATATTGATGGCTTTCTTGACAAAAATAGTAATTCACTATCAACAAATAACAATCAACCAGTTAGTGACTGAACAATCTACCGAGAATCAACCCAACAAGAGCGATATGATCAAGACATGAAAGCATATGATCAATTACTCGCAAGTGGAGCACAAGCTCGTGAATTAGGCGCAACAACTCAAACCAAAGAACAGTATGATAAATTAGCTAAAGAATTAAACTTAGCAAATTATGATCGTTCAAATTTATTAGGTTTTACCATTCCTAAATACGATACAGATGGAAAGGTTTTAGGTCTTGACATGAAACTGCAAGAACAAGGGAAAGCAGATTCATGAGTTGATAGTTATGGAAGAATCAAAGGTTTAAATGCTGGTTTGGCTCGGACAATTACTAACCAAACTTATGCTAATATGGCCTTATCTTCATATAACCTTAAATTAACAAACTGAGCCGTTTCTGCTCATGAAGCTGATCGATTAATTGCCAAAGAAATCTTCGTTCCAGATCCATTTGTTCATGAATATTTAATTAAAATGTTGTCAAATGAGGAAATTAAAAATGATTTACTTGAAAAATTAAAGCGTAATTATGATGATGCCGATACAGTTGTGGTAATTCACGATAAAGCCTTTGAACAATTAGCTTCTGAAATTGGGCTTTATCCTGCACGTCAAAGATATGAAGATGAATTCAATAAACACAGAAGATCTTTACTAATTGACAAAATTAACAAAACAACATTAGATAAAAAAATTAAAGACAAACTTATTTCTACTGTTAACCACGCAAAAAGAAATGAAAACTTTAACCATTTACAACATTTATGAGAAAGTTTTACACCTAATGCAGGTACCGCTTGAATTATGGACTATGAATTGCCAAAAGACGGTAAATATCCAACTAAATGATATTTTGCAACTAACCTGCACGTCATTGATGCAATGGACCAAATTCATTTTAAAAACTTTCAATTAACTGTTTTACATGAAGAAATAACTTCACTATACAATAAATTACGTACAATTCCATTAGATGATCGTTTCAAATCATATGACTTTAATGACGATAATTCAAAGGCAATTACAAGAATTTTTGATGGCCGCGATTATTTAACTAAGGATCCAGTAGATTTTTTAGCTGACAAAACTTTTGATAAAAAAGAATTTATTGATATTGCAATTTTTGAAATAGACTTTGAAAAAACCAACTACACAGAAGAAGATATTAAATTTATAACAAATAATTATGCTAATAAAGATGATCGTAAGATCTCATTTGTTAACTATGATTATTTAAATCAATATTCAAAAATTGATATACCTTTAGCTACACGTAATATTGAAGATCTTAAAAAATATGATAATTTATACATCTTAGGTTATCCAAAAACTAAAACAGATCACTTTGAAGATTACTTTATTGACCAATATGAAGACAAGACTCTTTATGAACAACAATGGTTTACATATAGTTTATGAACCAATGCTTCTTATGACCTTTATAAAAAACCTGGGCCAACTGATGATGAAAAATCTAAAACAACTTATGAATTAGGTTATGGACTTTCTTACACCCTAGGTTATCGTACATTCACTGATAAACCTGGAGTTGTTGATCAGTTTATATCTGCTCCAATCATTGGATCAGCTCCATATACCTCACCACAAGATGATAAACAATATGTCGCAATGAACCTAGCTTATGCACCACGTCGCTATATCCCAGGAGGAGGTGCAAGTGGTTCGCAGGTAAGAATTCAAGATAACAAGGTTGTTGGAATTTTCCATAGTGTTAATCAATATGCAGGATCTGGACTTGCCGCCGCTTTCAGAAGTGATGGATTTGATTATAAAGGTTTATATGGTGAATATAATTTACCTCAATATGATGTAATTTATGGCACCGGTAAAGATCAAAAAAATTCATATCGAAATGAAATGCTTAAAGCAGGTAAAGGAAATACTTGATTATTCAAAAATGGATTTAATTTGGAAAATGTTCCTGAAGAATTTAAATTTAAGCCAACAATAAATAATTAATAAACATAAAAAAATACAAATGAGGCAAAATGAAAAAGAAATATACTTTACTTTTTTCTACACTTAGTTCTTTAGGATTTTTAACAACTGCTTTATCATGTACTAATAAAGAACCTACTCCTGAAGATGGCAAACCTAAAACAGGTGATACAAACTCCAAACCAAAAGAAGAATTAACCTTTGCACAATTTTCTGAATCTCTTAAAGACAAGGACTTTGACCAACTTTTTAAAGTAGAAGGTTCATTTGTTGATCCAAATAACTATAAAGAAAACTTTAATAAAAATGATTTTTCTTCAAAAGTTGTTACTGGTGAAGTTAAAATAAATTTAAAAGATGGTAATACTGACCTAAAAGTTTTAAATTCAATTGCATCAGATACTGATAATAGTGTTGAAATTATCTTTATATATAAAGATAATATTAATGATACTTTAAAATATCGAGTTAATGGATTTAAACAACAAAGTTATATTATTCAACCACCTAAAAAATCTGATTCAGAATGGAGTAAATATCTAAATGCCACTCAGCAAGAGCGTTATGAAAAAGATATGGTTGATTATGATAGAGGCCTTGCATTAAATACTGAATTAAGAAATACAAATATTACACAGGAAACAAAGGATCAATTTGATGCGAAAGCTAAGGAATTAAATTTACCTACTTACGATCGTTCAAATCGCTTAGGAATGACTATCCCAAGTTATGATGAACAAGGTAATTTTAAAGGTTTGAATTTAAAACTAACTGAAACAGGTAAGGGTTCTTCATGGGTAGATTCATATACTAAAGAAAGTCATCTTAATAAAGGATTAGCACGCACAATTACAAATGAAACATATTCAAATATTTCGCTTCAATCCTATCAATTTAAAATAAGTAATTGAAGTATTTCAAAAGATCCTAAGCAACGTGCTATTGCTAGTGAATTATTAAAAAACGATGCAGATTTAACAGTCTTTATCAATATGATTAATAATGCACAAGAAAAAGAACGTATCCTAGGAGTTTATTCACGCCACAAGGATAATCAAGGTGTTGTCAAGCAATTAATTGAACAAACCTTTAACTTATTAATTGCTGAAAATGATTATCAAGAAGCTGTGAAAAAATACCGTGATTATGTTAAAGGTCACCAAGATAAAGTCATTGCAAGAGTAAAAGCAAATACTGAATTACAAGAATCAGTTAAAGAAAAGCTAATTTCGAAAATTAGTGAAGAAGACGACTTTAATAAACTACAAAATTATCCTAATACTCATTCGCCTTTTTCAGGAACGGCCTGAATTATGGATTATGAATTAACTAGCGATGGTTCATATCCAAAGAAATGATATTTTGCAACTAATTTGCACGTCATTGATGGGGCTAATGATGCATTAGATAGTTTTCAATTAACTGTCTTAGACAAAAATACTCCTTCTTTATACCAAAAATTACAAACAATTCATTTTGACGATCGTTTTAAATCTTATAATTTCTCAGATCAAAACAAAGAAGCTTTTAGCCGTATTTTTGATGGAAGAGATTATTTAAAATTAGATCCAAAAGACTATATTACAGATAAAAGTCAAGATTTAAAAGAATATATAGATTTTGCAATATTTGAAATTGACTTTAGTAAAACTGATTATACTGAGGAGCAAATTAAAGCACTAACCAATGATTATGCTAATTTAGAAGATAAGAAAAAAGTTTCATTTGCTAATTATGATTATTTATCAAAATATGAAAAAATCGATTGACCTTTAGCCACAGATGATTTTAAGAGTGTTTTAACAAACTATGATAATTTATATATTCTTGGTTTTCCAGCTACTCAATCACAAGGCTTTTTAGACTTTTTCTTAGATAACTATCAAGATGAAAATTTACTAAGTGTTGCATTGTATACATATAGTTTATGGACTAATGCAGCTTATGATTTGTATCAAAAGCTGCCAACTAAAGATGAACGTTCACAAATTGTATACAAGTTAGGATATAATTTATCTTATAACCTTGGATACCGTACTTTTACAAATAAACCTGGAATTGTAGATCAATTTTTATCTAATCCAGTTACTGGAAGTGGCCCATATCGTTCAAGTCATGATAATAAACAATATGTAGCAATGAATTTAGCATACTTACCTCGTCGCTATGTACCAGGAGGCGGAGCTTCAGGATCCTCAGTACGTACTCAAGAAAATAAGGTTGTTGCGATCTTCCATAGTGCCAATTTAACAGCATCAACTGGTGTTGCAGCAGCTCTTCGTTCAAGTGGTTTTGATTATCAAGGATTATATGGTTCATACAATTTACCTCAATACGACGTAATTTATGGAACTGGAAAAGATCAAAAAAATTCATACCGTGATGCGATGCTTAAAGCAAACAAAGGTAATACTTGATTATTTAAAAATGGTTTTGCATTAGAAAATGTACCTGAAGAATACAAATTTGCAGATGCAAATTAACATCTATAATAAAAAACATTTAGTTCAACTAAATGTTTTTTATCCTTAATATTTTAAAATATTTCTAAAGTTAGGAAAAAATATGAATCAACAACAATTTCTTATCATAATAATAACATTAATTACACTCTTTTCAATTGGGATTATAATTTATTTCAGTTTATTTGTTTTACATAAATATATTCATAATATAAAAAGCAAGAAAAAAGGTTTTTTATTTGAAGATTCAATTAATAATAAAATTAAAAAAATACTTAAAAATACCAATTTTAATTTTATCCCAGGTGGAGCTTATAAATTCGATAAAGTATTATATGAAGTTGATTCCATCTTTTTTAATGAATCAATGTTAGTATGCTCTGAATACAAATACTTTCAAGGTGTTTTATCAGGTGATGCAAATGCTCCTGAACTTAATTTAAGTAAAGGGAAAAACAAAAAATTTAAAACCAAAAATCCAATAGTGCAAAATGAAATACACATTAAGAATATTTTCAAAACTACAAATAAGCATATTTCATATGCATCATTAATTGTTTTTCCCGATGAATTAAAACTAGAAATAAGTAATATTCCACAACACGTAATTATTGCTAATATGAGTAATCTTGAAGCAAAACTTTTAGAACTAAGTCACGAAGCAGCCAAATTGCCTCAAAGTATTAATATCAAAGAATTTAATAATACACTAAAAGCATTTGAAATTTCAACTCTAGCTGAAAAACTATATTTTAGAAATAAAGTTATGAAACAAAGGAGAAAATATGAATCAAAATCTTAATATCGCCCAAAAAAGTATTCAAACAACAGCAAGCGAACTATCATTAACGACTAACCAAGTAAACTTAGTATTAGAGATGCTTTCTAATGGTGATACTGTACCATTTATTGCCAGGTATCGCCAAAATGTCACAAAAGGATTAAACGAAGAACAAATTTATCAAATTGACAAATTATATAAATATCACGAAGCATTAAACAAACGTAAAGAGGCAATTATCAATATCTTAGATGAAAAAAAACTCTTAACTGATGAATTATTAGCAAAAATAAATCAAATTACATCTAAAAGTGATTTAGAATCATTATATGAACCTTTTAAAGTAGGTAAAAAAACCAAGGCCACTCAAGCAATAAATTTAGGATTAGAACCTTTAGCATTAAGTATTTTTAAAAATAAAAATCCAATATTTAATATTGCTCAAGAAGCCTCTAAATATTTATCTGATAAAATACCAAATATTGAGTTTGCATTAGAACAGGCCAATTATATTATTGCCCAATGAATTTCACAAGACACTCAAATAAAAATTGAAATTAAAAAGCGCATTTATACTTATGGGATACTTAAAACCAATGCTAAAAAAAATAAAAACGATGAAAAAGAAAAATTCAAACTTTATTATGATTTTAAAATGCCCCTTAAATATTTAAAAAATCATAATGTTTTAGCTATTAACAGAGCTGTTAATTTAAATATTGTTTCATTATCGTTTGAATATAATTTTGACAATTTTGTTTCATATATTTTGTATATGGTGGATCGCAAAAAAATCAATCATAAGAATTTAAAACCAGCAATTATTGATTCTTTAAACCGTTTGATACTTCCATCAGTTGAGCGCGAAATTTTCAACGAATTATTTGCCAAAGCCGAAACATCTGCAATCGAAATTTTTTCTAATTCAGTTGAAAAATTATTAAATACTCCTGCAATTGATAATGTTAATGTTTTATCAATTGACCCAGGCTTTAAAAATGGTTGCAAGGTTGCCGTATTAAATAAAAATGGAGATGTTTTAGAAGTTAATAAAATTTTTCCAAATGAACCTTATAAAGATATAAAAAAAGCACAGGAAATTATCCTTAAAGCAGTTCAAAAGCACCAAATTGACATAATTGTAATTGGTAATGGAACTGCATCAAGGGAAACTGAAAAATTTATTTCTGATTTAATTGCCAAATATAAGTTAACTAACCTTAAATATACAATTGTCTCTGAAGTTGGGGCTAGTGTTTATTCTGCTTCAAAGATAGCTATTGAAGAATTCCCTAATTTATCTGTTGAAGAACGTAGTGCAATTAATATTGGGAGAAAATTTTTATATCCATTAAACGAATATGTGAAAATTGATCCTAAATCAATTGGGGTTGGACAATACCAACATGATGTAAATCAAAAAGAATTAGACAATTATCTAACTTTTAAAGTGCAAAAAGTAGTTAATAAAGTTGGTGTTGATATTAATCTGGCAACCAAAGAAATTTTAACTTACATTTCAGGACTTTCAAATAAACATGCTCAAAATATCGTGCAACATAGACGTGAAAATGGTGATTTTACAAACCGCAGCGATTTATTAAATGTTAAAGGTATTGGTGAAAAAACCTACGAGCAAGCCGTTGGTTTTCTAAGAATTTTTAATTCAAATAATTTTTTAGACAAAACCATAATCCATCCCGATTTATACCCCCTTGCCTTTAAAATAATCAAACAATATAACTTAGAGCCTAAAGATACTGGTATAAACCTTGAGCATTTAGATATAGAAATGATTGCTAAAGAGTTTAATGCTGATTACTATGATGTTAAATTAATTTTAGAAGCACTGTCAACAAGTGTTCAACCAATTAAACGCGATAAAACAGGCTTTATTTTAAAAAGTTCGATTATTAATTTTGAGGATTTATCAGAAAGCCAAGAAATAACTGGCTTTATTGAAAACATTACTGATTTTGGAATTTTTGCTTACATCGGATTAAAAGAAAGTTTATTTATTCCAACTAAAGAGTTAAACCTTACAAATAATTTAAGTCAATATGAAACTTTTGCCCCTGGCCAACTAATCAATGCTATTATTACTGTTTTAGATAAAGACAAAAAACGTATTAGTGGAAAGTTAATAAGTTATTAACCTTCTTAATTAAATATTTGGTAAAATTTAATTAATTATGAATAATACTAAATACGATGCAATAATAGTTGGTGGTGGCCATGCTGGAGTGGAAGCAACCTTTGCTTTAGCAAACAAAGGACATAAAGTTGCTTTAATATCATTTGATTTAAATAAGTTAGCAATGATGCCATGTAATCCATCAATTGGAGGACCTGCCAAGGGAATAATAACGCGGGAGATTGATGCATTAGGAGGGATGCAAGGATATTTTTCGGATCTATCCATGATTCAAATTAAAATGCTTAATGAATCAAAAGGTCCAGCAGTTCGTGCATTAAGGGCACAAATTGATAAAGAAAAATATTCTTATATTATCAAACAATCCCTTTTAGCTCATCCAAATATAACTTTAATCCAAGCAACAGTTGAAGAAATTTTAGTAAACAAAGATAAAGAATTTTATGGTGTAAAATTATGAAGTGGGATGATGTTAGAAGCAAAAACAGCTGTTATTACTACTGGAACATATATGAACTCACGTATTTTAAGGGGACAAGATATCACAATTAGTGGTCCGGATAATCAAAAAACTACCCCTAAATTAAGCCAATCGTTGTTAAACCATGGTTTAGAACTACAACGTCTCAAAACAGGAACGCCTCCTCGGGTTTATGCATCTTCAATTGATTTTAGTCAAGTTGAAAAAGAAAACTTAGATGATACATATTTAACTTTTTCAAACCGTTCTGGAGTTAAATTAAATGAGCAAATTTCATGTTATTTAACTTATACTAATGAAGCAACTCACCAAATTATCGAACAAAATATTAATAAATCTTCAATGTATTCAGGTTTAATTGAAGGGATAGGACCAAGGTATTGCCCAAGTGTTGAAGATAAAGTAATGCGTTTTAGAGATAAAAATAGGCATCAAATCTTTTTTGAACCTGAAACAGCTGATGGAAGCATTATTTATGTAAATGGATTGTCAACTTCAATGCCAATTGAAGTTCAAGAAAAGATGCTTAAAACAATTCCTGGTTTACAAAATGCAAAAGTTCAAAAATGAGGTTACGCAATTGAATATGATGCCCTTAACCCTTTGCAAATTTCAAATACTTTAGAATCAAAAATAATTAAAAACTTATTTACTGCAGGTCAAATCAACGGAACTAGCGGTTATGAGGAAGCTGCTGCTCAAGGTTTAATTGCAGGTATTAATGCAGGTCAAAAAATTGAACAAAAAGAACCACTTGTTTTAAATCGTTCAGATGCTTATATTGGTGTTTTAATAGATGATTTAGTAACTAAAGGAACTAAAGAACCATACAGAATGCTTACTTCAAGGGCTGAATATCGTTTATTATTAAGAAATGATAATCCTGATATTCGCTTAGCAAAATATGGATATCAAGTTGGGCTTTTAACTAAAGAGCATTACCAAAATGTTTTAAATAAATATCAATTAATTGATCAAAAAATTCAAGAATTAAATACTAAATTTGTTTCATCTAAAAGTGAATTAGCCAAAAAACATCAAATTGAAAACGGAGTTTCACTTCTTAAGGTGATTTCACGTCCTGAAGTAGATGCTAAAGATATTTTAGGCGATTTTGAATATAAAAATGAATTAGTAACTATTGTACGCCTTGATGGTTATATTAAAAAACAAGAATCTTTAGCACAAAAAATGGCTAAATTAGACAATTTTAAAATACCATCTGATTTAGATTATAATTTAGTTACAAATTTAGCCACAGAAGCTAAGCAAAAACTCATGCTTATAAAGCCTACAACAATTGGACAAGCATCAAGAATTTCAGGAATTAACCCTTCTGATATTCAAATGTTAATGTTTTATATTTCAACAAAGAAAAAATAATGAAATTAAATATTATAGCAGTAGGATCATTATCTAAAGAATACCAAGTTATTTTTAATGGTTACTTAAAAAAAGTCAATTACTTTACTAAAGTAAATGTAATTGAAATTAAAGAACAAAAAATCGATAATATAGAATTAAAAAAAAGCAAGGAAACACAGTTAATTTTTGAAAAAATTCCTAAAAATTCCATGGTAATCTATTTATCATTACATGGTAAAAAAATGGATTCATTCTCCTTTTCAAGTTATATTACTACCCTTGATAATATTACTTTTGTAATTGGTGGATCAAACGGTGTAATTGAAGATAAATTTACAACTAAAATAAACTTCTCAGATTTAACGTTTCCACACCAATTATTTAGGATAATGTTAATTGAACAAATTTACCGAGCGTATACAATTAAACATAATATTACTTATCATAAATAAAAATAGAGTAAATTTAATTTACTCTATTTTTTCAATATTCAAAAATTAGTATTATCAGAAAATTCAAGTACTTTTTGCGATTCTTTAAAATATTTATCCCGCTCGAGTATTTCTAAAATTTCAAAATTAGTATGGTTTTTAATTAGATTACTTAATTCATTAGTTGAATATAAATGCATAAAGTCTCAAAATCCTTCTTCATTTTGAAATACATAATCGCCATATTCTTTAAATTGAAATTCAGTACAATTCCTAAAGTTAGTTTGATATCTTTGATGATATTCTAATTCATTTCGGGTATGTGCTGTGAATATGTAAATGCCCCCAGGTTTTAAAACTCTGTATATTTCTTTTAGTGCATTAATTCTGCTTTTGAAATTAACAATTCCAGGCCAACCATTAAATGAAAAAAAGACAAAATCAAACAAGTTATCACTAAATGATAAATTAGTTGCATCTTGGTGATAAAATTTAATATCAAACTTTAAGATTTGATTAATTTCATTACATTTATTAATCATTTCTTTGGATATATCAACACCTTTTATGTTTTTTCAACCAAGCTTATATAATCAAAAAGTAGTTCTTCCGGTCCCGCATCCTAAATCTAATATTTTAGAATTTTTAGCAACATATCTATTAATTAAAAATTCTTCAGATTTCCATAATCCTACGTCTAAAATACTCATAGCATATTTATCAACTGTTTCTTGATTACTATAGGCTCTTTTAGAATTATGCAATTTACTCCTGGATTAACTGATACGTAAAATATTTAGTAATCCCTTCAGTTGCAAATTCAAAGGAATCTAAATTAGTAAACCCAGATGAAATAAATGGTAATAACGAATATTCTAGATTAAATTTAATTATGAATTTGCCTTCATTTAATGATAATGTTACGTTAGATATATTAAGGTAATCATTATTAAATTTAGTTAAAAAGGGGTAAATTGAATAATTTCCTTGAAAGGCAAAGGTATCAGTTATTTTTAGTAAGTTATTTACATTTGATACTTGATAAATATCATTATTCATATCAAAAACTAAAGAATTAAATAAAGCGTTTTTTAAAGTCAGCTGTTCAAAAGTACTAAACTCGCTTGTTATATCAATTTGACCATTGATTTCCTGATTAGCATATTTAGCAAAAATATCCTCATTTAGTTTTTTAGCTAGTTTTGTATATTTTTTTAGATTTATATTAAAATCTTCAGAATTAATTGCAAATTTATAATCATTAATGTTTTTATTAAATGATGCAAAATTATCAAAACTAATTGTTTTAGTTACGTCTGGGTATTTATTTTGTTCAACTGATTCAGAGCGATCGAAAATATCAATTTGCAATGTTAGACTACCTTCTATATCATTTGCATTAATTCCAGATATTTTAAAATTATATTTTTCTTGATCTTTTTGATTAACTTTTAAGAATAAATAAGGAAGTGAAGGGTTAAAAACAATATTAGGATCTTTAAAATATTCATTTTCTTTTTTATTTGCAAGTGATTCAAAAGCATAAGTACTTGCAAGCGAATTTTTTTGAAGGTTAGTTTGAACTTGATCATTTTTATTTCAAAGTAAAAAAGCACCAACTAAAGATGGAAAAAGATTTAAAAAATTATTATAACTTTTAGTTTCTTGCTTTGTAATAAAATCATATTTTGGATTACTATTTTTAGGTGAACTTAAAGTTTTAAATCCGCTTAAAGAGTATTTTAAAACTTTAAATTTATCAGTATTTTTTAAAGTAAATTTAAGATTTATATCTTTAATTGTTCCTTTTTTGTTATCTATATTTAATAATTCATAAGATTGTAAAATAATAGTATATTTTTCATATATATTACTTGGGACTTGTAATAAACTTATTATCGAATTAGAATTATCTTTTATAAATGTTTTATATGATAATGCATCGTAATCTTGATATTTTTTGATATTTAAACTAATATCCAAATTTAAAGTATTTAAATCACTAAAATCTGGTTCTTTTAAAGTGTCTAATCCGGAATCTTTTTCTGGATCTGAATTGTTATTTTCATCATCAGGTTTACTAGGCTTATCGTTATTTTCTATAACGTTATTATTTTTATTAATATTTTCATTATTTTGGTCAGTCTGGTTTATATTTGAAGGTGATGTGCCGAGATTTGTATCAGTTTTATTTGCAGGATTTTGAGAATTATTATTTGCTACATTATTATCTTTCGAACTTGGATCCTCTTGTTCTTTAGATGCTTGTTTATCTTCAAATGGCTTATCTATGTTTTTTTTAATACCATCAGTTTTAAAAACTGAATTAATAGTTTTTTCTTTTTCTAGATCTTCCTTTTTGCCTATTATTGCAGGGGGAATATCTGGTTTTTTAGGTTTATTTTTATTGATATTATTGCAAGAAGCAACTATTACAAGTGGCATAATTGTAAGTAGTGATTTTACTAATTTGGAATATTTAAATTTCATAAATTAATTATAAACCTTTTCAAAATTTTCTAATAATTTTTTTATATCAAAAACAATGAATAAAAAACAAATAATTTTATTTACTAAATTTAACAAATATAGTAAAATTATATTACTTTTGTAATATTTTAATTTATTATGCAAAAGTTTATTTTATTTTTATAACATTTTTTATAAGCAAAAACATAAAATTAAGGAAGGTCTTGTATGAATCAAAAACCAAAATATACAATTCGTAAATTTGGTCCAATTACGCAACGCCGTGATTATTCAGTGACTAAAAAATCATTAAAATTAGAAAATCTTTTAATGAGTCGAAAAGATAGTTTTGATAACTTCATGAAAAAACGTATTAATGAAGTTTTACTCGAAATTTATCCAATCATTACCGGTCAAGTAAAGCTTGACTATATTAAAAACTCTGTTGAAATTGAATATCCGTTTAAAAAGATAACAAGCGAAACAGAAGAAATTAATAAATGTAAAGCTAAAGGAATTAACTACAGTTCAAAGGTTTACATTTATCTTCAAAAAGAAAATATTAATACTGGTGAAATCCAAAAAGATAAAATTCTTTTAGGAGAAATACCATACATGACCTCTGGTGGTAGTTTTATTATCAATGGTTCTGAAAAAGTTATTGTGAGCCAGTTAGTAAGATCCCCTGGAGCTTACTTTGGGGTTGGCGTGCGGAACAAACAATCGGACGATCTTTTTAACAAACTTGAAATTTTACCAAAAATAGGTTCGTGATTTGAAGTATCACATAAAATAACCTCATCAACTCTTGATCCTGTTAAGGTAAAATTAGATCGTAACAAAAACATTCAGCTAGGTACTTTTTTAGCTTACTTTGGATTTACCCAAAAACAACTTCAAAAACTTTTTGGTCCAAATGATTTACTTGATGAAACAATTAAAAAAGATAAAATCTTAGAAAGATATGTTGACGATAAAGATGAATTAGTTGCAGCGGCACAAGAAGATATTTTTAGAACAATACGAAAAGGTGATCGTGATACACAAGATGCTAAAAAATCATTATTACCAGGTATTTTATTTGACAAACGTAGATATAACTTATCTGATGTTGGTCGTTATATGCTTAATAATAAACTTTCATTAATAGACCGTATTACTAACACATATTTAGCTCAAGACATTAAAAACAAAAGTGGTGAAATTTTATTCGAAAAAGGAACTTTTATTACTTTTGAAAAAGCTAAAGAAATTCAAGAAAATTTTAATCAAAGATTTATTAGAACTGAAAAACTTGATCTGGACCCAGAACATGTATACTATAAGTTATATCGAGCTGAATTAAATGAGAAAAATCCAAATACTGTTTTTAATAATCCTATCTTAAGAAAAAGAATTAAAGTTATTAAGGTTAAAGTTTACCCAAGTAAAAAATGAATGAATGATCCAGAAAAAGAACCTGTTACCGTTATTGGTAATGACCCTTCAGCAATTGAACACCACTTATTAATCTCAGATATTGTAGCAGCTGTTAGTTACTACTTTAACTTAACAGATGGCCTTGGGCAAGATGATGAACCTGATTCATTAATTAACAAACGTGTTGTTTCAGTTGGTGAATTGATTGAAACCCAATTACAAATTGCATTAAGTAAACTTGAAAAAACAACACGTGAATCAATTGGTGCAAAAGATGTTGAGAAGGTAACTGTTAAAAATGTTACTAACAACAAATTAATTACAAATCAATTTAAATCTTTTTTTAATACTTCTAAACTTTCACAATTTATGGATCAAATTAATCCTTTATCTGAAATATCTAATAAGCGTCGCGTAACTTCTTTAGGGCCTGGTGGTCTTAATCGGGATACTGCTCAATTTGAGGTTCGGGATGTACATTCAACTCACTACGGGAGAATTTGTCCAATTGAAACACCTGAAGGTCTTAACATTGGGTTAATTTTAAATTTTGCTACCTATTCACAAATTGATGAAAAAGGATTTTTAAAAACTCCTTATTTCAAAGTTAATAATGGTGTAGTTGATTATAATGATGTACATTATTTAAACCCTCGCCAAGAATTAGGTTATTCAATTGCACAATCATCGGTAAATGTTGATGAAAATAACCGTATTATTGATGATAATTTAACCATTCGTAAAAACTATACTTATGTAAATGGTAATGGAGGAGATGTAGACTTTGTCGAAGTTTCATCAAGACAAATTTTATCAGTAGCTGCTGCCGGAATTCCTTTCTTAGAAAATGACGATGCAAACCGTGCCTTGATGGGATCAAACATGCAACGTCAAGCTGTTCCGTTATTACAAGCAGAAGCTCCATTAGTTGCTACTGGTATAGAAGCTGATATAGCTAAATATTCATCATATAACTTGCTAGCTAAAAATGCTGGTACTGTTACCTATGTTGATGGATCACATATTCACATTCAAAGAAATGAAACAGGTATTACTGACAAATATTCTCTTCGTAATTTCGAAAGATCTAACCAAGGAACTATAATTCAACAAATCCCATTAGTTAGAGTAGGAGATGTTGTTGAAACAGGTGACATTTTAACTGATGGTTCATCATTTAAAGATGGTGAAATGGCTTTAGGTAAAAACGTTTTGGTTGGTTTCACAACTTGAAATGGATATAACTTCGAAGATGCTGTAATCTTAAATGAAAAAATAGTTCGTGATGATGTCTTTACTTCAATTCATATCGAAGAACAAACAATTCAATTCCGTTCATCTAGATCTGGAGATGATATATTAACAAAAGACGTGCCAAACGTTTCAAAACATGCACTACGTCATTTAGATGAAACTGGTATTGTTAAAGTTGGTTCAGAAGTATATCCAGGAGACGTATTAGTTGGTAGAGTTTCCCCTAAAGCAGAAGAAAACCCTTCTCAAGAAGATAAATTACTATACCAAATTTTATCTTTAAAAGCACCAACAGATAAAGATACTTCATTAAAAGTTAAAAACGGACATAACGGAACTATTACACACGTTGAAGTTTTATCACGTGATAAAGGTGATATTTTAGAAGAAGGAATTGAAAAAATTGTTAAAGTATCAATTGCACAAAAACGTAAAATAAAAGTCGGAGATAAAGTTGCCGGTCGTCATGGTAACAAAGGTGTTGTGTCAATTGTATTACCTGAAGAAGACATGCCTCACTTAGAAGATGGAACACCACTTGATGTAATGTTAAATCCTCAAGGGGTACCTTCACGTATGAACATTGGTCAAATTTTAGAGTTACACCTTGGTATGGCAGCTCGTAAATTAAATGTTAAATTCGTGTCTCCTTCATTTGATGGAGTAAAAAAACCAGATATTGAAGCAGCCTTAGAAGAAGCTGGTCTTGATAAAACTGGTAAACAAATTATTATTGACCCAATTACAGGTCGAAAATTTGATAAACCAATTTCAGTTGGTGTTATGTATATGTTAAAACTTAACCATATGGTTGATGATAAAATGCACGTACGTTCAGTTGGTCCATACTCATTAATTACCCAACAACCACTAGGAGGTAAGTCTCAAAATGGTGGTCAAAGGTTTGGTGAAATGGAAACTTGGGCCTTAGAATCATATGGTGCTACAAATATCCTGCAAGAAATTTTAACTTATAAATCTGATGATATTTTAGGTCGTAATAACTTATATAGTGCTTTAGTATCAGGAAAAGAAGTCCCAACACCAGGTGTTCCAGAATCATTCAACGTGCTTAGTTATGAATTAAAAGGTCTTGGTATGAAATTAGAACAAAATTTTGAGAGTCCACAAGACGAAGATCAAATAATCCAATATGAAACAGGAGGGGAAAGTGAATAAAGCAACTGTTAAACAAAATCAAAAAGATAAAATTCGTAAAATCACACTTTCTTTAGCAACTAAAGAAGACGTTTTAAAATGGTCCCACGGAGAAGTTACAAAAGCTGAAACAATTAATTATAAAACCTATAAAACTGAACGTGATGGTTTGTTTGATGAGTTAATTTTTGGTCCTACAATAGATTTTAAATGTCCAATTTGTGGTACCAAATACAAAAAAAGTGATGTTAACTCAACATGTTCTAAAACTCCTCAATGTAAAAGATATAATCCTGAAATATTACCTAAAATTTCACGTCGTAGCAGAATGGGTCATATTCACTTACATACTCCAGTTGTCCACTTTTGATTCTTTAAAATTGATCACTCAGTTATTTCCAATTTGCTTGGCTTAAGAGTTGAAGATGAAAAACAAGTGGTTTCAAAATCAGATTTAGAAAAATTAATTTACTATAAATCACATATTGTGTTAGAGAGCGGATCATTAAAATCACTCAAGAAAAATACAATTATTGATATTAACAAAGCAGCTACAATTTATGAAGCTGCTTTAGAAGAATTAAAAGAATTAAACAAAGATGACGAAGAAGCCTCAGAAATTATTATTGAAGCTTTATATGAACTACGCGATTATGCTCAATCTCAAGATGGTAAAGATTATGGTATTGATTTTTACCAATATAACGATATTATTAAAGAATATTCAGATGCTTTAATTGGTACAGGTTCGCAAGCTATTGAGTATTTATTAACAAACTTTGATAGCCATAAAGAACAAAAATTAGTTCAAGAACAAATAGATAAAATTAATTCAGAAATCAATAAGCAAAAAGATGTTTCTGTTTCAAAAATTCAACAACGTCAAAAATTATATAAACGTTTAACAATTATCTCATCATTCATTCGTTCTGGCCAAAAACCAACAGATATGTTAATCTATGAATTGCCAGTTATTCCTGCTGATTTAAGGCCACTGGTACAACTTGATGGAGGAAGACATTCAACTAGTGATATTAATGAATTATACCGCCGGATCATTATTAGAAACTCACGTGTTGAAAAATGGCATGATACTGATGCTCCTATGTTGATTAGACAAAATGAATACCGTATGGTCCAAGAAGCTGTTGATGCTTTAATTGACAATGCTCGTAAAAAACCAACTCCAGTTTCTTCAAGGGATAATCATCCTTTAAAATCAATTTCAGACAGTTTAACAGGTAAAAAAGGTCGTTTCCGTCAAAATTTATTAGGTAAACGTGTTGATTATTCGGCTCGTAGTGTAATTGTTGCTGGGCCATCGTTAAAAATGTACCAAGTAGGAATCCCTAGAGATATTGCTGCTAAATTATTTGAACCATGAATTATTAAAGATTTAATTGCAAAGGAAGAAAGTGTTACAAGCATTAAAACTGCTAAAAAACTAATTGAAAATTTAGATCCAAAAATTTGACCGTATGTTGATGAAGCAATTAAAGGTCGCCCGGTGTTATTAAACCGTGCTCCTACCTTACACCGTTTATCAATTCAAGCCTTTGAACCGGTTTTAATTCGTTCTAAAGCAATTAAATTGCACCCATTAGTAACAACGGCTTTTAATGCCGACTTTGATGGGGACCAAATGGCAGTTCACGTGCCAATTTCTGAAAAAGCGGTTCGTGAAGCACAAGAACTAATGTTAGCCTCAAAAAATATTTTAGGTCCAAAAGATGGTGAACCCATCATTAATCCTTCACAAGATATTATTTTAGGAATTTACTATTTAACCATTGAAAAAACAGGTGATCAAGCAAAGGGTGAAGGAAATTACTATCAAAACTTTGAAGAAATGATGCGCGCTTATGAACGTAATGATATTAGCTTACATACAAGAGTTGTATTACCAATTAGTAGTTTAAATAAACCTAAATTATTAAAGCAAACAACTAAACCATACATCTTTTCTACAGTAGGTAAATTCATTTACAACAACGTATTGCCAAAAGAATTTGAGTTTATTTTTGGTAAATACGTAGAAAAAAGTTATGTTAAAGCCTCTAATGGCGAAACTAAGGTTTCAACTAAAGAAGTAATTCATACTTCACGTGACGCATTAGATCGTTATACTTTGGAATATGGACAAAACTTTAGACAAGTAATTGCAAATGTGGACCTAAACTTAGCTTTATCTAAAAAAGATACCGCTAAAATTATTCATCAAATTTACAAAGAATATGTTTCTGTTATTACAATTGAAGATTTAGCAAGTGTAATTAACAATATTAATAAAACTAATTATAAAGACCAACTGGAAGCTCTTAATGCTTTAGTTGATTATAAAGGTGAATTATTACCTGATACACATGCTAAATTATTAAATAATTTTATTATTGAAGAATTTGACAAATACACTTTTTCACATTCTCCTAATGAATCATTTGAACAATTAGATTGAACTTTAGAACAATATTCAAAAGCCTTAGAAACTGTTTGGTTTAAATATTCCAACTACGTTGCTGAAATTTTAGATAATATTAAAGAATTAGGATTCCATTATTCAACTATTTCAGGAATTACTATTTCAATGAATGATGTTAAAACTTCTGAATTAACTAAAGATTATATAAAAGAAGGTGATGAATATATCGCTGAATTAAAAACATATTTCGAAAATGGTTATTTAACAGATGATGAACGTTATAAATTAACAATTGAAAAATGGTCAAAAGTCAAAGATAAAGTCGAAAAATCCCTTAAGGAAATAACTAATTTAGAAGTAGATAATCCATTATTTATGATGATGTCTTCTGGGGCTCGTGGAAATACTTCTAACTTAATTCAGCTGGCCGGTATGCGTGGACTGATGTCAAACAACACCAAAACATTAAAAGCTGATGCTGAAAATGAACGTGTCGTACGTTCTACCATCGAAATCCCTGTTAAATCATCTTTCTTAAATGGTCTTAGTGCCTACGAATTTTATTCATCAACCCATGGTGCACGTAAAGGACTTACCGATACAGCACTTAACACTGCTAAATCTGGGTATTTAACACGTAGATTAATTGACGTGGCACAAAGTATTGTAGTACGTGAAGAAGACTGTGGTTCAGATTTTGGGTTTGTCGTTAAAAATATTAAAGATACTAAAACAAATGTTGTCATTGAATCCCTATACGAAAGAATTGAAGGAAGATATACAAATAAAGCCATTTACGATAATGATGGTAATTTAGTAATTGCCGCGAACAAATTAATTACACCTCAAATTGCAAATTACTTAGCTAATGAATTAAAGTTAGAAACTGTTGATATTCGTTCAGTTTTATCATGTCACACCAAAAACGGGGTATGTAAGGTTTGTTATGGAAAAGATTTAGCGACCAACCGTGTTGTAAATATTGGTGAAGCCGTTGGTATTGTAGCTGCTCAATCAATTGGTGAACCTGGAACTCAGCTAACCATGCGTACTTTCCATACTGGAGGGGTTGCCGGAGTTGAAGATATTACTGGTGGGTTTGGTCGTTTAATTGAGCTGATCGATGCTTATGATAATCCGTGAGGTAAAACAGCCGCAATTTCTAAATGAAATGGTACTATTACAAAAATAGAACAAATCTTAAGTAAGGATGCCAAAAAATTTGCTGACTTAACACAAGTTACAATTGCAACAACAGACGATCAAGGCAATTTACTTAATGAATTTGTGACTGGATCAACTACTCAAAGATTAAGAGTAAAAGAAGGAGATAAGGTTGTTCCTGGTCAAAAAATCTTTGATGGTCCAATTGTTTTAAACCAATTATTAAATACCACCGATGTAAGAACTGTACAAAATTACTTACTTAAAGAAATTCAACGACTATACCGTCTCCAAGGTATTACAATTGCCGATAAATATATTGAAATTATTATTTCACAAATGTTGTCAAAAATTTTAATTATTGATCCAGGTGATTCAAGATTATTTAGTGGATCATTAGTTGATACTTATGTTTACCAAACTGAAAATGCTAAATTATTAGCTAAAGGATTGCGTCCTGCATATGGTAAACCAAAAATTTCTGGAGCTAAGCAAATTCCGCTTCAATCTACGTCCTTCCTAGCTGCTGCTTCTTTCCAAGAAACAGCAAAGATCTTAGTTAATTCATCAATTGGTAAACGCATCGATATGCTTGAAGGATTAAAAGAAAACATTATTTTAGGTCAAAAAATTCCTGCCGGAACTAACTCTAATTATGAATTAAAAGGTAAATATGACATTCGTAGTTTTGCTTCATATTTCCCTGATAAACATAAAGAACCAGAGCCAACATTTACTGAAGAATTAAGAGCTGAAATAGAACAATTTTCACTTGATCAAATCATTGAGGATGTTGAAAATGAACCAATGCAAGAAACTTATGATTTTGATTTAGATTACAATGAAACTTATGATGAATTCGAAAATAACTAAAATTTAATAAACCAAGATAAGTCTTGGTTTATTTTTATATTTTAAGTATAAAAAGAAAACCAAATACTATGATTTATTCAAAGCATTTGGTTTATTAAGGTATTTTAAAATTGATTGTGGAACAAAATTTATATTTTCTAAGTCTTGTTCATTAACCCATTTAAAACATAGTCTTTTAGTTGGAGTTTCACAAATTTCAAATTCATCATTTAACATATGCTTGGGCATGTTTAAATTTACCTCAAAATAAAAACAAATTTCATGCACGTTTGCTTTAAAAAAGTCTGAATAATAAAAAGTTTCTTCGTGAAATAATTCCTTAATTGTATTGGGAATAAGTTTTAATTCTTCAAATATTTCACGTTTAAGGGCATTGCTTGAAGTTTCGCCAAATTCAATTTTGCCCCCGGGTAAATAAAAATATGTACCATTTGGATTTTTGGATAATAAAATTTTATTATCATGTTTAACTAAATAACCAACTCGTAATTTAAATAAAAATTCATTATTTTTAAAAAATATATCCATAAATTACTCCTTTATTAGACAGGGAAAAAATATTCGGACAAAATCCGAATATTTTTAATATAAAGAAAAAGAGGTAGTTATGAGACATTTAAAGACTAAAGAATGAATCAAAATTTTTGACTTATACGATAAATATTTGAACCTGGGAATAACGAAGGCAGAATTTGATAATTTCTGTTTTGATATCAGAAAAGTATACTGAAATAAAGAATCAATGAGAAATATGTTAAAGAAAAGAAAACTGTATAATTTAAATATGAACATAGAATCACAAAGCGGTAAATCACCTAAGAAAGATAAAGGTGTTGGGAGAAAGAAAAAGAAAGTTCTCGATTATACATGAATTGATACTCTTAAAGATGATGAAAAAGATGCAGTTATAAAATACTACTATCAAATTTTTAATGAAAATAATATTGATGCAGATATCTCAAAGATAAAGAAAATCAAGAATCTTTCACATACTAAAAAATCTAAAATGATATGTGTTTCAAGATCTACATATTACGAGAAATTGAAAGATAACAACAAGACTAAAGAACTAAAGGTTAAACACAAAGAAATAATTTTTCAAAGTTTTGTCGAAAATAAAGAAAGGTATGGACGAAGAAGACTTGCTAAATATATTTTCCAAGAATATAATATTCAAATAAATCCTAGAACCCTAGGAAATTATATGAAAAAACTGAATTTGAAAACATTTGTTAGACAAAAACATAAAACTAAAGAATCTAAAAATACTAGTGTTAAAGTACCTGATTTAGTAAAAAGAGATTATAATTCAAGCAACAATAATATATATGCAACAGACGTGACCTATATACCAGCACCAAAAGATATTGAACAGAATCATATTTATTTATCTGCAATTATTGATCATAAAACTAAGTTTGTGACCTATGAATTATCACTTAGAAATGATACTGAACTAATTTTAAATAATATCACCAATACAAAATTCAAAAATAATTTTATTTTACATTCTGACCATGGATCTGCTTATTCTTCGCTTGAATATACTAAGAAAATAAAATCACTAAAAGGTAAAATATCAATGTCAAGAATTGGTAATAGTCTTGATAATCGTGAAATTGAATATTTCTTTTCAATTCTTAAAAGTGAAATTTTCCCAAATTTTGATCAAACCTGTAAAAGACTTACTTTTATTGAATTATCACAAAAAATCAAAGAATTTATAAACTGATATAATTATAAAAGAATAAGATAAAAAACCTTCCCAAAGCATTCCGTTTGGCTTAGCCAAATGGTATGGTTGGGGAAGGTAAAACCGTCCGAAAAAAATTTCCCAGTTTATATTAAAATATAAAAAAAGACCACCTGACACAATACTTCTTCATATGGCTGCTATATCTCTATCCTGACCAGGTTAGTAGGTTATTGTTCAAATGGCTTTATAATTATATTATATTTTTAAAATTTGTAAACAAAAACATCAAAATATTCATTAACAATTTTCATTATAAATTCCGCATTTTTTATTTACGTTATAGACATAATTTTATATAATTTTAAATAACTTTATAAGTTATTTTAAATTCACAAAATCAGAAATAGGAGACAGAATGAAAATAGCATTTTTTGATGCAAAAGATTATGACATAAAATATTTTGAAAAGTATAATGAAAATAGACACCAAATTACATTTTTCAAAGAAAATTTAAACCTTAATACTGCTTCTTTGGCCAAAGGATATGATGCAGTTTGTGGCTTTGTTAATACATATGGAGATAAAGTAATTTTAGATGTTTTAGCAAAGTTGGGGGTAAGACATTGATTTCAAAGATCAATGGGATATAATAAGATTGATATCGCAACAGCTAACAAATTAGGAATTAATGTTTTTAGAATCTTTAATTACTCAGCTGAAAGCATTGGAGAATTTGCCTTTGCCGGTTTATCAGCACTAAATAGAAATTTAATTCAAGCAAATAAACGAGTTGAACAATACAACTTTTCTTTAAACGGATTAGATGGTAAATGTATTGCAAATTCAACAGTTGGAGTAATTGGTTCAGGAAAAATTGGGCAAACATTTATTAAAATTGCCAAAGCAACTGGTGCAAGAGTATTAGTATTTGATGCCTATGCACAAGAAAACTTCCCTGATTTAGGTGCAAAATTAGAAATTGAATTTGTTTCATTAAGTAAATTGCTAGAAGAGTCAGATTTCATTTCAATTCACTGTCCATTGCTACCATCAACAAAATATTTATTAGACCAAGCTGCAGTTGATAAAATGAAAGATGGGGTTATTGTAGTTAATACAGCCCGTGGCGAAATATTAGACTTAGAAGCAATTATTAAGGCTCTTAAATCTGGAAAAATCCGTGGCTTAGCAACTGATGTGTTAGAGCGCGAAGAAGGAAGATTTTACGAAGATGTTTCAGCTCGTATTGAAGATTTAAAGAGCTTAGATCCTCAATGAAAAGAATTAATTGAAATGCCAAATGTGTTAATTACCTCACACCAAGCATTTTTAACTGATTTAGCCCTTACCCAAATTGCTAAAGTAACTTTAGATCATGCAGATGCCGCTCAAAATAACAACTTTGAAAATGCCTTAATTATTTTAGAAAATGGAAAAATTAAAAATGGATAAACAAAAGCAAACCTTAAAAACTCAATCGCTCTTTAGTTATTTTAAATTAACCAAAGATAAACGTTTAAATGCAGAAAAACCAAAGGATCCAAAAACTTGATTAATTCATGGTATTTCTGAAATAATTGGTACAATTATGCTTTCATTATTATTAGCAGGCCTTAGTACCTTTATTAAAGATAAAGATGGCCACCCCATTATTATAGAAGAATATTTGATTCACCCAGTCTTGGTTGGTTTCTTTGCGGGTTTTGTGGCAGTTGGATTAGTATTATTTATTTTTCTAAGATTTAGTTGTGATTTAAATCCGGCTGTTTCAATTACAAGATATTTAAATGGGACAAATGATGGTAAATATACTTTATTTAAAATCTTAATGCAAGTAATTGGGGCTTTTATTGCAGGTGCAATTATTTATGCAGTTGGAAAGGCAAACGTAGGCGATACTTATGTTGCTAATGCACCAATTAACTCACTAGTAGCTGCTAAAAAATCATTTTCACCTTTTGTGGTTAAAAATGGTGAAGGATCAATAATGGCCTCAGGCTCAACATGAATTTTCTTCTTTGAAATGATTGTGACAGTTGTATTATTAGTACCAATTTTTTCACCGAGAATTGATAATAAATACCGTGATACATTTATTATGGCAATTATTTCATTTAGCGTTTGAATGGGAATATTAACGGGGTCTGCTGCAATTAATCCAGCCAGAGGTTTAGCACAGCAATTGCCGAATTTATTATTTGAAGATACCTATTCAAATGGCTTTGCTGCTTACACAAATAACCTTGGCATTTCTTGAACTTTAACAAACCCAAGTGCACAAGCATATAATGGTATTTTAACTGGAACTTTTGCAATGTTGCTTGGTACATTGTTAGCACCATTTTTATACTTATTTGTGCAAGGCTTTACCGAAAAATACTTTAACCCATTTGTTATTAAATTGATCAGTTTTAAAAACTATAAAGCACAAAATATGATAAAACCAAGCCTACAACAACATGAACAAAATAAAGACTAACTTAAAACTTAGCTCATGGCTAAGTTTTTTTGTTTAAATTACTTATTAATCACCGGTAATAATTAAATTTCTTATAATTCTTATTTAATGAATATTTATAACATTGAGATAGAAAAACAACCATAAAATTTTATGCACCTAATTTATTGAATTAAATGCATTTATTGTGTATTTAGACTAATAAAATTTATATATAAAAACAATATGCTTGTACACATATTGTTTTTGTTAATTATAAAATGATATATTTGTCATCCTCAACTTCATACCTTGCATTAAACCCAGCAGATTTTAAAGAATCTAGTAAAGCTTGTTCCCCTGCTTGAACAATAATTTCGGTGTTTGAATTAAAGGTTCCATCACTATTATTTAATAAAGTACGTAAGTTGCCAGCACCTTCTGCATTAAGTTTTTCACCTTTTCCAGGTTCTAGTGCCCTCATTATTATCTTCTTGGTTTCTTTACCATTGCTAAAGAAGATCTTGCTTGGATCACCTGGCTCGCCAGTAATTAGAATTTTGCTAAATTGTGCATTGTTCATTTCGAAGGCAGATACAGATCAAATATCTGAGTCATTGAATAATTTAATTCTACGTAGTTTACGAACAGTACTATTATTACCTAACACATCTTCAAATACCATACCAGCTAATGTTTTGATACTTGGCGCATTGCTGAAATCTAAACCAAGAGGCCATGAGTTTCCATCCCTTTGGCTATCAGGCTTGTTACCGCCACCTCAACCACCTTGGAAGATTCTTTCGTTGTTTCTAGCTCAATAAGCCATTCTTAAGCCATCGTTAATGATTGTTAAATCATATTTTCCATTAACGATAACGTCTTCTTCATCAAAGGCTAAATTGTCAAAACTAATTCGAGAATAAATTCTTTCTTGGCTATTTAAAGCACCTCATGATATATTGTAATCATCCATGTTAACTCAAGCAACTTTATTTAAAGCCCATGGATTAAATGCCCAGTCATTTGCTAAAGCATTTAATTTTTGGTCTGTATACATTGCTAATTCGTCAATTTCTTTACCTTTAATATATTTTAAGGCAGTTGTATTTTTTGATGCGAAGAATAATTCAAGCATTGGCAATTTGTTTGGTAAAGCAGCAAAGATTTTATCCATATCTTGGTTTGCCCCAACTCTTCCAATACTTTTAATCCGATAACCAGTAATTTTGACGTTATTTTTTTGCAGTCTTTCAATTAAGGCTTGAGCATTTTGATATGCTTTTGGTTGTTCAACATCAATTTCAACAACAATAGCTTCTTTGAGTTTTCCTTCTTCAGGTTTATTATTAGTAAACCTATTAATTGTGATACCATGAAATCCTGCAATTAAATCAGCATATCCATTTTGTTCAAATTCTTGGTTTGCCCAAGTTTTAGTTCAACCGTTATAATTACCTAATCTTATGTCATCAGAATTACGACCGGGCCATGTTTCGTTATTTCATAAAACACGACGATTTTTATTATCGTATTGGATTCTTAATTGAACATTGTTAACAGGTGGTGAATAAACATATGATTCTCATTCACCATTTTCATTAACTCATACTTGTCCGCTTTCTGAAATTACATAACCTTCTTCGAGGTATTTTTTAACACGATCGCTAACTTTATTAATTTTAGATTGATCAATATGCATTAAAAGCAATAATTTACCAAGAGGAACTTCAACATCTTGATTTGCACGCGGAGGCCGGTATTTGAAGATCTTGGTCATGTTTCACCATTTATCAAAGTTTTTTAAACCAGTTTCATCAAGATATTCTTTAAGTTTTTCAGGTTTTTCTAAAAGTCTAAAATACCTTGCATATAAGTTACCTAATGCTTCAATAGCACCATCGCCATTACGTTTAAAGAAATCAATTTGAGCTTCAATATCTAACTTTTCATCATGTAATACTTCATGGAATGAAGTATTTGAATTTTGGAAAAGTCAATCTGCATCTTTAGCGCCTTTTTGCGATCTTTCCACAGAAATTTTAATATTTGCTTCCGTTAAAGCATTATAAATACCTTCAACTTCTTGAAATTCATTTTGATATGCAATCCGGTTCGCAATTCCTCGATCTCGATCATATCTTTCAGTTTTAGGGGGATTTAAATATGCAATATCAGCTGTAAATTTAATACCACCTTGGTTAATTTCTTTCCGTTCGCGACGTTGCACTCTTTCATAAGGTTCTTTATCCGGTTCAGGTTTTACCTCAATTGGAGTTTTTTGAATTGGAACATCTGGTTCAACTGGTTTAGTATCTTCTACTGGCGGAACAGGAGTAGGAATTGGCAATGCATCTTCTTCTAATTTAGGAGGCTCAACTGGTTTAGGTTCCTCTTTTTTATCCTCAATAATCTTTGGGGGATCTGGGAGTATTGTAAGAGGATCTTCAACTTCTTTAGGAGGAGTTGGTTCAGGTTCTCTTGGTTTACGATCTAAATTTGCATCATAAGTATTTGGATATGAATTCTTAGGATCAGCAGTATTGTTGTCTAAGAAGGTATTAACAGTTTGTTGCACATTATACTTATGACTATTTTTAGAATCTATTTGCAATGATTGCACAGTTGTAAAAATAGTAGTTATACCCATTGCAGAACCAAGGGATATTAAAACTATTTTGTATTTTCGTTTAAGTCTCATATTTTGTCCTTTTTGTATTTTCCTTTAATTATATTTATATTATAACATTATATATATATATATATATAAATATTAATATATAAAATTTGGTTGTCCTGTCCAATGACAACTATTTAGGCCCATATATAAATCCCACCGAAAGTGAACTAATTTAATTAAAATATGGTATAAATTATTTATGAGAATCAAACATAACATAGATAAGTACAAAAACTTAACAAACTACGAACTAAAAAAACAGCAATCTCTCATATTAATTGCTGCTAATATTGAAAAATCTTTATCTCAGCTTAGTTTAATTACAAACCTCAGTGTATCAACTGTAAAAAGATATAAAAAAATAATAAAAAGTAATCAAGAAATTAACATCAGTCATAAAAATAAAAATCAACAAAGAAGTTGCAAAGTTACCGATTCAGAAATTGAATTAGTGTTTAAAGATTATTTAAAAACATGTGAAATTATTTTAAACAGTGTTCTAACAAATAACCAACTTTCTTTTAAAAGTTATTATTATTCAGAATATGGTTCTTTTATAAGGCAAAAAATTTCTTACAAAACTTTGGTAAGAAGATTCAACCAATTATGATTATTTAATATACATACAACCAAAAGAGGAAGAAAAATAGCAAAATTATCAAAGAAGAAAACTTCACAAGAGACAACATTGCTATTAAAAAAATATTATAAACAAATTAAACAAAATGAAAAACAAAGACAAGTTTTGGGTCTAAAAAAAATTTAGAATTTGGTGAAATTGTTGAAATCGATGCTCAGCTTGAACCATATTTAAAAAATAATAAACCATTCTATCTTTATCATGCAATTGATGTTGCCACTGGAACATTATTAGCAGCATGATTTGAAGAACAAGAAACAACATTAGGATATCAAAGACTGTTAGAAATAGTATTTAAGAAATATGGATTTCCAAAGAAAATTTATACTGATAAAAGAAGAACTTTTTGGGGAAACGAAAACGCACAAACAATTTTTGAAAAAGATTTAAATAAAAAAGGAATAGAAGTACTCAGTTCTTCTAATCCTAAACATAAACCACACGTTGAGAGATCTTTTAGAACATCATTAGATCAATACCCATTATTAATTCATGAAAACGGATATAAAGATATTAATGATTTAAAGCAAAATAACGAAGTATTTCAAAATTATTACAACACGAGGAATAAAAAAATAATTTCTAAACATAATGTCTTTCAAAAAGAAGGAAAGAAAAACGGCAATTGAGCCGTTGATTTAGAGATTAATAGAAAAGTTTTAAATGGTGTTGTTAGATACCAAGGTAAAAACCTTGCAGCTTTCGATATGCATGACAAAAGGATTATATTTCCTTATAATTCTGATGTTGTGTTAGTGCATTCTTCTGATGATAATTTGTATTTTAAATATAATGGAAAAAAATACTTTGCCAAAGAACCTAATGGAAAATATCTAAGCTTTACAGAAATGTGAGCTCTTGAGAAAGGTTTAGATTATTCTATCCCTGCCGTTGGAAAACTAGCATTTATCCATAAGAAAACAAACTCATTTTTTAAAACTCTTGAATTATACATCTCAAAGTTTAATAGTGTCTCTGTGAATGCACAAGGAAATAACCTTGAAGCCAATAAGATTATGGCTGAGTATTTAGAGATACTTCGAACATTACACAGAAGCATCAATGACGAAATAAAAATTGATGCATATTAATTTTAATATTTTTTAATAAAAAGAGAATAATAAAAATAGAAAACACGTGACCGTGTTTTCTGGAAGTTTTGCTTACTTTTTCAAAAGTAAGGCTCCCTTGATTGCAATCAAGGGCGGGGGGTTAAAAATCTTTTTGCTTCATTTTGAAATTTTATAGTTAATTTAAAAATATACATAATTATGTCTTGATTTTTTAGACAGTAAAAACATCAAAAAATATATAAATTTTCCAATTTAGTTGCCAAAGAAGAAAAAAATTTTTTTGGTTTGTTTTTTCATTATCTTTTTTTTTGCAACAAAAGCATCATAATATAAATCAAAAAATAAAAAAAGATTAACCCCAACAGTCTGGGCAGAAAATTAAAAATGTAGTTCAAAAAAGTAGTTATTCTACATATATATATATATATATATGTAAATATTAATATATAAAATTTGGTATTTACACAATATAAAAAATTTATTTTAACAAAATACTAGTTACTTGCAACCAATATTATAGGCAACTAGTAAAAATTTTATAGATCCAATATTTCATTATATAATTCTAAGTTATTATTAATGCTTCATACATCTTTGTTATAAGGTCACGAAGATAATAAAGATAGAGGCGAGAAATTTGGGTCATTTTTCATTATATTTTTAAATTTTTTAAGTAAATGCAAATAAACATCTTTGTGATCTTTTATAACTGAATATGGTTTAATTTTTCAACCACTTTCAGGCATGAAACCAGAATAAACATCATTTAATTCTGGTACTAAGAAATTAACTACACCACCATAACCGACATTTTCATGCTTATTTTTATTTTTCGCAGGGTATTGGACAATTAAAATATGTAAGAATAAATGTTCTAAATAATTACAATATACTAAGTTTTCGGGTAATTGTCATTCATAAGGATTATTTTTTGCATATTCCAAGGTAGATAACATAATTGCATGATCTTCATATTTATGATGTGCAAACAAACCTTCTTTAGTTCTCGTAATCTTTGGATTTTTAACTCAATTTTCCTTAAAGTATGGGCCAAGACCTATTCCATATTTATTTTGTAAATAATCACAATATTCTAAGTATGTAAAATCTTTAACTTTATTATATTCTTTTAAATCCATTTTTCTCCTTTATCTTACCAAGTAAGATTCTTTCTAATTTCATCACTAAATTCACTTATATTAAGTGAATTTAGCTTTTTACAATCAATATCATATTTAATATTACTAATATCGCAGTACTTTGAGTTAATTTCTAAAATTGGTAATTGCTCTTTTTTAAAAATTTTCAATTGATCTAAAGCATAATTTAAATTATAACTTACACCTTTATTTAAACTAGAAATTGCACACTTATTTTTAATTATCTCTAAATATAAATGGAAAATAGGATCTTTAATTAAAAAACTTACTTTTAAAAATAAATCATAAAGACTAACTCCATTATCATCTTTTTCAAGCAAAATTGATACATAGTATAAATTATTTTTTGCTGAAGTTAATAAATCATGTGCAAATCGATGAATCCTATTGCCAGTTAATGAACCTTTTAAAATAATTGAAGTTTCAAAATTTAATTGTATAACACCTTTCTCAAGATAATCAAGATCATTAAATTTACTATAAATACTTTTTAAATTACTTTTATGACTATAAATACAAAATAATAATATTAAATAGGCAATTCTTTGCATTCTTTTTAAATCTTGTGCTGGTGTAGATTTAAATAATATTTCTAAAGAGTCAAGCAAATTAAAAATATCTTCACCAGCTTGAGGCTTATCAATGGATTTAAATAAATAATCATAAATAATTTGAAACTGCTCTTTTGATTTATTATCTTGCCTTAAGCACGAGATAGTATGAAAATAATAAGTAGCATAGCCATCAGTATATCTCCCATTAATTGAATAATGCAAGTTATCTGTTGCATTTTCCATAGTTTTATCCAAATTGTTACTATTTTTAATTAAAATAGTTTTAATTCCATCTTCACTTTCAAACATAAAAACATTATTTGAAAGTCACTTATCTTTTGGAAAATTTCCAAAATATTTTGTTTCTTTATTCATAAACATTATCTCCTGTAACTAATTTTATTGTTTGAGATGTTAAAGGATTATTAAAAGTTATTAGCGGAATGCATGATTCAAATTTAGGTATTTTATTAAAAATATCTATCATATGTATTTGAATAAATGGAATATTAGTATAATCATTTCCATTTATATCAACTGGATAGCGATCACCTGAAAATTGAGTTCCTTGATTTTGACCTTGAAACAATCTTTTTATAGATGTATTTGTGGAATCAGAACAAGAACGATACTGACCTTTTCTATACCTCATAAGCATAATTAAAATTTCATCACTTTGTAACCCTTGTTTTATTCTATTATTAATTATTACAAAACTTTCTAAACTAAATGGACTAGCAAAGCCAAAAATAAGTTTTGATAGAAATTCCTCATAAAACACATTAAAACTTATTTTTAATAATAAATGTCTTTGATTGTGTTCTTGTGAATTGTCAAAATCAATTAATTCCCCTTTTGACTCATATTTTTTACAAAAATTTAAATATAAATTTCGATTATGTTCTTTTTGTTGGTTGTTTAATTCTACAGATAAATCTTCTTTATTACCCGATGAAATAACTTTTAAACTAACAGTATTTGATACACTTTTGCGTGTTAAAACTAAGTTATCATGCTCTAACAAAAAGACTCGTTTAAATTGCTTTAAATTAAGATTGGACTCTAAAAATGCTTCCAAAGCATTTCACATATGATCTTCATTAGATACAATTGCCATAAATTTTCTTTGCAATTCTTTAGTCATAAATACTTTACAGATATCAAAATAGTGCTTTTTATATCCAAACCAGCGGCATCTTTGATACATAGTGTCTATTTGTGATTCTTTTGAATCTCTATAAATATAAGAAACAATTAGACGGTCCAAAGTAAGGCCACGACCTAGCATATTGCCGCCTACTTTAATGTTATAAAGAAAGTTTGTATGCTCCTTTTTAATGTTATTATGATTAATTATTTGTAGATTAAGATTTTTAACAACATCACGAAGTTCATTAATAATTTTTTGAAATTCAATTTTAGTAATACCGTGGTTTAATACATAATATTCATTGTAACATTTATTAATTTCACTCCTAAAATCATCAAAATAGATAGAATTCATATCATCAATTGCCCGAGCAATTGTTGTATTAATATAATTTTTGATACGTAATCCAACAATATCTTGGATTTTGTTAAATGAAGAAGGATGCACAAGCATAGAAAATGGTTTGTAATCTCCGTGTGCACGTTTTAAAGCACACGAAAAAATAAAAAAGTATAATGATTCTTTGAATGAATCAGGTATTGACATTTTAAAATCATCATTGTCATCAATTACTTTTGTATGAGGATTATCAACAGTATCAAAAAAAGATCTTCCACCAGTATAATTTTTTCCTGGGTTAACTAATACAACTCTATCAGGTGAAATATGGTCATAAGTTGAGATAAGTAAATTAGCTTGTGGGGTTGCTGTGACGGATAAAAATGTGCATGTTTTAAAAGAAGTGATAATATCAACTATATTATCATGAGTTTTGTTAGATATTCCGCTTTTTTTAGATTTGGGAGCTCCTGGTGTAAATTCATCACCCTCATCATCAATAACAATTGAAGGTATTTCAGAATGTAATTTTGCTAATTGCATCATTTTACCCAGATTAGTATTTTGTGCAGTATTTTTTAAAATAACTAATATTATTTTATGCCCTTGTTTAATTAAGTCAGGTATGTCTTCCTTAAATGAAGAATTTAAATTAAAAATTTTTACTTTCTCGTTATTTTTAAAACCTTCAAACAGTCTATTAAGATTTTGGGCTTTTAATTCTAATTTAGTACCAGCTAATATATAAGCAATATCATATCCATTATCAAATGCCAATGCTGTTGATGCTAAAAAAAATGATGTTTTACCACTTTGTACCTTTCCTAAACATAATAATTTAACTGGATTGTATTGATCAATATCAGCAGCTGGATTTTTAAAATTATAAATTGCTTGACGTGAATTGTAGAGAATATGAGAAATAGTTTGAGTATCTTCTAATTTTGCCAAAGATTCTTTAAATTTTGTTATATAAAAACCATTTAATTTAGCTAATTTTATATAGTTATCTGGGACTTTTTTATCTTCAACAATTTTAGTTAAAATAATTTTTTTGCTATCCATTTTGTTTAAACATAATCTCGTTAATTGTGTTTAGCAACTTTATTGAATCAGTTAATTTAATACCTAAGTCTTGACTTTGAAGCATGCTTGTAACTAATATTATAATAATCATATTAACTGATGCCATTATTGCTTTTGTTTTAAATTTATTAACATAAAAAGGATTATTAATATTTATAATAAGAGCATAGCCATCTTTATATTTATCAAATTGTAAGCAATCAATATCTGATGAGAGCCTTTGATTTGATACATATAAAGTAACCAATTGATCTTTTACAAAAACATTATATGGTTCAAATCTAGTGTCATCAACATCTTTTTTCAATTCAGTATTAATCAGTTCTTTAACTGTTTTTTCATCATTATGGTTAATATTTTTTTTAATAATTGTTGCATTATCTGATAACATTTTTTTAGTTTGGTTGCTAATTTTTCTATCGTCATCTTTTACACGAATTTTTTTCGATTGTTTAATAATGTATGAAACATTTTCATTTGAAGCCAATTTCTCAAGAAATTTCTCCTCAGCACCATCGTCATTCCAAACAAATTTATCTTTAGTATAGGATAAAACATAATTTTTTCCATTAAACCTTATTTCGCCAACTACTCGGAGTGTTTGGAATAAATTACCTTTATCAAATATTTTCTCAGGTTTATAATTAAGTGCAACACACCTGTTTGCTTGCATTATATTTAAACCAGTTTTACTACGATTACCCTTATTAAGAATTCCAATTCAACCTGTAAAATCATATGTTGTATTATTAAAAGTAAATGAATCATCAATATTACGAATATATCTTTGCCCATTTTCATCCATATATAATTCGGGCATTTCGTACTTAATAGGTATTTTATTAAATGTAATATATAAAATACCACTGTCTAAATAATGGTGGTAGATTATTCCTAATTTTTCGCGTAAGTCATTTTCCTTAATTGGGTTATTTTCTTTTTTTAATTCAGTAATTGTTATAATTGTTCCATGTGTTTCTTTTAGATCATGGCCAAAGATTGCTTCAACTTCGTTAGGATTATTTTTGTATAATTCATTAACATCAATAGATGTACTAATTCTAGAACCAGAATCATATCTTGTCGTTGATATTGTATATTTATTACCTAATGAAGATGCGGCATATTTTAAGCCTATACCATAGATACCTAATTGATTATCTTTATCTGCATTTGGGTTTTTTGCATTTAGTTTTAAAGCTCGGCCAAATTCTTCTTCATCCATTCCAAATGAATTATCTTCAATAGTAATTTGATTTTTGTCTCAGATAATTGAAACTTTACATTTTTTACCATCTGTAAGGTTTTTTAAAATATCATAGTGGTCTAAGAAACTTTGTAAAGAATTATCTATAAATTCAGAAAACACACGTTCAAGTTTATAATTTTCAAATTGGAAATTTTTTATAAAACCAGACCCGATAGTAATATCATACTTTTTAGTTATGTTCATTGTTATTAACCTTTCTCATTTTATTAATATATTTAATAAAATATTTAAATATAGAATATATTACAGTAACATTAACTGCATTGCCTAATTGTTTAAATAATTCTTTTTCATTTCCTATATATTTAAAATCATCCGGAAAACTTTGTAACCTTAAACATTCAACAGGAGTAAAATACCTTTTTTGAGGTCCATAGATTGGGCGGTGGTCCATTGCTACTAATGCTGGGGCTTCTGTAGGTCTTTTAACTCTAATTCCGCTAGGACGGAATTGAATAATTCCTTCGAAAAGATTATCTAAATCCAAGCCAGCTTGTCATTCAAATTTACGCATTGTTTTATTTAAAATATCTTTAACCTTTCACTTTTCTAGTCATTTATCAATTTTTTCTTTATATTCAAAATATAAAGTTCTGTTTCGTTTAATAATGGATTGTTTTCAAATTGGTAAATTTGAAATATCATAATTTAATCCAAATTCATCTACCCAAATGGGAAAACCTAAGACTCTGTTGTTTTTTGGAATAATCTGTATAAAGTCATTCCAACATTTTAGGGTTTGTAATTTCATTTTAGATAATTGATATTTTGCTTTATTGCTAATTTGTAACTCATCTTGTATGATTTTAGAAATAGTAGGTGTATTTTGTTTAACTTTTTTAATTTCTAAATTAATAGGACCATTGTATATATCTTTTCTCACTGCTAGTATTATTGCCCTATTTCTTAGTTGTGGAACTCCAAAATCCTTAGGGCTTGCAACTAGTGGTTTTTTAACCACATTATATCCAGCATTTGATATTTCATTATAAATTGTGTTTCATGTATTACCACTATCATGAGTAATTAAATTTTGGACATTTTCTAAAATTAATATCTTTGGTCTTTGTTTAATATCTTGCTTTGTTTCAATTAATCTAATTATTTCACGAAACAGTGTGCCACGTGAATCATTAAATCCCTCCTGCTTGCCACCTTTGGAAAATGTTTGACATGGAAAACCAGCACAAACTACATCAATATTTTTTTGATATAAATTATTAAAATTTAACAATTGGATATCTCCCAAAGGTTTATGTTTAAAATTTTCTTCATATGTGTGTGCAGCTGCTTCATTAATTTCAGAAGCAAACAAACATTTGCTATTATTGCTATATTTTTGCATTGCTAGAGCAAAGCCACCAATTCCAGCAAATAAATCAACGTATACAAAATCTTTTTTTAAAAAACTCATTTTAATCTGCCTTATAATTTTCTAGATAAACCGATAATAGTTCATCAAAATTATTTTCAGAACAAACCAAAATATTTGTACCCGAATCCTTACCTTGATAAAAACCTTCTTGTGATGCTTTATTTAAACTTTCTTTTAATACATAGCAAGAGCGGTTTTTTTCATGGTGGACAAATAAAAATGGATTTCAAGCAACTAAAACTTTTTTACCATTAATATCTCAAAGCCCTAATAGCATTGTTGCACTATTTGTAGTATTATCAGGAATATCATTAAAATTAAGTTTGTTAACTTGTCTTCTCATTACATCAGGTTTATTTGGTAAATATGCACTTGTAATATTGCGGATATTAACATTTATAAAGTATTCGTGATTATGTTTTAAAATTTTAAATTTTATAAAATTATTTATACGAATCCCACATGAAATAATTGTAAAGCCAGATTTTATAAATATTTCTTGTAGTTTTTGTAATAACTCAATGCTGGTGAGCGATTTATTATTATTTGACATTTTACTCCTTACAAAGTTTATATAGACATAATGATATGTAGTAACATAATAAATTTGAAGAACAAAAAATTTATTATGTTAGTTATTTATTTAAATTAATTATAATTCATATATATATATATATATATATATATATATATTGTAAAAACTTGATCATGCAAAATATTAAAATAAAAAGCTAACAATTATTGTTAGCTTTTCGTTTACCTTAGGACATTTATTCTTGTTTACTTTTATTAAGTTACATTATTTAACTTTTGGCTAAATTTAAGGCCACTTCTCAAATTTCTTCAAAAGGCTTGGCTATATTTTTTTGGACAGTTTTTTGGTTTTGATGTTTATAATATTTTAAATTAAGATAATGATGTTGTTTCACTAATTTTAAAAATGATTTAAGCAATGGTTCAGATGTTATATTTTCAAAGCCTCCTTCTTTAGATAAGATTAAGGATTTTTCAAAAAATTCTTCAAATGTTTCATTGTTGAAATTATCTTTAATTTGATTTTTAACATTTTGTTTTTTGTGTAATTTAATTCTTTCATAATAATTAATTGCTTTAAGGATATCTTTCAATGATTCTTCAGGGACATTTATATTTTCAAATCCACCTTCTTTAGCGAGTTTTAAAGTGGTTTCTCAAAATTGATCAAATTCTTTCTTTCGTTTTAACTCTTGTCGTCTTTTACGTTCTTCTCTCCTTACTCTTTTTGCAATTTGTTCTTTCTTACGTGTTTCTTTTCTCAATTTTAGAATTTGTTCGCGTTGTTTTAAATAATAAAATGTTTTATATTTTAGATCAGGGTATAAATGAAGCAATTCTATTGTATTTAAGTTTTGTGTGCTGGTTAGTTCTTTTAAGACAAGCATTGACTTATGTGCATCATCACAAGCTTTGTGATCTTGCAAGTTTACTTCAGCCCCACTATTTAGTAAATCATTAAACACTTTTTCTAGTGAAGGATGGTTTGTTCCATCATTATTTAAAACACTAACAAGCTTTTGTATATCATAAGAAATATAATCAAATAAATGCAGGTTATAACGTTTTATACTTCCAGCTAAAAAACTAATATCATTCTCTACAGCGTAGCCAAAAATTACTAAATCATCCTGCACCATTAATTCTTTAATAGTTTGATAATAATATTCAAAAGAAAGTTGCTTATAATATACTTCGTGGGGGTAAGCAAGAACTAGATCGGGACGATTTTTTCGACCAGTTAAGTTAAATTCAGTTTCAGGATTAATTAAAATATTTTGTTTTTCAAGAATATTAAAATTTACATCTGTAAGAACATATCCATATTCACAAATTGCTTTTAAACCATCAGCACATTCAATATCAAAAAATAAATATTTCATAATATATTAATCACCTAGTTTATCACAACGTTCTTTAACCTTAGCATAGTCACCATTATATACTCTTTTAATTTCTTCATATTTTTTTGCAAGTTCTTCTAATGATAATTTTTCAAGACCACCTTTGTTGTGTCCTTGAACATCATTTAAAAATTTCTTAACTGAATTAACTAACTTATCCTTTTGAAGTTTTTTGAGATTTTCTCTTACACCAGAAGTTGTCATATCACCAACCATTTGGTTAATTTCTTTAAGATAATTGTCCCTTTTCTCAAAGTATGCATCTTTACGTTTTTTATCTTCTTGGTTTAAATCAATATCATCAATATCTAATAAATCAGTATCACCAAATCCAAGATCGCTATCTAATTTATAAAGGTATTTGTAATAGCGCTTTGGAGCCTGGTTTTTAATTACCATTAAAGTTGATTTTTCTCACCCGGTGCTAAGACCTTCTATAATTAGTTTTAAAGCTGCCTCAATTACACCTTTTAATTTTTTACGTTGAAGTGTAAGTTCAATAATTTCTTGAGCATTTTTCCAAGGAAGTATATCTAATAGACTGATTAAACTTTTTTGTGGATATTCTGTTAAGTAATTTTTTGTTTTCATAAACTCAACTGCTTCAATAAATTTATCTTGATTTTTTATATCAAAAGAATGTTTGACATCTTTATAAAATAATAAACCATAAGCACTAATAACAGATGTTTCTTGGATCCCATCAGGTAATAAAACTGCAAGATTATTATCTTTAGTTTTATAAGTATTTTTAGCCTCACCCCAAGAATCAGCAACTAGTTTAGTTAGCACATTTCAATTTCCTTGTGTGATTTTATTTCCTATCATTGGCATTCAATCACTATTGATATCTTCTTTTTCATAGACTGATAAAAAATTTTCTTTTGAAATTTGGTAATATTGTTCATTATCTAGATCAACTTTTATTTCAGCATCACTAAAAATAATATTATAGATATTTTTTACTACTTTACCAACTTGAATATCAAAATCAATGCTTAATAACTTAACATCTTTCCTTGTAGGAAGCAGCATCTTTACTAATAAATCCTTATCATTTTCTAAATTACCATCAAAAACTTGGTTATTAAACCTAGTCGCATTAAACATTTCATAATATTTAAAATGGTTCTTTTGGTCCACTATGGTGATAGGGTACAAAGAATTTTCTAAAATACCTTTAATTTGTTCAGGTTCCATTTTAATTATTTCATCATAAAGTATTTTAAAATGTTGGTTTAAAGAACCATTTCCTGTAATTTCATTAATATAAACATGTGCATCGCTTTCATAATTTGTATTATAAACTAAGGATGCAATGAAATATTGATCTCACATTGCTTTTTGGAATGTATCATACTTTAAAGTTATTTTGTAATATTTATTAGGCAAGCTTAAAGCTACTTTTGCTTTTATCTGCATGTTTTACTTTACCTCCATTATATTCAATAAATTTACCTTTTGATGTTATATAACTAATTATTTCATTAAAATATTTTCTTTCTTGCCCATTAAGTATTTTCATTGTAATTTGACGAAGCACACGATTATTACCAAAAATTATTAGTTTATCTCTAGCCCGTGACATAGCGACATTAATTCTCCTAAAATCATTTAGGAAATTTAGTTGCGATGCATCAGTGACTACTGTATTAACCAAAACAACATCTGATTCTTTACCTTGGAAAGCATCTACGGTATCAATTTCAAAAGATTTAAACAATTTTTTAGCTTCATTAATTAAAGCAATATTTTGCTTTTGGAACTTCTCAATTTGAGCAGCGTAAGGGAAAATAGCACTTACTGAAATATTTTCAGGATCAATTGCCTTTTGCATTACATCTCTCAAAATAAATGCAGTTGCATTTATTTCTTCAATATTAAATCTTGAAGTTCCCTCTCTAGCTTCTTGCCCATTTAAAACCTCGACAAAGAAAATATCATTAGTATCATAGTTAATACTGTTATCTGTAACATTAAAGCGAACTTTATTGGGCCTAACTTGCTCACGTTTATTTTCAAGTTTATTGTCATAAAATACGTTATAAGCTGCAAGCACTGGCTTTACAGATCGATAGTTTTCATTTAAAAGAACTAACCGATTTGCTTGTTGTGCTTTATCCATTACTTTATCAAAAACCGATTGCTCATAAATATTTTGAAGTTTTTCAAATTTATCTTCATTATATGAAGGCAAATCTTTAACATCTTCTTTAGAAAATTCTAATAATGGTGCTAATTGGTAATTATCTCCAACCAAAATAACCTTGCTTACATATGGTAAATATCTCAGCACCTCGCTAATAGGACATTTACTTACTTCATCAATAATAAGCCAATCATATCCTTTTAGGATTTCAAAACCTTTCTTGCCACCTAAAGCACTTGAGGTAGTGGTTATACCAATTACTGGAAAATTACTTGGTGAAGAATATTCAGTATATTTAAATCTTGGTTCACCCGCAAAATGAGCCATTTGTTTTTCCATAGCAGCCGATAATTTTAAATCTGTTACATTCTTATTATGCTCAGAAAATTTTTGTGCCCATGTTTTATATAATGTTGAATCTATTTCATTTCCGCTGTATTTATTTTTTCGGTTGGTGATTCGATTTGGGATAATAATATCAAAATTTTGCATTAATTTGTCTAAAACATTATCAATGGCAATATGTGTTTGTGAAGAAATTACTACTTTTTGTCCTAATTCTTTAGTTATATATTGAACAATTGCATTAATAACATGTGTTTTACCAGTTCCGGGAGGACCTTTAATTAAACTAACAGGAGACCCATCAACAGCCATTAAAAAAGCTTGCTTCTGTGAATTGTTTAAACCATTTGTATATTTATTGGTTACCTCAGTAGGTTCTAAATACTTAGTAGGCATTTTACTATCACCAATTAAATATTCTAAAAGGGAAATGGCTGATCCAGTTGCACCTTGATTGATTAAACGAAGCGAATTATCAATGGAATCAATCTTAATCTTTTGACCCATATCATATAAGTTTAAAGCACTAAAATGCTTCTCATAGTCTTCGTTGTTTTTAAATTCACCGGATAAAACTACTTCTTTGTCGACAATGTTAGAGTTAATAACCTCAAATTGTTTTAAATTTTCAACATCTTTTTCTGAAATTTTTAATTTATTAGATAAAAAGATGTTGTCATATCCAACTCGTTTAATTCAACGAAGTGGCTCATTACTATCCTTAATGTGTATATCAATTAATTTTAAAACTTGACTTTTAACTTCATTTTTAAGTCTTTCATAAGTAATTTCGCTAATTTTATAACCCTTAAGCAGACCATTTTGATCTTTAATTTCTTCTTTAATTTCTAAATTTAAATCTTTAACATGAATCGGAATAAAATAGTATGGCTTTGAAATTGATGTTATTTCAAATGAAAAATTATTATTTAGTTCGTCTGATAAATCTTTATAAAATTTAAAAATATCCATGAATTCTGAAAATTGACCAATATTAAATTCAAAGTTAGGATTATTAATTAGGTTTTGCATATATTCTGAAAGTTCATCATTTCTAGTTAAGTCTTCATCCATTGTTGAAAATCTTATACTTGCAGGAACTCCCTTAACTTGTTTAAAGTCTGAAATTTCATCAATTTTTTTAACAATATGAAATGACCCACCATAAGGTCTGCGAAAATCACGAGATAACTTTCCCATAAGAATTAAATATCCTTGACCTTCTTTTTTTAATGCTATTTTAACATTACCTAATGAATCAATATATCTATCATCCCGACGATCCATTTTTAATTCAATTTTATTTGTAGATAATTTTGCATCATGATATTTGCCATCTCTAAGGATGTCTAAAATCTCAGAATCCACATTTTCTGAGCATGTTATTTTTAACGATAAATTCATATTTCCACTTTCTAGTAAACCATAATAAACTAATACAAAAAATGCATTTTTATAATATTTACATTGTTTTATTTTATCTTTCTTCTTTTTTTATATATAACATTATATGTAAAATCTAAATATAATTCTTTAAAATTTTTGTTATATATTTTTATCTTTAATTATCTAATTATAATATATATATATATATATATGGAAGGAAAACATAAAAAGCTTGATATTACAAAATAAAAATTAACTTTTATATATTGAAGTTATTGCTAAAAAATGGGCATCCTAACCAATATTTACATTAGTTTGGCTGCCCATTTTTATTCATTTCTTTTTTAAGAATAAAAAAAACTTCTTATAGGTTATTTAGTTAGTAAAGCTACACATTCAATATGTGCAGTATTTGGAAACATATCAAAAGGTTGAATTCAGTTTATACTATAACCTTTATTTAAAAAAACTTTTAAATCTCTTACTAAAGTTCTCGGGTTACACGAAATATAAATTAAGGTATTTATATTGTTTTGATTTAGATAATTAATTAACTCAGTATTCAAACCACTCCTAGGAGGATCAATGATACTTAAAGTATTTTGATCAATAAAAGTATTCAAAATATGTTGCGATTTAAAAATATCTTTAGCAATATATTTATGTTTTAAATTATTATTTAAAACATATCTTTGAGCATCATTAATAGCTTCTTTAGTAATATCAATTCCTAAAACTTCTTGATTATCTTTAGCAATTAAATTAGAAATAATTCCAACCCCACAAAATAAATCTAATACTTTGGTGTATTTAGTATGGTTTATTTCTTTAACTAAAGTAAACATTTTAAAAGCTATTTCACTATTAACTTGGAAAAAAGAGTTAAGATTTAAATTAAAGGTTTTATTTAACAAAGAAATTTGAAATTGATCTTTGCTTGCAAGTTTTAAATATTGATTATTTTTTAAAACATATATTTCAATTAAATTGTCAATTAAGAATAATTCATTAATTAAATTTTTAGGTAAATCATAACTTGGTTCAAGTTCAAAACCCACTTGAACCAAGTTAAGATGATTTATTCTAATTAATGTTGTTTTAAAAAAATTTAAATGCATTAATTTATCATTGCAATTATAAAAGTTATTAATGGTTAGTAAAATTAATTCTAAAACCTTATTTAATTCTAAATTATTTAAACTTAAATTTGAAGTATCATAACTTAAATCATTAGCATCTTTTAAATAAGAAGCTAATGATAATTTATTATTAACTATTGAAAGCAAAAATTTAGCCTTATTTCGGTAATTAAAAACTTGGTTTGCTTCAATAATTTCTTTTAAATTTATTCAAGCAAAATTGCGTTTAAATAATGAATTTAAATATCTTTGTTTAAACTCAAGTTGGGCTTGATAATTTAAATTAGCTAATGGCATAGCATCTAAATTAGTAAATTGCTTATTTGCCCTATGCTTTGAATATTGCAACATTTCAACAATTATCCCAACACAATATTTAGCATATACTTTAGTAATTTTAACTTTTGCTACTTCATTAGGGTAAAAATTACTAACTAAAATTGGTTTATTATTAATACGAGTTGTGCCTAGTCCTTCATAACTTAGTTCTTGGCATGTTAATTCTAAGATTTGACCAATTGTTATTTTTTTATTGTTTGGCAACATAATAGACATATATTTTTCCATATTTACGTTCTTTATAAATATATAAAGAAGCAGGAATTATAATTTTAGAAATGTTATCTGTTTCTAAAATTATTTCTCCTTCATTATTTAAAATATTATTTTGGGATATTAAGGTTAATGCTTGGCTTATTAAATCATAATCTTGATAAGGAGCATCAAGAAAAATAAAATCATATCTTTGTTTTTTAGTTAATAAAAAATCAAGGGCATTAACTTGGTATAAATTAGCATTTTTAATTCCCAATGAAGAAAGGTTGGCATTAATGATTTTATAAGCATCCTTATTTTTTTCGACAATATCAGCAAATTTAGCACCTCTGCTTAAAGCTTCAATGGCTAAAGCTCCTGAACCTGCAAATAGATCTAAAACATAGCTATTTTGAATTTTAAATTGTAATGATGAAAAAATTGCTTCACGAACTTTATCAGTTGTTGGCCTAGCAATTTTTAAATCAGGGTAATTTATTTTACGGTTGCGATATAACCCACTGATTATTCTCAACATAATAACTCCTTTAAAAAACACAAATTGAAAAATTTGTGTTTTACTTATTAATCTTTGTCCTTTAGTTTAACAATTGTATCAATTGAAACAGTAATTTCTTGTTCCTTACCATAACTTTCAAATTTTAAGGTTACTTGTTTTTCATTATTATTAATTGAAGTAATTTCTCCTTCATGTCCAGTATAAACACCATCGATAATTTCAACTATATCACCAGGTTGATAATAACCAAAAATATCTTCACCAGCTTCAAATGAACGCCAATAGTCTGCTTCAAGTTTAAACATTTTTTTAATTTCTAAAATACCAATTGGAGTTGGTTTTGCCCCTTTTCCAGATGATCCAATTAGTCCAGTAACATATTGGGTGTTACGCACTAAATACCATGCTTCATCAGACATATGCATTTTGGCATAAATGTATCCTGGATATAAATTTACTTTTTTAATCTTGTATGGTAAGCCTTCTTCTTTTTTTTGCCACTCACGTTGGGTTAAAGTTGGTCTTTGAAATATTTTAAATGCAGAGCCTTCATTAGCATTTAAATCAAAATCTTTTAAGATATTTTCAGCTTCAATCCGGTTGTTTAGCGATTCAATAACCGCATCTTCTTTACCCCTCATTGTAGAAATAACATATCATTTAAATATAGTTTCCATATAATCTCCATCTACTTAATTATTAGTTTAATGATAAAACTGACCACAGTTCAGTTAGTCCATATGTTACTAATGAAACAAATACAGTGAATAAAAATGCAAATACAATTGTCATTATAAAATTTTTCTTATTAGTTTTAAAGTCAGGTCAACGTACTCGTTTAATTTCCTTAACTAACTTTCTAATTCAATATCTTTTTGGTTTTTTGTCTTTAACTTTAATTAATTCTTCCACTTTAGACCTCTTCTTGATGTAAGCTATGTGTAGCACAATGAATGCAATATTTTTTAATTTTTAGACGTTTAGGATTGCCTAAACTTTTATTAGTATAGTAATTTTTACGTCTACAAAGTTCACATGATAATGCAATTTTATTTGTATTTTTCATAAATGTTATTTTACCATAAAATATCCATTATTTGCATAATTAAATTAAGGGTTTTTTACCTTAATTAAAGCATTAGCAAAAGTATGGTCAGATAACTTTAAGGCTAATTCTTCTTTTGTTAATTGTGAACTAGATTTTTCTTTAATATATAAATCTAAATACTTTTGATAATCTAATTTATTATTGAATACATTTTTTAAATCAAATTTAAAATCTTTTGCCTCCAAAGCTTCAAATTCATCATTTGGATCAAAAGCAATAAATTTATCATATGGATTCACATAACGTTTTTTGGAAAATGATGTTTTGTAAGATTCAATGTCATTTTTAGATTGGGAATTTTTATATCCTAATTCGTACTTTTTAGATAAATAATAATTATTTGATTTTATAAAATGATTTTCTTTAATATTGGTATCACCATTAAAAATAACTAAATCTTCTAATGTTTTACTTGGATAAAAGTCCTTTAGTTTTTCAAAAGCATTATGGATGTCCAGAAATTCTTTAACTTCCTGGTCTCCTTGCGAGCTTCATTTGTATCCATCAATTATTGGGCTTAATATTTCATTATACTTACGGTTTGCTCCTGGACCATCTAAATGACCATTAATAATTCAAAATTTAGTAGTAGAATTTTTTACTTTCCAATATGACATTCATAATGGACGAGTAAAAACAACATTCTTACCTTCAAAATCTTCAAAACCACTATTATCAAGTTGTTCAAAACTATTAGCATTATATAAAATACCATATGATTCTCAAACAGCATGAGAATCAAGACGATCTTTTGATTTTAAGCCCTTAGGACTTTTAGCTAACTTAAAGTTCAAATTATATTTTTCATTTAAAACTTCAACCAAAGTACTTACACCATTAAATTCCTCGTAATTAACTTCTTGAACTGAAATAAATTGCAATTTTTCAAGAGCAATTATTTCTGCTAATGCTTGAATTCTAAAATCTTCTTTTGTGATTTTTTTATTACCGAAATTCTGAATATTTCAGGTTGATATTTTAACGGAGGTAAGTAAAGGAAAGTTTTCTTCAGGTTTATTTGTTAAAGATTTTGTGCTATTTAACAACTCATTATTATTAAAGTTGTTTGAATTTTGTTTTTTTGTTTCTGCAACTGAATCTTTATGTATATTTGAATTTTCATTTTTAATAACATCTTGTTTTGTATCAGCATTTTCAATGTTTTTATCAATGTTAAGATTTTCTAAATTATTTGTTTCTATTGCTTTTGGGATAAAAATCTTTTGTAAATATGTTTTATTATTTAAAACATATTTGATAGTTAAAACTCTAGTAGTTTCATCAAAAGATGTGTTAACAAAATGACCCTGGGGATTATATTCTCATGGGAGGTTGCTTAGATCTAGATCTTTTCGAAATTTTAGTAAGGAATTTCTTTTATTGTTTCCAAGAGTTGGCATTGTCAAATGAATTTTATCAGTTTTACGACCTTGTTTGTTTTTTGTTCAACCATATAATCTCATTTTACTAAATTTAGTTTTTTGCTTAGTTTCATATTCATTTTTTAAATTATCAAAGAGCTGGCCAATATTTTTTTGATCTTCTGGAAACTCAAAAATATTTTCAAAATTTAATTGATCTTTGCTTATTTCATTATCAGAGCTAACTTCAATTTTTTTAGGTTCTTTATCATCAACTAACTGTCGTTCTTTAGTAATATTTGTACAACTGTATGTTACAAAAGATAAACTTAATAATGTGCTAAATCTGAAAAACTTTTTAAAAAACTTACTCATAAACTTACCCTATAAATAAATTTTATTAAATCTTTTGGTATTTTTTTAAAATTTTTATAAAAACCATTTAAGGCACATAATATGCATTAAATGGTTTAAAATAGCTAATTATAAATTGCTTTTTATTTTGTTAACTAGAGTTTTAATCTCTTCTTGAATGCTTTGCACATATTCACTTGGTCTTAATTTAGCAATTTCAGTTGTTTTAGTACCATAAATATCAAAGTTATAAATCGCTTTAGCTCCAAGGAAATTAAAAGTTCCTTTTAATCATTTAATGTGGTCACCTCATGGATAAATTCCAAAACTTGAGCCTTGTGCACCAATCACTAAAACATTCAAATTAGTTAAATATCCAATTGCATCATTGGTTGTTGAATATTTATATGAAAAAGTTTTTTCAGCAACTGCAATTGCATCGATAAAACTTTTTAAGGCTGCAGTTGGTCCAAAATTAATCATTGAAGTTGAAATAACTAATAAGTCTACTTGCTTAAGTTTATTAATTCATGTATCGCTGTCAACTTCTTGTCAAAAGGTTTTTAAATTACCATTAGTAAGAATCTTTTGTGCAAAAATGGTTTGATTTAAATTAAATTCCTCTATTGCATATTCTTCTTGGTTAAATAATGATTTAACATAGTTTAGAGTTTGTGTTGAATATGATGAGTCACTTGTATTAAGTGATCCATTTATAAATAGTATTTGTTTCATAAATGCCTCCGTTTATTTGTGTCCTTTGTATTATACAATAAGATTTAAAGAATCTTTAATCTAAAAATAAACAAATAACCATTTAATTAAGGGTTAAAAAAATATTATTAATAAATTCTTATTTTTTCTAACTAAAAGTTTATAAATAAGAATATTATGATAATTGACTTAATATAAAAAAGTTAACTTTTTACTAAAATTATTTACAGTTATTATTTAAAATAATTTTTAAATTCATCATTGTATCAACTAATAAGTTTGTTTTTGAATTCTCACGATGAAGCAGAATCTATATTAGTAGCTTGTGGTTTTAGCATTTTTACAGTAATAGTTTTATTCTTTGGTAACGCAAAAACAGCTCATGTTGAATTTGTTGGTGGAAGATTTACTTCATCGATGTATCTTTCTGGTTCAATGATATTTAACTGGATATTATTATCATATTCAAATGGCACTACAAAATAGTAATAAAATCCTAAAGAACCATCATCATAAATATAAATATCATTAAATTTTAAAAATTCATATACATTTTGGTTTTTAAGATAAATTCTTTGAAATTCCTCTCGTATTTCCGTATCGTTTATTTTTAAATCTTGACTGTTATTTAGTTGTTTGAACCTTTTAATAATAATTTCATCAAAATCTTCTTTAGTTTGTAACTTAACCAAAACATCTAATTTTTTGCTTGTGTCAACTGATTCAAAAAATTTAAAGTTTAAAACATAATTTTTAAATTTATCTTTATCATTTCGAATAGCCTCAGGAATAAATTTATTTACAGTTGCAAAAGATAAAAACTTGTCTTTAGCACTGCTATATATAGAATTTAATTCTTTTTGCAATCTAGTTCGAAAATTATTTTGAAAATCCGGGTTTTGTTCATCTTCTTTATGTGGCGAATTTACACTACATCCAATTATTGATAATGGTAAAAGCGAATATAAAACACCTAATAAAAATATTTTCTTAACTTTTATCACGTTTACCTCTTTTTATTTTGTTATTAAATTATAACACAATACCATTAAATTTGGTGGTAGTATATTAAATTTAAGGTACACCTGTCCAATGACAACTATTTAGGTCCATATATAAATCCCATGGAAAGTGAACTAATTTAATTAAAATATGGTATAAATTATTTATGAGAATCAAACATAACATAGATAAGTACAAAAATTTAACAAACTACGAACTAAAAAAACAGCAATCTCTCATATTAATTGCTGCTAATATTGAAAAATCTTTATCTCAACTTAGTTTAATTACAAACCTTAGTGTATCAACTGTAAAAAGATATAAAAAAATAATAAAAAGTAATCAAGAAATTGACATCAGTCATAAAAATAAAAATCAACAAAGAAGTTGCAAAGTTACCGATTCAGAAATTGAATTAGTGTTTAAAGATTATTTAAAAACATGTGAAATTATTTTAAATAGCATTCTAACAAATAACCAACTTTCGTTTAAAAGTTATTATTATTCAGAATATGGTTCTTTTATAAGGCAAAAAATTTCTTACAAAACTTTGGTAAGAAGATTCAACCAATTAGGATTATTTAATATACATACAACCAAAAGAGGAAGAAAAATAGCAAAAATATCAAAGAAGAAAACTTCACAAGAGACAACATTGCTATTAAAAAAATATTATAAACAAATTAAACAAAATGAAAAACAAAGACAAGTTTTGGGTCTAAAGAAAAATTTAGAATTTGGTGAAATTGTTGAAATCGATGCTCAGCTTGAACCATATTTAAAAAATAATAAACCATTCTATCTTTATCATGCAATTGATGTTGCTACTGGAACATTATTAGCAGCATGATTTGAAGAACAAGAAACAACATTAGGATATCAAAGACTGTTAGAAATAGTATTTAAGAAATATGGATTTCCAAAGAAAATTTATACTGATAAAAGAAGAACTTTTTGGGGAAACGAAAACGCACAAACAATTTTTGAAAAAGATTTAAATAAAAAAGGAATAGAAGTACTCAGTTCATCTAATCCCAAACATAAACCTCACGTTGAGAGATCTTTTAGAACATCATTAGATCAATACCCATTATTAATTCATGAAAACGGATATAAAGATATTAATGATTTAAAGCAAAATAACGAAGTATTTCAAAATTATTACAACACGAGGAATAAAAAAATAATTTCTAAACATAATGTCTTTCAAAAAGAAGGAAAGAAAAACGGCAATTGAGCCGTTGATTTAGAGATTAATAGAAAAGTTTTAAATGGTGTTGTTAGATACCAAGGTAAAAACCTTGCAGCTTTCGATATGCATGACAAAAGGATTATATTTCCTTATAATTCTGATGTTGTGTTAGTACATTGTTCTGATGATAATTTGTATTTTAAATATAATGGAAAAAAATACTTTGCCAAAGAACCTAATGGAAAATATCTAAGCTTTACAGAAATGTGAGCTCTTGAGAAAGGTTTAGATTATTCTATCCCTGCCGTTGGAAAACTAGCATTTATCCATAAGAAAACAAACTCATTTTTTAAAACTCTTGAATTATACATCTCAAAGTTTAATAGTGTCTCTGTGAATGCACAAGGAAATAACCTTGAAGCCAATAAGATTATGGCTGAGTATTTAGAGATACTTCGAACATTACACAGAAGCATCAATGATGAAATAAAAATTGATGCATATTAATTTTAATATTTTTTAATAAAAAAGAAAATAATAAAAATAGAAAACACGGGCACGTGTTTTCTGGAAGTTTTGCTTACTTTTTCAAAAGTAAGGCCCCCTTGATTGCAATCAAGGGCGGGGGGTTAAAAATCTTTTTGCTTCATTTTGAAATTTTATAGTTAATTTAACAATATGCATAATTATGTCTTAATTTTTTAGACAGTAAAAACATCAAAAAATATATAAATTTTCCAATTTAGTTGCCAAAGAAGAAAAAAATTTTTTTTCTTTGTTTTTTCGTTATCTTTTTTTTGTAACAAAAGCATCATAATATAAATCAAAAAATAAAAAAATGATTAACCCCAACAGTCTGGGCAAAAAATTAAAAATGTAGTTCAAAAAAGTAGTTATTCTACAATTAAATTTGGTGGTAGTATATTAAATTTAAGGTACACCTGTTACTCAAAAAAATATACCATAATAAATAAATTTAACTATTCCAAATATAATTGGGGCTTATAACTAATATATTTAGTAATTATTTAGTTTAAAAAATTTTTATAATTAATAACACCATAGCACAAGCTATGGTGTTATATTTTGTGTAGTTTAATTAAAACTATTTATCTAAGTTAGCAAAGTAAACAACTGTTCTAACTAATTGTGATACATATGACATTTCATTGTCGTATCATGAGAATAATTTATATAAGTTACCTTCAGGTGTTGGTTTTACTGTTGTAAGTGCTGAATCGAAGATTGAACCATGTGATGAATTAACAATGTCTGAAGAAACGATTTCTTCTGTTTCGTATTTCATTGTTTCGTTAGCAGCAGCCTTCATAGCAGCATTTAATTCTTCAACAGTAGGTTGTTTGTCTAAGAATACTGTTAAGTCTACTAATGATCCAGTAATTAATGGCACACGAATTGCAACACCATCTAGCTTACCACTTGCTTCTGGAACAACTAATCCAATAGCTTTAGCAGCACCTGTTGATGTAGGTACCATGTTTGCCGCAGCAGCACGTGCTCTGCGTAAGTCTTTGTGAGGAGCATCTTGTAATCTTTGGTCTCCAGTATAAGCATGGATCGTAGTCATGTACCCTGATTTTAAACCAAATTGGTCAACAAGTACTTTAACCATAGGCGCTAAACTGTTTGTTGTACATGATGCAGCTGAAATAACTGTATCGCTTGCATCTAAAATATTATGGTTTACATTGTAAACAACTGTTTTAACATCTTTGTCTGATGGTGCTGAAACAACAACTTTTTTAGCTCCAGCTTTAACGTGTTTTTCAGCTCCTTCACGTTTAGTAAAGAATCCAGTTGATTCAACAACTAAGTCAATTCCTAATTCTCCTCATGGTAAGTTTTCTGGGTCTCTTTCAGCTAAGACTTTAATTTCTTTACCATTTACAACAATTGCGCCTTCTTTAGCTTCAACAGTAGCATTTAATCTACCAAATGCTGTATCAAATTTTAATAAGTGAGCTAATGTTTTAGCATCTGTTAAATCATTAACAGCCACAACTTCAAGGTTTGACCCTGATTCTAATAATCTACGGAAGAATAATCTACCAATTCTTCCAAATCCGTTAATTGCAACTTTTTTCATTTTGTCCCTTCTATTATAAAATTAAAATTTAAAGTATATATTTTAAAGTGTAAATGTAAAATTTCATCTTTTACTGGTTTATTATAATACAAATTTTTAGTTTTTTATTAGTAATTCACAAAAATAATTAAATAACCTGGAAATGTTTCCAGGTTATTTTCATTGAGCTAATTTAACTCGTTTTTTAGATTCGTATTGGTAATCAGTTGCGTACAATGTTCCATCTCTAAATATCAGTTCTAAAGAATTAGGAATTTTAGTATAACTGGCATAAAAGATTTTAACTCGTTTGTTGTTTAAATATAAGTAACACCCTGGATTTGAAGAATATGCTCTAATTTTATTAAAAGCTTCAGTTGCTGTTAACTGATTACTTAGCAATGCATCTTCTTTAAGTAACTTAGGTGATAAAGTAACTAAACTTTCTTCTTGTTTTTCGGGATTGATTTCATTGTTAATTAATTTAGTTAATCAATTTGTTATCTGCATTTTAGCTAAATTAGATACTTTTTGAAATAATGAATCTGAAGTATCTAAATCACTAACTTGCAATGATGCTTTAAAAAGCATATCTCCAGCATCCATTTCTTTAGTCATATAAATTAATGTAATACCCGTTTCACAATCTCCATTTAGTAAACTATGTTGCAAAGGAGCAGCGCCTCGATATTTAGGTAATAATGAGCCATGAATATTGATTGAGGCAATTTTAGCTAAATCTAAAACTTTACTTGGGATATACTGCCCAAAAGCACAAGTTAGTAAAATATCATAATCCAAGGATTTTAATTCTTCATAAATTTCGCTTATTTTATTAGGTTGAAATAGAGGGATTTGATATTTTTGGGCTAATAATTTTGTAGGAGTGGCTTCAAGCTTATAACCTCGGTTTGCTGGTTTATCTGGTTGCGATACAATAGCAACAACGTTAAAATGTTTGACTACTTCTTCAAAAACTGGTACTGAAAAATTTGGTGTTCCAGCCAGAACAATTTTTGATGGATTTTTACTCATGATGGATTCATACCTTTTCTTTTGATAATTGATCAATTAAATAAATAAGTTTTTTAGCAAGTGGGCCTTTGGGGTCAATATTTTCACCACTTGGTGATTTCTTAAAAAGTTGTTTACCTAGTTCATTAAAATTATAATATGAACCAAAATATGTTTTGGATTTATTTTGGAGCCTTTGACTTAATAAAGGTAAAAAGAAACTATCTAAAAACCATAAAGATAGTTGCTTTAAACCAATTTCATCAAAGATTAAAATATCAACATTAACTAAATCTTCTAACAAAGAATCAATGTCTAAATTTGATTTATTAAAACTACGTTTGAGTTTATCTTCTAGTAAATTAATATCTAAATAGGCTACTTTTTGATCGTTAATTGCATAATAGTTTGCAATTAACGATAAAGTATAAGAGCGTTTAGATTTAATTGACCCAGTTATGTATAAAGTGTCTAAATTTGTTTTTTTGTTATACAAATCTGTTAAATATTCATAAATATCTAATTCATCTTGAAATAAACTTAAAATAACTTTAGTTAAAAGATCATCATTTGAATATGTATTATAATCTTTAAATAAGATATTTGTTTTTATTTTAAATTCGTTTGTTAAATTTGTAGCACTGAGTTGTTTGCCAAAAACTAGCTTATTTTTATGATTTCTAGCAATTGTTGTTTGTCAAACTAAATTAGTTTTATGGCTTTCTTGTTCTAAAATTAACATTTGAGGCAGATATGTAAAAATTTCTTGGTCATTTAAATTATGTTTTTGAATAAGGTTTGCAAGAAATTTATTATTTTTTAATTTTGTAATTAATTTATCTTGATCTATATCACTACTAAGTGCTTGATTGAGTTTTTTATCATTAGTCGAAAAATTAAGTTTAGACATTTTTTAAACCTTTTAAATAATCATTTTTTAAAATTAGTTTTTCTTCATACATTTTTTTGGTACGGATACTATTTTTAAATTTACCATCCAGGTATGCTTCAACTTCACTAAATTCATTAAGGTGAGTATCAGATAATTCTTTAATTAATAAATTAACATATTTAGGCCATGTATCATTTTTATAACGCTTAATACTGTAATAAATTACTAAGTTTAAGGTTTTAGATTCCTTAAACACATTACTTCATGTTTCTAAAAAACCTTCATTTAATTCAAAATTATCATTGTTAGTCATTTGCATAATAAATTCACTAGGCCTAAGTTGCATTAATGCTTGATAGTCATTAGCATATTTAATGTTCGATACTTCTAATTTAGTATAAACTTCACGTTGTTTAACAATATTTTTAATTTTATCTTCGTTAATATGATCTTGACCTGTTTTAAGATAAAAATTCTTAACAATATTTTGTGAATTCGTTAATGACTCTTGGAAAACATTAAAGAAATTAGCTGAAATATCTTCAAAAGCAAAATTATTGATAACAACTTTATTTGGAAGGCTTGTTAAACGCTTAAAGTTAGCATCACCAACTTTTTGCTTAATCATTTGTGAAATAAATGGATTTTTAATAATTTCTTGCCCTTGTAATGGTTTATGTAATTCCAAAATAATTGTTGCACTTTCATTATCTTTGTAAGTATTAATTAAACCTAATGCTTCAAGTTGCATCCTAGCTTGGTGCAAATTTGTTTCATTAGTATTTAATAATAAATTTAAAGTAGCAAAACTATACGGTGTAACGAGATCATTGTTTTTAGCTAAATCATTTAAGTATTCATAAAGTAAAATACTTAAATGATCTAAAATAGGTGCATAATATTTACGTAAATTATTTAAATCAGAATTATAAATAGTTGTTTTAAGTGAAATTTTAAAATAGTCAAAATCTAAAAAATTCATAATGATTACTCCTTTTTGGTTTAAATGCAAAACAATTTTAAATAATATTTATAAATTTAAAAGATAATAATTATTTCTTAGGGTAAACTAATGCTTTTTCCCAAGAGATATCCACAACCTTTAAATTATTAAAAAGTTCCTTATTTTGCCAATTATAAGTATTTAAAGTATCTAATTTTTTTATTAAATCAGTTTTTCCATATTTTTTATTTAAAAAACTTTTTCGCTTTATTTCTGGAATTTGTACATGTCAAACTTCGCTAAATAACGTCATTATTTCTTTAGGTGCCTTAAATAAAATTGGATATTCTACAAAATCATAGTTATGATTTTGTAGGTGTATATAAAGTTCGATATTTATTAAATTTTCTAATATTTGCAAATTGTGTATATCCAATAAAATTCAAGCTTTAATTTTTTGTTTATCTAAACTATTTTTTGTTACCAAATCATACTTTACTAAATTTTTTACCTTTTTTACAAAATTAATATCTTTATATAACAACGTAACAAAATGATCTACTTCTAAAACATGATAGCCTTTATTAAATAATAATTTTAAAATCCTGCTTTTGCCAACACATATTTTACCAACTATTGCAACCATTTTTATTTTTTATTTAAAAAGCGTTTTAGTTCTAGTTTAAATTTTTCTAATTCTAATTCATTTAAATAATCTAATGCATTATCATAGTTTATATTTAATAAATAAAAATCAATATCTAAATTTAAATTTTGGACATTAGTATTAATTTTAGATAATTCGTAAGATAAAAAGCCAGAATCTTTACCCTTGCTTAACTTTTCAATAATGCTTTTGGATTCGTTTAATTGCCCTAATTCTAAAAGTTGATAAAGATTTTCAAAGTTATTATAAGCTCCAATTAATTTTAGTGCAGTTTTATCCCCAATTCCTGGAACCCCAGGTAAATTATCACTAGTATCACCTTTAAGTCCTTTAAATGTAGTTATTTGGCTTGGATTTAATTGATAAATTTGATAAAAATTATCTAAAGTAACAATAGAAATATCTAAACCTTTTTTAATAATATATGAAGTATTTAAATCGACTAATTGTAATAAATCTTTGTCTGATGAAAAAATATATTTTTCTCCAGACATTTTTTTACAATATGTTCCAATAATATCATCAGCTTCATCTCCTATTTGTTCAATTCATTTAATATTTAATAAGCTAAGTAATTTTTTTATATAATCAAATTGGTCAAATAATTCTTGCGGTGCTTTAATTCTCCCTGATTTATACTCAGGAAAAATGTTGTGCCGCTTTGTTTTGCCTTGTGCATCAAATGCAATCATTAAATGAGTTGGTTCAATAAATTTTAACAACTTAATTAATTGAGATAAAAAAATTGCAATTGCATTTGTAGGCACTCCATTTGAATTACGTAAAATTTGAGTTAAATCTCCGCGGTAAGTGGCATAAAAGGATTGAAATAGTAAATAATTTCCATCAATTACTAATGAACATATATTATTCTTCATAAATTAATTCCTCGATATCTTTCAAATTATAATATTTATCATCCTTTTTTAGTATTAATACTCGAACTGTTTTAGGTAATTCCTTAGTTAACCATGAAATCAATTTAGTATTTCAAGTTGAAGCAATCACCGCCTTAGAATTATCTTGTAATTTAAAATTCAGTTGATTATCTTTTTTACCTTTGCTAACAGATAAAATTTTTACTTTAAGCCAATTTGCTTGATCTTGTAAATTTAATAAGCAAATTTCATTTGGTTCATTTTGTAAATTTGAAGTATTATTAATTTTTAAAAATTCATGGCTATACATTGAGCCAAGTAATTTAATTTCTCATTCATTTTCAAATTCAATATCCTGAATGGTTTCAGTTAGTAAGTGATCACCAAGCTTATGAACACTAATAAATTTATTTAAATACTCAAGTGGGTTATCTAATTTTTTAGTTTCAGATTTAAACAATTCATAATAATCAAGGCAAATATCTAAACTTGCTAAAAGCATTTTAACATTACCAAATACATTAAATGCACCCGCTTTAATTAATGTTTCTAAAATACTTTCTCCAAGCCCAGCAACTTTTAACCTTAATCATGCGGAAATAAAACTAGTAAATAAACCGCCTCTTTGACGTTCATTAATAATTTTCTCAATAGCAGCTTGCCCCACTCCTTTAATTAAGGCAAAACTTAAATAAATCTCATTATTTTTTATTTCACATTCAAAACTAGAAATATTAATGTTTGGAATTTTAGTGGTAATTTTAAACAACCTTGCTTCATCAACATAATTTTTAATAGTTTGCTGATCAACTCCAGTATTTGACAATAAATACTTATAAAAAATCATTGGAAATCTTGCTTTGTAATATGCTAATTTATAACTAATAAAAGCATACGCAACTGCATGAGATTTATTAAATCCATAATCAGCAAATTTTTCTATCTTAGCATAAATTGTGTTTAAAGTTTCCTTGCTAAATCCATTTTTTAGTCCACCTTCAAAAAACTCATCTTTATATAATTTAAGTTCTTGTTCTTTTTTCTTAGAAATTGCCCTTCTAAATAAATCAGCTTTTGAAAAGGACATATTAGCTACATCTTGCACTATTTGCATAATTTGTTCTTGGTAAACAATAATTCCGTAAGTATTTTTTACAATATTATCATATAATGGGTGGATTTTATCAATAAATAATGGATTAATTTTATTTTTAGCATAGGTTTTAATGTATTTGCTTGGCCCAGGTCTAAATAAAGCTAAAACGGCATAAATATCATCAAATTTATCAATAACCACTTCTTTAATTGCCTTGCGCATTCCAGGAGATTCAAGTTGAAAAATACCATCAGTTAAAGTTGAATTTAACAATTTAAAAGTTGGTAAATCATTAAATAAAGCAATTGAATTATTAATTACTTTGTCAAAATGCAAATCTTTTGGAATTTCACTTTCTAATTCATTAATAAAAGTTAGATTTTTTAAACCTAAAAAATCTATTTTAATTAATCCATATTGTTCTAAATTATTCATTGTCATTTGTAATTGGTTTAGTTTAAAATTACTTTCTTGTACTGGGACAATATTAATTAAAGGTTCATTGCTAATAATAAAGCCAGCTGCATGAATTCCTAATTGTCTTGGTAAACCTTCAAGGCGCGATGCTAAATAATGTAATTTAGGATATTTTTGTGCATATAAAGCATATCTTTTATTATTAAGTGCAGCATATTCTAATGAAGGATCATGCATTGATAAACAAGCCGAGATTGCATCTAATTCACTACGTGGTATATTTAAATATCTTCCAACATCACGTAGCGAATTTTTTGAAGCCATAGTTTGAAATGTCGAAATAAAGGCTACTTTATCTTGCCCGTATTTTTTAGCTAAATATTCAAAAATTAAATCTCGTTTGTTATCTTGAATATCAATATCAATATCCGGCAAGCCAACTCTTTCTAAATTTAAAAATCTTTCAAACAATAAATTAAATTCAATTGGATTTACTGAAGTTATACCAATTAAATACGAAATTAATGAACCTGAAGCAGAGCCACGGCCAGGACCTATTAAAATATTATTATTTTTAGCATAGTTAATTACATCTTGAATAATTAAAAAATAATCAATAAACCCGATTTTTTTAATTACTTTAAATTCAAAGTTAATTCGTTGATCAACTAATTCTTTATCATATTTTTTAATAATTTGATGATAACGTTCCCCATTTATTAAATTAAGTAATTGTTCTACTGAATTATTTGAATATTTTGGTAATTTAAGAGACGTATCAGGTTTAAAATTTTCAATACTATTGACAATGGATAAAATATTATTGTATACTTCATCACTAACATCAGAAAATTCACCTATTTCATAATATTCACTATAAATAGTATTGTTTTCATCTAAATTACCAATTTTATTTAAAATTGGTAATAATTCATTATCATCAAAATATAAAATCTTTTTAGTAGGAGCATATACTGTTTGATATTCTTGCATAGTTTTGGCATTTAAATAAAAATTACCTAAATATTTATCTAATTTAATATTCTTAGCTTTTGCTCCTAATTCAAAGTGATCAATTAAAAATATATTAGGATCATCTAAATCATAATATGAAACTTCTGCTTGAGTGCTTTTAGCTAAAACTAATTCTTTTAATTTTAAAAAACCAGAATTATTTTTAGCTAAAGCAATAATTTGAAAACCTTCTGTTAGTTTTAATTCAACCCCTAATATTAATTTAAAGTCATATTCATTTTGAAAATTTCAATAAAATTGTAATGCATGGAAATTTTCAAAATCAGTTAATGTTAAATATTTAACTTTTTTTTGCTTTGCAAGTTTAAATAAGTCGTTAAGTCTAATTGTTGAATTTAAAAATGAATATTCAGTATTAGTATGTAAATAAATAATATCTTTCATGTTTTAATTTTATATGATTTAGCATTAATATAAAATTAAATTTATAGAATAATTAACTTTTCAAGCAAAATCCACTCTTTTAGAATTATGTTTAGTACGTTTTTTTTTTTTTTTTGCATGTAATTTATATAAATATAATAAAATATATACAGATATTTTAAAATTTGCTTTTACTCCTGAAATAAATTTTAAATATATCTAGCAAAAATTTACATTTTATTTAAATTTATTAAGATAATCAAATATTATATGAAAAGGAAGATTTATGAAATTACGAAAATTTTTATTAGTAACAACTAACTTAGTCTCAATTACCGCTGTTACTGCTGTTTCATGTACAGCGCCTCAGCCTCAAAAAAGACAATTTGCTATTCAAAATGTTAGTGAAATTACAGTAACTCAAACAAGAGCTGAATTCACCGCTAAAATTACTGGTCTACAAGGAACAGACCAACTTAATGTAAAAGTTAATGATACAACTCATAATTTTACAGTTTCAAGTTTAAACAAACCAGCTGATAATGAATATAAAATTACTATTACTGGTTTAACTAAAGGAACTACGTACGAACTAGATACCATCAAGGTAAACAACGATACATCATTTAATGTCAAACGTTCATTTACAACCTTAACTGATGTAACAACCACTCCTCCAGAAACCGAAAACCCAGGTAACACAAATTCAGGAACCGAAAACCCAGGTAACACAAATTCAGGAACCGAAAACCCAGGGGACACCACTCCTCCAGAAACCGAAAACCCAGGTAACACAAATTCAGGAACCGAAAACCCAGGTAACACAAATTCAGGAACCGAAAACCCAGGGGACACCACTCCTCCAGTTCAGGAACCTGATTATAATCAAGTTGGAGAACATTTAGAAAATGTTACAGATGAAGGACTAGGAGAACGTTTTGATCAGTTATTAAAAACATATTTAGAAAAACCTGCTAATAAAGAAGGTGGAAAACTAAAACAAATGCAACTTTATGGCCCAACAAGCAATACCAATAATCAAGTATACTTATCAATTCAAGGATCAGGCGGTAAACCTGAAACAGCTATTTTAAAAATAAAAGCAGACTGAGATGTTAACAAATTAGAAGGTACTGCTAATTCAGGTAATAAAAAATTATATTTAGCTGAATTTAATCCAGAAACGAGAATTTTAACTTTAAAATATAAATATGATGGAGAATACTTCCACATCACAACTTTAATACCTAAAGCTAAAACTGCTGAAGAAAAACGAAAAGAAGATGATGAAAAAGCATACAAGCAAGTGCAAGATTATGTAAAAAGTGTAGTAAAAAGTGCTGTTTTCTCACAAACTACAGATAGTTCAAATACTAAACCAACTTTAACTTTAACCTTTAATGCAGGTACGCAAGATAATACAGAAAGTCAAACTGAAAACACAAATTCTGAAGAATATAGCAAAGAATTTGAAAATTTTGCTAACTTAGTTTCTCATTTCCATACTGTGCATCTTGAAATTGAAGATACTAATGGTCAAATTTACTCTGGATGAGAAACTTTAATGGATGCTACAAAAGAAAATTGAGGAATGACCTATAATAATAATAATCCAGAACGTAAAATTGAGTTTAGAATGTACAAAATGGAAAAGAAAGACGAAAATTCAGCTAATACAGAGGAAACTACTCAAGAAAATCAAAATCAAGAACACACAAATAAAATAGAAAATATTAAAACTATTAAAGCATGATTACATAATCCTGATTTTGCAAAAGAATTCGCATTCTATGAAATAGACGTTACACAAAGTGAAACTACTACTGATTCAGCCCAAGCAGCGGGGGGGACACAACAAGCTAGTAGTTAATCCTTAATCAGGTAATTAATCTACTTAACACTAAAACACAACCAAGATTTCTTGGTTGTGTTTATTTTTACTTTTAAATTATAGTTTAGTAGGTATATTTTAGTCCATTATATCTAAAGTATATTTTAAATCTAATTTGCAGTAAATTAAATCTTCTAAACCTTGCGGTATAGTTTCATAAATCACTAAAATATTCTTTGCTTTAGTTAATTGTAATAATCGATAACATGAAAAGATGATATTTCACATTTTTAAATTATTACAAATATCTTTACTTAAAACTATTAGTTTTAAGTTATTTAATGCATTAATTAAATTATAAATACTTTTATTTATATTAGTTAAATAAATACCATATTCATAATTATTATTAGAATAAATTGCTATTTTATTATTAATTTTTTTATAATCAAAATAATCGCTTTGTGAAGTTAATAAACACATAACTTTAGCACCGTCTATTAAAAAATCATTGCGTAAAAAGTCTGCTTGCTGTATTTTATAAATTAAATTAAGATTTTCTTCTTTGGCATAGCTATCAACATAATCAAATCAAAGATTTTGATATTTATATGCTAGTGTTGGTATTAAGTCAAAAAAATCAATTCATTCTTGCTTAATTAATTCATTAGTAATAGACACTTTAACTAACGATAAATTAACTTTATCATTAGTTAAATATGTATTGATTACTTTTTGCCTAGATAATTTAAATTTTAGTGCATTAGCATTTAAGGTCTTATATAAATTTAAATTCTTGCTAAAAGTTTGAAAGACTTCTTCTTTTAAAATTGCCGGATTTAAATTAAGGTAATTATTTGGGGAATTAGAATAAATCATATTATAAATTGAATAATTTAATAATTCTTTAAGGTTATGTTTGTAATATAAGGTATTTAGCAAAGGATATCTAAAAATAGTAAATTTATCAAAAAATGGATTAAGGCCATATTGGGTATTTAAGGTAGTTATTTTTTTCAGTAAGTGTTTAAAACGATATTTGTTTACTTTTTTAACTAAAAAAATTAACGTATCCTCATCTTTAACAATCTTTCAATTTTTGCCTTTTAAACCTAAAGATTTAATAATTAAAGATATTTCATTTTTATAAAAAATAGAATTATATTTTTCTAATTTTAATAAACCACCTATAACTACAAAATTCTTCCAAGCTATTTCGCTTGCTTTATCACTTAATTCAGGTATTTTAAAAATTTGTTTTTTACTGAAAACTTTTTTCCAGGTTATTGTACAAAAAAACTTATTTGCAGCAATACTTCTTATAGTCATTTTGACAACATGTTTTTTTAAAAAATAACTTTCTAATTTAAAAATAAATCAAGTTATAAAATGATATTTTTTAATAACAAAATTATTAAATTTTATATCTAGTTCATGTGTTTCTTTATGATTAAATGGATTATCTAAAAATTTATTCAAATTGATTTGAGTATCTGGTTCAAAATAAGCTAAGAATTCTTTTAAAGAACCATATTTAAACATACCGACTGTTGTTTTTTTAACATCTAAATTAGTTGCAAAATATGCATTTTTTTTATTTAATCTAATTACCCTTAAATTACTCATATCAATCTCATAATGCATGATATCCCATGAGGCATGAAAATACATATAAATGCAAACCAGAATTGCAATAAGTAAGAGGATAATTAAAAGAAAGCTTGTAAAGAAAATAAAACCATAAAAAATGGCCATAATTACCTACTTAAAAGCCTAATTGCTGGGTGGGTTTTATTTAATTTTCGTGTGACTTGATCTTTATGGAATAAAACTTCAATATCATTACTATTACCTACCTCAATAACTTCACCTTCACCAAAAGTAATATGCGAAATAATATCACCAACTGCTATTTGTTCATTTTTTAATACAACATCATTATATGATTCGGTATTTAAAACAAATTTAGTTGGATCATCTAATAAAATCGTATCACTCAGGTTAATCCCCATTTCACTTAAAAAAGGTGAAGGAACTTTAAATTTATCAAGTGAGTAAACCATTCCCCGTGATGATGATATAAATAATTTTTTCTTTGCCCTAGTAATAGCAACATATGCTAAGCGCCTTTCTTCTTCTAATAGTTCACTAGTGCTTTTACCCTTTGAATTATTAATAAAATCTCCTTCATCATAAATTCTAAAACTGGGGAAAACTCCATCACTAAGTCCAACTAAAAAGACATTTTCATATTCTAAACCTTTTGATGAATGAATTGTCATTAAAGTAACATAGTTAGTTTCATTATGATATTCATCACTTACAGAAAGCAAACTTACCATATTAAGATAATCTTCTAAAGTTCCGCCAACATTATTCTTTTCCCAATTATCAATTGATTTAATTAATTCTTTTACATTTTCCTTAGCTGTCCCGCGAAGGTTTTTATCATTTTTTATACTTTCATAATAGCCTATTTTTTCTAAAAATGCATCAAGGGCACGGCTAATTTTAAGTTTTTTAGTTTCAATAGCATTTTTATATAATAAAATAGTTTCCAAAAATGGTTTAAGTTTATTTTTTAGAAAATCAACGCCAAATTCTTTAGGATTTAATTCTTTAAAATGATCACGCAAGGCTCAAAACATGGTTTTATGATGACTAGTTGCAAAATCTCTAATTCTTTGTAATTTCACTTCGCCAATCCCCCGGCTTGGCACATTAATAACGCGCTCAAGTGAGATTTGGTGTCCATCAAATAAAACCCTTAAAAAAGCAATAACATCTTTAATTTCATCCCTTTGATAAAATTTAACTCCATTAATTAATTTATGGGGAATGTTAGCTTCAATTAAAGCTTGTTCAAAAGCCCGCGAATAATAATTAGATCTAAATAAAATTGCAATTGAGCGCAATGGATTTTTTTGTTTTTTTAATTCATTTATTTTTGTGACAACTCATGCAGCTTCTGCTTCTTCATTGTATAAATGTTGGTATTCTAAATCAGTCCCATCCTCATTTTGTGTTACTAAATCTTTACTGAATCTAATATTATTATGTTTAATTAATTTATTAGCAGCTTCCAAGATTTTTTTAGTTGAACGGTAATTTAAATCTAAAATAACAGTTTTAGCATCAGGATAATCTTTATCAAAATTTAGAATTAAATCAACTTTTGCACCTCTTCAGTTATAAATGGTTTGATCAGGATCACCAACAATTGTTAAATGTGTGTGATCTGTATAAAGCATTTTCATAATGTTATATTGCATAGATGCAGTATCCTGAAACTCATCAATTAAAATATATTTGAATTTTTTCTGATATTTAGCTAAAACATCAGGACGCATTGTAAAAAGTTTATAAGTTTGAATTATTAAATCATCAAAATCTAAAGAACCATTAATAGCTAATTCATTTAAATATTCAATATAGATTTTATTCAAAATTGAAGGTTTTTGTTCCTTAGATAAGACTTTTGCAAATTCTTTAGGGTCTTCTGAATAATTCTTGGCTCAAGAAATATATTGCGAAGCGGTCTTATATGGAATTTCTGTAGTTGTAATTCCTAAAGATTTATAAATCTTTTTTAAAATTGTATCTTTGTCTTGTTCATCAATAATTTGAAAACTTGTAGGATATCCTAACTGGCGAATGTCCTTGCGCAAGACATCAGCGCAGAAAGAGTGGAAAGTCTTAGCATTAATTTTTCCAATATCTTGTTGACAATAATTCCCAATTCTTTGCACTAATTCTTGAGCTGCTTTATTAGTAAAAGTTACAGCTAAAATTGACTCGACTGGAACATTTAAATCATTAATTAAGTATGATACTTTTCTGGTTAAAACTTTTGTCTTTCCTGAACCAGCTCCAGCTATAATCCGTAAGGGGGTATCAAAATAAACAACGGCTTCACGTTGTTTTTCATTTAAATCACTTAATAAATCGATTTTTCTTAATAGCATGTTTCCTCCTATTTATAAATAAATTTTCGGCGTATATTTTTTTGGGGCAAGAATTTAAGTTCACTAATTACTTGCCTAATTTGTTTATCTTCAACCACTCGGGTTTCGGTTAGTAAATCAATTAAAATTAAATTGCGCTTGGAAACCAGCAGCATAAAGTACCCTGCAATTAAAATAAAAAAATGCATAGTTAATAAAGTAGTAATGATTCTCAACACAATCTGATGATATAAATCATTTCGTAAAGTTATTTGTTTTTGTTCATTTCACACAAAACTCTTATGGCTTAAGAAGGATAATGTAATGAGTAAAATCACAAAAAAAAACCAAGTAATAAAATAATTATGTTTAAAGATTGAGATTTTGGAAAATTTCTTAGTTTTTGAATTAATGATTTTTAATTTGCAAATCCACAAACCAATTGTTTTACCATTAAATAAAACTGGAATTAATTGGTAAAATAAAGCAAGAAAAATCCAGATTAAAACGACCCCGAAATAAAAAACACCCGCACTAGGCAAGTCATTTGGTTTTTTTGTAATTCTTAAAAGATAAAATGATAACAATACTAATGAAAAAAAACAAATTAAATCAATAATATTTGCTAGCAATCTTTTAAAGAAACTTGCATTTTTATACACTTATTAACTAAGTCTCTTTAAAATTTTGGTGTTTTTTAGTTTTGAAATTGGCAGAGATAATAAAATAATTTCATTATTATTTCGTAAGAAATATGGGTTGGTAATAAAATAATTTTTAGATTTATATTGCAAATCAAGCGTTTTAATTATTTCAAAATGAGCTTCAAAGACTTTTGGATTACGTTTTTCTCAAATATCTTCCTTAGTTTTATAGATTCGACGGTACATAAATTTTGTTTCATTTAAAAAACCAGTTAAGAGTAATTTAATAAAATAATATTTTGCATAAACTAATTCATCATTAAAGTTTAAATGTTTAATTTGAACAATGTTTTGTAAATTATCAAAAGAAGTTAAAAAGTTTTTGGTAATTAATCAAATATCAGTAGGAAAATATTCAGCAAACATTTTATAATCTAAATATGTATACGTTTTAGCCTCTAAAAATAACATATAATTTAGTTCAAGACACAATTTATTATTATTAGCTGTTTTAAATTTATGACCAAGAATTTTATTTGATAAGCTTTTTTTAATAATTTTATTGAAAATAAATGGATAAGTATAGGCAAAAGTTAATTTATTTTCTTGTAAATTAATCTTGCGACCCTCGACCACTCTACCTGTTGGTTTTCAAGTAATTGAACCATTTATTTTTGGTTTAAATTCCAAAATATCGACTTTAGTTTGCTCAATTGCTTGAATCATTCTTTCCACATAATGTTTTTTTATATATTGAATATCACAATTAAAAACAACAGAATATTCACCTGAAATTACCCTGTAAGCATTAAGTAAACTTTCTTGAGCAGTGCTTTGTTTTGAGTTATAAATAAACTTAAGCCTCTTACCAAAAGAAGTTTGATATTTTCCCAATTCTTTGATAATTTCTAAATTTTTTGAATTTGCATTGTTTAAACACAATACTACTTCAAAATCTTGACTAGTTTGCTCTTCCAAAGCTTCAAAATAATATTCTAATTGTTTTAAATCACTTGGTACGATTGATATTAATGATAATTTCATACTAACCACCCTTAGGTATTAATATTTTACCATAAAACTCAATTTTTTTTAATGGGATATTAAGACATTTCATCCCATATCTAGCCCTAAAAATATTTACTATTTTTTTATAGTTTTAAATGTTGTCTTTATGAAAATAATTTATAATATTTATGTATTATAAAATTAGGAGGATTACATGAAAAATACAATTGACAATTTACAACTATCTGGTAAAAAAGTCCTAGTACGTGTTGACTTTAATGTTCCAGTACAAGATGGTATTATCACATCAACAAAAAGAATTAGTGCAGCATTGCCGACTTTATTAAAAGTCTTAAATGATGGTGGAAAGTTAATCTTACTTTCACACCACGGGAGAGTTAAAGAAAATTCTTGTCTTTCAAAACATACTTTAAAACCAGTAGCTTTTGAATTAGCTCGCCAACTTAAAAGACCAATTAAGTTTGTCGAACAAACTAAAGGCCCAGTCTTAGAAAAAGTTATTAATGAAATGAAACCTGGGGATGTAATTTTAGTACAAAACACACGTTATGAAGATTTAAACGACAAGGCTGAAAGTAAAAATAACCCTGAACTTGGTGCTTATTGAGCATCGTTAGCTGATGTTTTTATTAATGATGCTTTTGGTACAGCACACCGTGCACATGCTTCAAACGTTGGAATTGCTAAAAATATCAAGGAATCTGCATTAGGTTATTTAATGGAAAAAGAAGTTTCATCTTTAGAAAAAGCTCTTAAAAACCCTGTACATCCATATGTTGCAATTATTGGTGGAGCTAAAGTATCAGATAAAATTAAGGTACTTGAAAACTTAATTAAAATTGCTGACAAAATGATTATTGGTGGGGGGATGGCTTATACATTCCTAAAAGCTCAAGGCATTAACGTTGGTAATTCATTAGTAGAAGATGATTACTTGCCACTTGCCAAAGACTTTTTAGCAAAATACAAACATAAGGTTATTTTACCAATTGATCATGCTGTAGCAACCGAATTTAAAGATGTTACACCCGAAATTCAAGAAGTTTCAGTTAAAGAAGGCTACATGGCACTTGATTTAGGTCCTAAATCTATTAAAGCTGTACAGGATGCCTTAGTAAATGCAAAAACTGTGGTTTGAAATGGACCTATGGGTGTTGCAGAATTTGAAAACTACAAACATGGGACTCTTGCAGTTTGCAAAGCAATTGCAACTTTAAAAGATACCTATACTGTTGTTGGTGGGGGTGATAGCGTTGCTGCTATTGAAAAACTTGGTATGGAAGATATGTTCTCACACGTTTCAACTGGAGGCGGAGCTAGTCTAGAATTCTTACAAGGCATTGCTCTTCCTGGTGTAGTTGCTATTCAAGACAAAAAATAATTCAAATAAAAAAGGACTTGAAAAATCAAGTCACTTTTTTATTATTTATTAAATTAATTGGTGGTCTACAAGAGCTTTTTTGATTGCATCAATAGCTTCTTGTTCATCTTCACCTGAAGTTTTAATTGTAATTTCTGCGCCACATTTAATTCCTAGCGCCATAATATTCATAATTGACTTTAAATTACCTTCACGTCCTTCATATGATAATTTTGCTTCTGATTTAAATCTAGCAGCAACAGCTGTTACCAATGAAGCAGGACGTGCATGTAAACCAATTGGGTCAATTATTTTGCATTTCAATTCTTTCATATTATGAACCTTTCTATATCTAATTAATTATTTTCTAATAAATGCCAAATATAATTATACCACAAATTAAATTAATGTTTTAATTCAATTGAAAAAGAAGTTTTCAATTTTATTATATTTACGTTCAATATTCGACATTTTGTGAAAATTAATACATTTTTTATCATATTTTCTAAATAACGTTTTTAAATCTTCGACAATCTCACCTTGCACAATATCAACTGTTTCATATTGCGAAAACATGCTGCGTGGATCTAAATTATTAGTTCCAAGTCAACCAACTTCACCATCAATAATTCCCATTTTCGAATGTAAAAAATGATCAGAATAAATTTTTACTTTTAACCCAAATGGAATATAGCGATTTAATTGGTTTAAACCAGTTTTATAAACAAGTTTTTTGTCTGGCAATCCGGGAAAATAAATAGTAATTTGCACCCCGGTTTTTAATGCTATTATTAACAGTTTTTCTAAAGAACTTGTTAATGTAAAATATGGAGTTGCAATTTTAATGCTACTTTTTGCATTTGATAAAGCCAAAAGTAAAAAGTCTTCAATTGTGGAGTATTTATAATTTGGAGAATCAGCTACCAATAAAGCCCTGGAATTATATGTTTCTTCTTGGTGTGAATTATATGTTAAATAATAACTTAAATTATTAATTTTTTCTTTCGAAATTAAACGCCATAATTTGAAAAATAGCAACACATAGGAATTAATATAAGGTCCTTGCATAATGTAATTAACATCAATTCAATGACCGTATTTTGGAGATAATGATCCATATTCATCTGAAATATTATTTCCGCCAGAAAATACTAATTTGGAATCTATAATAAAGAATTTTTGGTGGTTTCGCGTAAATGATGAAAAATTTATAAATGGATAATAAATTTTACCAATCATTCGAATTTTGATTAAATTTGTTTTAATTAAATTATTAATGTATTTACGTTGTTTACCAATTGCTCCAAAATCGTCAATTAGTCACTTAATTTCAATGCCTTGTTTTTGTTTTTGTTTTAAAATTTCAATAATTTCTTTTGCTATTTCACTATTTTTAATTATGTATGTAACAATGAAAATACTTTTTTTAGCTTCTTTTAAACTTTGAATTAATTTTTGATAAAAATCATATCCTTCCGATATTAAACGAATATTTGCATCATACATTAATGTTTTACGTTTTAAAATCATTTTTTGAATAATAGGGTTTGTCGAATTATGAGTCGATGCATTTATATCTGAATAATATGAAATTTTATATTCTGGTAATTCTTCTAGTTGCCTTTCAAATTTAGATTTTAAATCTAAACCAAAGACAAAGAAAATAATATGACCAAAAATAGGCACAAATAGCACTAAATATAACCAACTAAACTTAGCCTGGTTATTTCTGTTTTGAGCATGAATAATAAAAGTTGTAATTACATTAAGTAAATAAATAAAAATCAGTAAAAGCCAAATTAGGTCATTATTAATAAAAAGTGTAAGAAAAATCATGCTAGCAAAATATCCACTAGAAATTAATAATTGGAGAATAAAAATTAAAATTCGCTTAATTGTAAATTTTCTAGACATGAAAACCTTCTTTAGTATTTATTATTAAATGATGTTTTTATATGGTAATTTTATTGCTTTAAAATAAATTTTATCTTTAGGCAAAATTTGCTCTAAGTCTTGCATAATTTGATATGCAAAGACTTCTTCACACTTATGCGGGATTTCTAAAACATTAATTTGTTTTTCTTGGTAGTTAATTCATTCATTTCATTTTAAATCACTAGTAATAAATAAATCAACTTTTAGACTCGAACTTAGTTTGTTAATATCATAAATGGAACCTGATCCTGCTAAAATAGCTACTCTCTTAAATTCTTTTAATTGATTTGGATCAAAATTAGACCTTAAAGTATTTTGATAATTAAATTTTTCCTTAATAATCTCAATTAAATTAACACCAGCAGGATTATCAAAAACAACTCCATATAAAGTTGGAATCATCCTTAAATTATATTCATCTAATCCTAAATATTTAAAAACTTGGTGCGAGGTACCTAAGTATGCTATATCATAATTAGTATGTAAAGAATAAACGCTAATATTATGTTCTTTTAATTTGGAATTAATTTCTTTTTTATACGGAGCACTTTGATATTCTTTACCCCAAGAATCACTAAAAATAAATGGGTGGTGAGTTAAAATTAAATTACACTTTAACTCAATTGCTTTGTTTAAAACTGCATTTGTTAAATCAATTGCTAATAAAGCACCAGTAAGTTTGCTTGAAAGTTTGTTTTTTACATTTAAACCAGAATAATCTCAAGGTTCAGAATCTTTTAAAGGGTATAAATCTTCTAAATATTCAATTACTTGTTTTACAGTCATATTAATAAAAATCCTTTAAAATATTTCCGTATTTTGGGTCATTTCTTAATTTCTTAAGAATTTTATTTTCAATTTGCCTAATTCTTTCTTTTGATACATTATTTCGAGCAGCTGCTAAAGCTTCAAGGCTATGCACTTTATAAGGAACACCGTTTTGGTCAACCCCAATTCCATAACGCTTAGAAATTAATTCTTTTTCATCAGGTTCCAAACGATCAAGCATTTTTTGTAAAATAACACTTAACTCATCTTTTGACGAATGATCGATTGGGCTAACAATATTATCATCTTTAACAAAATCACTAAATTGTGAATCATTTTCTTTACCCACTTGTTTATCTAATGAAATAGGGTCAGCATTTATTTTACGAATGTAGCGAACTTTGTCTGTTGTAAATGCACCTCCGATTCTTTCTGCAATTTCTTCATCAGAGGGTTCATAGCCTAGTTCGTGACTTAATTCACGTTCTACTTTTGAAACTTTATTAATTGTTTCAACCATGTGCACTGGAACTCTAATCGTGCGAGCTTGATCAGCAACTGCACGAGTAATTGCTTGGCGTATTCACCAAGTAGCGTAAGTTGAAAACTTAAATCCTTTATTAATATCAAATTTTTGAGCAGCTTTAATAATTCCTGAATTACCTTCTGAAATTAAATCAATAAAAGACAGGCCACGATTTTTATATTTTTTAGCATTATTAATTACTAAACGTAAATTACGATTAATTAAAGTATCGCGGGCTTTTTTGCCACGAAAGCCTCCTTGCATCATGCGGCGAGCTAACTCTTTTTCTTCAGCTTCTGTTAATAACTTACCATATTTACCTATCCAACGCATATATCATTTTACAATGTCATTAGTTTCAGTAAGTTTATTATATAAATTCTCAGATTTTTTCTCTTCAACATTCAATAGTTGCTCGCCTAGATCAAAATCATCATCGTCACTAAATTCATCATAGTATGTTTCTGAATCATCATCAGAATATTCATCGGAATCTTTTTCTAAATCTTCGTCATCTTGTTCTTCATCTGATTCATCATCAATATACAAATCATCATCATTGCCATCTTCTAAGTCACTAAAATTAGGTTCTTCAAGTTCAATTTTATCTAATTCATCAGTTATCGATTCTAAGTCAAATTCGTTAGTTTGTTTTTTTATTTTTTTAGAGTTATTAGATACTTCTTTTTGGAAATCTTCTAAGAAAACTTCATCTAAATCTCCAGAATCCTGTTCGTTGGTTAAAATATTTTCTTCTATTAGTTGGTTAAATAATTCATCCATTTGATCATCTGGAACATCTAAGTTTTGTTGGTATAAAAAATCCATTACCTCTTCTTGAGATAAACTAGATTTATTTTTCTTTTTCATATCATTGCTTAGTAAATTTATAAAAGTCTTAAAGTTAGATTTCATATTTTCTCCTTATAATTTAATTTCTTTAAAACGTTTTAATTCTTTAATTAAATTATTATAGTTTTTTGTGCTTGGGGTAATATTAAACTTGCGATTTTCATCATTATGAGAATTTAATAATTCTCGTATTAATGGAGTCAATGCAACTTTCCCACTTTCTTCTTGCAAAGTATTTTGTATTTTATTAGTATAACTAAGATAAAATTCTTTTAAATCATCTTCAGGAAATTGTTCATTATAAGATTTAATCAAATCAAAAACTTTACGGTGCATTTGACGCTTTATATTATGAACTAATTCATTACTTTCTGAACTGGGGTCAAGTTCTAAATACGTAAAAGTACTTGATTTAATTTCATTAAAAGTATTGGCTAAGTCTTGTGGTTTACAATAAAGAATACTTGAATTATCTAATTGAAAAAAGCGTTTTGCAAAGTCTGGTTTTAAAATAAAGTAAATTAAAAATTTAATTCTAATATTATTGGCCATAAAACCATTAAATTTACTTTGATTTAAAATTTTAGAATTATGTATGTTATATGATTCATAATATGTCTCATAATCCATGTTTATAAAATTATTTAATTCATGTAGTGGCGAGGATGGTGTTGTTAAATTTTCCAGTAAATCATAATTAAATTCATTTTTAAATTTAGAGGCAAAATAATTCTTTTTATCATAACTTATTAATGATAAAAACTCTTTAACATCATCACTAAATTTTTTCACGTTCTTGAAATCAAAAACTTCTTTTAATTTGTGTAAATCAACATAATAATCATAAATAAAATCAATAAAAGATTTTTTTTGATCTAAAATGTGTTTTAAGCCGTGTGGGCCTTCACTATTTAAAATTTCATCTGGATCTTTATTTGCAGAATTATATGCAACATAAACTTCTTGCACTTGATTACGTAATAAAGTTTTTAAAGATTTTAAAGTAGCATTGATCCCTGCTAAATCATTATCTAAAAATAAAGTAATTGAATATTGTTTTATTAATGAAACATGATGATTGCTAAGAGTCGTCCCCATTAAAGCTACAACATTACCAAAACTAGCTTTATCAAAGGCAATAACATCCATAAAACCCTCAACAATAATAATTTCCTTGGTATTTTGAGCCTCTTCTAAAGCATTATAAATGTTATATAAGATTTTGGATTTATTAAACAAGATTGTTTCAGGTGAATTGATGTATTTAGGTTTGCTATCTTCATCTAGCGCCCGAGCACTAAAACCTACTATTTCATTAAATTCATTTTTAATTCCAAAGGTAATTCTGTTCCAAAAAATATCATGTAATTCATTATTAATAAGCCCAGCTTGCAAAATTAGCTCATTTGAAAAATTAGCAGATGTATTTAAATATTCACGTAACTCATGATAAGGAGCATAGCCAATATTAAATTTTTTACGTATCTCAGGATCAAAAATCTGGCGCTTTTTTAAATATTCTTGGGCTTTTATATTACTTGTTGCTTTAATTTTAAAAAATGAATTAGCAACATTTAAGAGCTCTAGTAACTGAATTTCCTGTTCAGTTTTAGTCGAAATATTTTGAGAATTAATGTGAGATAAATCTAAATTAAGCGATAATTCATTAGATAAATATTCAAGTGTTTCAAGGTAACTTTTATTAAGATGTTTTTTAATAAAAGTTATTACATTACCGGATTCTGAACATGAAAAACATTTATAAATACCTTTTGATACAGAAACTGTAAAACTAGGGTTTGAATCTTGGTGAAAAGGACATAAACCTAAATAATTATTTCCTTTTTTAGTTAAGGAAATAAAATTAGAAATAACTTGTACTATGTCTGCTTTATCTAAAATTTGTTGGTTGATTTCTTTAAAATTTATTTGGTTCATTTTTATATTCTATAAGTACTTAAATATTTGATCTAGATCAATTCTAAATTGTTCCATTGTATCACGATTTCTTAAGGTAAAAGTGTTAGTTTCTAATGAATCGTAGTCAACTGTTAATGATCAATATGTCCCAATTGCATCCTGGCGGCGGTATCGTTTACCAATTGAACCAGCTTCATCATAAACACATGAAATTCCTTTATCAACTAAAAAAGACATAATTTCTTTGGCTTTAGGACTAAGTTTTTTAACTAATGGCAAGATGGCAACTTTATATGGTGATAGTTCTAAAGGAAATTTGAATAAGATTCTAGAATCTCCATTATCAAAATTTTCTTCATGATATGTATCAAGTAAAATTGCATACATTAAACGGTCTAAACCAATACTTGGTTCAATCACATATGGAGTAATTTTTGTATTTGTTTCCGGATCTAAATAAACTAAGGATTCACCTGAAGCTTGCTCATGAGATTTTAAATCATAATCACTGCGATTGGCAACCCCAAGTAATTCACCTCAGCCAAATGGAAACTTAAACTCAATATCAGTTGTTCCTTTTGAGTAATGGGCCAATTCTTCAGGTTCATGATTACGAATTTTAATGCTTTCTTGCTTAATGCCTAATTTTAAAATAAAATTTTGAGCTTTATTAACGTAATAATCAAATCAATAATCAGCTTGATCTGGAAAACTGAAAAACTCTAATTCCATTTGCTCAAATTCTCTGGTCCGAAAAATAAAGTTGCCCGGGGTTACTTCATTTCTAAAACTTTTACCAATTTGGCCAATTCCAAAAGGTAATTTAGCCCGAGTAGAGCGCAAAACATTTTTAAAATTAACGAAAATACCTTGGGCAGTTTCAGGACGTAGATAGATTTTATTTTTACTTCCTTCAACGATTCCTTGCTCAGTTTCGAACATTAAGTTGAATTCTCTGATCTCACTTCAATTTGTTTTAGAACCTTCATATTCAAAAACATTATAATCTAAGAATTCTTTGAGTTCCATTTTTGTCATTTTTTCAGGAACTAAGGTTGGATTAACTTCTTGAGCTATTTTGTCTGCTCGATAGCGCTTCCCATTTATTTTATTTTCAATCAATGGATCGCTAAAATTTGATACATGTCCACTAGTAACCCAAACTTGCGGATTCATCAAAATTTTAGAATCAATTAAAAAATTACTGCTTTCTTTTAAGATAAATTCTTTTTTTCATAAATCACGAATATTATCTTTTAAAAGTGAACCTAAGGGCCCATAATCTCAAGTATTGGCAAGGCCACCGTATATTTCACTACCTTGAAAAACAAACCCGGAAGACTTTAAATGATTTAAGAATGTTTCATTAATTTTACTGTAATTATTCATATGAGTTTCATTATACCAAAAACAAAAAAATCTAATAATAAATATTATTAGTTTTTAAGCGTTGTTTTTTGGAAAAGTCACTTGCGAGATATTAACAAAATAATTGTCCTTTAATTTTAACATAAATTTTACATAAAAAATGTATGCGAAAACAGAAAACACGGCAGTGTTTTCTCGTCGGTTTTGCTTACTTTTGCCAAAAGTAAGGCCCCTTTGATTGCAATCAAAGGCGGGGGATTAAAAAAATTTTAGGTTATCTTATATTGCTGTACAACTTGCCGATAGTTATTTATTTTTTCCATCATATAATCAATTTCTTGCTGAGAGTATTTATCTAAGCTTTTTCCTTTGGGAATGTAATACCTAATTAAGCGGTGCATATTTTCTATTGAACCTTTTTGTCATGAACTATATGGTTGGCATTTAAATAATCTTTCAGTTGGAATAACCTGGTGCAATAAGACATTTTCACTACCATTATCAACTGTTAAAGTTTTAATCTCTAAGTTATGTTTCTTGATTAGTTTGACAAGAGTTTGTTTTATAGCTTTGGAGTTGCGTTTTGAAAGCATAGCATAAGACATTCTGGTTTGCCGTTCAATCATGGTCACAATACAATAGGTATCATTGATTTTACCAATAACGGTGTCTAATTCAAAATGGCCGTGTTCAGAGCGATCATTAATATAAGCTGGACGTTTTGAAATTTCTGTAGCATATTTTAATGTTTTAGGTTTGGTTTTCTTTTGCTTCCTTATGCCATATTTGCCTTCAGATTTTTTAACAATATGGTCAAAATCAAGGAAATAAGGGTATTTTTTGATTATTTTATAAATTGTACTAGGTGAGGGAGCAAATTCATCAGGGGATAATTTTTTAAAAGAATTCACAAGATAGGTAACTGATTTCTTAACTTCTTTTTGCTGCAAATTCTTTTTATTTCTATTTTTATTGTATGTGTTAAGCTCACTATATCAATATTTTCTGTAGGCCTTTCATTTCTCTTTAATTGCATCACTTACAAAAAAGAGTCGTGAAAATGAATAACCTAATAAATGTTCGTATAGCTTGGTAAAATTAAGGGTTTTAACCCGCATTACTTTTTTTGAACACTTAGGACAAACATAGCGATTTTGTTTATCTAAACTAAGTTGTCTGCGATTTGTAATAATTTCGATTTTGTTTTTTATACTTCGAATGTCTCTATTAAAAATTTTGGCTACTTCTTGGATTGAGAAACCTTCAGAAAGTTCTTGTAAAATATTATAAAGTTGTTCTAGATCGATTTGATCTGATCGTAATTTTCGTTGTGTCCCAAGAACTCCTTGCATTTTCAAGATAGTGTTGTAATTCTCTTCAATTTTAAAATGTTGATATTTATTTTCTTTTCGATATTTGTCAAAAACACAAATATATTTTTCTAAATTTTTCATATAATTTTAAAGTCTCCTTTCATTTTTTTAACATTTATTAATACAACTATTTTATTACAAGGCAGACAAAAACAATGTCACATGCAAAAAAACTTGCATGTGACATTTCCATTTAATAAGTTTTTAAGCGTATGTCCAATGACAACTATTTAGGCCCATATATAAATCCCATGGAAAGTGAACTAATTTAATTAAAATATGGTATAAATTATTTATGAGAATCAAACATAACATAGATAAGTACAAAAACTTAACAAACTACGAACTAAAAAAACAGCAATCTCTCATATTAATTGCTGCTAATATTGAAAAATCTTTATCTCAACTTAGTTTAATTACAAACCTTAGTGTATCAACTGTAAAAAGATATAAAAAAATAATAAAAAGTAATCAAGAAATTGACATCAGTCATAAAAATAAAAATCAACAAAGAAGTTGCAAAGTTACCGATTCAGAAATTGAATTAGTGTTTAAAGATTATTTAAAAACATGTGAAATTATTTTAAATAGCATTCTAACAAATAACCAACTTTCGTTTAAAAGTTATTATTATTCAGAATATGGTTCTTTTATAAGGCAAAAAATTTCTTACAAAACTTTGGTAAGAAGATTCAACCAATTAGGATTATTTAATATACATACAACCAAAAGAGGAAGAAAAATAGCAAAATTATCAAAGAAGAAAACTTCACAAGAGACAACATTGCTATTAAAAAAATATTATAAACAAATTAAACAAAATGAAAAACAAAGACAAGTTTTGGGTCTAAAGAAAAATTTAGAATTTGGTGAAATTGTTGAAATCGATGCTCAGCTTGAACCATATTTAAAAAATAATAAACCATTCTATCTTTATCATGCAATTGATGTTGCCACTGGAACATTATTAGCAGCATGATTTGAAGAACAAGAAACAACATTAGGATATCAAAGACTGTTAGAAATAGTATTTAAGAAATATGGATTTCCAAAGAAAATTTATACTGATAAAAGAAGAACTTTTTGGGGAAACGAAAACGCACAAACAATTTTTGAAAAAGATTTAAATAAAAAAGGAATAGAAGTACTCAGTTCATCTAATCCCAAACATAAACCTCACGTTGAGAGATCTTTTAGAACATCATTAGATCAATACCCATTATTAATTCATGAAAACGGATATAAAGATATTAATGATTTAAAGCAAAATAACGAAGTATTTCAAAATTATTACAACACGAGGAATAAAAAAATAATTTCTAAACATAATGTCTTTCAAAAAGAAGGAAAGAAAAACGGCAATTGAGCCGTTGATTTAGAGATTAATAGAAAAGTTTTAAATGGTGTTGTTAGATACCAAGGTAAAAACCTTGCAGCTTTCGATATGCATGACAAAAGGATTATATTTCCTTATAATTCTGATGTTGTGTTAGTACATTCTTCTGATGATAATTTGTATTTTAAATATAATGGAAAAAAATACTTTGCCAAAGAACCTAATGGAAAATATCTAAGCTTTACAGAAATGTGAGCTCTTGAGAAAGGTTTAGATTATTCTATCCCTGCCGTTGGAAAACTAGCATTTATCCATAAGAAAACAAACTCATTTTTTAAAACTCTTGAATTATACATCTCAAAGTTTAATAGTGTCTCTGTGAATGCACAAGGAAATAACCTTGAAGCCAATAAGATTATGGCTGAGTATTTAGAGATACTTCGAACATTACACAGAAGCATCAATGATGAAATAAAAATTGATGCATATTAATTTTAATATTTTTTAATAAAAAAGAGAATAATAAAAATAGAAAACACGGGCACGTGTTTTCTGGAAGTTTTGCTTACTTTTTCAAAAGTAAGGCCCCCTTGATTGCAATCAAGGGCGGGGGGTTTAAAAATCTTTTTGTTTCATTTTGAAATTTTATAGTTAATTTAATAATATGCATAATTGTATCTTAATTTTTTAGACAGTAAAAACATCAAAAAATATATAAATTTTCCAATTTAGTTGCCAAAGAAGACAAAAAATTTTTTTTGTTTTGTTTTTTCGTTATCTTTTTTTGCAACAAAGGCATCATAATATAAATCAAAAAATAAAAAAATGATTAACCCCAATAGTCTAGCAAAAAATTAAAAATGTAGTTCAAAAAAGTAGTTATTCTACAAAAAATCTAATAATAAATATTATTAGTTTTTAAGCGTAAGTAATAATGATATTAATTACAAAAATTATGGTTCATAAAATCAAATTTAAAACATAGCCAAAGGAGGTTTTATAATAAAAGCTATTATAGTAATTGTCTTGTAATTCTTTTTGTTTATAAAAAATTTGTTTTTGACTTTCTGACATTTCCATAAGTTTTTTTTGCTCTTTAATTTTTGTATTTTTAGAATTAATGTTTTTAAAATTATTAATCGTTTTATTTAATAAGCCCATTTTTAAACCATAAGCCAAAAGCGCACCTACAAAGGTAATTATAATTGAAGTGTTTATAGAATTTAAAAATTTATAATTATCATAACGGTGTTGCACAATAAAATCAATTAAAACAACTAACCAATAAAATATAAAAAATAAACTTAAAATAAAATAAGTTTTTCTTGCTTTAAATTGAAATTTTAAATATTCTTTAAGAATTTGTTTTCAGGTTCATTTTTGTTTTTTTTGCATTTTTTGTCTCTTTTTTAAATTTATTTAAGTTTTTAATAATTACTCATTGTAAGAATTTGTGGATTATTCTTACTAAGAATCTCTTTGTTTTAGAATAGTTCATTGCTAATTCGGATTCAAATTTTAGAACAAGGTTTTTTTTGTTAAAATCATAAAAAGCATACATATAAAAACTATGCTCTTTATACTTAAAAGTAACTTCTAATAAATCATGTTGCTCACGATTTTCAAATTCATGTTGCTGGATTTTAGTAAGTTTAATAGACTTTAAAAAAACTTTGCCAACTTCAAAAATATTTAATGCTTCCAAGGCTTCATAGTATTCAAAATTAACTTCTTTGGTGCTTAAAGAAAAATTAAATTTACTTTCAAGGGTTTTAAGATACTTATAACCAAAAAGATAATTGTTGTTTTTATAGTCTAAAAACATTTTCGATAACTTTAAAATAAAGTCAAAATTTGAATAATTTAATTGGTTACCTAAATTTGCAGAAAATTTATTATGAGTGTAACTAAGTAAAACATTATTAGTCCCTAAGGCAATATTTTGATTATTATCATAAGGTATTTTAAAATTTATTAAGAGATTGAGAATAAATTTTGGTACATAAAATGGTAAATAAACTTGGTTTAAATTAAGGCTTGAATCATTTTTTCAAGTTAAAAAATTATAGTTAATAAATAAGTAAATTAAATCTTCTTCTTTTAGGGTAATATACCTACTTTTAACTTTAGCATAAATTTTTAACTGTTTTGCTTCATTAAGATGAATAATTAAATCCGTTTTATGTTTGCCAAAATTTAAATCCAAAATAGTAAATAGCATTTTATTTGAAATATTTCTTTTATATATAACAACTTTATAACTAGAATTATTCAAAATTCTTTGTAAGATAAATAAATCTAGAGAATTAGATGCAATAATACTAATTTTTAATGTTTTGCTTAGTTCAAAATCACCTGTTTTTGATGTAAAATTAGTTTTAAAATTTGAACAGTAAAGTTTAAGTATTTTATCAACATTAATAATTGTTGATTGAGAACTTGGTGATAATAAAAATAAATTATTAATTTTAGTAAATTCACTTAAGTAAAAAATATATTCTTGCAATTTTAGATCAATCTTATCTTTAACTAACTTCAAATAATATTTATTTTGAGTTTGATTATAACTTAAGAAGATTCCATTATTAATACCAGTAGTTTCGATAGTTTTATAAAATAAAAATTCATTAATGGTATCATAATTATGAGTAAAAACTTCAAACTTTGCTTTGTTAGCATAACGTACTAATAAGTTTTTTAAATTTTGGCCTTGAACATTCCCAAAATCAGTTGCAATTAATATTTTTTTATTTTTGTTACTTGATAAATCTTTCAAGAAAATTGCAAAAATACTCAGGCAACTAAATGGATTTAAATGGTCTAAATTAAATTTATTAATTCCTACAAATTCAATGCCATAAACTGTACTTTTAGCCTTGCTTACTAAATTGTCAAAATCCATATGGTAATGTTTAATTTCGTTATCAAATTCCTCTAATGTTGAAATTGATTCATTATTATAAAAACTTCTTCAAATATTTAAAGTACTAAAGGCCATAAATCTCCTAATTATCCTAATATTTTTTTAATTTTACCAAATTTAAAGTAAAATAAATAAAATACATTTTTATAAATAAATTTTTTTAGTTAGGAGTCTTATGTCATTAAAAGCCGGAATTATCGGATTACCCAATGTAGGTAAGAGTACTTTATTTAGCGCCTTAACCAAAAAACAAGTTGAATCTTCAAATTATGCCTTTACCACAATTGAACCAAATATTTCAACTGTTCCATTGATTGACCCGCGCCTTAAGCAAATTGCAAAATTAATTAATCCAGATAAAGTTGTTTGAGCTACTTTTGATTTTGTTGATATAGCTGGTTTAGTACAAGGAGCTTCAAAAGGTGAAGGTTTAGGTAATAAATTTTTAGCTAACATTCGCGATGTAGATGCTATTATTCATGTTATTAGATGTTTTAATGATAAAAATATATTGCATGTTGCTAACTCAATTAATCCAGTACGAGATAAAGAAATTATTAATTATGAATTAATCTTGGCAGATTTAGAAACTATAAATAACGTTTTAAATAGAGTTTCTAAAAAGGCGAAATCTGGGGATAAAGATGCAATTATTGAACAAAATGCTGCTTTAAAAGTAAAAGCAGCATTAGAACAAACTATACCAGCACGTGAAGCACTCTTAGATGAAGCTGAAACAAAATTCATTAAAGGTTATAATTTATTAACCTTTAAGAAAATTATTTACGTTGCTAATTTAAATAGTGAACAATTTATTGATTATCAAAATGATGAATTATACAAATCACTTGAAAGTTCTTTAAAAGACCATGAACAGTTAATCCCAATTTCAGCTGAATTAGAAGCTCAATTAAGTATGATAGAAAATATTGATGAAAAACTTGAGTTATTTACAATTTATAATATTCAAAGTAGTGGGCTTGACATTTTAACCAAAGCTGCTTTTAAATTATTAGATCTTGAAACATATTTTACAGCAGGGAAAATCGAGGCAAGAGCTTGAGTTTATAAAAAAGGTTGATCTGCTCCTAAATGTGCGGGGGTGATTCACAGTGATTTTGAGAAAAAATTTATCAAGGCGGAAGTGATAAGTTACCAAGATTATTTAGAATATGGTGGAGAATTAGGTGCAAAAAATGCTGGTAAACTACGCCAAGAAGGTAAAACCTACATTATGCAAGATGGCGATGTTTGCCACTTTAAATTCGGAAAATAAAAGCAAAAAACAATTTGCTTTTATTTTTTAATTGCATATATCAACATTATGTTTTAAATTTCTGTATTTTCTAGTATCATATTAAATATGATAAATAATAAATGGAAAAGAATTATTTTAATTATTGTTACATTTGGTTTAATACTTTTAAAGTGAAAAAAAGTAAAACATGAAAAAAATACTATTTACCAAGTGAATAATCCTCCTTTTGAAATAACAAAATTAATCGAAGCTTTAGGCATAAATAATTACATTATTAAACAATATAAACCTTCACGAATTGAATTAGAAATTAAAGATATTTCATTAGTGAACTTAGAAAAAATCAAAAACCTTAAGGGAGTTAGTGGACTATTTGTGAAAAGTAATTTAATTTCAATAATTTTAGGTGTATATACCAAAGCAACATTTGATGCATTACAAAATAGTAAAGGAGTATAATGAATACAATTGACATTAAATATACAACTATTTTAAATAATTTGCTTGATGTTGAACCTGGAGATCCTGCAATTTTTACCCGAAATAATCGCAAAGATTATTTAGATCTTAAAGATCTTATTGACCATGAACAATACCAAGCAATTATAAACAATGAAACATTTAATATTTCATTACTAGATGGGGCTTTATTAGCTTTAAAAAAAGAAATTGAATTATCAAATTCATTAGATGAACTTACTTATATAGTTAAAAGCAAAAATATCCGTAAATTAAAGTTTGAACGCTTTTTAAATGCTAAAACTCATTTTAATGAAATTAAGAAAAATATTCTTAATATTATTCAAAGCAAGATTCATAGTCAAGTTACTACCTTAAAGCAATTATCAGTTAAGGCCCATGAATATTTGGAAGAAACTAATGTTTGACCATTACATATTGGATTCTTATTTATAAGTTTGAGAATTGAAGATAAAGTAATTTATGCACCATTATTCTTTAAAGAAGTTACTATTAATATTAAAAATGGAAAACCATTTTTAACAAGTGAAGGTGATATTAAAGTTAATGAAAAACTACTATTCTTTTTTCAAAGTAAAGATATCGCCTTGCACCTTGACAAAAATTTAAATATTAATTCAATGACTGCATTAATTACAATCTTACAAAAAGATTGGGAAAATTTATTTACATTGCCAGAAGAAGTATTTGGATCATTCGAAAATATGGGTGAAAGCGAAATTCAAAATGAAAGTTTAATGTTTCACCCCGGTGCCATTATTGGTATTTTTGAACCATTGGGTGGTTACTCACGTGCAAGAATGAAAGAAATCATTGAAAAGCAAGAATTTGATGAAATTTTAAAAGTTAGTTTTAATAAAAATATTTACCAAGAAACAATCACCAAAACAATAAATAATCCTAACTACACAATTTTTAAAATTACACCTTCAAACTTATCGCAAGACAAAGCAATTGTTTCATCTTTAAATCAAGATACGATTATTTGAGGTCCCCCAGGGACAGGTAAATCACAAACCATAGTTAATTTAATCACTAATATTTTAATTTATAACAAAACTGCTATAGTTGCTTCGCAAAAAAAGGCTGCCTTAGATGTTATTAAAGAAAGAATGGGTATTTTGCAATCATTTTGCCTTTTTGCTTTAAAATCTAAAAATATCAATAAAAATAAGTTTTATGAACCAATCATTAAATACCTTCAATTATTGGAAAATTTTAAAGATCCAATTAATCCAAGTGAACGAACACCCATTATTAGTCAACAAGAACAAAAATACATTTATTTAATAAATGATATTTTAACAAATAAACACATTCAATCACTCCTAAGGGCTTATTATTACTTAGCAAAACATAAGCAAGATCCAAATTATATAAGCGATGTTGAAATGTTAATTAATTTACCAAATGATATTTTATACCCTGAATATGAATATTCCCACGGTCAAATTCTTGAAATTTTGAAAAAAGAAAACAAAATCAAATGATTAACCTTTTTACCAAAATATCGCAAGCTTAAAATTGTTGCTGAAAATATCGAATCGCATATACCGAAATTTGATGGAAGTTTTTCAGATTTAATCACTTTTTTTAATGAATTACCACAAAATTCTCTGGATAAAGAAACCATTAATAAACTAAATGAAATTATTGAATTAACTAAAAATTTAAAATATCAACAATTTATTTGAGACCAAAAGATCTTACATAAAATTATTTTAGAACGAATCTACAACCGCCTTACTAAATTAGATGAAAATGATAGCAAAGAATATCAGGAATTTGCACAGCATGTACGCATTAAAAACCTAGAACCGCAAAAATTCATGAAAAAATTTGCTAAATTGCTAAAAGTAATTTATCCAATTATTGTAGTTACTCCTGACACTGATTTAGCACATTGAACTAAAGGCGAAATTGACTATGCAATCTTAGATGAATCTAGTCAAATTTTTATCGAAAAGGGACTACCAATTTTATATTTAGCGAAAACTAAAATTTTAGCAGGAGATCCAAAACAAATGAGCCCAAGTAATTGGTTTGGTCGTCGCAGTACTGATGATAGTATTTTTGGAAAAGTAGAATCAATATTAGACTATGCTTCATCTCTAAATATCACTAAAATTTTATTAGATAAAAATTACCGTTCAAATTATTCTGAACTAATGTCTTTTTCATCAAAACATTTTTATAACTCCCAATTAGATGTGATTGATATAAACGATGATAATATCAATGATGCAATTGAAGTATATCAAGTAGAAGGGCAATGAAAAGACCAAAAAAATGAAGTTGAAGCTTTAAAAGTTATCGAAGTCTTAAAAGCAAATTTAAAAAAATATAATAAAATCATTATTTTAGCTTTTAATATACAACAAAGTGATTATATTAACAATTTATTGCTTAATAAATACCCAGAGCTTTATGATGATATTACTGAAAATAAAATTATGATTCGTAATGTTGAAAATATCCAAGGCCATGAAGCTGACTTAGTTATTACTACTGTATCATATGATAAATTTACAAGGTTTTCTTCAACATCAATTTGTAAGCCAAACAGTGGTAAAAATACTTTAAATGTAGCGATAACTCGCGCAAAAGATAAAATGATTGTTGTTAAAACAGTTAAAGCATCTGATATTAAATTACCTGAGAATTATTCTGAAGATTTAGAAATCTTCAAAAAATGGTTGCAATTTTTAGAAAAAACCAGTATCCAACGTAAACAAGATGTTTATGACTCCCTAAATCAAAATGATGATCCAGTTGATGATTTACAATTATTTGATTTAAAAGCTAATAAACAAAAAACTATTAGTAATTTAGAAAATTCTAAATGATTTATTGAATTAGTAAAAAATAGTATTAATAAATGTATATCCAACCAAAATCAATATGAAATATTTGAAAATTATATTGTTGGTTCTTTGAAAATAGACTTACTAATTACCAAAAATCAAAAACCTTTTAAGGCAATTATTTTTGATTCCTTTACTAACTTAAACAACGAAACATATATGGATATTAGAGACCAATTCCGTTTCTTAAAATCCAAAAAATATGATGTACACATAATCTCACCTATTTCATGAATTCATCAACAAAATGAATTAGAATATTGATTTAACAATGAAGGAAATCAAGAAAAGAATAAAGAACTAAAACCAAGTTTAACCTACATTTTGAACAAAGGTGAATTAGACTACTTTTTAAAAAATGAAAATAATGCACAAGTTGAAAAACAATTAGAAAGTTCAACTTTTGCAAATCAGTTAAAAACATCTGATAAAGAAATAGAAAAAGTAGTTGATATTCAAAATATCAACCAGCATGTTGAAAACACTAAAATTAAGAATGAAGTTATACAACAAAAAAACGTCCAAAGCCTTGAACAAAAAATTTCAAATAATCAATCTCCAAAACAAGATGAACAAGATCCAGCAATTCAAATAAATGATTCAATAAATAAAGATGATTGTAAAGAAGATGCTGATCAAGATATTCAAGCAAGTGAAAAAACCACAGACATTCAAAACCAAGATTTTGAATATTATGATTTTGCATTTGAAGATGATATATTAAATAAACCAAATATAGAAAATGAAAAAACTTTAGTAAATGATCAGCCAATCAACGAAGATGAATTACGTAAAGAACTTGATTTAATCATAAATTCAAATGAACCAAATCAAAATGCTAACAATGAAAAAGAATTGAAAAATTAAACTAAGAGAAAGATATTTGTATGTACGAAAATAATTCGCTAAATTTAGAAAATATCCTGGGTTTTTTATCTAAAAAAATTAAAAAAAATATCATCATGCATTTATTTACGTGTCACGAAAATGAATGTGATGTGATGACAATTGTTAATGTGTTAAATGCAAAGCAATCTAACATTTCTAAGCATTTAAATGATTTGAAAAAAGCTCAAATAATTTCAGCTAGCAGGAAAGGATTGTATTCATATTATTATTTAAATGATACTTTTGTTAAAAAATTTAAACCGTTGCTTAAATCAATTTATCAAATTGATTTAGAGCGAAGTTATGAATGTGAGTGTATTAGAGATGGCCACGACGTTGAAAACTAAGAATAAAATTAAAATTTGAGATTTTACTAAAGGCATTAGGTTTTTAATTTTCGTAACAATAGCCCTTATTTGTATTCAAATCTTTTTGGAAGTTATGACTCCAAGGTATGTGCAAAACATTATTAATATTATTTCGCTAGATAAATGAGAAGGACAAATAACAAAACAACAAGCTATTTATCAAAACGCAGGTTACTTATTTTTATTTATTTTTTCAACTTTGTTTATTTCAGTATTTGTCCAAGTTGTTTTAGTATCTAAATATCAAACACAGTTTAGTGCAAATATTAAAAATAAATTATTTGAACAAATTCAAAGTTTTTCACCACAAGATTTAAACCATTTTTCAGTTGGAACAATCTTAAACCGGTTAAGTAATGATGTTGGTTCAATGGAAAGAACTCTGCAGTTAGGAGTTACATCTGTTGTCCGCTCGGTCTTTATGTTTTCAAGTTCCTTATATTTTTCATTAAGTGAATCAACCCAATTATCATATGTTTTCTTAATTTCAATTCCAATTTGTTTTGTTATGTTTGCAATTATGTATATTGTACGTAAAAATATCCGTAAACTATTTAAATACAATGATCAATTTAACCAGAAATTACAGGAAAACTTGCATTCTCTAAAAACAATTAAAGCTAATGTTACCGAAGATTTAGAAACTAAAAAAATTCAAGATCATACTCAAAAATTAATGAAATCTAACTTAAAAATTGTTTTAGTTAACTCTTTCGGTGAAACTTCATTTATGACAGTCATTTATATGTCGTTGATTTTATTAGCCACTATTGGTGTTAATTTATTTTTAAATAATAAAATTGATGTTGGGCATATTGTTTTATTTGGAACATATATTTGAATGATTACTTCTTCATTTTTAGGAATTTTAAATATTAGCTACAATATTTTTATAGCAATCCCTAGTTCAAAACGACTCAGCGAAATATTAAACCACAAAACTCAAATTAAAAATGTGGCAAATCCTATTAAAGATTTTATAATCAAAAAAATTGAATTTAAAAATGTTTCATTTAAATACCAGCAAAATAAAGAAAGCACTTTATCTAATATTAATTTTATTTTAGATAAGCATGCTTCATTAGGAATAATTGGTAAAACAGGCGAAGGTAAAAGTACTCTAGTTAACCTATTAGCCCGCTTTTATGATGTTACTGAAGGCCAAATATTGATTAATGATATTAATATCAAAGAGTATGATTTAGATAGATTGCGTGAAAAAATATCAATTGTTTTCCAAGAAAATATTTTATTCTCAGGGACGATTAAATCAAATTTTACCTCAATTAAGAATGATGTAAGCGATGAAGAAATTTATGATGTTTTACAAAAAGCACAAATTTATGACTTTGTAATTAATAGTCCAGAACAATTAAATACTCTAGTTAATCAAAAAGGTTCAAATTTTTCAGGTGGACAACGCCAAAGACTAGCAATTGCCAGATCATTAATTAAAAATCCTGATTTATTAATAATGGATGATGCAACTAGTGCATTAGATTTTAAAACAGAACAAAGCATAAAAGAAACAATTAATCAAATTGATAATTGTCTGAAAGTTATTATTTCGCAAAAAATTAGTTCAATTAAAGATTGCGATAACATTATAGTATTAGAAGATGGAATGATTAGCAATTTTGGTAATCATGATGAATTACTAAAATTAAATAAGTTTTATAAAGATATTTATTCATACCAAAATTCAATTATAGAAAGTTTTTAATTATGCATTCAAAATATATTAAACACGATAAAAATTTAGTAAAGCGCATTTTTAAACTTCTGTGATCTAATAATAAGCTAATTTTAATCTTAGGGATCTTTCTATTTTTAGTTGCTTCAATTGGAATGCTTTATAACCAAATTTTTATTGGTAAAGTTATTGTTGATCTTGTTTTAAAAGATTATTTAGACCAAAATGCTATTAGAGATCCAAAAACTTTTGATTGACATTTTTTTACTTTAGTAATTGTTTTATCAGCATTACTCTTCTTATTTGCAATTATCTTTAAATTCATTGGAACTTGATTTTTAAACTTGGTTACATTTAAAACAACTAAAAAGATTCAAGATCAACTTTACTATAAAATTCAAAAATTGCCAATGGATTATGTCAATAAAGAAATGAAGGGCTCAATCATTGTTGCCTTTACGTCCGATATTGAGACTTTAAAAGGATTTTTTAGAGACGTAATTCCCAATATTCTAAATTCAATTTTAACTCTTTCAGTTTCAATTATTATGATGGTAACTTTAAGTTGGCAATTAACCTTAATTATGCTTTGTTTCTTAGCATTAATTATTGTTTCATCATATTTTATTATGAAACATTCTAAAAAAGCTTTTGGAAATGAAAGAAAGCAAAATGCCATTGTAACAGCATTTGTTGAGGAATCTCTTAGCAGCTTTGCCACAACTAAAATTTTTAATAATTCAAACCAAATTATTGAAAAGTACCGGACCCGGCAGAAAAAGGGGTGGTAATAAAACGATAAAAACACTGACTCAAAAAGTCAGTGTTTTTATATCAATTAATAAAAAAGAGATAAAAAAATATGCGGGATCTAAGAGCAAACCCGCATATACATCATCTCGATAAATATATTATACCACAATTTTTATGAATTGAAAAATAAAGGAGCAAAATTATGTCAGTAATTAAACATCATCTCGAAGAAATTATCTTTATGACTTCTAAAGAATGGGAGCAAAAATTAAAAACAGAAAGAATTATAGAAGCTTTAGAAACTAGAAATCAAAAATACATACTCAAATCTGTTGTTGAGGCTTTAGGAACTAAAGGTTTTGATATCAAAGTTTATAAAGATTTTGATTTTAAAAATATTTTTAAATTTTTAGAATTTGAAAATATTAAACTTAAAACTAATGAGAATTTACTTAAATTATTAAGTCAATGTGATCTTTTAGTTTTTTGTTTGTTAAAAGCTTTTTGGAAAAGAGGCAAACGATTCAAAACAATTAAAAACAATATTGAAATTTTAGAGTTTAAAAAAATTATGAAAAATCAATTTAGAATTCCAAGGCAAACAGTTGAAAACAGTCTTAAAAAATTTGAGGAACTTGGCTTGATTGAAATTGATTTTAAAAAAATAAAAATAAAAAAATTTAACTTAATTTTAAACCAAAAAAATCAACCAGGTTTTGTTGTTAAATTTAAAGACAATTTACTTTTTTGTTTACTTGCTTTCGGAAGAGAATTTGCTAAGAAAGTAATGCTTTTAAAATGATTGAAAAAGCAAAATAATAAGAAAAAAGCTTTAACCATAAAAATAAAAAAAGCAGATGAAAAAATACTTAGCAATAACTTATTTAATTCAAGTAAAAAAAATGAAAATGCTTCAAGAATTAAAAAAGCTATAACTCAAATTTTGTTTATTTTTGCTAACAAAAAATATGAAGATGTATTTTGTGTTAAATATAAATTCGAAAAGTCTGTAATTAAAAGATTTAGAACTTTTTATGATAAATTAGATCGAATTCAATTTTGTTAAATAGATTATGTTGATAAAAGTAAAAGTAAGTAATATTCTTGCTTACTGATTGTTATAAGCCGGAATATTACTTACTTTTACAACCTTTATTTATTTTTGATTTTATCTAGTTTTATTGGTTGTAAGAACGGTTTTTAAGAAACTGATTTTTAGTGTTACGTTTTTTTCTTAAATTTCCTATTTTTTTTTTGATTTTTAAAAAATGCCAAAAAATGTAACTTTATTTTATGTAAGTAAAATACAAAGAAAGTGATAGCTTTCTTTTCTATAGACCTTAGTATGTGTGAGAATATTAAATTAATAACTTAATATATTAATTTAATTAGAAAGGTGGCAAATTGACAAAAAAAGAGAAAGAGCTTTATATAAGCTTTAATTTTATTACAAATGACAAAGGATACTATACTGGATTAAATAATTATAGAAATCATAAAGATTGAGTTGAAAATGGTTTTTGAGTAGATTACTTTATTAGAAAAGATAAAGCTGTTGCAATGAGTGAGCTAAATGCCGAAAAAGAAAAAGAGCTAACAAGTGATTTGACTTTGTTAGGCGAAAGAAAAAAAAATGAAATTTTAAAAACATACAGAGAATATTTAAAAGCGAATTTAGATAATCCGCCAAGTGGCTTGTATGCTTTTAAGAATGGAAAATATTTTAAGAATATCGATATTAAAGAAGTAAAAGAAGCATCAGCTAAATTAAAAACACCATTTTATGATATGGTGATTAGTTCAAATGATGATATGCAAAAAAATGGAATGATAGGGGAAGATGCTTGGAAAAAATTAATTGAAGATTGTTTATTTAAATGATTAAAATCAAGTGGCCTTGGGTTTGATATCAGTAACTTAGAAATCTATTATGCTATTCATGGTAACACAAATAATCCACATATTCATATTAGTTTTTGAGAAACTAAATTAAAAAGAAATAAAGATAGAAAGTTATTTGGAATACAACAAAATATTACTAGAAGAAAATTCGAAGAATTGAAATTAGATATTTTAAGTAAGTTTACTTTTGATGAAGATATTGAAAAAATTAATAAATTAAATAACAATTTAAGAAATATTAAAATCAAATTTAAAAAAGAATTAATTGAAAATGAAAATTCTAGAGAAGTCAAAAAGGAATTTAAATCTGAAATTGATGAAATAAAAAAAGAATGTCAAATAAATAATAATCAATGATATTCACATTTAACACCACATTCACAAAAAATAATTTTAAAAATAAAAGAAACACTAATGAAAAATAATCATAGTTTCTTTATGATTTACAACAATTTTTACAAGACATTAAATGAATATAAAAAATTAGAAATCGATTCTCAAATTTTAAAAGAGGAATTTATGAGGAGACTTTTGAAAGAGGAAAAAGAATTTGAAAGAAAAATAAATAATGCTATTTTAAAAGAAATTTTGAAATTTGAAAGATCAGAATGACTAGATAAAAAGACAAATTCAACAAAAAACACATACAAGAATAGCTTTAAAAAAATGTTTGAAAAAGATTTTGCTTATTATGATAAAGATACTAAATACTTAAAACGGCTGGCTTATCAATTTTTCGAATCCAAATCAATTGAGGAATATGAAAAAATGAAAGGAATTAGTTATGAATAGTAAAGTCTTAATTGTTTTTAAATTATTTGCTTTTATTATTGTATGTTTACTAAGTTTTTGAATTTTATTTGGGTTATTTGAATTTTTAATTATACAAAAGGGAAATTTTAAAAATTTAAAGATTTGAAATATTTTAAATTTTAGTTTTGTAAATAATTTTCAAAACGGTAATAAAAATTTTTTAACACCAATTACTTTTATTTACTTAATACTTAATTTTGTTTTTGCTTTCTTTTTATTTAAAGAAAATATAAAAAAATTATGAAAAGTATTAAGAAGAAAACAAGATCATAATTCTAATTGGCTTTTAAATGAAATTAATAAGGAGAAAGATTATTCATTATTTAAAAAGCATTGTTCTTATGGTTTTAACAAATCTAGTTCATGAGTTTTAAAATTTGAAAAGAATAAAAAGAAATGGTTAAATATTCAGCATGAAGATATAGACAAAAATTCACTAATAATTGGAGGGACTGGTTCAGGTAAAACACAAAGAATTTTGTTACCTAATATTTTATATAACATTAATTTAGATGAAGAATATAGACCAAATTTAATAATTAATGATCCTAAAAGAGAAATAATAACTTTTACAGGAAAAAGACTAAAAGAGCAAGGATACAAAATTTATGTTATAGACTTTGAAAACACTAAAAAAAGTCTAAATTGAAATCCTTTGTTAACAGTTTTTCAAATTGTTGAAGAAGCACAAAAAAAGCAAAATTTAGATTTGCTTTTTGAGGCATATAGAAGATTGATTGCTTTGATTGATAATCTTAATTGAGGATTAGGAGGCGAAGCTAATGAGTTTTGAAATTCTTCAGGAAAAAAATTTATCGAAATAGTTGCAAAAACGTTTTTGTTAATGAAGTTTTATTTAAATAACTTTGAAGCAAAAGATTTTAATTTTACTAATATTGCACAAAATATTACCTCTAATTTTAACGTCAAATATCAAAATTTAACATTGTATAAAATTTTGGAAAAACATAAAAATGATAATGAATTATGAAATTCAATTTATAAAGATTATATAAGTATGGTTTCAAATGCAGAAGCTACATTAGGGTCTCAACTTCAAAATGGACTTAGATCATTAGATATGTTTGTAAAAGATGAATTTATTAAAAATTTAACATCGTATTCAGAGCGATTTAATATTTACGATATTTTTAATAATGAAAAGCAAAAGTTTGTTGTATTTATTCATTATGCAGATCAAAATACTGCAAATCATAAATTAGTAAGTTTATTAATTGATGAACTTTATCAAGGAGCTATTGATAAAGCAAAAAGAAATTTAGAAGAAAAAGGATTTGAAAGGTTAGAAAGAAGATTATTGATTATTTTAGAAGAATTTGGTAACCTACCCCAAATTCCTAATTTAGATAATAAACTATCAATAAATCGTTCTAGAAATATTTTATTTTGCTTAGTGTTACAAGATAAAAATCAACTTAAAAAATATAATACTAACGAAAATAGAGAAGTTGATAATATCATTCTTTCTAATCTTCAATTTGTTTATTTCTTAAATTCATCAGATGAAAATACTAAAAAATACTTCATTAATAAACTAGGAACTAAACAAGTTGAAAAATATTCATATTCAAAAAATGGAAAAAATACAAGTGAGAATATTTCTTATCAAGAAAAACCCTTGATTTCAATACAAGAATTAAGCAAAAAAGCCGCCTCAAATATTTTGGTCTTTATTGAAGGATTACCTCCTTTATATATCAAAACAAATTTAACTTATAAATATTTTTCTAATGATAAATTTAAATTTGATGATAATGAGAATTCCTTACAATTTAAGCATTTTGATATTGATAGTTGATTTAAAAAAGAAAGCAATAACCTAACAGAGAACCTAATACAAAAAGAAATAAATAAGATTATGCAATTAGAAAACTTAAATGAAATTGAAGCTAAAAAGAGATTTGAGCAAATTAAGAATCAAAAGGAGTTAAGAAATGATAATAAGGACTTTAAAGTGATTAGGCAAAATGTATTTGAAACTACTCAAATTTCTATGAGAGAGGACGTAGATGATGAAGAAGATGATGATATTGGTGAACAAAAGAAAGATTTAAATATTAATGAAATTGAAGAATATTTAAATAATGGCAACTTTTTCAAAATAAAAAACATTTTGAAAAAAAACAATTTAAATTATGAATTCCAAAGAATAAGCAATCTTTATAAAGAATATCAAAATTCAGAAGATGATTTTAAAGAATTAGCAAAGGAAGAATTAAAAGAATTTATCAATGATAAAGTTATTAAAAAATACAAGAAATCTAAAGGAGGAAAAATGTAAATTCTGGGAAAAGTAAAGAAAATAAGATTAGTTTTATTTCGTAATATTTATTTAGTAAATTTGATAGCGAGATTGTTCAAATACTAAATAAAAAATTCCTTTACACAATGATAGTTATAAAGATAGAAAGAACAGGAGACTAGTATCAATGAAAAAAGAAGAATTTTTAAAGCAAAATAACATTCATCTATATGATGAACTAATTAAAAAAGTAGATAAAGACTTAAGAGAAAAAGGATTAGAGAGCATTTATAGTTCAATTGCTCTTAAGTTAGTTAATAAAAAAGGTAAATATGTAGAATTAAGCTATGACAATGTAGTTTGATATTCAGAAAAAGATATAGAGTTATTAATGAAAGGAAATTTTATAAATAAAGAAAAAGAGATAGAAAAAGATTATATAGAAATAAGTAATGTTTTATATAGACCAGAGTTTAATGCGGAGAAAAAGCTAAAGAAACAAGAAGTTAAAGAAAAACCTAATGAAGAAATACAAGATTTATATATGAAAAATTTAATTGAAAATAATCTAGATGAAGAAGAAGCAAAAGAAGAAACTATTAAGCAATCTATGATTAATGAAATAAAGAAACTTCAAGAGGAAGAAAACAAACTGGCTGTTAAAGAAAACAGAAAGCCACAACGAGTAACAAGCTCTTATTTTAGCGATTTTATTGAATGAGCAACAGACAACAAAAAAGAGATAAATATTATTACTCTTAATTTATATCATCATTTACAAGTAGAAAAAACACAGGAAAATTATTATAAATTATTGCTTGCTTCTTATGAATTAGCTAAATATCTAGAAGCGGATGGAAACTAAAATGAACTTTTTTGAAAATGAAAAAATACTAAACAGAATTTTAAAAGATTATTTTGCTAAAAAGGAAAGAAAAGATAAATATAATGAAAAATTAAATTTTTATGTACCTAAATGAGGAACCAAAGAACAAGAACAATTTTCAAAACATAATTATTCAGATCTTACTAATTCAGTTTTTTGGCTTTTGTTAGATGAATTTTGCGAAAGCAAAGAACAAAAAGAGAAAATTATCCTTGAAATACTAAGTTATTCTCTTGGTTTGGAGAAAAAAGACATGGTTTGAAAAAAAATAAATGAAAACACATATAATAACCCAATTGACGTAAAAGGTCTTAGTGAAGTAAATAATCTTCTTTATATAAATATGGATAATAAAAAATTTAATAAAGCTGAATTTGGACAAGGCCAATATGTAAAAGTATATAAACCATCATATATATTTAAAGCACATACGTACTATAACACAGGAACCTCAATGAGATTCAAAGTTTTTTGAGATATTCATAAAATTAATACCAACTCTATGCTTACATTTTCATCTAAAACATTTAAAGAATTGTTATTGAAAAATAATGTAATTGATAAAGTTCCTAGTGAACACGAAATAAATTCACAAGCTGACTGATATAGTGAAATTATTGAAATACGAAATAAAAGTATTTTGTATATTAATGAAAAATTTAATTTTTTAAATGCTATTAAATCATTTGAGACAAATTATCATAAAAAAGCTAAATCTTATGAAGATTTAAAGAACATGACATTAAAAGCTTTAGAAAAAGCTAAGTCAACAAGTTTTGTAGAAATATTTAAGAAATTTGAAATAGATCCAAATTCTAATTTTGAAGTTATTGATAATTTGTCAAAAGAGTTTAAAAAAATAAAACCATTTTTACTTGAGGAATTTAATAAAGATTTGACTTTAAGATTTAGAAAAACAGATAATTTAAAAGCTAAAGGTGTTTATTTTCCACATGCTAAGAATATAACAATAAATGTAAATCAACATAAAGATAATGATGTTCCGCATATTCAAAGTTTTATGCATGAATATGCACATCACATTGACTATGAACTTGGTAAAAAATTATATGAAAAAAATATTACACTTCCTTTTTCGTTGATAAATCCTGAATTTCAGGAATTAAAAAAAATTTATATCAATAAATTTAATGAATTAGAAAGAAAAGGAGAAATAAAAAATATTGCTCATGGTAATTTAAAAGATTATTTAACGAACCATGAAGAAATTTTCGCAAGAGGGTTTGAAAGATATTTAGTAAAAGTTGGTTTTGAAAGCTCGTTTAATAAAAGTGAAGCTTTTTTAGATGATGTTAAAGAAGATGTATTTAAATATTTAGACGAAAATACAAATAAAAGATTTTTTGATATGTATGAAAAGATATTTCATATAAATGAAAAACTCGAAAAACAAAAACAAACACAATTTGAAGAAGAAATTAATACTCATGAAGAGCAAAAAATAATTAATTACAAACAAAGTAAGTTATTTGAATTTGATGAGAATGATGCTCAAGAAGAATTAAGTGAAAAAGAAAAAATGCATATTGTTATCGAGAATAATTATGCTGAATTTAAAAAAACATTAATGAGTGAAAAAATATTTAAAGATTATTTAGAAGAAATTAATGTTAAAAAATTTAAGGATTTATACATTGAATTACACAATAATTGTAAAGAAGAAGGTCTTGAAACTGAATACTTAAAATATATACCTGATTTGACAACAAATTTAGAATTATTAAACAACATTAAAGAAGATAACTATGTAAAAATAAATAGTGAAGAAAATAAAATTAATTTAGTTTCATTAGAGGTTATTACTGATGAATATATTCAAAAAAATTTAAAAAAGCCAAACAAGCAATTTGATGAATTAGTCAAACAATTTTGCGATAAAAAAGAAACTAAAATGGAATTGAGGATCTAAAATTGAAGAAATCAAAAGAAGAATATATATGGATTAATTATTTTGATATTAATAAAGAAAATTATCAAAAAGTTAAACAGCATTGAAGAAATTTAGGATATGAATTAATTAGAAAGAAATTTAATGCTAAAAAATCATCAGGAAGTATAAGTATAAATTCAAAAGAAGTTAAAAAAGTTTTTAATGATGCTCAAAAAATTAAAAATATAAATTATGAATTTGTATATGGAGTTAGTCAAAGAATAAAAATGACTAACAAATAAGAAGATATGAAAAGGAGCTAGATAATGAATAATGATAATTATAATTTGCAAGAACAAGTATTAAAAAAATTGTTTGACGATAATATACAAGAACAAAATACAGAAAAACATAAAGCTAATTTTTTGTTTATTGGTAAAGTTAGCTCTACATTTAAAGGGAAATACTTTGACAAATTCAAAGAAAGTTATCAAGAATTTTTTGTAATTAATCTAAAGGTAAAAAATAGTTTTTATAGAATTACTTTTTTTGATAGTGAAATATTTAAGAATTTTGATGAATTACAAGATAAAGAAGTAAGAATTATAGGAGAGATAGGTGTTAGAAAAGATGCTAAAACTAATGAATATGAAACAACCTTTATTGGATCATCATTATTAAATATGTAGGAGGTTTTTATGACACAGTTAAAAGAAAATTTTATGTGTGTTCAGGTATTTGATAACGGTATGCGGAAAATAATTGGATTCTACAAAACTTTTTTTGAAGCTTCTAAAATGCTAGATTTTAATGAATTTAAAATTGAAGTCTTAAAAGTTTCGACAGCAAAAAGGAATTTTGTAACTAACGAAACTTATGCATACCAAAAGAGCCAGAAAGATAATAGGTCAAAAAGGCCATTTTAAAATGAGTAAAAAGTTTTTAACAATTTTAACTGGTATAGCTGTAGTGATATCAATATTTTTGGCATTTTATCTTTTTGCTATCAATACAACGGAGATAAGTTGAAGTTTAAAAGCAAAAAAATATGCAACAATTGGCATTATTACATTTGTAACATTAAAATGAGTTATTATTATTGTTCTTTGAAAACTGAATCGAAAGCAAAAACTATAAATTATGATATAATTTATTTATAAATAATAAATTATAAGAGGTAAAGATGAGCAGAAAAGTTAAAAAAATATTAAGTTATTCATTTACTCTTTCTAGTATAAGTAGTTTATTTTTAGTTAATTCTTGCATTCAAGTTCCAAGTTATAGAGATTTAAGAGGCGGAGGCCAACCAAGTCATGGCGGATATGAAAAAGATTCTGAAAATGATCCAGAAGTTGATAAGCAACTTTTAGCTGAAGGTAGATTATATTTTAAAGAAAATGACACTAATTATTTTTTAAAACCAAATCATAAATACTATTTTAAAGATGTTGTTTTAAATGAAAAAGATTATGATGTTGATTATTATTACACTGATAAATGAAAAGAATTAATTACCAAGCCATTTATTTCATCATTAGACGCTAAAACATTAGGCAGAGAAAAGAATCTTGTTAGTGATTGGTGAATGACAAAAGCACAAAGGGATAAATTCAAAGCAGAAATAGAAAAACGTGATGCTGAGTATGAAACTAAAAGAAATGATCCTGAATATCAAGAATGAATGAAAAATGAGTTTAGTATTGAATATTTAGTACTTGGCGAATTTTTCAGTATGATAAGAAGGTTTTTAGAAGGTGATAATAAACTTAATAACAAATCTATGAATAAACAATTTGCGCAAAAAATGATTGAATTCTTAGAAAGTTCAGATCATAAATATTTTTCTGAAATTGGATATCAAAATGAAAATGAAGAGTATTTTTATAAATATCCTGAAAAAGAAAAAGAGCATTATAAAAATAAATATGTTAGATTTTTTAAAGCAAGTCCTTATAGAGAAGCTAATGATACAATGACAAGTGTTCATTCGAAAGATAAAGATAGAAATAGAGCACAAGTTCATAAACTATGGTTTGATAATGTAATAAGCACTAATTATGATAATAATATATGAAATAATAAGGATTTTCAAATGGGAGTTTTACCATATTCATTTTCAACAAATTTCAAAATAAAAAATAGATATAGAAATTGAGTGGCTAATGCTTATGATGAAAAATATTATGGTTATATTTATAATCCACTTGATGGTCAAAAAATGCCAGAAACAGCTAATTATGGATCGCCGAATGTCTTGGATTTAGCTTTATATAGTGCTGCTAAAAATTACTTTGTAGAAGAAAGAGAAAGACAGGTTTATTTAAAGGTTTTAAAATTTCAATTAGCATTAATGGAAATGAATGAAATTTTACCTAGCGATAAAAGTATTAGCGAGTATTTATATGCTATTTCAAAAGGTGATTTAACTTTAGAAAATGAAAATTTAAATAAATATGAAAGTTTTAAAATAGTTTTAAAAGAATATGGGAAGGCTATTTTAGATTTCGTTGGATTAGATACATTTGCTTTAAATGAATCACAAATCATAAAGGATAAAGACAAAAATTATGTTATAGCTGATTTATTTGGATATTCTAGAACAGATGATTTTATGTATACATACAGATTTGTTTACAATGAACTTTTAAATACAATAATGCCATTTTATACCCTTACTGGATTAAGTGAAAACACAGAACTTAATGAAGTGCTGCTAGTTTTAAGTGATGCTAGTGATAGCGTAAGAAAAGCAGTTTATGACTATGCATTTTTTTACTTAAACTATATTTTTGAACATAGTCCAAGAGTAAAAAACAGAAATAAGATAGCAAGAATCGACACTTTTGATTATAAATTTAATTTAAAAACACAAGATTCTTTAATTGCTAAAAATAAAGTAAATACAATTTTTGAAAAAATAAAAAATATTTATAGATAGTTGCTTGAAAAAGTAATTATCTTTTTAATTTAAAAATTTGGAGGTAGATATGATAAATATTTTATTTAATGATAAATTAACAAATGCAGAGCAAAGTTTTAATAATACAGCTAGCGAAGTATGAAAAATAATGAATATAGTAGGTGGGGCTTTGTTAGGTGTTGCGGTTTTATGATGTTTAGGGGCTATTATTTTAGCTTTTGTGCAAAATTCGCAAACAACAGATCCACAAAAAAAGAAAGCAAATAACTTAAAGATTTTTTGAGCGATAGGAGCAGTTGTTTTGATTTTATTTTTCTGAGGAATTGCAGCAGTAGTAGTTAGCAGCGTTGCTTCAGCAAGACAAAACGTAAATCCTTATGTGTCTAATCAATTACTAAATAATTCAATCATTGTATTAAAAAATAATTTTATGGTAGCTTAAAAAATGTTATCAATATTAGAAATTATTTTTGAACCTTTAACTAATTTATTAGCTAAGGTTTCAGTTGGGTATTTACTTTATGCAATAATTATTTCGATATTACTTTTATGTTTAATGGTTGTATCTTTAATAATTAAGATGATATATTTATTTAGTTATGAATTCCCAAATTATTTATTATTTGGTTCAATTATTAATAATGAGGTTATCGGAGAGCGATTAATAAATATTGGTTCTGTGTGGTATCAATTCTTAATTGTATCATTAGTAATTTGAATGATTATGTTGATTTTAACTATATTAAGATTTACACTATCTGGAGCAGAAAAAGGTCACAACATCATGAAAGCCGCTTTAATTACAGCATTAAAAGGAATAGGTCTTTTGTTTGTAATACAAGGAGCAATATTTGCTTTGAATTTTGTTATATTAAGAATTACAGGTCTATTATTGGGATCGCAAGATTATAGTGGAATGTTTGTAAATAATTTTTTACAAGCTTTCTTAGCAAATGATAATTTTAATAAAGGTGAAATAGCAAAAGCTATTGGTAATGCTGACTATTCTTCTTTGGGTGCTTATTTTAGTTGAAATGTTTATAGTAATTATTTTGATTCAGTTGGCTTAATTGGTTTATTAGTAAGTGGCATTTTGGGAGCAGCATTAATTGTTATGATAGCAAAAATAATGATTAGTGTAATTTTTGATGTAATTACAAAATTATTTCAAATGATGGTCTTATTTATTTTCTTTCCATTTATTGTTCCTTGATCAATGAGTGATGGTGGAAAGAAAATTGCTATATGAAAAGATGAATATTTAGGTTCACTTTTGAGTTTAAGTGTTTATCTAATTGGTCTTAGATTAATGTTTATATTTATTGGTGCTGGTAATACATTTTTATCTAATTTTAAAAGAGATGATAGTAATATTATTTTAATCAATACCAACAATTTTACTCAACTTGCAGGAGTTTTTATCAAAACAATTTTTATGACAGGTGCTGTTTATGCATATAAAACAATTTCAAGTATGGTTATTAAATATATAGGAACAGAATTAAACACCAGAACATTTAATGCACAGAATTTTAAACAAGGACTTAGAAATATTTCAAATAAAGCACAGGGAGCTAGTCAAGGATATAAAGAAGGTAAGATAAAAGCAAATGAAGCAAAAGCAGCTTTAAGAGCCCAAGGAAGAAATATGCTAGCAGCTGGAGGCAATAATACAAAAACTCTTGCTAAAGCTGAAAGATTAATTAATGGTAAACATAGATGAGTAGATTTCAAAAATATTGGTTCTAACGTAGTAAAAGGAATGTTTACAGGAGGTAAAAAATAATATGTTACAACCTAAAAGATTAAAAGGACGTAAAACAAGATTAACAAAGTGATTAACTGTACAAAATGCATTAGAATTTTTTATAGTAGTTACAATTTCAATGGGATTAGCTAATTTAATATTTTTAGATTTAAGGATTGAATGAGCTAAATGATTAACATTTTTAATATTTGTAATATTATTTGGTATTTTAATTTTACCTTCCTCAAAAAACAATGCAAAAGTTTATAACATTTTATGAAGAGGATTTATTTTTTGGTTATCACCTAAAAAATATTCAAAAAGAAAAAGAGATAGAAAAACAAATGAACTTAATCCGTTTTCTAGATTATATGGGATAGATGTTGTTTTAAACAAAAGAGTTTTGGGAGATTCTTTAATTGCTAAAACTAATATAAATGACAATATGTTTGTTGTTTTTAAAATTCACGGAAATAATATTTGATCTGAAGATCCAGAAACACAAAGTGCTTATGTGGAGAATTTAGCGAGAAGTTTAGATATGTTTAAGAACAAATTTAGTTTTGTTTGTTTAAATGAAGATATTAACTTCAATCAAAATATAAATTTCATAAAAACCAAAAACATAAAAGAAGAATATAAAGAATACATTAATAACAATATTAATGATTTTGAAAATATTAAAGCAAACTCTGAAGTTAATAATTATTATTTAATTATTAATGCACCTAATTTTGAATTATTAGCAACTGAGGCAGAAGGCATTTTCAATTATTTTAATGCTTCAAAAATAGGTTTAGAAAAAGTTGAAGGTGTTGATTTATTAAAATTTTTAAACAAATATAGAAGTTTTGGGGTAACTGATAAAGATATCGAAAAATATTTTGAAGAAAACAAAGATAAATTTTTTATTGAAGAAAATGTAGATTTCTTAGATGAATTATTTAACTATAATGAAGTAATTTTTAATAAGAAATACATAAAAATTAACGATAAATTTATGTCTATTAAAGCAATTAGCAAGTTGCCTACAACATTAGAAAATGGGTGAATAAATGATATTTTAAATACAAAATCAAAAGTTATTTGAAATAATTATCCATATACAGATTTTGATAAAACAAATAAATTATTAGATAAAGCTAAAATGAATATTGATAATGATTTAATTACAGATGAAAAAATCACACAAATTGCTAGACACCAAAAAGATGATGCAGCAGTTTTAGAATTAATTAATCAAATAAATTTAGATGAATACTCACTTTTAGATGTAAATTTCTTAATTATAAATGAAGCTAATACTTTACAAGAATTAAAAGAAATAGAAGAACAAAATGAACAAATTTTAAGAAAAAATAGAATATTACTTAATAATTTAACATTCCAGCAATTTGAAGCTTTTGTAGATAGTTCATTAAGTATAAATTATAAATTAGATAAAGAAGCTTATCAAATGAGTTCGTTAAATTTAGCTGGTGGTTATCCATTCATAACAGAAACGTTGAATGATAATAAAAATTTATTGTTAGGAATTACAGAAAATTTAAATCCTATTAGCTTAGATATATTTGATTTAAAACATTTAAATAGATCTAATCATAATATGATAATTTTAGGGACAAGTGGAATGGGTAAATCAACATTAGTTCAAAAAATTATTGCTTCAAACTTAGCAATTAATAATAAAGCAATTATTATTGATCCGCAAGACGAATATTCATCTTTTGCATCAAAATTTAAAGGTTCAATTGTTGATATGGGTTCAGGTATAAATACAACTTTTAATATTTTACAAATAAGAAATGCTATTAAAGATGATGTTGAAAATATAGATATTAAATTATTAATAAATGCTCATTTATCATTCTTAGAAAAGTTTTTTAATATTATGTGAAATTTACCGCAAATTGAATGAAGCTTTTTACAAAAACTTTTAAAAGATTTTTATGAAGAAAATGGTATTTATAATCTTAAAAACATCAAAGAAATTAAGGATGAAGAATGAAAAACAATCTCAGATTTTATAACATATATGAAGAAATATAATTGTAAAGCCTTATATGATGTAAAAAGAAAAGAAGAACTTTTAAATAGATTTGTTGAATTATTTATGTTTAACTTCGAAGATAACGGGAGATATCAAAATTTATTTAATGGAATAACTAATTTAAAACTTGAAAATGATTTAATTGTCTTTAATATGAAAAACCTTGTTGATACAAGTGACACAATTTCAGCAAGATTAGGTATTTTAATTGTTCTAAATATATGTAATGAAATTATTTATGATAATTTTGTTCAAAATGAAAAAAATAAATTGAAATATATGACTGAAAATAATTTAAAACTCTTATCAGCTGAAGAAATAGATAAATTGATTACTAGAACTATTTTAACTATTGATGAAGAACATATTTATATTGATGCAAATAACCAAACAACTCTGGATTACATTACTCAAATTACTAAAACAATTAGGAAATTTGATGGTTCTACAATACACACAACACAAAATCCTAGTGATTATAAAACAAGCCCATTAGTAGTTGAAAGTGCTTCAAGAATTATTCAAAATTGTAATTATTCTGTATTTTTTGGTTTAAAAGATGCTGATATTGAAGCAGTACAACTTTTATATAAAAATTCATCTCAATTATTAAAAAATGAAATAATGTATTTAGCTCAAAAACAAAAAGGAAAAGTTTTATTAAGTGTAGATAATAATACAAGACTAAAATTAAGGCTTTACTACTCAGAATATGAAAAAGAATTATTTTTTAAGAAGGGATATTAATGGCAAGAAAAACAAAATTAGAAAAAATTTCAGATAAAGCTTTAAATGAAGGTTTAGTAATACAAACTCGTATAACAGATAGTAATGATATTACTAAGTATTTACAATGAAAATTGGAAATGGAAAATAACAAAAAAACTGCTTATGGTGAAATAAGAAATATCATTATGAAAGAAGTTAATAATACTTCTAAAAAAGATGCCTTTCGAAAAACAAAAGATGATTTATTTTATTATTTAAGAAAAGCAATATTTGCTTCAATGGCACCTTTTAAGCAAGATATAGATAATACTATTTTAGATATTAAATTAGAACAAAATATTATTAATAAAAAATTAGATCTACTAATAAATTTAGTCGCTCGTGAATTTGATGTTGAGAAAGATTTAGTAGAAATTTCAGGAAGTTTATTAAAAGAGAACAAATATTTCAAAGATATTAAAGACTTATTAGAAAAAGATAATGAAGCTTTAATGAAAAAAATTGCAAAAGCAAATAAAAAATACCAAGAAACATTTGGAAGATATCATCAAACAGAATTTGAAAATGATGAAAATATAATTGATGATATTTATAGTGAGGTAGAGGATGAAAAAGAGAAAAATATTTAAAAATATACTAATAGGGGCAAGTAATGTCTCTATTTTATCTTTACCTTTTTTATCTGTTTCAAATGTAACTGTAAATAAACAAAAAAATTCTAACAAACATATCGAGAATAATTGAAATACTTGAAAAATAAGCTATTATAACTTATTTGATAGTAATGGCAATATAAAGCAATTTAATAATATAGTAAATGCTGGTCAAAGTTTAAACTTTTTAGATAACTTAAATTACACTAAAAATTATAGTAATTCTATTGCTTTTAGTTCATCAAATCCAGGTGTTTTTTGACCACAAGGATATAAGCAAGGCTATATAAATCATACTTCATTAGATGATGTAAGATTTTTTAATTTATCAAACAAATCTACAAATAAAAGAATTAACGGAAGCGATATATCTAAAAATGGTTTAATAAATTATTCTCGAATTTGAACAAAACCACACCATTATTATTCGCCAGCAAGTAATTATTATTATTTCAAGGACAGATATAAAGAATATGATTTAAGTAGGTTTACAAATAGTAATAATCAAGTTAAAACACAATTTAGTAGCTTTATTCAAAGTGTAAGACCAATTGAACGAAGTTATAACAGTACTTGATATGAAACAAGATATACATTTAATTTAAGAGAATTTGAGAATTATGTATTATCAAAAAATACTAATATAAGAACCTTAGAGCATTTTGCAAATATCAATAATTGAAAATACAAAGAAGCTCCAAATGGAGTTATAGGAACAAGAAGAATTAGTTCAAACTCTTATTACCCAGTTGCAGGAAGAGTTGAAAATGTTTATTGAACAGAAAGAGAAGTTGCACAAAACTTTTATGTTGATAAAACAAATAATAAAATATATTTAGCAAATAATCATTTAAATAGAGATTTATTTTTTGGTTCTACCTTATCAAACCAAACTCAAAATGAAATGATTAAATATAATAACGGTGTTGTTTATCATAAAAACTTATTATATTTTAATTCTCAAGCTAATAATTATTTAAACCAAAATTTTAGTTTTAGTGATGTTGAAAAAACTGTGAACTTTAATATAAATTATTTAGAAATAATAGATCAAAATGAAGATACTAATTCTTTTAACTTTAATACACATGACAAAAGATGACAAACAATTAATATTACAGAAAACACTACTACAAATATTTCATTTAATAAAATTTATGGAATACCTAAGGAACAATTTAAATTTTTAATATATGTATTAGCTAATTTTAATAATGTTGATCATGATTATAGGATATTTAAAAGTTGAATAAACTCTAACAATGATATTATTTTAGTTTCGGATTCGGGTAAAGATTCAAATCTAGATGATAATATTGATAAAACAATATTCGTGGGCAGCAAAACTAACAAAGAAAAATTAGATGAACTAATACAAAATAAAAATTTTAAATTAAATTATAAAGGGTTAGAAATTAGTTTTGAATATGTTTATAATATTGTTTTAAACAATAAAAAAAATATTAATTTAAGCGTAAGAATTAATGATATTAAGTACAATGGAATTAGTTATAAAACTAGACTTACAAATAATGTAATTAGTGATTTAAATAGGAATAAATTTACTTTTTTTGATAATACAAACTATTCAAAAAATATACCTTTTATAATGCTTTCAATGCTACAAAGTTATTTTAGTGATTCAGGAGTTTTATTAAATAGTGACGTTAAAATAAAAACAGAGAGTTCTGATTTATTTAAAAGAACTAGTGGTAGTTTAAATATTTCTCAAAAATTACAATTTAATACAAGTTATGTAATTAATAAGAATTTTAATTTATTAAATTTAAAAAACGAAAGAAATAGTCATAATCAATTAGTTTTGGACAAATTAGTAAGAATAGAGAATGCTGATCATACTAAAAACTATGGAGGTAAATTTTCTGTAAATGCTCCGGTTACTTTGAAATATGAAGCGGATTTAGAAGAAACAGAAATTGTATTTGTAAATAAAAGACGTGTTGATGTTTTAAATAGACGTTTTAGTTACAATATGCTAGATAATAGAAGTGATATAAATGATAATCAGAGAATTAAATTTGATGAAAATGATGAAAATGATGTGAATGACGAAAACTCACACAAGAAAAATGAATATCTCATTGAAGTTGTAAAATATCAAAAAGGTTCAAACAACACCATTATAGAAAATACATATAAAATCGTGCTAGTAATTAATTCTTTTGATTTAAATCAAAAAATTAAATTTTATGCATGAGATCCTGAAAATAATAAAGATCATAAAGATTTAATCAGTAAATATCTTTATAATGAAATTGGGGCTATTAAAGATAAAGATGGTAATCCTATTCCAAATCCAAAATATGATCCTTATATTGATGCAAATACTGGAACAAAAAAAGAAATTGTTTATATTGATAATTCTCTTTTTTCAGATACAGTATTAGAAAGAATGCATTTTCTATATCCTAAATTAGATATTAATTTTAAATATGGAGTTATAGCAGAAGCTAGTGTTTTAGGTAAAGGAGCTTTAAGGAATTTATTCGCTAATAATTATGATAAAGTTGAAAATTATTTTGTTATTAAATTATTATCAAAAGAAGGTGAAACATATAATAATCTTGAAGTACCTGAAATTAATGAGATAGATGCATTAAAAGGCCAAAGCCAGGCTTCTTATATGTCTAATGAAGGGATATATGTTATTATAGCGAACTCCGAAAGTAATATAAGCAACATACAACTTATACTAGTGGATAAAGACAACAAACCAAATAGTTATTTCTTAGAGGAAATTAAAAACAGAAATATTAAAATTAATTTTCAAGGTCTTGACTCAAAAGTCGATTTATCTGATTTTATTTTTAATTTTTGAGATATTAAAAATAATTTATTAGCAAATTCATTTTTAACATATCTCATTGATAATAAAGGATTATTTAGAGAAACAGCAACTAATTTAAATTATGATGATATTAGGAAATATTATTTAGAATTTATTAATAGTAATTTATATGCTATAAAGGATTATAACGAAGCTTTAAGCCATAATATTTTTGGAAATACAAGTAATTGAAAAAAGCTATCATTAAATGGTTTAGTTAAAGAACAAAAAGATTTAATTATAGAAAAAGTAAAATCCTTTGTTATTAAAGAAATTGATAAATATACTAATTCAAACAAAATGAAACCACTTATTTATGATAAGGATTATTATATAGAAGAATTTACAAGTTCAAGAAGTACTGAATTATTTATAGAAGAGGCCGGAAAGGTCGAAATTGAACAAGAAGGTCAAGAAGACTATTTAACAAAAAATATTAATATTAGAGGAATAGGTAAATATAGAAATTCTAATTTAAGATTTGAGTATGATAATCATGCAAATCAAATTATTTATCCTCCAATAGATATTAAAGACATATTTAATGGGCTTAATTTCAATAACGTTATCAATGTGGCCAAAAAAGAAGTTAGAAAAGAACTTGAAATTGATGCTGGAGTTGATGAAGAATTAGTAGACAGAGTTTATGAAACTAAAATAAAAGAAGCTATTATTAAAGTAATAGTAGATTATTTAAAAGAATATAATGTTAAATCTCCGATAAAAATCAATTTAAATAAAGATATAGAAATAAGCAATTTAGATACTGTCATAGCTAAATTGAAAAATAATAATAGTGATGTTTATTTAAATTTAATTGGTAAAAATGCCAATATTTTAAATAATAAAGAGATTGTGTTTAGAAATGTAGGAAAGAATGATATTGTTAATTTAAATGATTTAACAAGCTTATTACTAAGTAAACAAAAATCTTTAAATGAAGATAGGCTTTTTGATGTTAAAGACAAAGCAATTAAATTCATTAATGAAACAGCGAATGAGATTAACTTAAGAGAATATCAAGATTACTTAATATTTGGAAATAATAGCTTTATTTATTGATTAGATTTATTAATTGATTTCGAAAACACGGAACTTAAAAGTGAATCACTCAAATTAAAAATAAAAGAAGCAAAAGAATGAATAGAAAACAACAAATTTATTGATAAGGAGAAATCTTTATTAATACCATTTATACCAACTAAAATAGAAGAAATAAATAAGTTAAATAAACATAAAGAAACTATTTTAGAAAGTCTAAATGATAAACTTTTAGAAAACGTAGTTTTTTATAAGAGTTTTATAATCTTACCGATCAAACAAAAATCATTTAATTATGGATATGGTGGTATAGCTAATTACTATTCAAGGTCAAAAAGTAATGAGTTTAATGAATCAGGATTGCCAATCGATAAAAAACCAAAAACAATAACTAACATTAATAAAGATCTAGAAATTAATGAATCAGGATTACCAATCGAAAGAAATCCAGAAACAATAACTAATATTAATGACAATCCAAAAGTTAATGAAGAAGATATAGAAAAAACAATTCAAAAAGATATAGAAAATAACAAAAGTAATAAGCCCGTGACAAACAAAGCTGATGAAGAAAAAGTTAAACAAACAAAAAGAATAGTAGGATATAGTTTTTTAGGTTTAGGAATTATAGCATCTTTGATTTCATTAATTTTTGTAGCTAAAATTTTAGCTAAAAAATGAGGTTGAAAATTAGGTGTAAAACTTCCTAAATTTATGAATAAACAAAGGGTTAAATAATTTACATTGAAATAAAATCGTAGCTATATTCTATATAAGTTTTTCCATTTTTATCAATTGATAATAACTTATTAAATAATATATTTTATAAATAGAGCATTAGATATTTTAATTTGAAAAATTTAATATAAAAAATAACAATCACTTTTTAAATTTACGATTGTTATTTTTTATAAAAATTTATTGTCATACTTTATTTTATATCTAGAAAAAATATCTTTCAAATGTTTTTATGGTAATTTATTTACATTTTTTCCAACATTGAATGAATTTTTGTTTTTTCCTGGTCTTTAAGATTATTCATGTATGACTCTATAGAATCTCAATCAGGATTACCATCTTCTTTTGTTGGTAGCAACAATCTTGTTTTATTTATGTTCTTAATGTTAAAGGCTCTTCCGTAACTATATCTATACCTTTCTTTATTTAATAAAGTACAAATAAATAGAGCAATATTTTCAGTTAAAATTTTATTTTTTAAATAAATTTTAGAAATATTATTTCCACTAACAAAATCGATTGGTTGATAAAATGCTAACGCACTTTCTCCACCAATAGTTATGCAATTACCTTTTTCTAAATTAAATAATTCATCATCATTATTTATAAATGTTTTTACTCCATTATTATTCTCTGTTCTTGTTATATATGGGATTTGACCGCCTATGCTATTTTCAATATCTTCTTGAGTATAATTTTTAGATTTTTGTACTTGAAATAAATCTTTTATTAAAAACTCTTTTCATTTAGCATAATTTATGTGCATATTTTATATTCCTTCCTTAACTTTAAATGAAATAAAATCTTTTATGGTTTTTATAAAATCTTCGTCTCGCAATAATGAAAAATCAGTTTTCATATATGTCTCAGCTAATCATTCATTTTTATAATCTACATTTTTCAAAACACTAAATCCATCGATTTCTTTATTTTCTTTGTAAGCACTTAATCATCTATTTTTGGTGTTATTCCATTCCTCTTTTTCAATTCTACCCATATTTTTTTTCTTAGAAAAACCATCATCCTTATAGTAACCAAAAAAAGTCGGAATTTTTGGGTTATGTTTTATATTTAATTCAAAAATCATAATACATGTTGAAGCTGAAGCACCAGGGTGAAAAATATCGTTAGGCATGCTGAACACCGCTTTTAAACTATGTTCTTCTAACATCAATTGTTTATATTTTTTGATTTTTTCATCATTCCCTATCGCGACGGATAAAGGCAATATTGTAGCCAACAAAGCCCCTTTTGTTTTTATTTTACTTGCTATTGAATAAACAAAAAATAACCCTTTTGTAACATCCATACCAGTATTTTTTTTAATTGGTGCTGATTTAGGCATTCTTTTAGCATTAAATGGAGGGTTCATAAGAATATGAGTAATTTTTTTATCTTTTATTTTATCAATAATTCTATCATCAAACATACTTCCTAAAATTATGTTTGATTTTCCATCCTTATGAATTAACATATTAGTTGCTGCTAAAGCAAATGCTTTCTCTTCAATTTCGATTCCAAATATTTGCTTTTGCTTGATATCCTCTCTTTTTATAGGATCCTCTTCGTTTTTTAACATTTTCATCATGGCCTGTATTAAAAATGATCCAGAGCCGCATGTAGGGTCCAAGACTACACTATCACCGTTGATCCCGATTGCTTCTGACATAAAATCTGTTATGTGAGAAGGAGTAAAAGCTTGATTTTTATCCTCTTTTTGAACATATTTATTAAATGTTGTAAAAAAAAGATTTAACAAATCTTCACCTTGATTTGTTTTATCATTTATAAAAGGGATAATTTTAAAATTTATTAATTTTAAAATTTCTTCTAGATATTGGAATTCCAAGCTTTGCAAGTCTTGTTCTTTTAATACATCAGTGAGAAGGTTTATTTTCTTTTCTTTTTCTACATTTCTATCAATTTTAGAAGAAATGATTTTAGCAATTTCGTCTAATAAAAACGATGTTGTTTTGTTTGCCCTTTTTAATTCGGTCTCTAAATCAAAACCTTCTTTATTTAAAGCAACTAAACAAGAACCTACAAATTGTGCCCTTATACTTTCCTTTATATCTCGCTTATGCAATAATTCATTTAGTTGAAGAGTATTTTTAATAACTTCTTTTTTATCATTTTTTTTATTACTAAATTCATCTAAATATTCAAATATTTTTTTATTTGGTTTAAAACCATTTCACTCTTCTTTAGTTTTGTTATTAGCATTATACTTAATGCTTTCATTAAAATTCGGTTCATCTAAATCAATTAAAACTGCTATTATGTGATTTCTTGGTCTTATTATTTTTTCTAATTCAAAATAAATTTCTAATTGTCGTTTATTTTTGTTTCTTGTCGAAGAATTCTTTTTTGTTTCTATTAAAATACTTAAATTTTCATACTCAAATCTTAAATCTAATTTAAAATGCTCTGTTCCGTTAATTCCATTTAAAAAATTATTAACTTGTTCCGTCGTGATTAAATCATTATCTCTTTTATAAGACCATTCGTCGTTTTCAATGTTACTTTTAAGATATCTTCTACCTAAATTTTCTATTAAATCATATCTTTTCATCATTAATTCCTTAATCCAATCTATAGTTAAATAAACATTTTTTAGTGTGTGCGTGTGCGGGGGCACACATACATATACGCATAATGAGCACGCACTCAAGATGTTACATTAGAATTATAAAGCAATTGTATAAAAAACATAATTAATTTCTTTTAATATTCTACAAAAACTTTATAATTTAATTATAAATAAAAATTTATAATTAAGGAGTGATATGGTTTGAGATAGAGATGACTTAAAAAGAAAAATGATTAAAACTGAAAAATCAATTATTTTTGATAGGTTTGAAAAAGAAATAAAATATCATCCAGTGATAGTTTTTAGTGATTATTTTGATAATTTATACTATGTAAAATCAAGAAGTGTTTATGATCAAAAAGGAAGATTAAAAAAACCAATTAATGATGAAATATTAATTACAAAACGAAAAAAAGGTTTACCAAGCAAAGATAGCTATGTAGATTTAACACAAATATTTAAAATCAGTAAAGATGATTTTGAAAAAGTCTTTAATAAAAATGATGTAATTTATTTAGATAGCGATGATCTAAGTCATGAAGATATAACAAAAATTTATAATGGATTATATGAAAATTTATCTCAAGAACCTCCTAAAGTTTCTGTTAGTTTAGTTTTTGAAGATGAGGATAAAGTATTTAAGTCTTATATGATATATTCAGAAAAAAAACTATTAGATTATGATTTTCAAAAAATGACATTATCTCCATCAGAATCTAAAAAATATAAAGAATTTATAGATGACGTTATTCAAAATAGGAATACTGATGAAGATTTTAAAGATGAAGTTAAAAATATAAAAAATGCTGTAAGGGAGGAATTTAAGTATTATGTATATTACTTAAGAGAGGAATTGAAAGAAAATTCTATTATATTTAATGAGTTTGAAGAAAAAATGGAACATGAAGCTTTAATTTTATGTGATTCAGATGATGAAAAATATTATTTATCAATGCGTGATAAAATGGATTATTGAGGTCAAACATGAGAATTGAATGATAATCATATTTTAGTTACGATGAATAAAGATGATAATCAAGTTCAAAAATTTATTGATACAACTTCAATTCTTAAAATTAGTGAAGAAGATTTTAATAATTTTAGTAAAAATAAAACTATATATTTATCATCAAATAGCTTTGCTCAAGAAGATATTGAAAAAATAGTAAATAAAGTTAATAAAAATATAAAAAATGATTTAAATATTAGCTTTATAGAAGCGATTCAATCAGAAGCTAAAAACGAATTAGAAGCTAAAAATATTTATAGCACAAAAGAAAAATTAGATTCAGCTTTAAAAGAAAAATGGGTTCTTAAAGAAAAAAAAGATGAAGATTTAGCTCATGAAATTTTATCTATTAGAAATTCTAAGAATGTAAATAAAATAGAAAAATTTAAAAAAGTTTTCGAAGAATGATATGAAGATATTTTGGAGTATCAGCGAGAAAAAGTGAAATCCTTTACAAGGTAGAACTTAGCACTAAAGAGTGCTATTTTTTATAAAATTTTTATATGAGCAAATTTGAAAATTGAGTTGAAATAGATAATCAAAAAATGATTAAAAATTGAAATGATGAAGAATATATTTTTAGATCCAAAATTAGATTAGAAAAAACTGAATTTAAGAACTGAAAAGTAAAGAAAATAAAAAGGCGGAAAATAATAATAAATGGTGATGTTTTTGAATATAAATTGGGAGTATATACTGATAAAAGTACTGGTAAAAGTTTTACTTATTATCATAATGAAGAAACAAAAAGAATTGGTAAAAATAAATATTATTACAAAGATATTTACAACCAATTTAATAAACAAATTTGAACTAGAAGGAAGAAAAATAATCAAAAATTAATACCAAAATATGTGTTAGATTATCACTTAAAAATAGGCAATTTATCTTATAAGTTTAATAAAAATTCTAATAAATTAGATATTAAAAACAGGATAGAAATTCATATTGATGATACCTATTTTAAAGAAAATTTGGGTCGTAAAAAAGTAAAAAGATGTATAAGAAATGTTTTTTTAGTCGATAAAAATAACAATAAACATAGTTTAGTTTTTAAGGAAGAATATAAAAATTTAGACTTTATTTGCAATAAAATAAAGGAGTTTTTTGGTAAATATTTTGATAAAAATAAAGTAATAATTAGTGGTGACGGAGCAAGATTTATTAACACTATTTCAAAAAAATTAGGGGTAAAAAGGTATTATGATTTATACCATTTTAAAAGAAATTTATTTAATATTTTTGGTTTTAATAAAACAAAAAATAAGAAAAATTGCGAATTTTCAAAACATTTTCAAGTAGAAAATTTATATAAAATAATGAACAATTTTTTAGAAAAAATGAATTTTCAAGAGTTTAAAAGAGTATTAAAAAGTTTAATAAATTATCTAAAAATTCACAAAATTTTTATTAAAAAAATAAAAGAACTAAGAGGATTTTTAAAGACTTTTTCTGAAAATGAAGAGTACATTTTTAATACATTTTTGAGAAAAAATTATAATGGTGGAAGAGCAGAAAGTTATATAAATCACTTTATAAAAACCCCTATTTTCAAAAGATTTAGCTTATTTAGTTGAAACAATTGTAAAAATTTTATCAGACTAAAAAATAAGAATTTTAGTTTTGATTTTTATTAGTGTATACAAAATACATACAGTAAAGTATGCTATTTTTAAAACTTTTTATATATATTATTTAATAATATATATAATATTTTATGTGTATGTAAAAGTGTATACTATTTTCAATACAGTTTTTATAAAGTGTAGTGAAAAGTGCATACGGAAAAAATAATAAAATACCATATACTATGTATATGGTAAAGAAACTAAAAAAAGCATTTTCGTTAGAAATTCATGCGGTGTTTTTTGACACTTTAAAGTGTGCGCGCACGAGTACGTGTAGTTTAATACAAAGTATTAAACTTGATTAAGCAAAAAAAGCTTAAAAGTGCATACACTTCTTTTTTTGCTTAATTTTTGTAAATTTTGCAGTTATGAAAAATTATGATTGTGTTATAATTTTTATACAGAGTATAGTGTTTAGTTATACCACCCCTTTTTCTGCCGCTGCCAAAGTACCATAAACTAACCAATGAGCACAAAAAAATAAGTCACAAAACTTACCGCTTATCTGGAATGTTATTTCCTGTATCATTTAACATTGGTTTAATTTGTTATGGAACAATTGCTGTTTTTGGATCAATTTTATTTGTTCAAGGTAATTCAGCTGGTCTTGGTTTAACAGTTGGTACTTTAGTTTCTTTTACTCAATTTGCCAAATCATTTGCACATCCAGTGTCAACAATCATGATGCGAGCTAACGATATTTTAAAAGCCATTGAAGGCTCAAAACGTATCTTTGGGATTATAGATCAGCAAGATGAAGAAGACCAAGGTGAGATTTATCTCAAAGAAGAAAATGATAAATTTTATTGAGTTAATAAGCAACAAGATAAACTTGCAAGTTATCAAGGTTTAATTGAATTTAAGAATGTTTCCTTTGCATATGAAAATATTGCTACCATAGATAATATTAGTTTTACAGTGCTCCCAGGTCAAAAAATTGCATTAGTTGGTAAAACCGGGGCAGGTAAAACAACAATTGTTAATTTACTTGGTCGCTTTTATGAAGTTAGCAGTGGCGAAATTTTAATTGACAATATTAACATTAAATTAATCAAAAAAAGTTCCTTAAGAAAACTTTTTGGCTTTGTGCTCCAAGACATTCAAATCTTCACAGATACAATTGAAAATAATATAACCTATGGAGCAACTAAACCATTTAATGAATCATTATTACAACAAGCAATTGATAACTCAAATTTAACAACCCACATAGAAAAAATGCCACAAGGTACAAAATCGTATTTAATAAATCATAATTCAAGTTTATCCCAAGGACAAAAGCAATTAGTTTCCATAGCAAGGGTAAATTATCAAAATCCTCACATTATTATTTTAGATGAAGCTACTTCAAACATTGATTCTTTAACTGAATTAGAAATTCAAAAATCAATGGATAAATTAACTAACAAAACGACAACAATTTCAATAGCCCACCGTCTAAGTACAATAATTAACTCAGATTTAATTTTAGTTATCGATAAAGGTAAAATACTAGAAAAAGGAACACACAGTGAATTATTGCAAATAAATGGTAAATATACGCAAATGATACAAAGCTCACAAACTTAAAAATAATAATTTTTATCTTTTTTTAAAAACTCACACTAGTTAGACAGGGAATATTCAAATAAGCAAATTATTTATACTTGTTTAGTCGGCGTGAGTTTTTACTATTTATCCAGGTATGCTTTTAAATATGAATAATTATATTAATTATATAGGTTTTAATAATCTTCATTTTTTTGTCATCTACTATTTGAAATATTATTTTTTTATTTAATAAGGTAAAAACTACAAAGTTATTGATGCTAGGCACCGCTTCGCGTTTATATCAGTTGATATTATTGTTTATAATATTTAGTATATCTTTTTTATCATAAAAAAAAGAATGCATTAATCAACACCAAACAACTTTGGTGATATCAGAGTAATTTGCATAAATATAAATTTTGCTATCATATAAAAAACAATAAGCATCTTTATTATTTATTTAAATTAATATAAATAATTATATAACCATGATGACTAAAATTATCTTATGTTTTACATAACTATTTATAAAATTTTTAATCTTAATAATATATTTAATATTTAGATTTATATTTATTTTATGTTAAAATTACTTTATGAAAAAATTAGGAATTATATTAGATGCTTTTTCTTGTTTAACAAAGCAACAAGCACAAGAATTAGGTTACAAATTTTTACCCTTACAAGTAGAAATTGATGGAGTAACATACCTTGATGGTATTGATGATCGCCAAGAGTTATTAGAAAAAATTTCTAAAGCTAATAAAGTTTTAACATCATTGCCAAAACTAGATACAATTGAACAAATATTAAAAGATGCTTCGGAAGAATTTGATGATGTAATTTTTGTGGGAATTTCTTCAAAATTATCAGCAACTGCTAACACAGTTCGTACAATTGGGCAAGAACTTGGTAATATCCACGTTATGGAAAACCATTTAATTGGGGATCAAATAACTAAAACAGTTGATTATTTAAAACATTTATATGAACAAAAGAATTATACAATTCAACAATTATATGAAGAAATGGTGTGAATTAATGAATCATCTATAACAAACATTGTACCTGAAAATATTGATCACATGATTAAAGGCGGTAGACTATCAAGTTTTAAAAAATTCGTTTTAACTAAAATACCAATGTTGCCTATTTTAAGTTATGAAGAAGACGGTAGTGTTAAACTGGCAAGTTTAAAAAGAAATATTACAAAGGCAATCCAAAAAGTTATTGAGGGCATTGTGGAGTATTGTGAAGAAGAATCATCTAAAATTAAAGATAAGAAATTTGTAATCACTTTTATTCATGGTATTAAGCAAGAACTTGTAGATATTGTAATGAATAACAAATACTTTAAAGTTAATCCTCAATCAATCTTCTTAACACCTTCTGTAATTGCTGTTCATACTGGCCCTGAAGCAATAGCATTAAGCGTAATGCCGGAATTAAAATTTGATAATGAATAATCAAATAGATAAAATCGAAAAAGAAAACAACCAAATTCAAGAAATAGAGCAAATTATAAAACATCACCAAGAAAATAGTAATTTAGATAAATATAAAAAAATTAAATTTCATTTAATCTTTTATTTTAGTATTATTTCAATTATTCTATTGTTAATAGTTATTGGTGTTATCTTTTTCTTCTTATACAAATATACTGTGTAAAGTTTCTATGGAGCATATCCTAGAAACTTTTATTAAAAATAACATGGCCTTAGCCATGTTATTTTAGTTTATTTTTCAATTTTAAAACCTTTTTTCTTTAAAATATTTAAAACAGATTGATTCATTTTATCTTGTACTTTAACTGTAAGGTTAGAAACATTTCATAATGAATCTTCTTTAAGTTCAGTTAATGAGGAAGGTAAGTGAATTTTTCTTAAACTTGTTACGCTATTTACAAACCATTGTGGTAATCTAGTGACACCTTCAGGTATAATAATTTCATTAATATTTTTCAGTTGTGCAAAGGTATGTTCTTTAAAATTGGCATTTTTATGAACCGTAACAGTTGGGCCAATATTATTAGGAACAAAAACTAATCTTTCAAAGTTATTAGTATATAAAATGCCACCATAAGATGCAAACCAATAACTACCTGGTTCTACGTTAATTTTTTCCAAATATGGGTTATTGAATGATTGTTTTCAATCTTGAATTTCACGAACTGTTTTAGGTAAAGTAAATTCTTTATTTGTAAGTTTATTAGGAATAACTAATAATTTAGTCATCTCTTTGTTGTATAAAATACCATCTTTAGCACTAAAATGCTTATTATGAGGATTGACAGTAAATTCAACTACTTCACCAGTTCCGCCAGCATAATCAATTTGCTCGATATGTTCACCAATGTATAATTTTTTGCTTTCTTTTAATGCTTGTGATGAAATACTTGTAACTTTTAAATCATTAATATTATCAGCATGTTTTTGATTTTGATCCGCATTTTTGTTTTTATTACCATTAAGAGCAAAACCACGATAATATTTATATTCAAAGCCATCTTTTACATATGGCGAATTTAAAATTTCAAATGACCTATGGTCTTTAGCAAAATCATCATTTGTCTTAGCGTAGTAACTTTGGCCCCAAGTAGCATCAGAATGGAAAAATTCTTTTTTATCTTCGTCAAAAACAATATTTCATTGGTGATATCCATATTTTGATCAACCGATCACAACTGCACTTTGGACATTTAAAGAATCAAGCATTGCTTTGTATAGGTTGCTAAAACCACCGCAAACAACTATTAATTTATTCATAGCTTCAACAGGGTCAATTGAAGCAGTTTGGTCTGCGCCTTGTGCATATTTTAAATTAGCTGTAAGTCAATCAAAAACTGCTTTTACTTGATCCATTTTTTTATCTTTTCCTTTGGTAATATCTTTTACTTTATCATCAATAATCTTGCGGTTTTTAGAAATTCCGTCTTTTCCAAGTTGCTTGATTAAAGCAGGGTCATTGTCATCATAATACCTTTTGATTTGCTCAGCACTAAGGAATTTTAAATAACTCATAGCTTCTAAATTAATTTTAGCATTTGCAGGCACTTGGTTAGAATAATTTAATGAAAGCAAATCTTCACTTTTTCCTTTACCTTCTTTATGTTGCAAGTCAGATTCAGTATATGAAACCTCTGGTGCTGATTTATACTTACTTTTAGCTTCATTGAAAGATAAAGATAATTTATTATATTGTTGCTTATATAAATCTTCTGAATTTACTGGGTGATTTGTAACTAAATAATAATTAGTATCATCAATTATTTGATTTAATGAATCTCTGTACAATTCATACTTTAACTCAGACTTTAATTCATCTTTTAAAAATATTTGAACTTCAGTTAATAATTGTTCATATTGTTGTTGGTTTTTATTTGCAGGTTTAGCAGGTTCTTCTTTTTTTGCAGACTCTTGCTGCGATTTTGAAGGTGGAGGTGTAACAGTATCTGATTTTTTTTCTTCTTGATCTTTAGAACCTGGGTTAGTATTTTTCTCGTTTTCACCTTCGTTTTGTGTTTTTGTAGAGTTAGGGTCATTTACTGGTGGAGGTGTTGGCTCAAACTTGCCAGGATTTGGCTCAGTCTTTGGTGTTTCAGGGTTAGGATTTGTTTCCTTTGTTCCAATAACTGGTTCTTTAGTCGGATCTTTTGGTGCTGGGGTAGGATCACTAGGTGTGGGTGTCGTTGTTCCATTACCTGCTCCTGGTTCAGGAGCAGGTGCTGTGCAACTAGCAATGGCAAAAAGCGGAGCAGTTGCACCAAAAATAAGAAATTTCTTTAGTTTTTTATGCATAATATTCCTTTCTATATTTATAGAATTTATAAAAAAACGAATTTTTATGTATATATTATATAAGAAAATTATATTTTATTTATTAAATTTAAATTCTTCAGGAATATTATTAAAACCTGTAGGGAATAAATTAGTTTTAAAATCAGGGTATATTTGAGCCATAGCTTGGCGATAGGAGTTAATTTGAAGATTTCCTCCTCCATATATTAAATCGTATTGTGGTAAATTATATTCTCCAAATAATCCTTGGTAATTAAATCCTTCTGATCTAAAGGCTGCTAATAAACCAGTACGTGCAGCGGAGTTTCCAGAATGGAAAACACCAACAAGCTCATTATTTTGATTTCTAAATGATGTCCCACTAGCTCCACCATATGGAACATATTGCTTAGGTAAATAATTTAACCCATACCCAATTAATTTATCATTTCCTGAGACATAAAAGTCTTTACCAGTATGAGTTGCAGTTAAAAAAGCATCAGTAAGTCCTGGTTTATTAGTAAAAGTACGATAACCAAGTGAACTAGATAAATAATTACCTAAATCTTTATAACTTTGCTCATATTCATCTTTATGCCAATAAAACTCTGGGTTTGAATTTGTTCAAAGTGAATATGTATCCATTCTGGTACGGTAATTTTCACTTTGATTTGCACCCGATCCATCTTCATTTAAAAAGAAATAATCTTCAAATGATAATGGGTACCCAACTGAATATAGTTCGTTCCCTTGGTACTGTTTTTTAGTTTCATTAGTTGAAATTAGTTCGCGGTCAATTTGAGAATAGTCTTGTAAGTATGATTTTTGTAAAAATTTAATATGTTTATCTTTGGTGTTTGCATAATCATTAGTAATTAGTTTTGCAAATTCATCAGGTTTATTCTTGATTTGATCATATTCATAATCTAAATTTGAGCTAGCATTTGTCGAATAATCATAGGCTCAAACATTATCTGAATTAACGTGGCTAAAATCAAATTCTAGCACTGCAAAATCCACAAATTCTTCTAAATTTTCATATTTTGCTTTTTGCTCTGGAGTTAAAAAATCAGCAGGTTTTGAAGATAAAAAGTTTTTTCCTTCAAAAACTTTTTTTACCATAGATTGAGCAACACCATTTCTAAAAGTAAATTGTTCAAAATCAATATCAGTGCTTACTGCAGAAAATTGTTTATCTAAATTAATATTATTTTTTAATTTAGCAATGCTTACATTCCGAGTTTGGCTCGTAAAATTATCTGCAACGTGTAAGTTAGTTCCAAAATATCATTTAGTTGGATATTTTCCATCCTCAGAAATTTGATAATCTAAAATCCACATTGTTCCAGCAGAAGATTGAGTTGATCCTTCCACTGGATTAGTAAATTGTACGCTATAAGTCTGCATTGCAGCCGTTTTATAATGTTCATTAACTAAAGTTCGTGCAAGGCCACTATATCTCCATTGGAAACGCCCAATTGAATCCGCACGTTCAGGTCCTTTTTCAATTTCCCCACCTTCTTGCATTGCCAGACCTAAAAATTCTCCATTAGTGTCATATTTTGGTAATGTAAAACCTTTAATATAAGAAGATTGATATGTATCTAAACCTAATTCTTTAGCTTTTTTATCAAAATTATTTATTGCTTCTTTGTTAGAAGCAATATTTAAATCTAAGCGGTAATCAAGGGGCGAAATTCCTTTAAATTGTAAATGTGCCATCAAACTATTTAAATATAACACATTATCCATTTCATAACGTTGTTGATGGTTTAAATGTTTATATAAAACATAATCATGGTTTAAATGCTCATGGTTTTGAGGATCGTTTTTATCATATGCATTATTTTTTTTACCATCAATTGGGTTAAATTTAAGACCAGTAATAAGTTTAGATCTTGTAAATACCTCACTTGGATTTGTTTTATTTGTAAAAGTAATAATTAAATTTAAAGCTCCTAGTCAATCAGAAATATTTTGGCCTTTTTGGTCTACAAAATAATCAAATTTTGTAACATTGTAATTATATAAATTGGCATTTTGACCTTTAACATTAATTTCCAAATCCGCTAGTTTTAAATCAGTTGGATAAATATCTTCAAGTTTCTTTGAATCATTAGAATATTTTGTAATTTCAAAGTCAACATAACCTAGTTTGTCAGTTTTAAATTCTATGGGCTGCGCTATTTGCTCAGAATGATATTTAACAGTAGTATCTTCATAAAATAACTGAGCTTTAGTTAAAGAACTGAGTGAGTTAGGCACTTCAAAACTTCCGGCATATACTCCATATGAAACTGATCCATTAACTAAGTCAACTTTAACAGTATCATTAAGTAAAATATGGAATTTATCACGTTTTAAATCTTTTTGGTTTTGGGCATGGAATCAAAAATCCACTTGACGTGAATAAGGATCAAGTTGCACTAAATTAAAATGGTTTAAACTTTTAGTGCTAGTAACTTCTGGCGATTTTTGGGTAGTATTATTACCAGGATTTTTTGGTTGACTATCATTATTATTACCTGGATCATTTACAGCTGGTGGCAGTGGAGCAGGATCAGGTTCTGGGTTTGGTTTTTCTGGCTCTTTTTGTGTTGGATTACATGCACTAAGAAAGAACAAAGGACTTATAAGTGACGAAACACTAATAAGTCCCTGTAATATTTTTCTTTTTCTCATTATTTAAAATTAACTATATTGCATTGATGATTCAAGTTCTTCATCAGTAGGAATAGTTAAGTTTGATCCAACATATTGGAAAATTTCAGGACTTTGTTTCAAGTATTTTCCTTCAAGAATTCTGATAACAGAGTCAACTGTTTCATTAAGTGGCACAAAAACCCCTGGTGATTTAGTAAAGTGTTCAGTCATGAAGAAGTTTTGTGTAAAGAAGTTTTCAAGTTGTAAAGCTTTTTTAACTGTGTTTTTACTTTCATCATCCAGTTCATCAAAACCTAAAATTAAAATAACGTCTTCTAAATCCTTGTAAGCTTTTAAAATTCTCTTAGCCTCAATAATTGCATCAAAGTGCTTTTTACCTAATAATTCAGCAGTAACTGAGTTGGATTGACTAGCTAATGGATCAAAAGCAGGGAAAATATTTTTAGCAGATTGAGCACGAGATAAAACTAAGTTTCCATCTAAGTGGTTAAATACGGCAACTGCTGATGGATCTGACAAGTCATCCATTGGTAAAAACATTGTTTGGAATGAGGTAATTGATCCATTTTCATTTTTAAATAAACGATCTTCAACTGCGGCAACATCACTTTCTAAAGTAGATTGATATCCACCAACTGATGGACGTTTTCCTAAGGTAGCACTTGTTTCATTTTCAGCTTGTAAGAAACGGTAAATATTATCAACGAATAAAAGCACATCCTGGTTATGTTGATCTCTTAAGTATTCAGCAGCTGTTACTCCAATTGGCACAATTGACATACGAGCACCAGGTGATTCATTCATCTTAGAAATATACATAACTGATTTGTCCATTAGGTTTGAAGATTTAAGCTCATTGTATAACTCAATTGCTTCCCTTGAACGCTCACCTGAACCAATGAAAATGTTTGATGTATTAGGTGATTGACGGTTAATGTTGAAAATCATTTCCTTCATTAAAACTGTTTTACCAACACCGGCTCCACCAAAAATACCAATTTTGTATCCTTTGACAATTGGAATAAAGAAGTCAATTGCTTTAATACCAGTTTCAATAAATTCAAATTCACGAGTAAGGAAACGAGTGTTATTGATAGTTGAATTCATTTCAACTTTAAGTGGAAGGTATTCTTGCGGTAATAATGCTTCACCTCTAAATGAGTAAATGTTATTAAGCGAGTCTTTACCAACTGGAACCATAAAGCTATGTCCAAGGTTTGTAACAACATCGCTAATTGAAATTTCTTGTGAACTATAAATTACAATAGCTCTAACAGTAGTATCATTAAGCACTCTTTTTACTAATAAATAAGTTGCACCATTATGTAAAGTTAATAAATGGTTTACTTTTGGTAAGTTATCTTTAGAAAATTCTATTTCAAGAACGTCTGACCATAAACTTAAAATTTTTCCGTTCATTATTTATCTCCTAATTTCATTGCTAATTCTTCAAGGTAACTTTCTTCAAAGTCAACAAATTCATGGTCAATGGTTATATCTCAATTATAACCATTATATTTAGCATATTGTTTTAAAGCTGATGCAAAGAAAGTTCTTACTAAGGCATCATCATAAACTTCAGTATCATTAATAATCTTATTATATGCATTTTGCGCTTGATCGTTAGTTTGAATTAATAAATCAATAAATTGCAAGGCCTTTTCCTGGTCTTTTATTCCATTAAATAATCCCCATGAGATTAATTTAGAAGTAAGTAAAACTGTTTTTTTAGAGTAAATTGCAAAACCTTTTTGATTAAATAATTTTTCAATTAACTTACCTTTATTTAATAATTCAGTAGTTTCTTTGTTAAATTCGTAATCTAACATTGAAAGTTTTAAGTGACGTTTGTATTTTCTGTATGCTTTACCAACTTCGGCAGCTACTTTAGTAACACTACGGCTTTGCACGCTTGATCCAGTACGCGAAACAGATAGATCAATGTTAATAGCTGGCAAGATTCCTTGTGAAAATAAATCGGCACTAGTTACAATTTGACCATCAGTAATTGAAATGATGTTAGATGATACTAATGAGGTAATATCTCCATCAATAGTTTGTAAAATTGGCAATGCAGTAATAGTTTTTCTATTTTCAAAACTTCCTGAACGCTCTAATAATTGAGAGTGTGAGAAGAATGTATCCCCCGGCATAGCTTCTTTACCAACTGGACGGTCAGTTAAAAGCGCAATTTCACGAATAATGTTTGCATGTTTTGTTAAATCATCAAAGACAACCAAAACATCATGTTCGTATGATAAGTTTTCAGCATGTGCCATTCCTATGTATGGTGCAAGGTATTGTTCAAAAGCACTTGTTGAAGGCGCATCGATAATAATTGTATTTTGCATTGCTCCATATTCACTTAAAGTACGGTAAATTCTTGAAATTGCTTCACGTTTTTGACCAACTGCGACATAAATTGATTTAACACCTTCCTTAGCTTGGTTAATAATTGTGTTAATAGCAATATGTGTTTTACCAGTTTGACGATCACCAATAATTAATTCACGTTGTCCTTTACCAATTGGTATAAGTAAGTCAACTGATACAATACCAGTAAATAACTGATCTTTAAGTGTTTTAACTGACATTAAGTCGTGGGCGAGTTCAAAAACTTTAGCTCCTGTTGGTTGTGTATATAAATAGTTTTTCTCAGGTGTTGGAAGTACTTTGTTTCCAAAAATGTCAATAACATTTCCAAATAAATCACTTGGTGTATCAACTCTAGCATCATCATTTTCTAACACAATTTCAGCACCAATTTTAAGTTGAGCTTCTTTTGTATTAGCTAATAAAAAGGCTTTGTTTGCTGTCGCATTTATTAACATTAATTTAACTTCAGTATTATCTAATAAATGATAAAACTGTCTTTGTTTATATGGGAATTCCCCAGTAACTTCTACTATATAATCAAATATAGATGTAATTGTTGGATTTTTATTCATTTTTCCTCCTATAATCCTAAAATATGTAAGGCAATACCTACAATAATTGCAACAACAAATGATGTTGCTAATAAAATTGATAATTTTCTATATTGTTTTCAACGGTCTGTTGTAAATGCTTTTATAAGCACAAATGTGTTTGCGATGCTTGCGATAAGTCCCATAACTCAAAGCGAAATTCCAAATCCCATAATTATGCTACCATTAGTCTTAACTTCTTGGTTATTACGTTTAATAATCTCTTTATATGCAGCTTGTTGCTCACCTTCAGCAGGGTTAGACACTGGTTCTTGAGATTGAATGTTTTCTTGGGCATTAGCACCAGCTGGAATATTTGGTTGAGTAGATTGGCTTTGCGATGTTTGAGTTTGAGTTTCACCAATTACTTTTTGTAATAGCAATAATTCTTCAGAAACTATTTTAATATTTTGAATGAATCTTTCATACCATTTTGTAACATTAAATGTTGAAAGATCAGTTGATTTTCTAAGTTTATAAATTTTGGTTTCTAAGTTAGAATAAAAGGTGTTGATATGTTTAATCTCAATTCCTTTTTCTTTTAGTTGACCTTCTAATTTATCGTTACGAGTAATCCGATTTTTTAATAACTCTTTTTTACGGTTTAAAGCATTAACTAACGAATAATAGTAAGGTAAGTTATTAATTTGTGAAGTTTTCATTGAAGCTAAGGTTAACTCAGTTAAGTTATCTTCAAAACCAGAGCTATTTAAAACTGTTTTAGAAACTTCATTTAAGGAAATATCATTTGCATATGCATTTTGTACAGCTTCATAATTTTTAATAAATGATGCAGTGTTAATTAATTGAACACCACTATTAACAATTTGAAATAAAGCATCAGATAGTTGATTACTTTCAAGATTTGTATAGTTTATTTTTTCATCAATTCCTAATGACTTATATAAGTCTGTAAATAATTTTGAAATTGTTTGGTAAGTTAACTCGGTTAAAGCCGCAGTTTTTTTATTATTATGAACTTTTACTTCTGCAGTATAAGTTCTATTCTTATCAACTTCAACTGTATCACTAAGTTTTACTTCAGCAATATATTTATCACCTTCTTTTTTAACACTTTGTACAGTATATTTATATCTAGTGTTAACAGGGTTTTTAAAGAAGAAAATTTCGTTATTAGAAGCAAATTTTTCAGCTATGTCACTATCATCCATCTGATGCCATTTAAGTTCAGGAGATAAAGGTGGAATCCCTTGTGAGATCTCTTGAGTTTTAACTGGATCTGTTGGTTTATCTTGATCTGGATTATCAGGATTATCTGGATCAGGTGGTTGTTGCTGTTGCTGTTGTTCCTGCTCTTCTTTTGTTAATTCAATATTTTTTTCTAAGTCAAATTTAGAAATTCTAGGTTTAAATTTAGAAACAATATATTCATCTCATGAATTATAACCTTGTGGTGGTTTAATATCATATCTATTATCTTTTGGATCTTCGTTAAGTGATAAAAAATAATCTTTATCAATTTCTAGGGCATCTTCTTCTTTATAAATTAATTTATTAAATTCTTCTAATAAACTTTTTCCATATTTCCCAAGAGATTCTTCTAATTTTTTCTTATCTCATGAATTAACTTGATCTTTACCACCATCAGGTACTTGAAAAGTTGTTCCTTCACCTAATGGAGTTTTATAATCAGTTGGGTTAGTTGATCCAACTCAAACCCCATTAAAATCTTCATTGTTATATTTAATGTTTGAGATATCAACGTTACGCTGGGTTCCAGCCACTAATGGGAAGATAATATTTAAATCCTTAGCCGAAGGATTTGCAATAATTTCATCCTTATTCTTTTTGAAAAAGTTTGAAAGAATGTTTAAGTAAGTAATTTTACTTAATTTCTTTTGAAAATCTGTTTCTTGAGTATTAATTCTTTGTTTTTGGTCATCAACTCATGAAATAAAGTTGTTAACCGCGTTAGTAACCATTTCTTTAGTTGCATTTTCAGCAATTTCTTTAAATGAGTCGAAGTCTTCAGCATTTTTTGGTGGGGTTTGTGGAGCTTGTGTGCCCCCAGGATTTTGTTGCTCCCCCCCAGTTCCTGGGTTAGGATTTTGACCTCCACCTGGAGTTTGTGAAACTAAAGCTAAAGGTGCAAGTAAAGTTGGCGAAAGGGCTAATAAGTTAAACAGTTTTTTGAATTTTTTATTCATGGTTATTAACCTCCTCTAAATTCAATAACTTACTCATTGATAGTTTAAAGATTTCGTATTCTAAAAATTCTAATTCGAGTACTTCTTCGATTGATCAACCAATAAATTGGTTTGAAACTAAATCTGATACTCGTTGTTTTTTAGTAACCAAATCATTATTTAAAGCAATTTTTTGCTTTGTTTTTTTGTAAAAGTTAGGTTTTGAAAACGTTTTAATATTCATCATATTATCATGCGCAAGAAAACTCACATTCTCTAAGAACATAAAAAACGTATTTTGCAATGTATTATTAACAAATTTTAATAAAAGTCTTGGGTAAGAACCAATTGAATTATCACCTAGTTTAACTCATGTATCTTCATCATTACTATTAATAAAAACATCATAATCATAAATGTTATCTTTCTTTTTATTGTTTAAGAAAGTTATCGAAATTTGTTTAAATGCCATTATTTGCCACCTTCCTCAAAAATAGTACGTTTTTTCTTGGTTAAGAAAGTTATTTCTTCAATTTGCTTTTCTTGTTTTACGCGGTTAATGCGTTTAGTTAATAACAATAATTCATCATCAAGTTGTTTAAGTTTTTTATCAATTGTAACTAAATTGTTTTTAGCTGCATAAAATGATGATTCAGTAATAAGTGAATTAATAGCATTTTCTAAGAAAATTGAAATTTGTGACTCAATAAAGTTTTCAATATTTGGATAAATTTCCGCAAATGATAAGAATTGTGAGTTTTTATCTACTACAGACTCGGTATGTAATAATTTTGCTACGTCGAATGCTTCAAGCGGCAAGACTGTAAATACGTCTTTAAAGTTTTTGTTTGAGTTAAGTACGAAGTTTACTTTTGTATAGTTATTTTCGATAAATAGTATTTTAATTGTTTTAGTTAATAAAGTTGTTAAGTTCTTAAATAATGTATTTTCAAAATGTAATAATTGATTAAATTTATGTAGCTGTGCAAATGATTTGGCACGTTCTCCAATAGTAATCAAATCAATTTCGGATTTTTTAGCTCTTGCTAAAATTTCATTTTCATATCTTGTATATGATTCAGTACCATATTTTTGTTCTTCAGTAATATAAACATAGAGCTCTCTTGTTTTATGAAAAAGAAATTTATGAGTTGCAGGTTTGGAATCAGTTATAAAGTTATTTGAGATAGTATACTTAGATTTTAAAAACTTTAATAAATTAGAGTTAAGCAAAGCACTATCTAAGTAAAATGATAATTTTTTTGTTAAATTAAGGATGTTAATTAACAAAATATTTTTATCATTATTTACTTTTAATTTTATATTTTCTAGGTTCTGTTTCTTTTGGACTAGTTCCTTTATGTGCATTATTCAACTTTTGAAGTTACTTCTTGGTTAAAAAATAGTTTTAATGAATCAGGACCTTGAAAAATAAGTGTGTTAGGAATAAGCTCTAAATAAAAACCTCTCGAGATTAATTCGCTAATTTCTGTATTAAATGCTGTTAAAAGATTATTAATAGCATAATCTTCCTCATCAGTCACAAAATTAATCACATGATTATCTGAAAGGATTTCACCACTAGCAATTAGTGGAACCATTGTAACTTTTGAATATTTTAAATTTAAGTTAAACATAATTGTGAAATCCTTAAATTGAATATTGTGGCGCTCTCTAACAGCTTTTTCTAATCTATGTTTAATTGTTTTAAATTCAGGCGATTTAAAACCTAAATTATTTAACAATAATGGTTTGCTAATTATTGTCTCAAAAGATAAAATCTTAGAAGCGTTTTGTTCATAAACAGTTTTATATTGTTTGTATAAATCAAAAAGACCTTCTTCATTGATTTTTGGTGTTTTTTTAAATAATGTTGTTTTTCTCATATGCTAGTTTCCCTTCTTTAAACTAAATCTTTTTTCTTTAAATATTCTTAAGGTTACAAGAGTTTCTAACTGTAATGCTTGTACTACAAATAATGTAAATATTGAAGCTGCATATACAATAACGATAATTTTAATTACTGAAATTGGGGTTGGCACTGAAACCAAAACATAATTGTTATTAATTAATAATTGGTGGTTTAAACCTAAGATTAATAATAAAATAATTTTGAATGAAAAGATCATTACTAACATGATAAATGTTAACTTGTTAATAAATTTATTTACTAGTATGTAGTGAGTAAATGTGGAAATTGATAAAAGACTAATTACTAATAAATTAATAATCATAAAATTAGAATTTTCAAATTGAATTACAGATACCATAAATGGCAATCAAATTAATAATTGTGCTATTGAAAATCTAATAATTAAATTTGATGGGTTTTTTGTCTTAGTGTATTTTAAGTATGAAACTAAGAAATATAATCCAGTTGCTAGAATTGCTAATAGGATAATAATCCCATTGTTAAAGTTATAAGTGGCTTCCGCACCTAAAATCGCAAATTTAGCAGGATCTTGCAATAAAAGTGTTGCTAATCACACTGTCACTAATAAAGCAAATACAAGTGCAATTAAGAAAGAATCTTTATCTTGATGTTTGTAAATATTCTTTTCTGATAATTTTTGTAATTTAATTACATTTGCTCCGATGATTAAGAATATTACGAAAATAAATGAAACAGCAATAATAGCTAAATTACCAAAACTTTTAATATTAAATAATTGATCAACAAAGTTTCAATATTTTTGTTCATTTCCTGTTGTGTTTCTGAATAATCTTGCCCCATTTGCTTTTGAATATGAAACTCAAAGCAACACATTAAATAACACAAAAGTAGTTAATACAACTTGGGAAATAACCTGAATAATTAAAGGTCAAGTAGACTTATATAAAACAGGGTCTGACTTTCTTTTAATTAAAAAGTTATATATTTCAAAAGCAACGTTAATGAATAATAAGGGAATTAAAATATAAATTAATTCTAAGTATTGATATGCTCTAAATTTTACTTCTGCACCATTATCATTTTTGGTTAAAATAAATGTGTAAAATAAAATTAATGAAACAAGTGATAACAAAAAGTATAAAACATAGAATATTGAATAATGTTTTAATTTTTCTTTTTGCATATTAATATTTGAGTAATTTTTGAAAATACTAAATAAAAATACAAACATTAAAATACTAAACCTTATTAAGACAACGGCATTGTTTTCTTGCTTTGTAATCGTTTCAAATGAAATAAAATCTTGCAAGTTTGCACTAGTGCTGTTAACTTTAATTAAAGTTGCCGGGAATAATGATTTGTCAAGTGTTAAAAATAGCGACAAAGCTCCAGCAAAAAAGAAAAGAATTAAGATAATTTTATAAATAAAAATTCATTGGTTCTTCGATTTAGAACTAATTTTAGAATTATAATTAACATAAATTCTTTTCTTCTCAAATAATTCATTTGTCATTGAATTTACCTCCTATATATTATTATCTATTTAATTATACTTTATATTGTTAAATTCTGTATGCATAAACCTACAAACATAATATATTTTCATGCCTTGAATACAGCCTTAAAAAATATTTTTAGTAGTTTTTTTTTTTTTTAGGAACTAAGTCGTTATAAAGTGCCTAAATCCACCTTTAAAATCACTAAAAAACCCTAGTTTAAACTAGGATTTTAGTGATGATATAAAATTGCTTTTTGTTTCATGTGCTTAAGTTTTTGCTTGTATTTATAATATGAATAATAGCGAATTAAAGAGCCCGAAATTAAGAATGCAAGGTATCCAAAAATAGTAAAGATCACTTCACTAGTTAAACTAGCACCAAAAATACCTGGTACAAAAAATGTAATTAACAAAAATGATGCTCATATAATTCCAGCTACATATGCTATTTTCTCTCAAAGAGGTATTCTTGTAATTTTTTTCTTCTTTTCCAAGATAAAGGCGACAATAAAAGTCATGATATCTTCAAGTAATAAAGCAATTGAACTCATGTTAATTACAGCATCAAAATAATCGCCTTGTTTTTCTTTGGGGGCTAGTAATACAATTAAACATAAAACAACCATTGATACAAGTGTATAAAAGGCAACAAAAATAATTGCTTTTTTGTATTCGTTATTTTTGTTCTTTAATGCTAAAGATTCAACGATTAAATTATCTTGAGCCAGTGGCACTAATTTTCGTGCACTTGAAACTGTTTGAGTTATTTTATAACCAATATCTCCAGATATAAAACCAACCACAAAGATGGTTAAACCAAAAATTCCTAAAGATAAATTATAGTATTCATGAAACTTTTTATCAATAAATGCTTCGCGTAGTCCTAGCATTACAGAATAAGCAATCATGTAAAAAACAAAAACTAACCCGATTGCGCTAAGTAAAATTACTCTAAAATTTTTAAAATGCACATCTTTGGTCATAGCAGCCATGTCTTCAATTCCCGCAAAAGCAAAGATAAACAGTAGAGTACTAGAAAAAATAAGTTTGGTGCTGATATTTTTAGAACGCACAAAACTTTCATGGTAACCTAGATTTGTAATTTGGGTAATTAGTAAAATTAGTCCAAGTCCAAGGACTAACCATTTTAAAATTGAACTTACTAAAATTACTTTTTTACTAAGTTTTAAACCAAAAGTAGAAATAATAATTAAAATCCCAAATAATAATACTGCTAAAGGTCTAATAATTCAAATAATTATAATTAGGTTAGGTGTATTTGGGCTAAGAATATCTTCAATAATTCTTGACAAAAGCAAGGGTGAAATTGAAGATAAAATTGGTGATTGAATAAATTGGTTTCAGCCAATAAAGAAAATAAAATTACGTTTAAAAGAGCGATTAAATCTTTGATGCATTGATAATTTTGAATTTTTCTTCATTGAGTAAGTGTGATTTGTTATATCATCATCTATATTTCTGGCAAAGGCATATGATCCTCCGTAATGATCGCTATATACGTTGGATAAACGGGAAAATACTAAGGATGTTCCCAAAACAGTCAATAAAGATAATACAATAACAAGATAACCCCAATAACCAAGATTTAAAACACTGGTTATTGTGGTTATAAAACCTAAACCAACGATGAAGTTGATTGTAAAAAGTGTAAATGATTTGGCAGTGAAGTGCTTGCCCATACTATTCTTTAATTACTTTTAATGGTTTTTTCTTGTTGAAAATTACGTTGTATATTTCTTCGTAATTTTTAACAGGAATGTATGTTAATGTATTTTTTATTTCAGCTGGTATATCCCTTAAATTATTAATATTACCATATGGAATAAATACTTTTTGAATATTTTTTTGGTTTGCTGCAAAAGATTTTTCTTTTAATCCACCAATATCTAAAACTTTACCACGTAGGGTGATTTCACCAGTCATTCCATAAATTGGTGGAACTGGGAATTTTTTCAATGCAGAAATTAAGGCAGTTGTAAATGTTACACCTGCACTAGGCCCATCTTTAGGAACGGCACCTTCAGGAACGTGAATGTGAATTGTATGTTTGTCAAAATCAAATCCACTAATACCAAATTTTTCAACATTAGAACGAACATATGAGACAGAAATTTGAGCAGATTCCTTCATAACTTCTTTTAATGATCCAGTGATTTTTATCTCTTCTTTTCCAGGGAAAATATTAACTTCGATCTGCAGTGATGAACCACCAGTTGAAGTATAGGCAAGACCATTAACGGTTCCTGGTTTTTCTTCTTCAATTTCTTTATTTTTCTTGTAAAGAGCCACTCCTAATAAGTCTTCTAAGTCTTCAATTTCAACAGCATGATGTTTTGGTCAATCTTTTTGTTTAGTTTCTAACAATTTAACTGTTAATTTACGTGCGATTTTATCTAAAATACGTTTTAATCCCCGTACACCGGCTTCAGAAGTATAATGTTGAATAATATATTTAAGTGTTTCATCACTTAGTTGCAAGTAATCTTCAGGTAAAGCAACTTGTTGCATCGCTTTAGAAAGTAAATGTTTTCGAGCAATATGAATTTTTTCCGTTAAAGTGTAAGACGAAAGTTCAATAATTTCAACACGGTCAATTAAGGCGTGCGGAATACTTTCATAATAGTTTGCCGTTGCTATAAAGATTGCTTTAGATAAATCATATTCATGTTCAAGATAATGATCTTGGAATTTAGAGTTTTGTTCTGGATCTAAAACTTCCAGCATTGCACTAGCTGGATCTCCTTTGTTAGTTGATGCCATCTTATCAATTTCATCAAGTAAAATAACAGGGTTTGAAACTTCTGCTTTTAAAATACCTTTAATAATTTTTCCAGGCATCGCACCAACATATGTGCGACGATGACCCCTAATTTCACTCTCATCATGGACTCCTCCTAAAGAAATTTTTACAAATTTACGTTGCAATGATTCAGCAATTGCTTTAGAAAGAGAAGTTTTTCCAGTACCAGGAGGACCAACTAAACAAATAATCGGAACATTATTGAATTCTTGAACTTTTTTATTATCTTCTTTAAATAAGTTTAAATCTACTTCTAGTTGATTATCGAGTTTGAGTTTTTTAGCAGATTTTCTCTCATTATTTTTTTGGTTAATAATAACTGCAATATATTCAACAATTCTTTCTTTAACTTTATCTAATCCATAGTGATATTTTTCTAAAACTGCGCGTGCATGTTTAATATCTAAAAATTCTTTTTGTGTTTTTCTTCAAGGTAATTTTTTTAATGTGGAAACAAAAGTTTTTGAAATTGAAGCTTCTGGTGAAGCTGGCATCATTTCGCTTGAACGCTTATTTTCTTCTGTAATTAATTTTTTAACTGAATCAGGATAAATTTGTGCTTTAGTTTTATCGCGTAAGTCATTTGCATATTCATCTTCCACAATTGGAACATTAATATTTGCTAGCTCTTCTTGTAAAATTTTAACCTTTTCACGAATTATGAATTCCTTATGTTGATTAGACACTTTTTTATTCATATTTTCTTGAACTTGTTTTGAAATTCCGGCAGATAACCCTAAAAATTCACTAATACGGCGTAAAATTTCTTGTAATTCTGATATTGAAAATTCATGATACATTGTTCCACGATCAAAATAATCATTATTTAAATATGAAATAGCACTTAATAAAAATTCTTTAGTACTTTCAAAACCATGTTTTTTAAAGTTATATTCAGTATATTTACCAACTAATTCTTCAAGGTAGTTAATTGAAGCATATTGATCAGAAAGAGGTTGATTAATAAAGAAAATTTCTTCAAAAGTTTTGCTATTATCAGCATCTCTTTCAATGGGGTTTTGTAATGATCTAAAAATATCATAATATCTCATTAGATCATTTTCGTTTTGAGATGCATTTAGATCAGTAAATAAGTCTAAATCATCACGTTCACCAATTACACCAAATGAAATTTGACCTAGATCATATTTTTGTGCAATTTCTTCATATTGGATTTGTGGATAAAACTTATATGGAGCCTTTGGATCGCTTTCTTCGTATACAATTAAACCAATATCATCTACATCAAAATAACTTCTTGATTTAAAAATTATTTTATGTCATTTGCCATTTGGGGTGTTTACTTCAACAATACGTAAAAATGTTGCTAAAATAGCACGGGAATCAATGGTATTTTTTTCATCATGATAGACGACAACAAAACTATCACCTTTTTTAAATCTTTTAAAAGCAAGGTGATCAGCATTATTAAAAAATTCTTGCTCTATAATTGCACCAGGTACACAAGCTTTCTTTTTATCTAAGATTAAGGCACTTAATGTTAATTTATTTTCTTTCATATTTCTCCCATAATTCTGATTTTAATAAATATTTTTTTTCGGAAATTAAAATTTAATTAAGTTCCAAAAAATCAATATACTATTATAATGTTAAAAGTTATTTTTTATTAAAAAAAACTTTTCAAATAATTTTAAATAAAAATTTTTATATTTTATTATTATACATTAAAATATTAAAGATCTAATTAATAAATAATTAAATATAAAATCTAAAAATTACAAAAACCGTAAAAAGTATACTTTATATTTAATTTTATATATTAAAATTTCCAAAAAAGGAGTAAAATGAGTAAAATTAGTAAATATAATAATTTTCAAGTAAGTTATGACCACGAAATTGCATTAAAGTACTTAAAGAAAATTCAAAGCTTCTTAAAGTCTCGAATGCTAAAGGCAAATGCAAAGGGATTTGTAGTTGGAATTAGTGGCGGAGTTGATTCTTCATTAGTTTACGCAATTGCGAAATCAATTATGCCTAAATCCACCCTTGGTGTTGTTATGCCAATTAATAATATGATTCAAAGTGATTTAGATCATATTAAATTATTAGAAAAAAACTTTAACGATACTTTTCAAAGAGTTGACTTAAGCAAAACTTTTGAATCTTTATCAAACCAACTAAATTTAAAAAATAATTTAGCGATTGCTAACATCAAACCAAGGCTAAGAATGAGTACATTATATGCCCTAGCCCAAGAACATAATTATTTAGTTTTAGGAACTGATAATGCTGATGAAGTTTTTATAGGTTACTTTACCAAATTTGGCGACGGCGGGGCCGATTTATTACCAATTTCAAAACTTACCAAAGGAGAAGTTAGATTTTTGGCAAGTTTGTTAAATGTTCCAAACCAAATTATCAACAAAACACCAAGTGCCGGACTATGAGAAGGTCAAAGTGATGAACTTGAACTAGGTTTTAGTTATAATCATTTAGATTTTTATTTAAATCATTATAATAATAATAGAGAAAAATTAGTAGAATTTTTAGATAGAGAAACTATCGATAAAATAGAATATAAACATAAAATAACACAACATAAACGTGATAAAATATATACAGTTAGAAACATAAAATAGGAGAAAATTATGGCAGGACATTCACATTCAGCAAATATTGCACACCGTAAGGGAGCACAAGATGCAGCAAGAGGAAAAATATTCCAAAAACTTTCAAAAGAAATTTTTGTAGCAGCATCTCTTGGGCCAGATCCAGATATGAACCCAGCTTTAAAATTAGCAATTACTAAAGCTAAAGCAAAAAATATGCCAAAAGATAATATTGAAAGGGCTATCGCGAAGGCTAAAGGTTCTAAAAATTCAGAAACGTACACTGAATTATTATTCAATGCTACAGTAAGTGGTGGAGCCACTTTTATCGTTGTTACTTTAAGTGATAATGTAAATCGTGTTAAATCAAATATTCAGGCATATTTCAACAAACAAAATGCAACTTTAGGAAAAACTGGGCAATTGCCATTTGCTTTTGATAAAAGAGGTGTTATTGAATTTGAAAAACAAGATTATTCAAATGATGAAGTAACTTTTGTTGCCTTAGAAAATAATGCACAAGATGTACAAGAGACTGATGCTTCATTTATCTTAACTTGCTCACCCGAAAACTTCAGTAATTTAAAAAATGCCGTTGAAGCAGCTTTAAGTGTTGAAAACTTCACCCAATGTGAAGTAACATATATTCCAAATATGTATGTTGAATACGATTCAGAAAAAGAGAAAAAATTGCTTGAATTTGTTGATAAGCTTAAAGATGATGACGATGTTCAAGAAGTGTATCATAATATTGAAATTAAACATAACTTATAATGCGTTGAATCGAAACTTTATATAACTCTTTATCAAATGACTTAAATAATGAAATAATAGCAAAACTTCTGTTAATTTTAATATTTTTAGCAGCAATGCTTCTAATACCAATTTTAATTTCATTATTCTTACCTTTTTTAAATAAATATTTATCCAAAAAATCATTTAGTATTTATGTATATGCTTTTTCGACAGGTTTTTTTATTGTCCTAGCAACCTTTGGGTTTTTACGTGAAGCCCTTGAGAATTCATATTTATTTGTATCTAAAACATTTGGACGTGACTATAGTAAAAGCGCATTATATGGATATAATATTTTGTTTGTGGTTGTCGGTTTAATAATTGGCCTTGCATTTGCTTTTTTTATTAAATTTGTTTTATCATATCAATTTAACAAAAAACTTTTGACACATAAATCGCTTAGTGTTTTTGTTCATGATCATAGTGATGATCATGAACATCATCAGCACATTCATGAAGATTATATTTTTAATTCTCAAGATAAAATAGACATTGCCAATTCGACAATATTTAAAAAAACAGAGGCAAAACTAAAAATTATCGCTTTATTATTACTTTTAACTCACCGAATCCCCGAAGGTTTGTTATTAGGTTACAACCTCAGTTTATTTACCCCAAATGAAATTGGTGAAGTTAACTATTCAATTACATTTGCTTACTTTTTTTCATTAATTATTCATTTAATACCTGAAGAAATTGTTTTTTATATAAGGTTAAAAGAATCTGGCTATACGCCTATTAAAGCACTATTATTATCATTCTTAGGTTTGTTTTTATTTTTGCCTTTTATGGTAATAGGCATGTTTGCAGGTGGCTCAATTGATTACTCTGGTAAAGCAATGTTATATGCAGGAGTTGGTGGAATATTTATTTTCACATCATTAGTGGAATTTTTTCCCGAATTTTACCACCAACATTTTAGTAAACATAAATGATTAATTACATTGGCAATTTTATTTTTAGGGGTGATTATTGCTACCTTAATCCTTTCTTTTCACGAACACAAATAAAAGATCATTAAGATCTTTTTTTACACAAAAGAAAGCCATAAAAGTTTGTAGAATAACTACTTTTTTGAACTACATTTTTAATTTTCTGCCCAGACTGTTGGGGTTAATCTTTTTTTATTTTTTGATTTATATTATGATGCTTTTGTTGCAAAAAAAAGATAATGAAAAAACAAACCAAAAAATTTTTTTCTTCTTTGGCAACTAAATTGAAAAATTTATATATTTTTTGATGTTTTTACTGTCTAAAAAATCAGAACATAATTATTTATATCATTACATTAACTATAAAATTTCAAAATGAAACAAAAAGATTTTTAAACCCCCCCCCCGCCGCCGCCGCCGCCCTTGATTGCAATCAAGGGAGCCTTACTTTTGAAAAAGTAAGCAAAATTTCCAGAAAACACGTGCCCGTGTTTTCTATTTTTATTATTCTCTTTTTTATTAAAAATATTAAAATTAATATGCATCAATTTTTATTTCATCATTGATGCTTCTGTGTAATGTTCGAAGTATCTCTAAATAATCAGCCATAATCTTATTGGCTTCAAGGTTATTTCCTTGTGCATTCACAGAGACACTATTAAACTTTGAGATGTATAATTCAAGAGTTTTAAAAAATGAGTTTGTTTTCTTATGGATAAATGCTAGTTTTCCAAAGGCAGGGATAGAATAATCTAAACCTTTCTCAAGAGCTCACATTTCTGTAAAGCTTAGATATTTTCCATTAGGTTCTTTGGCAAAGTATTTTTTTCCATTATATTTAAAATACAAATTATCATCAGAAGAATGTACTAACACAACATCAGAATTATAAGGAAATATAATCCTTTTGTCATGCATATCGAAAGCTGCAAGGTTTTTACCTTGGTATCTAACAACACCATTTAAAACTTTTCTATTAATCTCTAAATCAACGGCTCAATTGCCGTTTTTCTTTCCTTCTTTTTGGAAGACATTATGTTTAGAAATTATTTTTTTATTCCTCGTGTTGTAATAATTTTGAAATATAAACCCGGACAGAAAAGTTAACATGTAAATGTTAGCTTTTCTGTTACCATTCGTTAGTACCAACGAAAAAATTTTTTGAAAGGAAAATTATGTCAAGACATTTAAAGAAAGAAGAATTTGCAAAAATATATGAAGAATATCAAAAGTCAGGTTTCCCAGGTGCTTTTCGGGCTATTTACCAAATATCACCAGGAACAAAAAACTTACAAAGAAATAGTGTAAAAGTTAGAATTAATAAAATAATTAAGTATTATAATTTAGGTATGGAAGACTTATTGCAGACAAAGAAAGGCGAAAACCGCAAAAAAGGAAGTGGCAGTCCTAAGAAGAAAAGAGAACCAAATTGAGATATTTTTGATCGTGATGATTTGTTACAAATAGCTAAAAGATATTATGAAATTACCAATGAATTACCCAAAAGTAAGAAAGTTATTGAATTAAAAAGTTTTAGCATAAGTTACGTGAAGCTTTCAGAAGTTTTTGGCATTTCTAGGCAAACAATTTCTAAAACTCATAAGATTAAAATTTCACAAAAACTCCCTAAACATAGTGATGTAATTGAAAAATCGTTCATAGAAACAAAGTCAAGATATGGAAGGCTAAAGCTAAGTGTTTACATATCTCAAAAATACAAAATAGATATAAACGAACGTTCTTTAGGGAGATATATGAACCTTTTAGGCCTAAAATGTAAGCTTAGACAAAAATCAAAACGAAAAGAAATTAAAAATGTATCTTCACAAATTGATAACTTAGTAAATCGTGATTATAACGATCAAAACAATCGAAATATTTATGCAACTGATGTTTCATATATAAAAGCACCAAAAGACGTGTTAGAATCACACGTTTATTTGTCTGCAATTTTGTCTCATAAAACTAAACAAATTGTTGGTTTTAAATTATCAAGAAGTAATAATCTAGAACTAGTTTTAGACACTTTAAATTCATTAAAACAATACAAACCCAAAAATTTTATCATTCACTCAGATCATGGCTTTCAATATACACATCATCAATATATTAAAGAAGTTCAAAATATTGGTGGCGTTATTTCGTTATCAAGAGTGGGAAACTCACTTGATAATCGAGAAATTGAATATTGGTTTGGGATCATTAAAACCGAATTATTAAATGATTTAGATTATTCCAAAATAACATTCAATGAACTTAATGATATGATACAAGAATATGTAGTTTGGTATAATAACGATCGAATTCAATCAAACTTAAACTGAAAAACGCCAAAGCAATTTGCAATGGCATTATAAGTTACTAAAATGTTAAATTTTGCTGTCCATGTTTAATACTTCGTTATTTTGCTTTAAATCATTAATATCTTTATATCCGTTTTCATGAATTAATAATGGGTATTGATCTAATGATGTTCTAAAAGATCTCTCAACGTGAGGTTTATGTTTGGGATTAGATGAACTGAGTACTTCTATTCCTTTTTTATTTAAATCTTTTTCAAAAATTGTTTGTGCGTTTTCGTTTCCCCAAAAAGTTCTTCTTTTATCAGTATAAATTTTCTTTGGAAATCCATATTTCTTAAATACTATTTCTAACAGTCTTTGATATCCTAATGTTGTTTCTTGTTCTTCAAATCATGCTGCTAATAATGTTCCAGTGGCAACATCAATTGCATGATAAAGATAGAATGGTTTATTATTTTTTAAATATGGTTCAAGCTGAGCATCGATTTCAACAATTTCACCAAATTCTAAATTTTTCTTTAGACCCAAAACTTGTCTTTGTTTTTCATTTTGTTTAATTTGTTTATAATATTTTTTTAATAGCAATGTTGTCTCTTGTGAAGTTTTCTTCTTTGATAATTTTGCTATTTTTCTTCCTCTTTTGGTTGTATGTATATTAAATAATCCTAATTGGTTGAATCTTCTTACCAAAGTTTTGTAAGAAATTTTTTGCCTTATAAAAGAACCATATTCTGAATAATAATAACTTTTAAACGAAAGTTGGTTATTTGTTAGAACACTGTTTAAAATAATTTCACATGTTTTTAAATAATCTTTAAACACTAATTCAATTTCTGAATCTGTAACTTTGCAACTTCTTTGTTGATTTTTATTTTTATGACTGATGTCAATTTCTTGATTACTTTTTATTATTTTTTTATATCTTTTTACAGTTGATACACTAAGGTTTGTAATTAAACTAAGTTGAGATAAAGATTTTTCAATATTAGCAGCAATTAATATGAGAGATTGCTGTTTTTTTAGTTCGTAGTTTGTTAAGTTTTTGTACTTATCTATGTTATGTTTAATTCTCATAAATAATTTATACCATATTTTAATTAAATTAGTTCATTTTCGGAGGGATTTACATATGGGCCTAAATAGTTGTCATTGGACAGACAATCTTTTTTTTGCACAAAAGAAAGCCATAAAAGTTTAAAAATGTTATAATATAAATTATTAAGTATTTATATATAAAGTAAAGGAAGTAAAAATGAAATTTAGTAAAAAATCATTAATTTGACTGATTCCTGGGATACTTTCACTCTTGCTAAGTATTATAATAATTTTAACATCACTAAATGACTATAATAGGGCAATTGTTTCTGCTGTTATTTCGGTTGCAATTATTTCGTTATTAACAATAACAATTTTGATTGTTTATTGGGGAGCAAGAAATTTTGCCAAAAACAAGAAAATAATTGATACTTCATTTAATAAAATTTTACATGATATTTTAGACCAAAATAATCTTGGCATGTGCATTTATAATACTAACCATGAAATAATTTGAACTACAAACTATATTAAAACAACATTTGGTCAAGATTTTATTGGAGTGAATTTAGCCAATATGATTAAAACTCTTGATCCAAATTTAGTAAATAAAAAATTACCTTTTGATAAATACTTATTAATTAATTTTAAGGATCAATATTTCCAATTACAAATTTTTCCAACAGAGCATTTATTAATTTTTCGTGATGTAACGAGTGAAAATATTTATAAAAATCAAGCACAAGAACAAATGCCAGTTATTGGTGAAATTGAAATTGATAACTATTTGCTATATCAGTCAATTTTATCAGAAGAACAATTATTTAAAATTAATAGTATTTTAGTAACTGTGCTAAGTGAATATAGTCAAAAGTATAATTTTATTTATCGGCAATATACAAATGGTAAATTCTTGATTTTTACAAATGAAGAAAGTATTCATAAATTAATTAACGAAAACTTTAATTTATTTTTTAATATAAAAAATGCTCTTAGTGATAAATTAGTTAAAAAACTAACTATTAGCGGAGGATTTTCTTATGGATGAATATCACTAAAAACAAAAATCGAAAAAGCCAAAAACGCTTTGACTCAAGCTCAGTCCCGTGGTGGAGATCAAATAGCTATTCAAACAAACTTTGTACCAACTTTTTTCTTAGGTTCAAATACTGAAGTTTTAAAAGATAATTCAAAAACACGTATTAGGTATCTGGCAGAGCAATTAGAACAAAAACTTTTAGATGAAAATATTGATCAAGTTTTTATTTATGGTCACCAATTAGCAGATTTAGATGCTTGGGGTGCCGCTTATGCTGTTTATGAACTAGTTAAACATTTTAAAAAGAAACCTTATATTATTTCAGATGCTTTTGATTCAACTACTACTCAAATGATTAAAGATTATAAAATTCCCAAAAATAACATTGTTTATAATTCTAGTTTTGCTTTAAAAAATACCAATATTAATTCACTAATTATCTTTGTTGATGTGGCTGATCCTGAGCGAACTGATAATCCAAAGGCAATTATAAATGTGAAACGTGAAAATATTTTTATACTCGACCACCATCGTTTATTAAAACAAACTGATTTTGCACTAAAAACTAATTGTTATGTTGAAACAAGTTCTTCAAGTACTTGCCAAATAGTGACAGAAATTCTTACCTTTTTAGAAAATAAGTTTGTTTTATCTAAATTAGCAGCTCAAATGTTGCTCAATGGAATTATGCTTGATACAAGCCAATTTTCAAAATCAGTAACTTCAAGTACCTTTGCAGCTGCATCATGATTGCAAAGTCAAAATGCTAGTTCATCTCGAAGTGTTGAAGTATTAAAAATAGACCACAGCACTAATGATAAAATTCAATCATTGATTGAAAATATTTACGAAATTAAAAAAGGATATTTCTTAGCATATTCTAATATTGAAGCCTCGAATGATGAAATTTCAATAGCAGCAAATGAAATCTTACGTATCAAAGGAAGAATTGCTTCCTTTGTTATTGCTAAGTTAGAAAATAAAAAAAATATCTATAAACTAAGTGCAAGAGGCATTAATACAAATGTTCAAATTATCTGCGAGGCTGTTGGAGGAGGAGGCCACTTTAATGCAGCAGCCGCAACTAGTCAAGAAGATTTAGAAACATTTGTTGATAATGTCAAACATGCTATAACAACCGCAGGGAGATTAATTAAAAATGAAAGTAATATTAACTAAAGATTGTAAAGATGGTAAAGCAAATACCATAATTGAAGTATCAGCTGGATACGGAACCAATTTTTTAATAAAAAAAGGTTTTGCAGTTGCTTACAATGAAGCCAATTTAGCTAAATTAAATAAAGTTTTAGATAATTTAGTTGCTGACGAACACGAAAAACGTTCTCAAGCGCACGAATTAAAATCTAAAATAGAAGATTTAACATTAAAATTCCAATTATCAGCAACGATTGACAAAAACGGGAATTTAAATGTGCATGGTTCAATTTCTACTAAAGATATTGATAAAAAACTTAAAGAACTAGGCTTTAAATTGCCTAAACATGCATTACAAAAAATCCACATAGTTTCACATGGAAATCATGAAATTAAAGTTTATATCTACAAAGAAATTGAAGCAACCTTACGCATATTCTTAAACATTACTAATGAAAAAAAATAGAAAAAAACATATTTGAAAATACCATAATTTTGAAAGTTTTGAATTTTTAAATAACCAACAAACCTTATTCAATGATGATTTAACCGAAAAAAGTGTTTTAAACTTAATGATGGATGATGCAAATAGACAACAGACGGCTTGCCAATATTTAACTGGTGAACACTTTTATCATGATGATAATAGACAACTTTTCGAATTTATTAATGAAAAACGTAATAAAAACATCCATGGAGTTGGGGTTTTTAACGATTATTACGAAATTCAGGAATTTGTTGAAGTTGAAGACTTAAAACACAAATACCCAAAAGTAACTAGTGCTTTAATTAATGAAATTAATTCATTATTTGCTAATGCTGATAATTTTTTAGATAAAATTGAGCAATTAATTGAATTGCTCAAAATGCGTAATTTAGAAACTTTTTACCAAGCCTCACTTAAAGCCTTAAACACTAAAAAAAATTTAAACTTTCAAGATTCAGTTCAAGATTTTACCACCTTCTTAGAAGAAAACTATTCTTCATCTTTACAGAATAGTTCTTTTATTCCATTTAATGAAGCAACCCAAGAATTTGAAGAATTAATATCACAAGGACTAGTGAATGATACTAATGAAGGATTAAAAACTGGTTATGATTTAATTGATAATTTAATTCAAGGTTTTAAGCCAGGACAATTAATTATTTTAGCAGCAAGACCCGGGGTAGGTAAAACCGCCCTTGCATTAAATATAGCTAAAAATATTACCCAAGAAGAGCAAGTTGATGCACAAGGACAAATTATTAGGCCATACAGTTGTGCTTTTATTTCGTTAGAGATGCCTTATACTGAACTAACCACCAGGTTTTATTCATCTTTAGCTTCAATTAACCTTGGTAAATTACAAAAACCCAAATTATTAGAACAAAACGATTTAGTCATTTTAAGATCAGTTATTTCAAGGAATAAAAATATTACTAATTTACATTTTGATGATAATACTTCAAGCAAAATTTCAGATTTAGTTTGAAAAATTAAGCAATTGCACAAAGAGATACAAACCACAAATAAAAATGGATTGAGTTTATTGATTGTTGATTACTTACAATTAATCTCAGGTAGTGAATTTAGTGGTAATCGTCAAAATGAAGTAGCGCAAATTTCAAGAGCTTTAAAAGTTTTAGCAATTGATTTAAAAATTCCAATTTTAGCTTTATCACAATTATCAAGAACTGTTGAAAGTCGCGAAAATAAAAAACCGCAATTAAGTGATCTAAGAGAATCAGGAGCCATAGAACAAGATGCTGATATTGTAATCTTTCTAAGTCGAAATCAAACAAAATTAAAACCAGATAACAATCAAGACCAATTCAATAGTTTTAATTCGCATATTCTAACTGATTTATCCATTGCTAAAAACCGTAGTGGACCAATTGGAGAAGGTGAATTACTTTATGAAGGTGCCAAAGTAACCTTCTACGAACGAAAATATTAGGAGAATCATGGACATATACTCGAGGTATGCCTCAACTCAACAAGCAACATCAACTTTAAGCAACCAACCTACCTTAAATATTCCACTTTTTGTAGGTATTATCGTTGGGCTATTACTCTTATTTTTATTAAGTGCAATTTATAGTGGTTGTGAAACAGCATATTCATCATTATCTGCGGTTAAAATTCACGAAATGAAAGAAAATAATGAAAAATCATCTAAACTCATTGAAAAACACCATAAAAGATTTAATCGCATCTTAACAACTATCTTAATAGCCAATAATTTAGTTAATGTAGCTTCTGCCACTTTAACATCTTATATGCTAGGATTATTACTAACTAATGAAACAAGCCGGTTAATTATCTCAATTTGTTTAGTAACTCCTTTGTTGGTTTTATTTGGCGAAATTACTCCCAAATTGATTGCAAAGAAAAATCCCAAAAAATACTTACAATTCTTTAGTTGGTATATTGATGTTAACTTTTGAATTTTTTGAATTCTTACTTGGCCTTTTTCAAAACTAACAACAAGGGTTTATGTAACTAATTCTGAAGAAGATCTAAAAAGTATTATTAACTTAGCCCAAGAAGAAGGAGTTCTGCAAGCAGGCGAAAGCATGTTAGCGCAAAAAGCCTTAGACTTAGATTCAACTAAGGTGTCTTCTCACTATATAAAACTAAAAGATGTTACATCTATTAGTTTTAGATCATCTGTGAAAGAAGCTCATGAGATTTTCAAAGAAACAAATTATTCACGTTTGCCTGTTATGCATGGTGGTCAATTAATTGGTATTTTATTATTAAAAGACATTTTTCACTTGCAACGTGGTAAAATTATGAATTATATTAAAAGAGTGCCGAATATATCGGCTAATTCAATTTTATCAAGCGCACTAGAAAAAATGCGAGCCGAACGTGCCCAAATGGCATTTGTAGTTGAAAATAATTCTTCATCAAATATTATTGGTATTATTACCATTGAAGATATTATTGAAGAAATAGTAGGTGAAATATATGATGAATATGACGATGATCATAAAATCTATGAAATATCATTAGAACGAGCACGAATTAAAGAAGACGTTAAAATGAGCGAAGTTTTTAAACAATTAGAAATTGATGAAGACTTACTTAACGAAAATGAATTAGACATGTATTTATACCAGTGATTGACTAATAAAATTAATAAACCAAAACTATATAAAAATTCTCGTTTTGTCTTAGATGAAACGATAGCTTTTAAGGTAATAGAAAGTCAAAGCAAACAAAAAAAACCTGTTATCGAAATAACAAAATTATAAAATTCGGTTTTAAAACCGAATTTTTTAATAATTTAAGTCGTTAAAAGAAATGTTAAAATTCTCATTTCTATCTTTAATTAACCATGCCCAATAATCTTTCAATAAATGTCGGTTGTTTTCTAAGTAATATAAACTTGGCATATTTTCTATTTCATCAATTGAAAAATCTAGCTCTATAACAGCATTATATAATTCAGAATCTTGAACATCATCATCAGATCCTTCTTGCATATTTGCAGTTTTTAATGTCCACAAAATAAAGTTAGATCAATTAATAAAAATATAATGATATTCATCATTAGTTATTCTAAAAAAACTAAAATTAATAAAATTAGCTTTGGAATGATTATCTTGCGAATAATCTATATGATTACTAATAATTAAACTTTTCACAGTTGGATTAATTGGATTAGCAAGAATATTTTGGGTATATCCAAGTTCTAACAGGGTATAGTCATTAAAAACATAAATTTCTGGGTAATATTTAGTTAAATATTTAAAATCATGAGATATAAAAACATAATTAAAATTATAATCTTTTGCAAGGTTTATTAAGATGTTTTGGATTTGATCCTTATAATCATTATTATCGCTTATCTCAAGATCATTAATAAATATGAATTTAGGTTTTTTCAATGCTTGAAATCCTAAATTTAATTTAAATAAATTTAAGGTTGGTAATAAATTACAATCAATAAAATAATCAGATAAATTTAAGCCAAGTGACCTATAAACTTCAATAAATTTTAAAATTGAAAAATATAATTCTTTAAATTTATAATTAACTTTATATTTAGAAAGTATAAAATTAGCAATTTTATCAAAAAAGTAAAAACTAAAGTTAACAATGTGATTTAAATATCTCTTAGATTTAATTTCATCTAGCAATTTACTTTGTTTTTGATCAAGTTTCAAAGCAAAACCAAGTTTAGATACATATTTGTAAAATCTATTAGTGAGATTTTGAAAACTTTTTAAATTTTTCAAAATACGTACTAATTTTAGTTCTCGTGCTTCTAATATTTTTTTGAATAATTCTAATGCTTTACGTTGTTCCCATACTAGTTGAGCATTCTTAGTTTTTATTTGTTCAGCTAAATGCAAAATATGATTATTATCTTTATCTTTATATTTTTTTTGTTTTACTAAAAACGAGTTTTGAGCTTGTTTTTTATATTTTTCTAATTTTTGAATAATATTATTAATCTTATTTTTATTATTTAAAGAGATATTATAAAAATTGGTAAAGTTAATATTAAATTGATACCTAATACTCTTTTTTAATAATTTAATTTGTTTATAAAAATTAAATTTGTTTGAACTAGGAATAAATGGAATTTTTTCAAAGAGTAAATTAAGTTCTTCATTAACTAGATTATCTAAGTCAAAAACTAAATCCTCTTCTAAATATTGAAAATATGATTTATTTTTAGTTCAAAAATTTATAATCTTATGTGTAAAATATTTATTTTTATATAAATCAAATTTTGCTTGAAAATTATTATTATTTGTGTTTTTAAGATAATTTCTAATAATTCTTAATTTTTCTTTTTGCTTTTTAATAATAGTACTAATAAACTTTTGATTTTTAATTTTAAAAGCTAATTGGTATTTTTTAATTGCTTTAAGTTCTTGATCAAGAGCTTTTATTTTAAAATCATTATAAACATGTAACAAGGTTTTATTTTGAATTTTTCTAATGTAAAAAATGTCTTTGGTATATTTCAATATTTTTAGCTCTTGGAAAAATAATTCATTACTTTCTCAATCATGAAATAATTTTTGTGAACTAAGATTTAATTCTCTAAAAAATTCAATAAATAAATCTGTTAGTTCTTCTTCATAATTCTTAATTCAAGCAAAAGCATCCTTAAGCATTAAATCAATATTTAAAGATGCTTTATTTTTATAATTATATCTTTCAATAAATAAATCTAGTAAACGTTTAAATTCTTTCCCTGTAGCTTGCAATTGATTAGCAAAAAAGTATATTTTAGGAAATAAATAATTTTTAGTATTTAAGGAATATTTTCTGTCAAAAATATTTTTGTTTTTGTTCGCAAGTTCTTGCTTTGTGATTTTAATACATTGTTTTCAAAATAAATAAAACGAGTTTTTAGTTGTTTGTTGTAAAGATAAATTATTTAAATCTAAGTAGGCAAGGTGTTTATAATGATCTTTATGGTTTTGGTAAGTTTGTAAGTCATGGTCATATGAATATAAAAAAATATTTGATTTTTGAGCTTTGGTTAAAAGCTTTTTTAATTTATCAAAAGTCAAATTTTTATTTTGGGAGGGAATTAAAAACCCTGTAGCTTTTTTATCTAAATAAATTTCAGGAATATAAATATCATGTTCTAAATTTTTATCTTGAAATTTAGAAATTCAAAATTTACTTTTTTTGGGTTTAGCAAAGATATTTGTAATAATTAATAAATTCTTATCTTGCATTGTTTATTTATATGATAATTCAGAATTTTTGTTAATTAATCCACTAATAATTAAATATGCAAAATAAATTACAAAAATATTGAAATAAATTTTAATTGGGCTGAGTAGAACATGTTGAGTTAATCAAACAAACACATCTTCTTTGTTAGATCCACCAAATGAATATAAGTCAGCATATGATAAAATTGGTAAATTTGCTAATTCCAAAATAGCACTAAAAGAAATGATTGGTAATAAAACATTGTAAAACTTTGGTTTAAATTTAAATCTACCAAAGATTACAAAAACTACCATTGTTAACGAACCAAACGACATTAAAGCAAGTAAAATATTTTTATCCTTAATAAATGAACGATCAATAACACGTTGCGGCGAATAAAACACAATTGATAAGACAATTCCTAAAGATAAAATTAAAAAAGCAAGCGAAACAAATAAATTCACATTCATTAAAGTTTTTTGACTTTTATTATTAATAATATTCTGAATCTTTTGGTCATATTTTAAAATTAATAAAGAATATTTATTAATTTTATATTGGTCATTATCCAAAACTGCTTTTTGGTATTTTACTCCAAGCAAGTTAATTTTTTTATTTAATTTAGCTTTAGCATAATTAGATTCAAAAGCCTCTTTTAAAAAGTATAAGAAGTAAACACTAAAAACTCCCGGAATAAATCCATTAACGCCAGCAGCTACTGTATAGAGTAAATTATAACCCACGGGGGGGACAAATAAGATCGATAAAAAATCACTAATTAACCCAACGAATAATCCTGTCCAAGGTCCAAAAATAAATCCGGTTATTTTTATTGGTAAACTAATAAAACCAATCTTAAAAGAAGGAATAATGACAAATGGCATAATTTGTACAACCACAATTGAAAAACTTACCGATATTGCAATTAAAATTGAAACAAAGGCCATTTTTTTTAAGGTTCACCTTGGAAAAAATGATATGTCATTTAAATTAAATTTCAAGATTTTATTAGACACTTTTTTCATGCTCATATTATACCATTTTGTTGTAAAAATTTATGTTAGTATTAATTGCTAAATTAAATTAGTTTATTAATAGTTATCAAATGTGTAAAACAAGGATATTTAGATATTATTATGATTTTAAAATGAAAATTAATAATCACAACTCGTTTTATATGTAAATTAAAGATCAATATATAGTTAAATATATTATTAAAACACTTTCTGATAAATATATATAATATCAAGCAGCAAATAAAATACTATTATTAAATTTATAATAATAGTATATAATTATATTAGTAAACGGGGGTTTAGTATAATGGCAGTGCTACAGTCTCCAAAACTGCAAGTAAGGGTTCGATTCCTTTAACCCCCGCCATATAATACAATAAGTTTTTTATTCTTAATTTTAAAAAGATAGATTTAAATCTATCTTTTTTTTATATTATTAACTCAAAGACCTAGTATCTTCAGCCCTTACTGGTTATGAAGCATTAAATGCCGATAATAAAACAAAGCTTACTAGTGAAAAACTATTATTAGAAAAATTAAGTTCCCAAGTTACTAAACTTGAAACTTTAAAAGCAGAAGTAACTAGTGCTTACCAAACGAGAATTTTAATCCAAGAGAAAAAACAAGAGTTTGAAACAAATGTTAATGACGATAAAACGTTGGCTCAATATAATCAGCTTAAAGATTCAATTGAACCTTACTTAACATCAATTTATGAAGCTACCAAACAAAAAATAACTAGTGAGCTTGGAGATACACTCGAAGCTAAAGAATTATTAACTAAAGCAGAAGAAATTAATAAAAAACCAGAATGAAATGATCAGGAAATGAAAGATCTTGAAAAAGAGGTGGAGAAAGCTAAGGAAAATTCCGTGGAATTATAAACATGGACAGCAAAATTTAACATTTTAGTAACTTATAATGCCATTGCAAATTGCTTTGGCGTTTTTCAGTTTAAGTTTGATTGAATTCGATCGTTATTATACCAAACTACATATTCTTGTATCATATCATTAAGTTCATTGAATGTTATTTTGGAATAATCTAAATCATTTAATAATTCGGTTTTAATGATCCCAAACCAATATTCAATTTCTCGATTATCAAGTGAGTTTCCCACTCTTGATAACGAAATAACGCCACCAATATTTTGAACTTCTTTAATATATTGATGATGTGTATATTGAAAGCCATGATCTGAGTGAATGATAAAATTTTTGGGTTTGTATTGTTTTAATGAATTTAAATTGTCTAAAACTAGTTCTAGATTATTACTTCTTGATAATTTAAAACCAACAATTTGTTTAGTTTTATGAGATAAAATTGCAGACAAATAAACGTGTGATTCTAACACGTCTTTTGGTGCTTTTATATATGAAACATCAGTTGCATAAATATTTCGATTGTTTTGATCGTTATAATCACGATTTACTAAGTTATCAATTTGTGAAGATACATTTTTAATTTCTTTTCGTTTTGATTTTTGTCTAAGCTTACATTTTAGGCCTAAAAGGTTCATATATCTCCCTAAAGAACGTTCGTTTATATCTATTTTGTATTTTTGAGATATGTAAACACTTAGCTTTAGCCTTCCATATCTTGACTTTGTTTCTATGAACGATTTTTCAATTACATCACTATGTTTAGGGAGTTTTTGTGAAATTTTAATCTTATGAGTTTTAGAAATTGTTTGCCTAGAAATGCCAAAAACTTCTGAAAGCTTCACGTAACTTATGCTAAAACTTTTTAATTCAATAACTTTCTTACTTTTGGGTAATTCATTGGTAATTTCATAATATCTTTTAGCTATTTGTAACAAATCATCACGATCAAAAATATCTCAATTTGGTTCTCTTTTCTTCTTAGGACTGCCACTTCCTTTTTTGCGGTTTTCGCCTTTCTTTGTCTGCAATAAGTCTTCCATACCTAAATTATAATACTTAATTATTTTATTAATTCTAACTTTTACACTATTTCTTTGTAAGTTTTTTGTTCCTGGTGATATTTGGTAAATAGCCCGAAAAGCACCTGGGAAACCTGACTTTTGATATTCTTCATATATTTTTGCAAATTCTTCTTTCTTTAAATGTCTTGACATAATTTTCCTTTCAAAAAATTTTTTCGTTGGTACCAACGAATGGTAACAGAAAAGCTAACATTTACATGTTAACTTTTCTGTCCGGCTTTATTAAAAGCAAAAAGAGAGTTTATTGAGTCTGTATTAATAGCAAAACCTGAATTTGAATCAGGTACTCAAGAATGGAAATTTAAGTTAGTTACTGATAATAACAAAATACAAGAACTACAAAAAAAATATACACATTTTGAAATTCAAATCACTGCCGCAGATGGAGATATTTTAACTGAGACTAAACAAATCTTCAACTATAGTGAATATGCTTGAGGAATTAAAACTGAAGGAAGCGACTACGTCCTAAAAGTTAAAACAACTTTCACAAACACAAAGACAACTCTAGATCCAAAAAGCTGAACCATATCATTGCTTAACATTGATACTGGGGAAAAAGTTCTTTGAGATCATGGGCAAAAATCATAGATTAAATTAAACAAAAGCCGACATTTAGATGTCGGATTTTTTATATCTATAATATCATGTTAAACTATGAACTAAATTAATTTATTTGTTAAATATTAAAAAAAGATAGATTTTAAAAATCTATCTTTTTACTACTTAATTAATAATGAATCCTGGTCCATTTCATTTGGTTTTCTAATACCCATATAATCTAGAACTGTCGGTGCAATATTAGCTAAAATACCATCTCTAAGTTTAATACTTTTATCACTGCAAATTAACATAACGGGGCTGCTAGTATGCTTAGTGGCTGGATTACCCTGTTCATCTTCTGTAATTTCAGCATTACCATGATCAGCTGTAATAAAAACAGTTACATTGTTTTTATTTGCTCATTCTAAGATACGAGCAAATTGAGTATCTAAAAATTCAACAGCTGTAATAGTAGCCTGTAGATCGCCAGTATGACCAACCATATCAGGGTTTGCATAGTTCATAATCGTTAAATCATAATTTAAAGCATTTTCAAGCAGTTGATCAGTAATTCCTTCTGCTGACATATGGGGAGCTTTTGCATAAGATTCAACTTTTAAAGAATCGACCATAATACGCTTTGAGTTTTTAAACTCAATATCTTTTCCCCCATCCATAAAGAAAGTTACGTGTGCATATTTTTGGGTTTCTGCAATTCTTAGCTGACTTTTATTTTCTAATTCTAAAACTTTTCCAATTGGCATTGGAATATCCATTTCACTAAAAGCAATTAATGTATCTAAGCCTTCATACTTCATCATTGAAGCAAATTTATTAATTTTTACTTGTTTTGGCGCTTTAACATCATATAAGTTTGAATTAATAAATAAATGGGTTAGTTGACGTGCCCTGTCTGGTCTAAAGTTAAAGAAAATAATTGAGTCATAATCTTTAACAAAATAATCTTGGTTTAAAGTTTGGTTAATAGCTGGAATAAAGAATTCATCAGAGATCTCTTGTTTATATTGATCCTGAACATAAGTTACAGGATCAATATAACTTACTTTTGCATTTCCCAAAATAGCATCATAAGCTTGAAATACTCTATCAAACATTTTATCTCGATCCATAGCATAAAATCTACCAGAAATTGATGCTATTTTATAACCATATTTATCACAAATTAATTGTAATTTACTTAATGATTCTTTAATTGAGCGAGGTGCTACATCCCTACCATCACCAAAGACATGAACTGAGACTTTTTTAAGTCCATAATTATATGCAGCATGTAATAACTCGAATAAATGATCTTCTAATGAGTGAACACCACCAGGTGATAATAATCCCATTAAATGTAATGTGGTATTGTTTTTCAAAACATCTTGAAAAACATCAACAAAAGCTTTAGTGTCTTTGTAAGTACCATCAGCTAAAGCTTTTTTAATTAATGATAATCCGGTATAAACAATAGTTCCGGCACCAATATTTAAATGACCTACTTCAGAATTACCCATTTGACCTTCAGGCAACCCCACGGCCTCTCCTGAAGCTTGAATAATAGAATTAGGGTAAGTTGTAAAGAGATGGTCAAATGTTGGGGTCTTAGCTAGCGCAAAACCATTGCCTTGGGTTTGTTTTCTAAGACCTAAACCATCAATAACAATTAAAACAATTTTTTTCAAATTTCTCCTTGATAATATAAATTTTAAATAATTTACATTATACTAAAAAAATAAAAATATGATTAAAAATAACGGACTAAATCCGTTATTTTAGAAAATTTATTAGCATATCTTATGCAGCAGCAGCAGCTTCTGGTTGGTCAGATTTAGTTTCTGGATTATGAGTTATAACTTCGTATAGATACTCTTTGTCATTTTCGTCTTTAAAGTAAATAGTTGCAGTGAACTGAGCATTAGTAGCATTAGTAGCATTAGTAGATTCATTTCTTTCTGTACCATTTTTACCTTTTAAAGATTCACTATTAGTCTCAGTTTTTGGATTTTTATCCTCTTTTCATTTACCAAGCTCTACTTTAGTTCCAGATCTAATCTTAAGTCTTTCTACTAAATCAGAACCTTCCCAGTTCGGATTTTTAATTGACTGTGTAGTCTCCTGAGCGAATTCTTCATTATTTTGATTTATAACCACTTTTACTTTAACAAATTTATTTGCAAATTCCTGGATCTTTGATCCATTAGTTCCGTAATTTAAATAAAATAGAATTTCATTTTTATCTTGATCAATTGTTGGTTTTTTAAGCATAACATCTTGAATTAGTTTATACTCTTGACTATTTTGTTTTTCCTTAGCTTTCTCCACCTCTTTTTCAAGATCTTTCATTTCCTGATCATTTCATTCTGGTTTTTTATTAATTTCTTCAGCTTTAGTTAATAATTCTTTAGCTTCGTGTGTATCTCCAAGCTCACTAGTTATTTTTTGTTTGGTAGCTTCATAAATTGATGTTAAGTAAGGTTCAATTGAATCTTTAAGCTGATTATATTGAGCCAACGTTTTATCGTCATTAACATTTGTTTCAAACTCTTGTTTTTTCTCTTGGATTAAAATTCTCGTTTGGTAAGCACTAGTTACTTCTGCTTTTAAAGTTTCAAGTTTAGTAACTTGGGAACTTAATTTTTCTAATAATAGTTTTTCACTAGTAAGCTTAGTTTTATTATCGGCATTTAATGCTTCATAACCAATAAGGGCTGAAGATACTAGGTCTTTGAGTTTTAAAATTAAACCTTCTTCAGTTTCTTTTAAAATAACACTGTGATCTTCGCGATATTTAACTTCTTGCTCTAAAGTTGCAATTTGGGTTTTTAATTCTTGCAATCTGGTATGTTCGTTTGTTAACATACTTTTAATTGATGCTGCTAAACCATCATATCAATTAATTGCAAAATCCACTTCGTTTTTATCGCTAATTGCAACGTTTGCTTTTGTTTTAGCAAGTATTTTAGCATTAACTCTTTTGAATTCATCAGCTTCATTAGTATATGCTTGGCTCTTATTTTGTTCAGTTTCTAATTCTCTAATTTTTGCTGATAAATCATCTAACTTAGTTTTTTCAGCAGCTAATTTAGTTGTAGCATCAGACACTTCGCCTAAGATAGAATAATAAGCTGTATATCCTGCTTCAACAAGGCTACGATCAGCAACAGTAACATTAGATTTAGTTTTAGCTAAAATTGTTTTATGAGTTGCTCTAAATGATTCTAATTTCTTTAAATCAGCCATTTGGTATTTTAATTGATCTAACTTAACTTTTTCACTAACCAAGTTAGCTTGGTTCTCTGGTGATAAAGATGCAAATGCTGATAAGGCTGCATTAAGTGCTGATTCATCATTTGTTGTTAAAGAACTTACAGTTTTACTTAAAATTAAATTATTATTTACTGTAAATTGTTGTTCAGGTTGTGGGTTTGTTTGGGTATTAGTTTTATTTGTGCTAGTAACCGCAATAATAGTTGCAGTAGTTACTACTGCTGCACCTAAGGCAAGCCCACCACCTAATAATATTCATTGTTTTTTTGTCATTTGTACTCCTGTTTACTTTTAAATTATTTAAATTTATTAAGATTTTTCAAACTAACATATAAATTATATTAAATTTTTTTAAAACAAAAAAAAAAAAAAATAAAGCCAAAAAGTAAAAAATAGAAAAATAAACATCAAATTTAGTTATGATGTTTATTTTTTATATTATTTAGCTAATGGTTCATGGGAAGCTTGAACTATTTCATCAAAACCTGCACCAGAATTAGCTAAAACATATGCTCCAAAGGTATTTTCCACAAATGCTCCTTTAGCTACATGAATCTTTTTATCTGGTAAAAGCATTGCTATTGACTCAGCTCCCAAAGTAGCTGAACCAAGGTCAGAAAAAATAAAAATTTCCTCAAATTCTGGATTAACTTGAATTAATTCATAAATTTGCATTGGTTCTGTACCTAATTCTTGGCCATTATTTACACCACCCAATGCTTCAATTTTAACAAACTCGCTGTTAAGAGGCAACATCTTAGTTAAATATTCAGCTAGTGTTAATGCTAATTTTTGATAATGACTAATTAAAATAAATAATTTAGCTTTAACCATACTTTAAAGTTCCCTTACAAAGTTTTTTAAAATAATTGCTGTGGTGTATGCACCAGGATCAATAGATCCTGTTGAATGACCTTTTAAATAAGCAGCTCTTCCCCGCGAAGCAACCATATCTTTAGTTGCTTCAACAAGGTTTTCTAAGTATGCTAATAAGTCAGTTTTTAGCTTTGAATCAAAATCATTATATTCAAATACTTTTATGCTAAAAGGTCTTCAAATATCATACATTGTTTTATCATTTAATTTTACTTTTCCTAAAGTTTCTAAAGTATTTGCAAAGCTTTTTGTAAAGTTTTTAAATGCATCTCATGAAATAACTTCTAAGTTGGCAAAAGCTTTCGAAGCATTTAAAAATGACATTCCATATAAAGGACCACTTGCCCCGCCCACCTTTGTCATTAACATTTTACCAAGGCTAGCAAAGTAGCTTTCTAAAGTTTGATTGCTTGCATCAAGTTCGATGCAAGCATCAAAACCTCTTAAAATATTAGATCCATGGTCCCCATCGCCTGTTACTAGATCTAATTGTGTAATATAATCTAATTGATCAGTCAATTCTTGATGAATTGACTTAATGATCATTTTTGCTTTAGATAAATTTATCTTCAAAATTTAACCTCTGTTCTATCATATAAGTAATAACTTTCACGTATAGACTTTATGCCTTAAAATTTAAATTTTTATAAATAAAAGACATTGATTTTTCCTCTAAACATGAATAAATTTGTGCAGGGTAAAATGCACAAATTTAATTTTATCTTATTTTTGTTAAACTGCAAGCGCAATTGCACCAATTAATATTCCACCAAGCATTGGCGCTGCAACTGGTACTCATGAGTATGATCAGTTAGCTCCCACATGTTCTTTTTTACGTGGTGCTAAGACTGTTTTTTCCATTAATAAATAAACAATTCTAGGTCCTAAGTCCCTGGCTGGGTTAATTGCATAACCTGTTGATGATCCAAGTGACATTCCAATTACCATAACTAATAATGCAACAGGTAATGGACCTTGAGCTCATCCAAAAGTAATAAGGTTCTTGCTTCCTAAAGCTAAAATAACACCAACTAATAAAAGTGTTCCAACTAATTCATATGCAAAGTTAAAGATAGCCGCTTTTTCTTTGAAATTGTCATAAGCCGGACCAGTGCAGTGAGCTCCCCGCACTGAACCAAGGTCAGTTTCTTGAATATGTTTTCAATTAATAAAGTTAAGAATGATTTGTCCAACCATTGCACCTAAAATTTGCAATGGAATATAAGCTAGTTCTTTAGCATTTTTAAAACTATTTGAAACTAGCGAAAAGATTGTCACCGCTGGGTTTAAATGAGCAGGTCCTCCCATTGCAACACCAACAGTAGCCGCAACAAGCACTGCTAAACCTCATGCAAGTGCAATAACGATTCATTTTCCTGGTTGATTAGCAAACATGCGTTTCCCTGAAACGCTGTACACTACACCATTACCAAGAATAATAAGAAGCATTGTTCCAATAAATTCTGATAAATATAACATACATTTTCCTATTCTAAATCTTTAGTTCAATTTAAAGTTTTCTTAACAGATAATTCTCATCCTTTAAGGAGATTATCTGTTTCTTGTTTGGTTAAATTAGGTTCAAAAACCCTATCTGGTTGGTTAAGTTTTTTAACTTCTTCAATACTCTTTCAATACCCCACAGCTAAACCAGCAAGGTATGAAGCGCCTAATCCAGTAGTTTCAGTATTTGAAGGTCTTTCTACTTTTAAATTTGAAATAGATGCTTGGAATTGCATTAAGTAATTTGATTTTGATGCTCCACCATCTACTTTTAATTGAATGATTGGTTTCCCTAAATCTTTTTGCATTGCTTGAATTAAATCATTTGATTGGTAAGCAATTGAATCAAGCGTTGCTTTAACTAAATGTTCACGTTTAGTTCCCCGTTCCAAACCAAAAATAGCTCCACGTGAATTTGAATCTCAATATGGTGCACCAAGCCCTGTAAATGAAGGCACTACATAAACTCTTTGATCATCATTTACTAATGAGGCAAAGAAATCTGATTCAGCTGAATTATAAATTATTCTAATTGAATCTCTTAATCATTGAATTGCTGCTCCGGCAATAAAAACTGAACCTTCTAATGCATAAACTGTTGGCTGATTACCAAGTTTTCAAGCAATAGTTGTTAATAATTTATTTTGTGATTTAATAGCAGTAGTACCGGTATTTACTAATGTAAAACATCCTGTTCCATAAGTATTTTTTACCATTCCTACTTCCGTGCACATTTGACCAAATAAAGCTGATTGTTGATCACCAGCTACACCGGTAATTGGCACTTCACCAACTGCTTTATTTGATCATAAAGTTGGGGTTACAATTCCATAGTGTTCTGATGAAGATTTTACTTCTGGTAAGATTGATTTAGGAATTTCAAAAAGATCTAAAATTTCTTGATCTCAATCTAGAGTATGAATATTGTATAGCATGGTTCTTGAGGCATTTGAAACATCTGTGGCATGTACTTTTCCATCAGTTAATTTTCAGATTAATCAAGTATCTATGGTACCTGCTAATAGTTTTCCTTCAGCTAATTTTTCCTTAGCTTCAGGCACATTTTGTAAAATTCATCTAATTTTTGTACCACTAAAGTAAGGGTTAATAATTAGTCCTGTTTTATCTGTGATTTTTTGAGCTCACTCAGTGTCTAATAATGTCTCACAATAATCACTTGTACGACGGTCTTGCCATACAATTGCATTGTATACTGGTAAACCTGTTTCTTTATCTCATAAAACTACAGTTTCACGTTGGTTGGTGATGCCAAGGGCAACGATGTCATGAGATTTAATTTTTGCTTTATGCTTTGCAGATTGCATAGTTGAAAGTTGCACATTCCAAATTTGAAGTGGATCATGTTCTACTCACCCAGATTTTGGAAAATGTTGATCAAATTCAACTTGGCTACTTGCCACAATTTGCCCTTGGTGATTAATTACAAGTGTACGACATGATGTCGTTCCTGAATCAAGTGTAATAACGTATTTATTGTTCATTTAAACTCCTTAAAATTGAATTTTAAATTTTGGATTATAGTTTGGATTTTTTTCTAAGATAATTCCTGCTTCTTGAACTAATTTCACTATTTCGAGTGCAATAGCAGGAGCAGAGGCAATAGCTGGTGATTGCATTCCAGCAGCATTAATAAACTTTTTATTATCTTTCGCTGACCTAATTACAAAATCATTAGTTTCAACGTCAATTGGCCTTGAACCAGCTAATGTAAGCTCAGTTTTGTCAATTCGTAAACTTGGAATTATTTCAGTACCAATTTGACCAATATAATCAAATTTTTCTTTAGTTACAAGTCTGGTTTCATCTTTTGGTACATTTTCTTGTGCTGTAGGACCTACTAAGATTCTTCCATCTAACATAGGAGCAACAATTACACCTTTTCCATGGATAGTTGGCACTTTAAAGCAAATTGATTTAACAATACCTGCTTCACTTCGGCTTAAAATCCGGTATTCTCCGCGGCGTGTTTTTTGTTTAAAATCTCCATATCCTGCTTTTTCAGCCAATACATCAGCATAATGTCCTGCTGCATTAACCACAACATCAGATCTTAAAATTGTTCCATTTTTTAATGTTATAGTAAATTCATCATTTTGATATTTAATATTGACTACTTCAGAATTTTTGCTTAAAGTTGTTCCATTTTGCTCACTAGCTCCTAAAAAAGCGTAACTAGCTCTAACTGGATCAATTGCCCAAGAACTAGTACAAAGTAAGGCTCCAACTACTTTAGGATTAACATTTGGTTCACGTCTTAATACTTCATCTCTATCAATTATTTTTAAGTATTCTTGTGGAACTTTATTAGTTAAACCTCTTTCATACAGCATATGAACATGTTGCATTTCTTCTTCGTTAAAGGCTAAAATTAATGAATCAGCTTGTACTCTTGGAAATTCTAAATCCTTAAAGATTTTTTCACGTCAGAGCTGGTTTCCTAAAACATTTAAACGAGCTTCAAGTTTGTGTGGTTCAGGGTCAAAGCCACCATGAATTGCTCCAGAATTACCTTTTGATGTTTCGTCCGCAAAAAGCGGATTTCTTTCTAGTAAAATGGTTTTGAGTTTATATTGTGATAGTTCATAAGCGATGACTGATCCAATAATTCCTCCACCAATAATAACTATGTCATATTTTTGTTGCATATATCTCCATATAATTTAAAATATTTAAAATAGGTGTATGTATGTTAGTTATGATTAATTGAAATTCGAATACATACAATTAAATTATATTAGGTTTATGAGAAAATTTAGTATTTTAATATATTCTCTTGATATTGTAAATAAAACTATTTGTATTTTAATTACAAACGTTAAAATAAAAAAACTAGCTTTCGCTAGTTTATATTATTTAGACATTTTTTGTAAACGTCTGTTAAATTTATCAATTCTTCCGGTAGCTTTTACTTGGGTTCTATTTCCAGTAAAGACTGCATGACATCCTGAACAAACATCAACTGAAAAGTTTTTTCTAACTGATTTAAAAGTAAATTTAGTAGCACATGTTGAACAAGCAATTTGAACTTCGTGATATTCTGGGTGAAGATTTTTTTTCATTAGATTCCTTACTTAGTTATTATTTAGAATAGAACTCAACAATCAAGGCATCTTTAATTTCTTGATGAATTTCAGTTCTTTCTGGTAATCTATCTAATTTAAACACAAAGTCTTTTCTTGTTAATCAAGCAGCTGCTTGATTAGTTGCCAATGATTCTGTAATTTGCTTGTTGTTACGTGATTTTTCTTTTAACTCAATTGAATCACCAAGTGAAACTAAAATTGATGGAATGTTAGCCTTTTTTCCATTTAAAGTAAAGTGTCCATGGTTAACTAATTGACGAGCTTGTCTTCTAGTTGAAGCAAATCCTGCTCTATAAATTAAGTTATCTAAACGAACTTCTAAAAGTTGAAGTAAGTTAGTACCTGTAACACCTTTTAATTTAATAGCTTTTTGGAAGGTTTTACGCAATTGTTTTTCGCTTACACCAAATAAATGTTTAACTTTTTGTTTTTCATATAAGTGTAATCCGTAATCTGATAATTTAACTCTTTTATTCCCGTGTTGTCCAGGAGCATATGTTCTTTTCTTACCTTTAGCAAATTCTTTGCCACTTTCAAGGATAGAAAAACCTAAACGACGAGATTTTTTAAATACAGGTCCTGTATATCTTGACATATTTATTCCTCTTTTCTTATTGTGCACTATTTTAAGAGGGCTTATTTCTATCTTAAATTAATTTTAACTTAATGTGTTCAATTAAATTCAGCTTCTTTACTAACAAAATAAAAACGTTAAAATTAGGTTTACCCTTAAGCTATAATAAGCTGCTGTTATAATGCTTTGCTATTATAACATAATTTATAGTTTATGTAAATATTTCTAATATGTTTTTTAGTGTTTGTCCAATGACAACTATTTAGGTCCATATATAAATCCCATGGAAAGTGAACTAATTTAATTAAAATATGGTATAAATTATTTATGAGAATCAAACATAACATAGATAAGTACAAAAACTTAACAAACTACGAACTAAAAAAACAGCAATCTCTCATATTAATTGCTGCTAATATTGAAAAATCTTTATCTCAACTTAGTTTAATTACAAACCTTAGTGTATCAACTGTAAAAAGATATAAAAAAATAATAAAAAGTAATCAAGAAATTGACATCAGTCATAAAAATAAAAATCAACAAAGAAGTTGCAAAGTTACCGATTCAGAAATTGAATTAGTGTTTAAAGATTATTTAAAAACATGTGAAATTATTTTAAATAGCATTCTAACAAATAACCAACTTTCGTTTAAAAGTTATTATTATTCAGAATATGGTTCTTTTATAAGGCAAAAAATTTCTTACAAAACTTTGGTAAGAAGATTCAACCAATTAGGATTATTTAATATACATACAACCAAAAGAGGAAGAAAAATAGCAAAAATATCAAAGAAGAAAACTTCACAAGAGACAACATTGCTATTAAAAAAATATTATAAACAAATTAAACAAAATGAAAAACAAAGACAAGTTTTGGGTCTAAAGAAAAATTTAGAATTTGGTGAAATTGTTGAAATCGATGCTCAGCTTGAACCATATTTAAAAAATAATAAACCATTCTATCTTTATCATGCAATTGATGTTGCTACTGGAACATTATTAGCAGCATGATTTGAAGAACAAGAAACAACATTAGGATATCAAAGACTGTTAGAAATAGTATTTAAGAAATATGGATTTCCAAAGAAAATTTATACTGATAAAAGAAGAACTTTTTGGGGAAACGAAAACGCACAAACAATTTTTGAAAAAGATTTAAATAAAAAAGGAATAGAAGTACTCAGTTCATCTAATCCCAAACATAAACCTCACGTTGAGAGATCTTTTAGAACATCATTAGATCAATACCCATTATTAATTCATGAAAACGGATATAAAGATATTAATGATTTAAAGCAAAATAACGAAGTATTTCAAAATTATTACAACACGAGGAATAAAAAAATAATTTCTAAACATAATGTCTTTCAAAAAGAAGGAAAGAAAAACGGCAATTGAGCCGTTGATTTAGAGATTAATAGAAAAGTTTTAAATGGTGTTGTTAGATACCAAGGTAAAAACCTTGCAGCTTTCGATATGCATGACAAAAGGATTATATTTCCTTATAATTCTGATGTTGTGTTAGTACATTGTTCTGATGATAATTTGTATTTTAAATATAATGGAAAAAAATACTTTGCCAAAGAACCTAATGGAAAATATCTAAGCTTTACAGAAATGTGAGCTCTTGAGAAAGGTTTAGATTATTCTATCCCTGCCGTTGGAAAACTAGCATTTATCCATAAGAAAACAAACTCATTTTTTAAAACTCTTGAATTATACATCTCAAAGTTTAATAGTGTCTCTGTGAATGCACAAGGAAATAACCTTGAAGCCAATAAGATTATGGCTGAGTATTTAGAGATACTTCGAACATTACACAGAAGCATCAATGATGAAATAAAAATTGATGCATATTAATTTTAATATTTTTTAATAAAAAAGAAAATAATAAAAATAGAAAACACGGGCACGTGTTTTCTGGAAGTTTTGCTTACTTTTTCAAAAGTAAGGCCCCCTTGATTGCAATCAAGGGCGGGGGGTTAAAAATCTTTTTGCTTCATTTTGAAATTTTATAGTTAATTTAACAATATGCATAATTATGTCTTAATTTTTTAGACAGTAAAAACATCAAAAAATATATAAATTTTCCAATTTAGTTGCCAAAGAAGAAAAAAATTTTTTTTCTTTGTTTTTTCGTTATCTTTTTTTTGTAACAAAAGCATCATAATATAAATCAAAAAATAAAAAAATGATTAACCCCAACAGTCTGGGCAAAAAATTAAAAATGTAGTTCAAAAAAGTAGTTATTCTACATATTTCAAAATATAGTATTTAAAGCCATGATGAATATTACAATACTTTGGTCATATTAAAGCATTGCCACTATGTATAAAACTTTTTTATTTTTAAGATTTTCTTTCTAAATAACTCCTTGTTTTATTTTGTGAACGATGCATTTTATGACAAAAATGTTATGTATCTTGCTAATGTCTATTAAGTTATTATAAATATTAGTTTGTCCTTCAATATACTAGATTGAGTTAGCAAATTATTCTGAATTAAATATCAATATTTAAAAGTATTGTTGATACTAAAAAAGAGGTAACAAAAAAGTCAACATTGTCATGTTGACTTTTTGGATCTTTTATTATCTATTATTTTTCTTTTATATCTACGATATTACTTTAAAAGTTCAGCTATTAAATTATTTTTTATTTTTTTAAAATTAAGTTTAATATCATCATAAGGTAGAATATTCAGAAAATAAATATATTGCTCTTGATTATCAAAAATTTCTTTATCATAGTTCATAGGATCGAATTTTTGTAAAAATATAAGCGAAGATTCTGTTGCTGATGAGATAAAGAATCGTATTGGCTTTTTAAAGTTAGTTATATTTCCAAAACTATCAAAACTTATTTTTTTATTATCATTATATAGAGTGTTTAAGTTTTGCCACTCTTGCACCTTTTTAAGGCTAAGTTTTTCAAGCTTAGTAAAATATCAAATAGTTTTAAAGTAAAATAATAAGCCGCTAAGCGTAATACAAAAACAAAATAAATAAATAAAAATCATTAAGACATAAGGGTATGATAATTCTCTTAATATATTCATTAAATAATCAGTAAAACCAAGAAAAAAAATTGAAAGAATAAGATAAAAAGCTAAACATAAAGTAAAAGCTATAGCATATAACTTAGTTCTTAAAAAATATTTGTTATAAATCCTTATGATGATTTCAAAAAAACCATCTTCTAATTTAATCTCGTTTTTTGTGTAATATTCAGCTGTTTTTCCTTTTGCAATAAATAAAAAATTACCATGAAAAATTTGTAGTTTATAAAACTTTTTAACAAAAATAATAAATCATGTCTGGAAACAAATCCATATTAATAAAACAAAAACTCATGTAATAAAAAACGTTGTGTAAAACATATTTTCCTTATCCTTATTAATAAAATACTAGTCATATTTTATTAACTAAATTTAACATATTTTACTAGCTGAATCTTCACCCTTTATAATTCAAAAAGGTTTTTGGCTTGTTTTATCTTTATAAATACTATTTCACGGCAATAATAATTTAAAATAAGATCATTCTTCTGGATTTTCAAAAATGGATTTATTATATGTTTTTCAATTAGCTTCAAATCTAATAATTTTATTATTATTATCTTTATAAATTAATTTTTTGTGTTGCTCAAGGTCTATTTTCATCATATTAAATAAATTAATTATATTACGAGATTCATCAAAATTTTTGTTTTGCTCTTTTCACTCATTTATAATGCTTTGAATATTTTGACTACCAATGATTAAAGGATTAGTATGATATTTAGCTATAATAAAAGACAAAGAAATATAAGTAAATGTAGATGGGAAAAATATTAGTAATTTAATGGTATAAAAGTCATGCGTTACAGTTAAATTTAAAATCATCGGAATCATAGCAAAAAAGAAAATTATAACAAATAATCCTGTAGGTCTAAATCTTTCACGTCATTCTTTGGTATATGTTATTGTGTTTTCATAATTTTTCACTAGCAATTCCATCTTATCAAAAAATTCATCAGTAATTTTTATTTTATTTTGTATAAAAAAATCTTTAGTTTTTCCATTTAAAATATTATGAATATAAATTAATGGTAAATTTTGTTTTTTTCGTATAGTTTGTTTTAAATAAGCGTAAATGATTGTTAAAGTAAAAAGTACTACAATAATTAATATAAGATACCATAAAGGCGGGTTATTTATAAAATTAAGAAAGTCATATGAATTAAGGTTGTTAAAACCCTCTTTATGCATTTTAAATATTTTTTTTGTGAACATTATCCCCCTTTTATTTATTATAGCAAATTTAGTTATAACTATAGATAATATTAAAACTATACGTAAAATTTTACATATAGTTTTAAAATATAAATTAAAGCTCTTTAATAAAATTATGTGTAGTTTTTTTAAAATTGATTTTAAACACGTTATAAGGTAAGATTAAAATGAAATATAAGTATTTTTCAGGTGTATCAAAGATTTTTTTATCAGTTTTTGCATAATCTATTTTTGCATTTACATATATTAATGGTCGTTTAATGTTCGTAATTTTATACTTTTTAAAATCTTTACACTTTTTGTTATAAAGTGCCCTTAATTCCTCTTGGGTAATGTAATTATTATCTGTAAATTCCTTATTTTTTAATCTCCAATTATCAATGTTATCTCATTTAGTAAGTACTATTATTTTGTATTTTGAATAAATAGCAGCAATATTTAACATAAATAAAAAAAGAAAATATGGCTAATCAAATAAACAGGCATCCCGTAAAAGACTGACACACCAAGTGTTGGAAAAATATAAAAAAATACACGAGAAAATAAGGGTATCGAAACTCAAAAAATAATTGATAATCAGAAAATATGATTCCATGCCCGTGCTTTTTTTTGAAAATCTAATCCATACTTATCATGGATATCTTTCAAAGCGCTAAAAAACCAATCGTCAAGCTTTATTTTGTTTTCCAAGAAATAATTTTGAGTTTCTTCAAAATGTTTTTTGGAAAAGTCACAAGCGAGATATTAACAAATAATTGTCTTTTAATTTTAACATAAATTTTATATAAAAAATGTATGAGAAAAACAGAAAACACTTTAGCATTATAACGACCCTAAAATTGTTCCAAATCAATTGTTAAAACCTAGGTGACACTATAATTTTACAAGGATAAATTATTAAATATTGATAAATGGAAATAAAACAAGCGTCTGAAAAGATAATTAAAGAAGAAACCCATATGCATAAATATCTGCATATGGGTTTCTTTATACTTATTTTGTTTATATAGTTAATTTATTGCTAACTTAAATATATAAACATACATTATTGAATATAAAAAAAATTATGGATAAATTTTCTTGTAAACTGTATTATATCATTCTATAACCTGGCTGGTATATTCGTCCATAGATAATAAATCATTAGCCACACGTCTAATTTCTATTTTCATATGTTTTGGTATGCTAAAGACACTTCATAAGTAACTTTGAGGAATTACTGTTGGTACATTACGACGAGGAGCCCCAGAAATTTGATATAAAATTATTTTATTCTCATCATAAGCAGGTATTATCCCACCAAATCTAGTTGTTAAAATATACGGAATAATGAAAATAGTATTATTTTTTAAAAACTCATATACTTCGTTATTATTTAAATATAATCTACTGAATAAATCTTTAATTTGGGAATCTTCATTAAAATCATCAAAACTGTGAAGTTCTTTAAATCGTTTAATTATATATTCATCAAAGTCTTCTTTAGTTTCTATTTTTATAATTCCTCCAAGTTTTTTTTCAGTAGGAAAATTATCAAAATAAAAAGAATTAAAGGCAAATCGGGTTCCTTCTTTTTTTTGGACCCTCTCGGATTTTATATATACATCATCTTTTAATCACTGCTCAGGTACAAAAACTTTTGTTGTATGAAAGGTTTTGGCTTTTTCATAAAGTTCATCTAAAATTTCAACAAAATTCGTATTTCATGGCAAAGAACAAGATAATGTAGTTAGTGGTGTTGTTAATAAAGCACCAAAAGAAAATCATAGCTTTTTATTAATCTTCATTTCTTACCACATGTGTTACAGCTATTAAATCATATACAGAATTGCTAAAGTCATATTTCTCATACTTTTTAATGCGATATCTATAAGTCCCTGAAGAAGTTGCTTTATATTCTAATAATTCATCATTACTCACTGCAGACTGAATCATCTTCACAACAACCCATTTCCCATTTGATTCCTTTTTTTCTAAATATAAGTCATAATCAGAAAATCAATTGTTGTTTTGACGTTTTATTGCCTCAGCTTGTGTCAAATGAATCTCAGATTTATGAGTTAAGTCTCACATTTTACCCTCGGCAATAATTTTTTGTTTTTCTAGTTCTTGGCTTCTTTTACGTGATGGAGAAAAGAAATTTAAAAATGAATTTCCCCAACTTGTATTTTCTTTATACTCTGGCCTAACTTCAGATTGATTTAAAAGACCAGCATTAAACATTCAGGAACTAGATATTTTTATCGTTTGATTCTTTTTTAAATTTATTTCTTTACTTGAAAATACAAACCCACTATCATTAGTTGGATGAATTTTTAATGTTGAATAATTATTTGCAGCTTCTAACATTGTTTTAAAATCTACTGTTCCAGCACCAAATTTTTGTTCATAACCACTTGACTTATAGGTTAAATTATCGTGATTTGGACTAACAGCAGATGCAGATAAAATTGCTTTTTCAATTGGTATTTTATAATCGCTATTTCTAATATCTGATCTATATTTGAGTAAGTTAGAAATCAAACCAGTTACTACAGGTGCAGCATAACTAGTTCCATGCTCATATTCATTAACATTATAAATTGGATCATAAAAATATGCTGGAGCAACAACTAATGGCTTCGATATATTTTCAAATTCTTTGAAATGACGATAATTTGAATATGAAGCTATTATATTCTTTTTAATATTATACTTAGTTGCAGAATCATCAAGTGCTCCAATAATTATTGTATTAAAAGATAAGTTTTGGTTTGTTATGTAATGTGTATTATTTTCACCATTATTAGATGCGGCTAAAATGTTAATTACTCCATATTTTCTAGTTATGTAATCTAAAAAATATGCATCTTCATCGTAACCTAAATCATATGATTGGAATCGATTACCATCTTCATCATACATTGATGGCCCATAACTGTGATTGATAATCCTAATTCCATCTGTTTTTACCATTTTCTCTATTGTTGTTGCCCACTTACTTTCATGCTTACCAAAATTATATAAATATATTTGCGAAGTTCTATCAAATCCAAATGCTCCACCAGCTATCATTGAAACCATTGTGGAGTGTGTTTTATGTCAAGGTTTGGTTTGTTCATTAAGATCATTTATTTCAATTCCATTTTTGAAGTATTTTTGATAGCTTTTATCAAATGGATATGCTCATGATTCTAAAACTCCTATTTTATTAATATGGTTATTATTCATATAACCACTAACTTTTACAATTTCAGCATTTTTCTGAACCGATTGCTTAAATTTTTCAAAGTGTGGGTTTGTTGTATCTGGAGCATAGTTATATGACCCACCGCCATAAAGTTGATCGTTTTCAGAAAGAATATGATTAAGTACATCAATTTTTGCTTGTGGTTCAGGCTTTTCATTTTTAAATAATATAATTTTGAAAATTTCTTTTCAATTTCAAATTTTATCTACAAAAGTTTTTCTTTCAAATTCATTTTCAAAATAAAATCATACAATAGGCATCATTGTAAGTTTTTCAAATGATTTATATTTTAAATTATTTTGATTAACTTTATTTATAAAATCATGGTTAAAATTGCTTAAAAATTCTTCATTTTCAGTTTCAAAACCAGGGTTTAGCAATAGTTTCAATTCAAAATTGTTGTTAACTGGCATGGCAATTGCTTCATTATTTTAATTTAATGCAATAGTGGTACCTTGGGCCCTAGTTTCAAATTTTATGTCATTAAGATTTTTATATCACATTGTATCTCGTGTAATATGTTTAGCCACTGGCGTAGCAAAAAATGTTGTTAAAGCACTAGTGCTTATTAAAGTTAAAAAGCAAACTTTTAGTTTCTTTTTCATAATTATCTCCTTAATTTTATGTAAATTTAATTTTAATGTAATATTATTTTTATTAAAATAGTATATTTTGCTATTAATAAAATTTCATTCTAATAAATAATTTTAATATTTAAACATACCTAATAAAATTATAGCATAAAAAAATTTTTGATCAAGTGAAATTGAGTTTTTGAAAATCACATGCGAGATATTAAGAAAACAATTATCTTTTAATTTTTACATAGCAAAAGTAAGCAAAAACAGAAAAAGCAGCAGTTTTATAGTGACCCATAATTTTAAAATTAATTTAAGGATTGATCCTATATACTAAATATGTTAGTCCATTTAATAAATATTTTAGTTTAACAAGCAAATTAAATTTTTAACCTTTAACAAAAAACTCCCCTCTGGGGAGTTTTTACTTATTCTCTGAAAACTGAACAGTAAAGTAATTTATTAAAATGTCATGAATACATTTAACTTTTAAACCTATCAATTTATTAGTAATGGTCAGCTGAATGTATTACTACACTTACACTTCCATCCTATCAACCTCGTAGTCTACAAGGAATTTCAAGGGAATACTTATCTTTGAGGAGGCTTCCCACTTAGATGCTTTCAGCGGTTATCCCTTCCGTACTTAGCTACCCAGCTATGCTCCTGGCGGAACAACTGGAACACCAGCGGTACGTCCACTCCGGTCCTCTCGTACTAAGAGCAGCTCTCATCAATATTCCAACGCCCACATCAGATAGGGACCGAACTGTCTCACGACGTTCTGAACCCAGCTCGCGTACCGCTTTAATTGGCGAACAGCCAAACCCTTGGAACCGACTCCAGCTCCAGGATGCGATGAGCCGACATCGAGGTGCCAAACCTTGCCGTCGATGTGATCTCTTGGGCAAGATAAGCCTGTTATCCCCAGGGTAACTTTTATCCGTTGAGCGACTGCCGTTCCATGACGTACAGCCGGATCACTAAGTCCTGCTTTCGCACCTGCTCGACTTGTAGGTCTCGCAGTCAAGCACACTTCTACCTTTGCGCTCTACATACGGTTTCTGACCGTATTGAGTGTACCTTTGAACGCCTCCGTTACCTTTTAGGAGGCGACCGCCCCAGTCAAACTACCCACCACGCACTGTCTCCCCGCCGGATAACGGCGGCAGGTTAGAAACTCAACATACCAAGGGTGGTATTTCAAGGTCGACTCCTTCAAGGCTAGCGCCTTGATCTCACTGTCTCCCACCTATCCTACACATGTTAGGCCAAGTTTCAATACGAAGTTGTAGTAAAGCTCCATGGGGTCTTTTCGTCTTGATGCGGGTACCCAGCGTTTTCACTGGGACCATAATTTCACCGAGTCCAATGTTGAGACAGTTGAGAGATCATTACGCCTTTCGTGCAGGTCAGTATTTAGCCGACAAGGAATTTCGCTACCTTAGGACCGTTATAGTTACGGCCGCCGTTCACCCGGGCTTCATTTCAACGCTTCGCATTAAGCTAACGCATCCACTTAACCTTCGGGCACTGGGCAGGCTTCACCCCCTATACATCACCTTGCGGTTTAGCAGAGAGCTGTGTTTTTGATAAACAGTTGCCCCTCACAATTTACTGTGGCCAACGGTTTAATGTTGGCACCCCTTATCGCGAACTTACGGGGTTAATTTGCAGAGTTCCTTAACATTGGTTTTCTCGCTCGCCTTAGAATACTCATCTTGGGAACGTGTGTCCGTTCTCGGTACAGGTACCCTGTTATTTAAACGTTTAGAAGCTTTTCTTGGAAGTATGAAATCACACAATTCAGGCCAAAGCCTTATGCATCGTAGCTCCCGGTTGTAGAATACGCATTTAACTATATTCACCAGTCACTACTTACCCCTAAATCCATTAATAGGTAGTGTTATCCTTCTCCGTCACTCCATCACTATAACAAGGCAGTACAGGAATATTAACCTGTTATCCATCAGATACGCTTTTCAGCCTCTCCTTAGGTCCTGACTAACCCTGGGTGGACGAACCTTCCCCAGGAAACCTTTCCCAATAGGCGTCGTAGATTCTCACTACGAATCGTTACTCATACCGGCATTCTCACTTCTTAACGCTCCACCAGTCCTCACGGTCTGACTTCGTTGCATTAAGAACGCTCCTCTAACGTACTTTCGTACCCGTGGCTTCGGTATTATGTTTTACTCCCGTTACATTATTGGCGCAAGATCTCTTGACTAGTGAGCTATTACGCACTCTTTAAAGGGTGGCTGCTTCTAAGCCAACCTCCTAGTTGTTTATGAAATCTCACAACCTTTCTGACTTAACATAATTTTGGGACCTTAGCCGACGATCTGGGTTGTTGCCCTCGCGAGCCGGGACGTTAGCACCCCGGTTCCGACTGCATGACAATACACAATGGTATTCGGAGTTTGATTATAGTCAGTACCGCTAGGCGCGGCCATTCCATATTCAGTGCTCTACCACCAAAGTTTAACATCACACGCTAGCCCTAAAGCTATTTCGAGGAGAACCAGCTATCTCCAAGTTCGATTGGAATTTCTCCGCTATTCACAAGTCATCCGGGCACTTTTCAGCGTACTACGGTTCGGCCCTCCACTTGGTATTACCCAAGCTTCAGCCTGCTCATGAATAGATCACCTGGTTTCGGGTATATGTCAACATACTAAACGCCCTATTAAGACTCGATTTCTCTACGGCTCCGCTTTTTTCCGCTTAACCTCGCATGTTAACATAACTCGCCGGTCCATACTGCAAGATGTACGCCATCAGCCATTAACGGCCTCTGACTAATTGTAAGTAAGTGGTTTCAGAATCTATTTCACTCCCCTCCCGGGGTTCTTTTCACCTTTCCCTCACGGTACTAGTTCACTATCGGTGTCTGGTTAGTATTTAGCCTTACCGGATGGTCCCGGCAGATTCAGACAGGGTTTCACGTGCCCCGCCCTACTCAGGATGCTATCAAAAGTTTTTGCTATTTCGCATACGGGAGTATCACCCTCTATGCTAAAGTTTCCCAACTTTTTCTGCTATAACAAAAATTTGTAACTTTATGTAGATAGTCCTACAACCCCACCCTAAGGTGGTTTGGGCTCTTCCACTTTCGCTCGCCGCTACTAATGGAATCATATTTTATTTTCTTTTCCTGTTGCTACTAAGATGTTTCAGTTCACAACGTGTCTCGCAATCAAGACTATTTTATTCATCTTGAAGCAGTTAGACATTACTCTAACTAGGTTTCCCCATTCGGAAATCCCCGTATCGTAGCTCATATCCAGCTCCACGAGGCTTATCGCAGGTAATCACGTCCTTCATCGACTTCCAGACCCAAGGCATCCACCACTCACTCTTACTTATTTAAAAGTTCAATATTTACCTATTGTTGTTGATGTATTCAAAGACATTTTAATAAATTATTCATAAAATAATTACTCGGTTATCCAAAACAAATTGACTAATTTATTTTTTGATGTCGTTGTTATATTAATTTATCTTTACTATTCAGTTTTCAAAGAACAAAATGAGAGAAGTTCTCTCAAAACTAGATATACATGTTGGGTTATCTCAACCATGACATTAAATAAGAAATGATAACCATATCATAAATTGGTAATTGTTACTAAAATGAATTGTAACTTAATGTACTCCGTAGAAAGGAGGTAATCCATCCCCACGTTCTCGTAGGGATACCTTGTTACGACTTCACCCCAGTCACCGGCCCTGCCTTAGGCAGTTGTCTCCGTAGTTAACAAAACCGACTTCGGGCATTACCAGCTCCCATGGTGTGACGGGCGGTGTGTACAAGACCCGAGAACGTATTCACCGTAGCGTAGCTGATCTACGATTACTAGCGATTCCGACTTCATGTAGTCGAGTTGCAGACTACAATCCGAACTGAGAATAGTTTTTTGAGATTTGCTTGATGTCACCATTTTGCGTCTCTTTGTACTATCCATTGTAGCACGTGTGTTGCCCCACTCGTAAGAGGCATGATGATTTGACGTCGTCCCCACCTTCCTCCCAATTACTCGGGCAGTCTCCCTAGAAAATTAACTAAGGATAAGGGTTGCGCTCGTTGCAGGACTTAACCGAACATCTCACGACACGAGCTGACGACAACCATGCACCATCTGTCATTCTGTTAGCCTCCACTATATCTCTATAGCTTTGCAGAAGATGTCAAGAGTGGGTAAGGTTCTACGCGTATCTTCAAATTAAACCACATGCTCCACCGCTTGTGCGGATCCCCGTCAATTCCTTTAAGTTTCACTCTTGCGAGCATACTACTCAGGCGGATGATTTAATGCGTTAGCTGCGCCAATAGATTTTCTATCAGCTAATCATCATCGTTTACAGCGTGGACTACCAGGGTATCTAATCCTGTTTGCTCCCCACGCTTTCGTCTCTCAGTGTCAATATGTGCCCAGTTAGCTGCCTTCGCCAAATTGGTGTTCTTCCTAATATCTACGCATTTCACCGCTTCACTAGGAATTCCGCTAACCTCTACACAATTCTAGCATGCCAGTATCCAACGCAATTTGGGGTTGAGCCCCAAGTTTTCACGCCAGACTTAACATACAACCTACAGACGCTTTACGCCCAATAATTCCGGATAACGCTTGCAACCTATGTATTACCGCGGCTGCTGGCACATAGTTAGCCGTTGCTTTCTGACAAGGTACCGTCAAGGCACTAGCATTTCCTCTAATGCTTTTTCTTCCCTTATAACAGCAGTTTACAACCCGAAGGCCGTCATCCTGCACGCTGTGTCGCTCCATCAGACTTTCGTCCATTGTGGAAAATTCCCTACTGCTGCCTCCCGTAGGAGTCTGGGCCGTATCTCAGTCCCAGTGTGGCGGATCAGTCTCTCAACCCCGCTAAACATCATCGCCTTGGTAAGCCATTACCTTACCAACTAGCTAATGTTCCGCACCCCAATCTCTTAGTGAAGCTTTAAGGCTCCTTTTATATATAGTTCATGCGAACTATATAAGTATCCGGTATTAGCGATAATTTCTCACCGTTATCCCAATCTAAGAGGTATGTTAAGTACGTGTTACTCACCCATTCGCCGCTAAGTTCTAAAAGAACTCCGCTCGACATGCATGTATTAGGCACACAGCCAGCGTTCATCCTGAGCCAGGATCAAACTCTCGAAAAAATTGACTGTCATGTTTTGTGTGTATATCTAGTTTTCAAAGAACTTCATGCTGCTTTTTCAAAAAGCGCAAGATAATTATAGTACAAAAAAATAAAAACCAAAATATTTTTTTATTTTTTTGTTGGGTTTTTTGATACTTTAGTTAGTGAAATATTATTAGAGATAAAGTTGTAAATCGATAATAATACTTAATTATCTTATATTATATTTTAAATATGAATTTTTAGGCAAGATGTCATTTGCAATTACATATAATAAATATAATATGATAAAATTTATTTTAATTAAAAATTAAGGAATCATTATGAATAAAATCGAAAAACTTATTAATGAACTATGCCCTAATGGGGTTAAATATAAAAAACTAATTGATGTAGTAAAAATCAACCGGGGAAAAAGAGTTACTAAAAGTGGTTTAAATGATACTTTTCAATATGAAGTATATCATGGTAGTAAAGATTTAATCCTTGGTAAATATAATATGTTCAATGTTCCTGCAGGGACAGTTATAGTTGTTAATACCGGTAGCATTGGCGGAGTTAAATATATAGACGAACCTTTTTGGTGTTCTGATGGGAGTTTTTGGCTTGGACATGATGAGCAAATAAATAATAAATTTCTTTATTATATCTTAGTGCGATATGAAGATTATTTCAAAAGCAAAAGAAGAGTGGGAGGAGTTCCAACAATTGAGCGAAGCGTTATCGAAGAAATAAATATTCCCCTCCCGCCCCGCGCGGTCCAGGATGAAATTGTTAAAATTCTTGACAATTTCACAGAACTTACCACAGAACTTACCACAGAACTTACCACAGAACTTACCACAGAACTTACCACAGAACTTACCACAGAACTTACCACAGAACTTACCACAGAACTTAGATACCGTAAGCAACAATATGAATATTACAGAGATAAATTATTAACTTTTGATGATTCAAAAGTTAACGTTGAGTATAAAAGAATCGATGAATTATTCAAGTTAAGCAGGGGAATTGTTATCTCTAAGAATTATATTAGAGATAACCCTGGAGAGTATCCAGTATATTCATCACAAACTGAAAATAATGGTGAACTTGGTAAGATTAATACGTACCAATACGATGGAGAGTATATTACCTGGACCACAGACGGAGCACATGCTGGAACTGTATTTTATCGTAATGGGAAATTTAACATTACTAATATTTGTGGATTATTAGATCTTAAAACTAATGATAATATAAAATACTTATATTATGCATTAACCATCCGTACAAAAGAACATGTAAATATCGGAATGGGTAATGCCAAACTTATGAGTAATGTTATGGCTGGAATTCAAATTCCCCTGCCTCCCCTTCCAGTCCAAAACCGCATTGCAGAAGTATTGGATAATTTTGAGAAAATTTGTCATGACCTTAAAATTGGCTTACCTTCTGAAATATCTTTAAGACAAAAACAATATGAATATTATAGAGATCTCTTATTATCATTTAATATTAATGATATTGAGAGAGAGAAGATAATCCGGGATTAGCCAAATTATTTGAATATGTCTTTGGTTTTGAACTAGTTAGTTTTGGGTATGGGGTTAAATACCAAAAACTTAGTGATGTAGCTAAGTGTGTTAAAGGTAAACAACTTAACAAGGACAAATTAGTTACAAGTGGATATCCAGTTATAAATGGCGGTGTAAATCCTACTGGTTATTGACATGAATATAATTTTAATGAAAATAAAATTACTATTGCTCAAGGTGGATCAGCTGGGTTTGTCCAATGACAAAACTCAAAGTTTTGAGCAGGTGCACATTTATATGTAATCCAAGAATGTAGTGATATTCTTAATTATAAATATTTATATTATGTAATTAAGAATAATCAAGATAAGTTAATGGAAGCAAAATATGGAACAACTATTCCATCCTTATCGATGGAAGTTGTTAATAATCTTATTATTCCTATCCCTCCCATTGCACTCCAAAACAAAATAGTTGAAATTCTAGATAAATTTTCTGACTTAACAAATGATTTAACTAAAGGCTTACCAGCTGAAATAAATCTTAGACAAAAGCAATATGAATATTATAGAGATAAATTATTAAGCTTTAGAGAAGCAAAATAGCGATAACTAAAAAATATAGAGAACACCCATAGGTTAGACCAATTAATTTAGTCCAACTTGCGGGTGTCTCTATACTGTAGTTTAGCTGTGTATTTATTTTGCTTTAACAACTTTATAAACTTTTGATTTACCTTTTACTTTTTTGCAAGTAAAATTAATTCCATTAGCTACGAAGCCAGGGAATTTATCACCTTTTTCTTGGTTAGTTTTACAATGAGTTATTTGTAAATTGTCTTGTGCATCAGTTCCGCCTTTTACTTCTGGAAATATATGATCAACATTTCAACAATGTTGACTTGCTTCATTTCCATAATCTGATATTTTTATAGATCTTCCAGCAAAATCTTTAGCATATTCTTTACCACCAAAAAATTCATCCCATAATTTGTCGAGTGCTGTTTCTTTATTGATTTTCATAATTACCTTCTTTCTATGATTAATTTACTTATTTGATAATTTTTCTCTTAAGTCTATATAAGAGTAGTTATATTTTCCATATCCATATGTGAAATTAAGATTAGGTTCATTTTCTTTAGCCCTAGTATTTTCATATACTAAATTATTTATATATAAAGAATTATCATTATAATAATAATAACTTGTATTAAACTCGCAAAGTTTTGCTTGATAATACATATCTTTTGCATTAGTATAATTATCTAGTTGATAGTAAATTTGATATTTAGACATATACTTTTTGTTTAAAAAGTAATATCCTAAATATGTGTTTAGCAAAATGCATATATCAAGCAGCTCAGATACATCGTCTTTAAGTGGACAATTATAGTTTTTAGCAATGTAAATATTGCTACTAAAACCTTTATTAATTGAATAAGGGACGCTATCTTCACCTAATATTTTTTCTATAAATTCTATAACTGCAGGATTTGATACATTTTCTAGTTTTATTAAAATTGATCCAATTCACCTTGTCTTACTATCTTTATTTTCTAGCTTTTTCAAATAGTTTAAGCCAATATTAGCATCCAAGAATTTACTTTTGGTACTTTTTACTTCCTCAACTTTATAAGATCCATTATGTTTTACTATTTGGAAATTCTTATTGTTGGCTTTAAATGTCGGAAAATTATCACCTTTTTCTTGGTTAGTTTTACAATGAGTTATTTGTAAATTTTCCTTATTGCTCCCACCATTTTGGCTCAGTGGGAGGATATGATCAATATTTCAACAAGATTGGCTTTTAAGATTATTAAAATCACTTTTTTGAATTTTTCGACCTGCAAAGTCCTTAGTTTTTTGGCATTGTCTGCCGTATCTTGAGCTCCAAAGAGCCATTGCATTTTTATGATTTATTTCCATTTTTTCCTCCTTAACTATGCCAAAAATATAATTTTGGCATAGTTTTATTTAAAATTTTTATTATCTTCCTAACAAACTTTCAATTAATTCGACTGCATCTTTAACTTTTCCAATCTCATTAACAAGAGGTTTAATTTCAGCAATTGTTTCAGTTTGAGATAAAATAGTGTCAGTACGCTCCCTTTCCCATTGTATTAATATTATTTTATATTTTCCTGGTGCTAAGTTTAAGAGTTCAAGGAATTCTGAAGTATAGTTCAAATATCCTGATTTCTCTCCACTACCATCATAAATTTTGTATTCAATAATTGAACCATCTTCTTTGTTGGTATCCTGATAATAAACTTTAATTTCTCGCTTGTTCATACCTTTTACATTTTTTCAAAAAATATTGAGAAAATCAATTCCAGGATTAACAACTAAAGCCCCATTTTTATATTTTGCATTTGTTTCTTTGTTTTTATTATTCTTATCTCATTTTTCTTTATCTGCTAAAACCACTTTAATTGGCAATGCGTAATTATCAGCAAGATTATCTTTAAAAGATATCAATAATTTTTGGTTATCAGATTTAAACTCATAATCAATGCTTATTACATCATTTATATGAGTATATTTTTTGTTTTGATAAGTAATACATTCTATTGCAGGGCTTGAAAAGATGATTTTGTAACTTTCAATGTGATAATTTTCGTTTTGGACTAATTGCAAAACAAGCTTTGAATTATCCTCATACAAATAAGAAGATTCCGAACCTTTTGAAGATACAAATGAAACAACGTCTTTATTTAATAAGTATTTTATATATTTATTCATCTTTTGTTCCTTCATTTATTATGTCTAATAAATTTATGCAAGTTTTTAATTCATCATTTGATAGTTGTTTATCTTGTTTATCAATGTTTGAAAAACTACCGTGCGTTATATCATTGCGTTTTTTTCTAAGTTTATGCAATAGTTTTTGTTTTTCCTCCAATTCTTTGATTTTACTATCATTGTAATAATCAGAATCCCTCTCAACTTTAACTTTCTCATGCTCAAAATATTTGTTTATCCATTCATGGATGTTATCGCCATATTTATCTTTATATTTGTATTTATATACAAAGATAGCTTCCAAACGTCTATAAATTTGAATAATGCACATTTCTATATTTCCAGAATTTAAAAGTTTAAGTAGGTTTTTTGAACTAAATTCATTATTAATTTTTTCAAAATGGTTCTTCATAGCTTTTTCATTAGTAATTGATTCAATAACATCCTCAAGTTTTTGCTTATATTGTTTTCAAAAGTTTTCTTTAACTTTTTTAAGATTGCTTTTAACAGTAAATTCATTATGTTCATCTAATAAAGGAAAATTTTGAGATTCAATAGTTAATAGTTCTTTATAGAGTTTTGTATCTATATCTAAAGTTGCTGGTGAGTCATAGCTATCTTCAAACTCGTCCATCTTACTATTTTCAAACTTGTTCATCTTATTAAAAATACTCTTTGATCAATTTTCAAGTATTTTTAATTCACCTTCTTTTATTTGTTCTTGAGTATATTTATGTTCTATTGCTGTTTTAGTTCTTAAATAATCAGTGTGTGATATGATTCCTTGACGTATATATTCATTAGGCATAAATAATTCATCAGCAAGTTCATAAATTAAATCAACGTTTTTTGCAATAACTGCATCTGCTAAAAAGCTATAACCCAAATCAATAGCAAATTGATATACATCCCTCCACATATTATTTTTAACACTTGTTTTAATTAATTCATTATAACTAATATATTTATCTATAATAAATGGCTTAAGGCCTCTGATTTTAGCAACTAAATTTGTAAGTTTTTGCCCATACTCTTCTTTACTTAGCCCACAATCATCATTTAATAAAGATTTTAAGTCTAAAACACCATGTTTAGTATGCTTTGCAACTAAAATATCTTCTAAAGGTTTAGAATCTAATCATTCTAATTCAAAAATTTGCATATCTTTATTTGATACAGTAGTTACTTCAAGTTGATTCACTTTTTGCTTTAACTTTAAATTAAAATCATTAAACTTTTTGAGCCATACTATATCTTTTTGTTCTTTTGCTAAATTGAAAGCATCTTTAATTGGGTTAAAATGTTCATAAGAATATTCTTTATCATTATTATAAGGTCTATAACGTCTATTTTCATACTTATAATATGATTCTCTAGCATATTCTAATCTTCTTTCTTTGTCAACTATCATTCTGTCTAAAAGTTCAAAATGCTTATTTTTATAAAGTTCAAGCATTATCTCATTTGTTGAATTATATTTAGTATTTTTAAATTCAAGTTTAGACATATATTCAAGGACATCTTTAACATTTTTTGTAAAGAGGCTTTTAAATGTTGCGGTTAGATCTGAGTATCTATAATTATGTTTGTAATCTATTGCCTTTAATCCAGCAGCATAATTACTATCAATACATAAACTAATGTATTTATTTAAACGTTTCGTGTCCAAAGATTCAGAATTACTATAACTTCAAGAATTTCCATAAATTACTCATGGTCATTTGTCTGATGAACGAGAATTAGTTTCATATCAATCATCAGGTAAATCAACAATATTATCTAAAAGACATTCTTTAAAAATATTAATTGCTTTATGTTCGTAAAGTGCATCAATTACCTTTCTAGTTAATTGATAATATTCTTTTGTTCCTTTTTGACCAGATTCAAATTTATGAAAAATATTAAATAAATTTAAATATCCATATTGTTTAAATAAAGTTGCATCATCTTTAGAAATTAAGTGTAAAGGGCTTGTTTGATCATTAATATCTCCAAGTCATTTATCATCATTATTTGAAGAATACCCTTTTTCATCATATGGTTCTCCGGTTAATAAAGTAATTATATTAACTTTAAATATATCAGTTAGTTTAAAACAATCTGATATATTTGGTATTCAGTCGCTTTTAAATAATGTATATATTTTATCAATACTAAGACCTAACTTTTGCGATATTTCGCCTCAAAAAATATCCTTCTCATTTTTAAACCTTAAAATTCGATTTTTTAATATTTCCATATTTTTCTCCTTAATTTTTTTGCTTATAGTATACGTGTTAATTATATTTTATAAATATAAGAATATTAAAAATATTACCCCCCCCGTAATCATTAAAATTTATTTTAATAATTACGGGCGAGATAATTTACGGGTCAGTTGAGAAATGCTTCCTCAACCTCCATATATGATAAAATACATATAATAATGGTGCCCAAGACAGGACTTGAACCTGCACGGATTGCTCCACTAGATCCTTAGTCTAGCGTGTCTGCCAATTCCACCACTCGGGCAAATACTAAGTTTTAAACTTTAGATTAAAATTATAACACATAAAAATGTAGTTTCCAAATATTTTTTAAAAATTGTGCAAAAATAATTTACCAGATCAAAAAATATTTATATTCATAATAAAGTATAATATTAATTATTTACATCAACTCACAAATTAAGCCATTAGCAATATTTATGTTAGTTACAAAACTATTTTAGATAAGCATATCAATGGTTTATACAAAATAACTATCTCTTCATAGTGTTTTAAAACTAATTGATTATAATCTTTGATATTTACAATAACTAAACCAAAAAACAGCCACAATAAAAAATAATTTAGTATTTGGAATTTTTGTAGAATAACTACTTTTTTGAACTACATTTTTAATTTTCTGCCCAGACTGTTGGGGTTAATCTTTTTTTATTTTTTAATTTATATTATGATGCTTTTGTTGCAAAAAAAAGATAATGAAAAAACAAACCAAAAAAATTTTTTTCTTCTTTGGCAACTAAATTGGAAAATTTATATATTTTTTGATGTTTTTACTGTCTAAAAAATCAGAACATAATTATTTATATCATTACATTAACTACAAAATTTCAAAATGAAGCAAAAAGATTTTTAACCCCCCGCCCTTGATTGCAATCAAGGGGGCCTTACTTTTGAAAAAGTAAGCAAAACTTCCAGAAAACACGTGCCCGTGTTTTCTATTTTTATTATTCTCTTTTTTATTAAAAAATATTAAAATTAATATGCATCAATTTTTATTTCATCATTGATGCTTCTGTGTAATGTTCGAAGTATCTCTAAATACTCAGCCATAATCTTATTGGCTTCAAGGTTATTTCCTTGTGCATTCACAGAGACACTATTAAACTTTGAGATGTATAATTCAAGAGTTTTAAAAAATGAGTTTGTTTTCTTATGGATAAATGCTAGTTTTCCAACAGCAGGGATAGAATAATCTAAACCTTTCTCAAGAGCTCACATTTCTGTAAAGCTTAGATATTTTCCATTAGGTTCTTTGGCAAAGTATTTTTTTCCATTATATTTAAAATACAAATTATCATCAGAAGAATGTACTAACACAACATCAGAATTATAAGGAAATATAATCCTTTTGTCATGCATATCGAAAGCTGCAAGGTTTTTACCTTGGTATCTAACAACACCATTTAAAACTTTTCTATTAATCTCTAAATCAACGGCTCAATTGCCGTTTTTCTTTCCTTCTTTTTGAAAGACATTATGTTTAGAAATTATTTTTTTATTCCTCGTGTTGTAATAATTTTGAAATACTTCGTTATTTTGCTTTAAATCATTAATATCTTTATATCCGTTTTCATGAATTAATAATGGGTATTGATCTAATGATGTTCTAAAAGATCTCTCAACGTGAGGTTTATGTTTGGGATTAGAAGAACTGAGTACTTCTATTCCTTTTTTATTTAAATCTTTTTCAAAAATTGTTTGTGCATTTTCGTTCCCCCAAAAAGTTCTTCTTTTATCAGTATAAATTTTCTTTGGAAATCCATATTTCTTAAATACTATTTCTAACAGTCTTTGATATCCTAATGTTGTTTCTTGTTCTTCAAATCATGCTGCTAATAATGTTCCAGTAGCAACATCAATTGCATGATAAAGATAGAATGGTTTATTATTTTTTAAATATGGTTCAAGCTGAGCATCGATTTCAACAATTTCACCAAATTCTAAATTTTTCTTTAGACCCAAAACTTGTCTTTGTTTTTCATTTTGTTTAATTTGTTTATAATATTTTTTTAATAGCAATGTTGTCTCTTGTGAAGTTTTCTTCTTTGATAATTTTGCTATTTTTCTTCCTCTTTTGGTTGTATGTATATTAAATAATCCTAATTGGTTGAATCTTCTTACCAAAGTTTTGTAAGAAATTTTTTGCCTTATAAAAGAACCATATTCTGAATAATAATAACTTTTAAACGAAAGTTGGTTATTTGTTAGAATGCTATTTAAAATAATTTCACATGTTTTTAAATAATCTTTAAACACTAATTCAATTTCTGAATCGGTAACTTTGCAACTTCTTTGTTGATTTTTATTTTTATGACTGATGTCAATTTCTTGATTACTTTTTATTATTTTTTTATATCTTTTTACAGTTGATATACTAAGGTTTGTAATTAAACTAAGTTGAGATAAAGATTTTTCAATATTAGCAGCAATTAATATGAGCGATTGCTGTTTTTTTAGTTCGTAGTTTGTTAAGTTTTTGTACTTATCTATGTTATGTTTGATTCTCATAAATAATTTATACCATATTTTAATTAAATTAGTTCATTTTCGGAGGGATTTATATATGGGCCTAAATAGTTGTCATTGGACACAGCCACAATAAAAAATAATTTAGTATTTGGAATTTTAAAAATTAGTGTATAATTATATGGCAAATATGGCGGTTGTGGTGAAGTGGTTAACACAGCGGGTTGTGGTCCCGTCATTCGCGGGTTCGAATCCCGTCAACCGCCCCAAAATTTACCTTGGTTAATTTATTATAAATTAACCAAGGTAAATTTTTATATTTTATTTTTTTAATCTAAATAATTGTTAAAAACTGTTTTAAAAAATATGCGTTATTTAAACGCATATTTTATAATAAATTAATTCTAAGATTATTTACCTAAGGTTAAAAGTTGCATGAAGCTTTCTGGTTCTAATGAAGCTCCACCAACTAAAAATCCGTTAATATCAGGTTGGGTCGCTAATTCAACAATATTTTTAGGAGATACACTTCCTCCATATTGGACAACTAAATCATTTGAAGTAAGTTCATGAATGTATGCACAAACATCTTGTGCAATTTCAGCTGTTGCTACTTTACCAGTCCCAATTGCTCAAACAGGCTCATATGCCACAACGATTTTAGATAAATCCAAATCATTAACTGATCCTTCAATTTGTTTTTTAACTACTTCTTTAGTTAAACCTTGTTCATATTCTTCTAAAGTTTCGCCAACACAAATAACTGGAGTTAACCCTTTTTCTAAAGCTAATTTAGCTTTAGAATATACTGTTTTATTACATTCGTTGTGATACGTTCTTCTTTCTGAATGTCCTAAAATAACATATTTAACATCTAAATCAAGAAGCATACCTGCTGATACTTCTCCAGTATATGCTCCTTTAACATGTTTTGACATATCTTGTGCAGCTAGTTTTAAACCTTGCACTTGATTTGTCTTAAAAGCACTTAAATTAGCATATGGAACAGCAACAGCAAAGGCAGTATCCTTAGCAATAATTTGGTTTTTTTGGTTATATAAATCTTGGAATTTATTTATAAAATCTAAGGTTTCTGAATATGTTTTATTCATTTTTCAGTTACCAATAATAAGTAATTTGTTCATCTAATTCCCTTTCTAAATAACTAATAATTTATTTAAATTTTATCAAAAATGTTTATTTTTTGTATTTTTTAAATAAAAATAATATTAAGATTAATATGACAAAGAACCGCGGCATGTTTTTAGAAAAAATTATTAATCAAACAATTAATTATTACTGGGAAACTAATTATGCTTTTATTCATAAGAAAAACCTGGATATTTCCCTTAAGAAAATAAATAAAAATAATGATCAAAAAATAATAGTAAATAAAGGATATATAAGTAAAAAATCAACGGTAGACTATATTGGTATGTATCAAGGACAATTCGTCTGTTTTGAAGCTAAAAGTTGCAACGAAGATCGTTTTGATTTAAGCAACTTAAAAACCCATCAAATTAATTACTTAAAATTAATAAAGTGAAATGGCGGCCTTGCTTTTATCATTTTATTTTTTAGCAATAAAGACTTATTTTTTAAAGTAGAAATTGAATATATTTTAGAATTATTAAACCAAAAGCAAAAAAGTATCCGAATTGAAGAATTAATTAAAAACTCTAAAGTTTTAACTTTAGAGTTTCCAGGTATTTTAAATATTTTATAAACTATTTAAAATCAATTAAGTCGCGTAAGTACTTAGATGGTTTATATTTAACAACTCTCTTACGCGGAACAACTTGTTGTTCTTTTGTAAATCTGTTAGTAATTGTACGTTGCGGTTTAACAACGGTTGAGAAGATACCAAAATCAGCTAAACGTACTGAATCTTCAGCTAATAATTGTTCTTTTAGAACAAATAACATTTCTTCTAAAATTTGATCAACTTGTTTAGGTGTTAAATTTAAGGTATCCTCAACTCTTTCAGATACTTGAGTTACAAATTCTTTTTTTGTCATTTTGTCTCCTAAATGATTTATTTATTTGTTTAAGTATTATAACCTATTTTTTAAAAGTTAAGTTAAAAAATAATTTATCTTAAATATTATGTTTTTTGGAAAAGTCACATGCGAGGTATTAACAAAATAATTGTCTTTTAATTTTAACATAAATTGTACATAAAAAATGTATGAGAAAACAGAAAACACGGCAGTGTTTTCTCGTCGGTTTTGCTTACTTTTGCCAAAAGTAAGGCCCCTTTGATTGCAATCAAAGGCGGGGGATTAAAAAAGTTTTTAGGTTATCTTATATTGCCTTACAACTTGCCGATAGTTATTTATTTTATCCATCATATAATCAATTTCTTGCTGAGAATATTTATCTAGACTTTTTCCTTTGGGAATGTAATACCTAATTAAGCGGTGCATATTTTCTATTGAACCTTTTTGTCATGAACTATATGGTTGGCATTTAAATAGTCTTTCAGTTGGAATTACCTGGTGCAATAAGACATTTTCACTACCATTATCAACTGTTAAAGTTTTAATGTCTAAGTTATGTTTCTTGATTAGTTTGACAAGAGTTTGTTTGATAGCTTTGGAGTTGCGTTTTGAGAGCATAGCATAAGACATTCTGGTTTGCCGTTCAATTATGGTCACAATACAATATGTATCATTGATTTTGCCAATAACGGTGTCTAATTCAAAATGACCATGTTCCAAGCGATCATTAATATAAGCTGGACGTTTTGAAATTTCTGTAGCATATTTTAATGTTTTAGGTTTGGTTTGCTTCTTCTTCCTTATGCCATATTTTCCTTCAGATTTTTTAACAATGTGGTCAAATTCAAGGAAATAAGGGTATTTTTTGATTATTTTATAAATTGAACTAGGTGAAGGAGCAAATTCATCAGGGGATAATTTTTTAAAAGAATTCACAAGATAGGTAACTGATTTCTTAACTTCTTTTTGCTGCAAATTCTTTTTATTTCTATTTTTATTGTATGTATTAAGCTCACTATACCAATATTTTCTGTAGGCCTTTCATTTCTCTTTAATTGTATCACTTACAAAAAAGAGTCTCGAAAACGAATAGCCTAATAAATGTTCATATAGTTTGCTAAAATTAAGGGTTTTAACACGCATTACTCTTTTTGAACACTTAGGACAAACATAGCGATTTTGTTTATCTAAACTAAGTGGTCTGCGATTTGTAATAATTTTAATTTTGCTTTTTATACTTCGAATGTCTCTATCAAAAATCTTGGCTACTTCTTGGATTGAGAAGCCTTCAGAAAGTTCTTGTAAAATATTATAAAGTTCCTCTAGATCGATTTGATCTGATCGTAATTTTCGATGCGACTCAAGAGCTCCTTGCATTTTCAAGATAGTATTGTAATTCTCTTCAATTTTAAAATGTTGATATTTATTCTCTTTGCGATATTTATCAAAAACACAAATATATTTTTCTAAATTTTTCATATAATTTTAAGGTCTCCTTATAATTTTTAAAATTTTATTAATACAACTATTTTATTACAAGGCAGACAAAAAACAATGTCACATGCAAAAATCTTGCATGTGACATTTCCAATTAATAATCTTAAATATTATACACTATATTTAGATAACTAAACCAGAAAGGTTTTTATAAATCTTCTGTTTGTCCAATGACAACTATTTAGGTCCATATATAAATCCCATGGAAAGTGAACTAATTTAATTAAAATATGGTATAAATTATTTATGAGAATCAAACATAACATAGATAAGTACAAAAACTTAACAAACTACGAACTAAAAAAACAGCAATCTCTCATATTAATTGCTGCTAATATTGAAAAATCTTTATCTCAACTTAGTTTAATTACAAACCTTAGTGTATCAACTGTAAAAAGATATAAAAAAATAATAAAAAGTAATCAAGAAATTGACATCAGTCATAAAAATAAAAATCAACAAAGAAGTTGCAAAGTTACAGATTCAGAAATTGAATTAGTGTTTAAAGATTATTTAAAAACATGTGAAATTATTTTAAATAGCGTTCTAACAAATAACCAACTTTCGTTTAAAAGTTATTATTATTCAGAATATGGTTCTTTTATAAGGCAAAAAATTTCTTACAAAACTTTGGTAAGAAGATTCAACCAATTAGGATTATTTAATATACATACAACCAAAAGAGGAAGAAAAATAGCAAAAATATCAAAGAAGAAAACTTCACAAGAGACAACATTGCTATTAAAAAAATATTATAAACAAATTAAACAAAATGAAAAACAAAGACAAGTTTTGGGTCTAAAGAAAAATTTAGAATTTGGTGAAATTGTTGAAATCGATGCTCAGCTTGAACCATATTTAAAAAATAATAAACCATTCTATCTTTATCATGCAATTGATGTTGCTACTGGAACATTATTAGCAGCATGATTTGAAGAACAAGAAACAACATTAGGATATCAAAGACTGTTAGAAATAGTATTTAAGAAATATGGATTTCCAAAGAAAATTTATACTGATAAAAGAAGAACTTTTTGGGGAAACGAAAACGCACAAACAATTTTTGAAAAAGATTTAAATAAAAAAGGAATAGAAGTACTCAGTTCATCTAATCCCAAACATAAACCTCACGTTGAGAGATCTTTTAGAACATCATTAGATCAATACCCATTATTAATTCATGAAAACGGATATAAAGATATTAATGATTTAAAGCAAAATAACGAAGTATTTCAAAATTATTACAACACGAGGAATAAAAAAATAATTTCTAAACATAATGTCTTTCAAAAAGAAGGAAAGAAAAACGGCAATTGAGCCGTTGATTTAGAGATTAATAGAAAAGTTTTAAATGGTGTTGTTAGATACCAAGGTAAAAACCTTGCAGCTTTCGATATGCATGACAAAAGGATTATATTTCCTTATAATTCTGATGTTGTGTTAGTACATTGTTCTGATGATAATTTGTATTTTAAATATAATGGAAAAAAATACTTTGCCAAAGAACCTAATGGAAAATATCTAAGCTTTACAGAAATGTGAGCTCTTGAGAAAGGTTTAGATTATTCTATCCCTGCCGTTGGAAAACTAGCATTTATCCATAAGAAAACAAACTCATTTTTTAAAACTCTTGAATTATACATCTCAAAGTTTAATAGTGTCTCTGTGAATGCACAAGGAAATAACCTTGAAGCCAATAAGATTATGGCTGAGTATTTAGAGATACTTCGAACATTACACAGAAGCATCAATGATGAAATAAAAATTGATGCATATTAATTTTAATATTTTTTAATAAAAAAGAAAATAATAAAAATAGAAAACACGGGCACGTGTTTTCTGGAAGTTTTGCTTACTTTTTCAAAAGTAAGGCCCCCTTGATTGCAATCAAGGGCGGGGGGTTAAAAATCTTTTTGCTTCATTTTGAAATTTTATAGTTAATTTAACAATATGCATAATTATGTCTTAATTTTTTAGACAGTAAAAACATCAAAAAATATATAAATTTTCCAATTTAGTTGCCAAAGAAGAAAAAAATTTTTTTTCTTTGTTTTTTCGTTATCTTTTTTTTGTAACAAAAGCATCATAATATAAATCAAAAAATAAAAAAATGATTAACCCCAACAGTCTGGGCAAAAAATTAAAAATGTAGTTCAAAAAAGTAGTTATTCTACAAGATAACTAAACCAGAAAGGTTTTTATAAATCTTCTGTTTTTTGGAAAAGTCACTTGCGAGATATTAACAAAATAATTGTCTTTTAATTTTAACATAATTTTTAGATAAAAAAATGTATGCTAAAATAGAAAACACAGAGTGTTTTCTCGTTGGTTTTGCTTACTTTTGTCAAAAGTAAGGCCCCTTTGATTGCAATCAAAGGCGGGGGATTAAAAAAATTTTAGGTTATCTTATATTGCCGTACAACTTGCCGATAGTTATTTATTTTATCCATCATATAATCAATTTCTTGCTGAGAGTATTTATCTAGACTTTTTCCTTTGGGAATGTAATACCTAATTAAGCGGTGCATATTTTCTATTAAACCTTTTTGTCATGAACTATATGGTTGGCATTTAAATAGTCTTTCAGTTGGAATGACCTGGTGCAATAAGACATTTTCACTACCATTATCAATAGTTAAAGTTTTAATGTCTAAGTTATGTTTCTTGATTAGTTTGACAAGAGTTTGTTTGATAGCTTTGGAGTTGCGTTTTGAGAGCATAGCATAAGACATTCTGGTTTGCCGTTCAATTATCGTCACAATACAATAGGTATCATTGAATTTACCAATAACGGTGTCTAATTCAAAATGGCCGTGTTCAGAGCGATCATTAATATAAGCTGGACGTTTTGAAATTTCTGTAGCATATTTTAATGTTTTAGGTTTGGTTTGTTTTTTCTTCCTTATCCTATATTTGCCTTCAGATTTTTTAACAATGTGGTCAAATTCAAGGAAATAAGGGTATTTTTTGATTATTTTATAAATTGTACTAGGTGAAGGAGCAAATTCATCAGGTGATAATTTTTTAAAAGAATTCACAAGATAGGTAACTGATTTCTTAACTTCTTTTTGCTGCAAATTCTTTTTATTTCTATTTTTATTGTATGTATTAAGCTCACTATACCAATATTTTCTGTAGGCCCTTCATTTCTCTTTAATTGCATCACTTACAAAAAAGAGTCGCGAAAATGAATAACCTAATAAATGTTCGTATAGCTTGGTAAAATTAAGGGTTTTAACCCGCATTACTCTTTTTGAACACTTAGGACAAACATAACGATTTTGTTTGTCTAAACTAAGTGGTCTGCGATTTGTAATAATTTGGATTTTGCTTTTTATACTTCGAATGTCTCTATCAAAAATCTTGGCTACTTCTTGGAATGAGAAGCCTTCAGAAAGTTCTTGTAAAATATTATAAAGTTGTTCTAGATCGATTTGATCTGATCGTAATTTTCGTTGCGACTCAAGTGCTCCTTGCATTTTCAAGATAGTGTTGTAATTCTCTTCAATTTTAAAATGATGATATTTATTTTCTTTTCGATATTTGTCAAAAACACAAATATATTTTTCTAAATTTTTCATATAATTTTAAGGTCTCCTTTATTTTTTGAAAAATTATTAATACAACTATTTTATTACAAGGCAGACAAAAACAATGTCACATGCAAAAAAACTTGCATGTGACATTTCCAATTAATATTTATAAATCTTCAGAGGTTGTATTAGTCTCTGGTGCTTTTGTTGTAAAAGTTTTATTTGATTCTGTTAATGAAATAGACTCATTATTATATTTTAATGACGTAATAGTAATAGTTTGATCTTTTGGTAAATCGTAAATATATGCATTTAAAACATTATTTTTAAGACTAAAAGTTAACTCACTATATTGAAAACTTTCCAAATTAAATAATATTTCTAATTTAGAAGAATTAAAATTTGTAATAGTTTGGTTAAGAGTTAATGTCAAAGTACCACTAACATTTGTTTCATCGAAATCATCAGCTACAAAATGAACTTTCTCTAAATTTAGATTACTTTGTCTTGGTTGAATGTTTTCATCTTTTGATCCATTATTACCATGATCCTGGTCATGGTTATTTTCAATTTCTTTAACTGAAGGGTTTGAATTTTCAACAGAACCAGTTCCTTGAACATCTTCAGGTTTTGTTCCTGCTTTAAATGTTATTGATTCTTTAGGCAATTTAATAACCTCATCTTTATATGCAATTTTTAAAATTTGATAATCAAAGTTTTTTGCTAAGTCATATAATTCAAAAAATAATTTATTATCTTTATATTGAGTATGTCATAAGTTAGGATTAAATATACCATCATATTCTTCATCTAAACCGTCTGGATAATTAATATGTAATTTAAATTCCATTTTTTCAGCTTCTGTTGGTATTTTATTTAAAGTTACAATTACACCTAAACTAGTATGGTCATTTTCATTAAAATCAAAATTAATTGAATTAATTTGAAATTGAGAGTTATTCGAAGTTTGTTGTTTTGGTTGCTCTGGTTCTGTGTCTTTAATATTTTTCTCTCCATTTGTTTCATTTGGGTGCTTTGTTTGCTGAGTTTTCTCTTGTGAATCTCCTGGTTTAGTTGGGTTGTTTTCTTTATCTTGATCTTGGAGTCTCTCACCCCCAAGATTATTATCCTTTGGAGTCTCTTTTTTAGTTTCGTTATTTGGGTCAATTTTAGGTTCAATTATTGGTTTAGGCGAAGGTGCTGGAGTAGGATTTGTACCAATAGAATTTCTAAAATCAATTTTTATATTTGAAAATGGATCAGAATCTTGCTCTTGTTTTGCACATGATACAATAGCAAATAGCGGTGTAATAGAAAAGGCTACTGGCATTAAGAATTTCTTGTAAAGTTTTTTCATTTTTACCTCTTTTCAATTTTTTGTAATGTTTATATATTACTGTATAGTAATATTATATAACTTTTTTAAATAATAAGAAAATTTAGTTAAAAATTCTATATTTAATAATATAAAAACTTCTTATATAATATAATTTATAAAAATGATTGATAAAAACCTTGCTAACTACTTAAGACCACAAAAATTAGATGATATTATTGGTCAAAACCATTTAAAAGAATTATTAAATAAAATAGTCCTTAAAAAAATTAGGTCTAGTTTTTTGTTTTTTGGCGAAAGCGGAATTGGGAAAACTTCAACAGCTTTTGCATTAGCAAATGAAATGAATTTACCATATGGTTATTTTAATGCATCGGTTGGTTCAAAAACTGAGTTAACTGAATTATTATCTAAAAACCAAATTTTAATTATCGATGAAATTCATCGATTAAATAAAGATAAACAAGAAATTTTGCTATCATATTTAGAATTTGACAAAATTATTATTTATGCAACCACAACGGAAAATCCATATTTTAAGGTAGTCCCGGCAATTAGAAGTCGTTTGCAAATTTTACAATTTTATAAACTTTCACTTGAAGATATTACTTTCGGGCTCAGAAAAATCATTAATGAACACTTTAAACATCTAAATATTTCTGATGAAAAACTAGCTTTGCTAGCAAACTACTCGGCGGGAGATTATAGAGCAAGTATTAATAATTTGCAAACATTAGGAATTATTAAAACAGATTTAAATGAAATTACCGAGCGAGATTTAAAAACCATTATTCCAAATATAAACTTTTATAGTGATAAAAATTCAAGCGAACATTATAATAATTTATCGGCATTTCATAAATCGGTGCGAGGCAGCGATGTTAATGCGGCTTTATATTATGGTTTTTTGATTTTAACAAGTGGCGATTATGATGGTTTGTTTCGCCGCATGATGGCATTAGCATATGAAGACGTAGGTTTAGCAAATTTGCAAATTGGGCCAAGAGTCTTAGCGGCAATTGAGACTTTTGAACGTCTAGGTCTTCCTGAAGGGGAATTACCAGTTGCCTTAGCAATTTGTGATTTAGCTTTAAGTCCAAAAAGCAATTCAACTTACTTAGCCAAAGAAAAAGTTAAAGACATAATTTTAAATCAAGGTAAAGTGTACCGCATTCCTTCACACCTAAGAGATGGACACTATCAATCAGCACAAAAACTAGGTGATGCAATTGGTTATAAATACCCTCATGATTATCCCAATAATTGAGTTGCACAAACATACTTACCCAGAGAATTACGTAATGAACAATTTTACACTCCTGGTAAAAATAAATATGAACAAGATGTCAAAAAATATTGAGAAACTTTAAAAGAAAATTGAAAAAAGAATAAGGAGTAAAATGTTAAATTTAGACTTAATTAATAATATTGAAGATTTAAAACAACTTAAAGCCAAACTTTATGGAAACCAAGGACAAATATTTCAATTACAACAAACATTAAAAACAGCCCCTAGTGAACAAAAAAAAGAAATTGGTCAAACAATCAACAAACTAAAAAAAGAATATGAAGAATTTTTTACTCTTGCTGAGCAAAAAATTACTAAATTAAATATTAACCAAAAAATTAACTCAGAATTTGCGGATATTAATTTACCGACTTTAAAACCAGGATCTTTAAATCCTATTACAATCATCGAAGAAAGATTAAAAGATTGATTTATACAACATGGCTATTACCAACAATTTGATTCTGAAGTTGTTTCTGACTTATACAACTTTGAAAAATTAAACATTCCACAAGATCACCCAGCACGCGGAATGCATGATTCGTTGTATATAAATGCAACAACATTATTGCGAACTCATAATACTGGAATTAGTGCAAAAGTTCTTGAAGAAAATAAAAATATGGAATTAGGTACTTTTTCAATTGGTAAAGTATACCGTAATGATGAAGATGATGCAACACACTCCCACCAATTTACTCAACTCGATTTTGTAGCTGTTGGTAAATTAAGTTTTCCAAACTTAATTTGAACATTAAAATCTTTATTATCATATGTTTTAGAAACAGAGATACAGTTAAGATTAAGACCAAGCTATTTTCCATTTACTGAACCAAGTGTTGAAGTTGACATTTTTTATAATAACCGTTGAATTGAAATTCTCGGCGCTGGAATGTTGCACCCAAAAGTTTTAGAATTAGCCGGTTATACTAATGGTATGAATGGATTTGCTGCAGGATTAGGAATTGAACGTATTACAATGATTAAATTTGGTTTTAATGACATTAGAGATTTATATAAAAATGATTTAAGAATCATGGAGCAATTTAATTATGAAAGATAGTTTTTTAAAAATTTTACAATCTGAAGGAAAAAAGCCTTACTTTACTAAAATCTTAGATAATTTATCCCTTTCAGCGAAACAAAACAAAACAATCTGGCCACACCAAACTGAAATGTTTCGTGCCTTTGAATTTTTTCAAACTCACGAAACTAAACTAATTATTCTAGGTCAAGATCCTTATAGTGAATATGGTGTTGCTGATGGTCTTGCTTTTTCTACACATAATTTAAAAACCCCTGCCACACTTAAAAATATCTTTAAAGAGCTTAAAAATGATTATCCAAATATAACTTTAAATTCTAATTCACTGGTTCCATGAGCCAAACAAAAAATCTTATTATTAAATTCAAGTTTAACAGTTGAGGAAAATAAACCTAATTCACACCAAAATATTGGTTGAAGTTTTTTCATAAGTGCAATTATCCAAGAAATTGTCAGGGTAAATAAAGATGTTTTAATCTTGGCTTTAGGTAATTATGCACATAAAATTGTTGATAATTCATTATATTTATTAAACTATGATACAAATAATTTATTTAAACTATCGCATCCTTCGCCGCTAGGATACCGTCATAGTTTTAAAAATTCACAAATCTTTAAAACTATTAATGCTCGTTTAGAAACATTAAATAAAGAGCCCATTGATTGAAATTTATAAGGAGTGACATGATTTTATCTCTTAAACATTTAAAGAAATATTTACCATCTCTTACTTTAACACCAGGCCAAGTTGAAATTGCTTTAAATGAACTTGGTTTTGAAGTTGAAAGTATCAAACCCTTTGCTAATGTGACAGGTGTCATTTTTGCTAAAGTTTTAAAAGTTGAATTAAATCCTAATTCAGATCGGTTAGATGTAGTAAATTTAGCAACTAAAAATGGTAATATTACAATCCAAACAACAAATCGAATCTTAAAAGAAGGCGACCTAGTAATTTGTTTTCCAGTTGATTCAACCAAAGATGGAGTTACCTTTAAAGAAGTTATGTTAAAAGGTGTTCCATCACAAGGGATGATGGCTTCATGATCAGAAATTGGGTATCAATATGAATTATTAACAAATAAAGATCAATTATTGGTTTTACCTAATGATTTTGCAAGCTTAGAAGATGATCCAATGGAATTATTAGGAATTAATGATTATATTATAGAAATTTCAGTTACGGCAAATCGAAATGATGCAAATTCATATTATTTTTTAGCTAAAGAATTAGCAGCGTATTTTAAAACTGAGTTTAAACCAATATTCATAAATAATACATCTCCAAGTTTTACCTCTGACTTTAAAGTTGTAAAAAATAAAGCTAATGAACTTTCTTTTTTAGAAGTTCATGGTAAAAATCAAACTAGTTTATATGAAAAAATGTTTTTAGCCAAACACGGAATTTCAAGCACGTTTGATTGAAGTGTTAATTTAACTAATTTAACACTTTTAGAAATTGGTGTTCCGGTTCATGTTTATGATGCTCAAAAAATTTCTAAAAATATTAATTGTGATTTATTTAACGGAAAGGTAGAAATTTTAGGTCAAAAACAAATTGAGGTTACTAATGTTCTAACCATATTTGATGATCAAGGGCCTATATCCCTAGCTTCTGTAATGGGATTAGAAAAGTCAAAAGCTGACCTAGATACTACTAATTATTTATTTGAAATTGGTGTTTTTGATCCAAAATTAGTACGCCACGGGGCAAAAGAAATTAAATTATTAACTAGTGCTGCAAATCAAGGTTCGCGAACTATCACAAGATATAGTGCAAAAATAGCCTTAGAATACATTCAAGCCAAAACAAGCAATTTAAAAATATCGAACGTTATTAACCCAATATGCTTATCAAATAAAAAAGAAATTTTATTTGATAAACGAAAACTAGAAATGTATTCGGGTTCTAAGGATTTGAATATATTTCAAGATGCACTAAAACAACTAGAATCTTTAGGTTTTGAGTTTAAAGAAAACTTAGTTTTAGTTCCGGACTATCGATATGATATTAATTATTTTGAAGATATTATTGAAGAAATTTTCCGCTTTTATTCATATCAAAATTTTCAACCAAAAGCTGTTAATATCACTCCTTTAAAAACACAAAAGCGAGACAATCACAAAGGTTATTGATTGCATAATGGTTATAATGAAGCAAGAACATTTTGTTTAGTTTCAAAAAACAAAAACTTTTTAAATCCGCTCTGCTGAAAAGAAAATATTGATTTATTAACCTTTGTTTCAAAAGAACGCGAATCAGTTCGTAAATCAATCATAACTTCATTGCAAGAAGTAATAATTTATAATCAAAAGCGTAAATTAGAGCAAATTAATATCTTTGAACATGGTATGGTTGTTTCTGAAGAGTTTGTATATGGTTTGGCATCAACAACTAAAAGTTTTCAAGAATTAAAACAAGATATAATTAACTTTTTAAACTTAGAATTAACTTTTGAAAAATTTGATAATTATGAATTCGTACACCAAAACGTTTCAGCAAAAATCTTTCATGGTGATAAACTAATTGGATGAATCGGAAAGATTCATCCAATGTATGATGATACTAATGCTTTTTATGCTGAATTTATTATCCCAGACTTACCGAATAATTTCCATAAATTTAAACCAATTAATTATGAACCAATGAAAAGTATTGATTTAACCTTTGAACTTTTAAATAAGCAAAGTATTGATGAATACTTAAAACCAATTATTCTAAACCATAATCCATATGAAATTAAAATAATTGATGATTATCAAAAAGAAACATCACATAATATAACAATTAGAATTACTGACTATGAATCAGTAATTAAAGAAATAAACCAAGTATTTAATAAAGGAGAATCATAATTATGTATCAAAAAATTAAATTATCCGACCAAGTAATTCAAGATGCGATTAATAACGAATTAAAGCGTCAAGAAGACCATGTGGAATTAATTGCTTCTGAAAACTTTGTTTCTGAAGATGTATTAAAGGCTCAAGGGAGCATTTTAACAAATAAATATGGTGAAGGATATCCAAATGCAAGATATTATGGTGGTTGCGAAAATGTTGATATTATTGAATCAACTGCAATTGAACGTTTAAAACAACTTTTTGGTGTTGAGTATGCAAACGTACAGCCATATTCAGGCTCAACAGCTAATGCAGCTGCTATTGCTTCTGTAGCACCTAGTGGTGGAAAAATCATGGGCTTATCCTTAAATTGCGGAGGTCATTTAACTCATGGTTATAAAATTAGTTTTAGTGGCATTTTTTACCAATCAGTTTCATATGATTTAAATCAAGAAGGATATTTAGATTATGATGCAATTGAACAATTGGCAATCCAAGAAAAACCGGATTTAATTATTTGTGGCTACTCAGCTTATTCACGTACCATCAACTTTGCAAGATTTAGGGAAATTGCTGATAAAGTAGGGGCTAAATTGATGGCTGATATAGCGCATATTTCAGGCTTAATTGTGGCAGGAGAGCACCCTTCTCCGGTGGGATATGCTGATATTATTACATCTACAACTCATAAAACATTACGTGGTGGTCGTGGCGGAATCATTATGACTAATGATCCAGAAATTGCTAAAAAAGTTAATCGTTGAGTTTTTCCAGGTTATCAAGGCGGCCCTTTATTTCATGCTATTGCTGGCAAAGCAGTTGCATTTTATGAAGCATTACAACCTCAATTTAAAACCTATGCTCAAAATATCATTAAAAACACCCGTCAAATGGCCCAAAAATTTCAAGAACTTGGTGCAAAAGTTATCAGTGGTGGAACCGATAATCATTTATTTATGATAAATGTTTTTGATACCTATGGAATTAATGGTTTGCAAGCAGAGACGTTATTGCATAAATTAAATATTACCTTAAACAAAAACTCTATACCTTTTGATAAATTAAATCCACGTTTAGGAAGTGGAATTAGAATTGGTACTGCCGCGATGACAAGTAGGGACTTTAAACATTGAAATGAATTAGCAACCATCATTCATAATGTTTTATCTAATTATGAATTTTATGCTTCAAATAGCAATGATGCAAAAAATAAACTTAATGAATTAAAGCAAGATATTTTAGAATTTTTAAAACAAGCACCAATCAAAAAATCATATTTAGAAATAAATTAAATAATAAAGCCGGACAGAAAAGTTAACATGTAAATGTTAGCTTTTCTGTTACCATTCGTTGGTACCAACGAAAAAATTTTTTGAAAGGAAAATTATGTCAAGACATTTAAAGAAAGAAGAATTTGCAAAAATATATGAAGAATATCAAAAGTCAGGTTTCCCAGGTGCTTTTCGGGCTATTTACCAAATATCACCAGGAACAAAAAACTTACAAAGAAATAGTGTAAAAGTTAGAATTAATAAAATAATTAAGTATTATAATTTAGGTATGGAAGACTTATTGCAGACAAAGAAAGGCGAAAACCGCAAAAAAGGAAGTGGCAGTCCTAAGAAGAAAAGAGAACCAAATTGAGATATTTTTGATCGTGATGATTTGTTACAAATAGCTAAAAGATATTATGAAATTACCAATGAATTACCCAAAAGTAAGAAAGTTATTGAATTAAAAAGTTTTAGCATAAGTTACGTGAAGCTTTCAGAAGTTTTTGGCATTTCTAGGCAAACAATTTCTAAAACTCATAAGATTAAAATTTCACAAAAACTCCCTAAACATAGTGATGTAATTGAAAAATCGTTCATAGAAACAAAGTCAAGATATGGAAGGCTAAAGCTAAGTGTTTACATATCTCAAAAATACAAAATAGATATAAACGAACGTTCTTTAGGGAGATATATGAACCTTTTAGGCCTAAAATGTAAGCTTAGACAAAAATCAAAACGAAAAGAAATTAAAAATGTATCTTCACAAATTGATAACTTAGTAAATCGTGATTATAACGATCAAAACAATCGAAATATTTATGCAACTGATGTTTCATATATAAAAGCACCAAAAGACGTGTTAGAATCACACGTTTATTTGTCTGCAATTTTATCTCATAAAACTAAACAAATTGTTGGTTTTAAATTATCAAGAAGTAATAATCTAGAACTAGTTTTAGACAATTTAAATTCATTAAAACAATACAAACCCAAAAATTTTATCATTCACTCAGATCATGGCTTTCAATATACACATCATCAATATATTAAAGAAGTTCAAAATATTGGTGGCGTTATTTCGTTATCAAGAGTGGGAAACTCACTTGATAATCGAGAAATTGAATATTGGTTTGGGATCATTAAAACCGAATTATTAAATGATTTAGATTATTCCAAAATAACATTCAATGAACTTAATGATATGATACAAGAATATGTAGTTTGGTATAATAACGATCGAATTCAATCAAACTTAAACTGAAAAACGCCAAAGCAATTTGCAATGGCATTATAAGTTACTAAAATGTTAAATTTTGCTGTCCATGTTTATAATGCACAAGCGATTTAAAAACATTCAGAAAACTTTCTGAATGTTTTTAATTTTTACTTACTAAACCACACTTTGTTTCTTTTTAACCCTAATCTTTTATTGTATTCTGTCAAATCGCTTCTAGTTTGCACATCATGAACTGTAATTGAGTTAATATTTGATATATTATTTTTATCAATAAAAATAATATATTGACCTGAAAGGATTTGTTTTGTATTATTCCCATATGAAATATAGTGAATTTTTACAGAATCCTCATCTATTTCAACTGAATCCATTGGTTCATTAACGGAGTAGTTAGCATAGTAAATAACATGGTATTTATCTTGAATATCTTTATCAAAAACTCTTTGAACCTGATTTGAAAAAAGTTGTCAATTATCCTTAATTTGATTTGCTAGCCTTTCGTTAGTAGTTCTTTGAATAATATCATTTTTAAAATCCTCAGAATTTTTAACTAAAAAAGGTTTTTCACGGCTTGCATTTGTAAAATCTGTAGGATTTCATAATTCATTTTGTAATCTATAAATATTTTGAGTAATTTCAACGTCATTATTGTAGTTTATTAAATCAGGCACCCTCTTTTGTACACAGGAAATTACACTAAATAATGGCACGGTAGTTAAAGTGAATATTATAAATAACTTTTGCTTTCTTAATTTCATTTGTCTCCTTTACAACTTTTTAATATTATTTATTAAAGTTATTCAATAAATTATAATTAAATATAAACATTTTCATTTAATATTTTTATAAATTAATTCAGGCGATATAAGCGCAATATTTGTATCAAAATTAATAGACTTTATCTTTAGTTTTTGCACTAGTGTTGCCTACTGTTAACTTTGTAAAATATATCTCCAGTTTTTACACCTTTTAAATAAATATTCTGCTTAATAACAACAGAAAAATACATTTTATTTCAACCAATATTTTCTTTAGAATTTTGTTGAGCAAGAGCAATTACAGTAGTGGTTGAAGTAACTGGTAAAATCATTAAAGGTTTTTAAGTTTAATAATCTCCTTCTAAATACAATATTAAAAATAATTAAGATAAAAACATTCAGAATATTCTGAATGTTTTTAATTTATTATTATTTAACCATACTTGCAACATCAGCTGCAAAGTTAGACTGAACTTTTTCAATTCCTTCACCAACTTCAAATCTTGCAACTTCTACTAATGCAGCATTATGATTAGCTAAATATTTTTCAACAGTTAAAGAATCTTCCATAACAAAGGCTTGTTTTTCTAAAACAAATTCTGATAGTTGTTTAGTTAACCAACCTTCCTGGATCTTTTCTTGAATCTGTGCTGGTTTATTTTCAAATCCGGCTGGTTTTTCAAAACTAGATTTTAAAGCTTCAAAACGATCAGTTGGAATTTGGCTTACTAAGGTAAATTCAGGGTTCATTGCTGAAACATGCATTGCAACATTTTTAGCGGCATCAACAGCTTTCCCTTTTGCTTTAACAACAGCGGCAACTTGAGAATTAGCATGTACATAAACACCTAAAACTTCAGCTTCGTTTGCTTCAATAACAAAAACACGACGCAATGAAATTTTTTCTCCAATTACAGATGTTGCTTCAATTAATGAATTTTCAATTGTTACACCTGTTTCTAATTCTAATTGGTATGCATCTTCTAAAGAAGTAACATTACTATCTAAAACTCTTTGAGCAACTTTGTTTAATAATTCAACAAATTTTTGGTTTTTAGCAGCAAAGTCAGTTTCAGAATTAATTTCAACTAAAACTGCCCTTTTATCATTTCCTAAAGCAACTACTGCCCCTTCGGCTGCTACTCTACCTGCTTTTTTAGCGGCTTTAACAATACCATTTTCTCTTAATCAGTTAATAGCCGCTTCAATATCATCGTTAGAAGCTTCTAAAGCTTTTTTACAATCAATTAATGAAGAATTAGTTCTAGCTCTTAATTCTTTAATTAATTCCATTTTGTTTGCACTCATTTTTAACTCCTTTTTATTAATACTATTCTAAATTAGCTTCTGCTTCTTTAGTGAATTCTTCACCATTTTGTTTAGTTCCTGGTGTTTCAGGAAAAACTATTTTAGTATCATCTTGGTATGCGAATCAGTGGTGTCCACCTCTTGCTTTAACAATAGCGTCAGCAATAAGCGTCATGAATACTTGGATGAATTTTGCTGAATCATCATTTCCTGGAACTCCTAAGTCAACTGTATCAGGATTGGAATTAGAGTCTAAAATAGCAATAACTTTTAATCCTTTTTTCTTTGCTTCTTTAATAGCAATTTCATCTTCGTTAGGATCAGCTACTATCATTACATGTGGTAAACGTCTCATTTTACTCATAGCACGTATACCATTTAAGTTTTTGTGTAATTTTTCTAATTGTTTAGTTTTTTCTAAAGCCTCTTTTTTGGTGTAACCCTTAAAGTTATTTGCAGCTTTTGCTTCTAATTGCTCCATAGTATTAACACTACGCATGATAGTAGCATTGTTTGTTAATGTTCCACCTAATCATCTTTCAGTTACGAATAATGAATTAGTTCTTTCCGCAGCTTTTTTAACTGCATCTCTAGCTTGTTTTTTAGTACCAACGAAAATAAATTCTGTACCTTTTGCAGCTAAGTTGTTAACAAGCTTATATGCATATTCTAGGTGATTTTGTGTTTTGTAAACATCAATAATGTGTACACCTTTTAGTTTACGGTTAGGAACTAAGTATTCCTTCATTTTTGGATTTCAAGCAAAAGTTTTATGTCCAAAGTAAGAACCTGATTCAAGAAGTTTTTCTCTTGAAATAATTGGTTTTCTTTCTTGTTTTTGTCTTGATTCTTTTTCTAGTTTGTGGGTTTCGTTTGTTTTCATAAGTAAAAAATCCTTTTCTTTAGTTTGTTATTTTCTAAGCAATATTTCGAGCACCTAGCACTATAATATTATTTTTAGCACACCCAAGTGAATCCATATTGCCGTTAATATAATTTTAAAATTTAAGTGTTATAAAAACACGTTTTTATTTTACCATATTTCAATAAAAACGAAAATTATTTATTTGTGGAATTAATACAAAAATTAATGTTGATCACACACATTTTTTATAATCAAAATATAAATAGATGCATAATGCATAATACAATAAAAAAAACCGCAACGGCGGTTTTATTTGAAGATTAAGTGACGGTGTGGATAAATATAATCAAAAGCTGAGTATAAACTTAACCCAAGGGCTATTAAAGTTGGAATATTAAATAATATAACGGCTCAGTAAACTTCGTTAAAGATTCAAGGTGCAGCTAAGTAACTTATTGAAACAAAAATAACTGCTAAACTAAGTACGATTGTTTTTAATTTTCCGTAAAATTTGGCTGCAATGTTAATATTATGTTTATATAAAACAACTCTAGTTCCATCTACGACTAAATCTCTAACTATAAAGATGATTATAATTCAAAATGGAATGATGTTGTAAAATGATAAAAAGATTAAAACAGTTGTTGTAATAACTTTATCTGCTAGTGGATCCCATAATTTTCCAAAAGACGTTATTGCATTATATTTACGGGCCAAAAAACCATCAATATAATCAGTAATCATTGCAATAATAAAAATCACTAAAGTAAATGCAACAATACCAATATCATAAGAATCTACACCTTTATAAACCCACATAAATGGGAATAAAATTACTAAAGGTAAGATTAAGATCATACGTAAAATAGTAAGTAAATTTGGTATTTTTTCTTTTTTGATATTTTTCAGTTTTACAAAACCTCTAAAATTCTTAAATCCATGAGTAATCTTATGTTTTAGTTTTGAAAACTTTAATTTAAAAGTTTTGAAATTAATTTTCTTCATTAGCGAGACTCCTGTCAAAATCTTTATTTAAATTATTTAAATATTGTGTTTTAATTTCATTTTTTAATATTTCTGGGTCTTTTAAATCATTTATTTCACTTGAATTTGCTTCTTTAGCTGCTTCTAATGCTAGAGGAAGTTGATCAATAAAAAATTGTAAAGAAGATTGCGAAAGTTTTTTATCTCATAAATTTGAATTTAAATCTTTAAGTACATTTAAGTTAGTCACAAAAACTTTATAACGTTCTGAAGTTTTTAAATAGTTTTTAAATTCATATTCATTTTGTAAATCATTGATTGTTTGAGCAGCAGCATAGTTTAAATGCGACATTTTGTATTTGCCAACGCTGACAACAAAATTTTCATGCTCTTTCCGGTTTAATATAATTAATTCATTAATTTTTATAGTTATTTCATTTCAATATATTACAGAATTTTTTTCAAGCTGGAATGCTGCTTCTTTGGTTTTCTTACGGTTTATTTTTTCTTTAATATAAGAATAAATAATATAAGAGAGCAATAAGAGCAGTAAGATACCTAAAATAACTCAAATAATTATTGACGAATCAGTTCCAAAAACACTACTAGTGTTATTTGGTTTTGAATTGTTATTTTCCATTCTAACTCCTAATTAATAGGTATTATATTTATTAAATTTAAAGAATAACTTTACTTTATGAAAATAAAGTTATATATATTATATTAAATTAATAAGTTTTTAAAATCTTTTAAAGTAAATATTAAAAATTTTTTAAGACTTGAATATAGCCATAAGAAATTTTTATTTAGCTTTAATACTTAGTTTCCATTTATATTCTTTAACAACTTGGCATTGTTCTTTGATTTGCTGCTCCATCTCAGGGATGCTTGGAATGATTTGATCTGAGCCTTCTTGATTATAGTTAATTAAGATACTAAATAATAATTCGTTAACTAATTTTCGATCAATCACAGTTTTCGAATCAGGTTTTTGGTAAGTTACTAGCCCACCTTCTGATAAACGCTCATGAATTTCAATATCTGTATCTTTTACTAACTCTTGCATAAGCTTTTTAAGTTCTTTTGCTTCTTTGGTTAAACGCAAATAATCTTCGGCTAATAATTTTAGTTTTTCAATATCGGCTACTTTAGACATAAACCTCCTTTAAATTAAACTAATGTTATATGTATTTAATACGCTAAATGTTTGTAAATTTAATTGATTTAATGTTGAATTAGCTACAGGTTTTTCAAATAAACCTGCCTTTCAAGCAAGATATAAAACTAAAATATTGAGACCAAAGAAAATTAATGTTGATAAAGCATCGCTTAAAGTTGTTAAAATAGGCGCAGACATAACAGCTGGATCTTTTTTAAATTTAATAGCAACAAGTGGAATAATAGTTCCTAAAAACTTTGCAAAAATAACTACAAATCATAAAGATAATGAACTAGCTAAAATAATAAACGAAAGCGAAACCCAGTCAGTTTGACCATTTTCAAAAGCATCATTTGCAAAACTTGGAATTGCATAATAAATATATAAGCGAATTAAATTTATTAAAAACATAATTCCACCGATAATTGTTCCAACTAATAATTCTTTATAAATAACTTTTTTATATTGACTTGAATCAAATTCACCCAGTGCTGAAGCTCTTGTTACAGTTGTAGTCGACTGAGAACCCGCATTTCCAGCCGAACCACTAATAATTGGTATTAAAGAGACAATAACAGCAGTAGAAATAGTAATACCAAATTGATTGATGCTTTCTTCGCTGATGTTTGTAAATTTTTGAATAATATATTGCGATAAGGTTGCAGAAAGCATCAAAATAATTAACCACACAACTCTTGAGCGTACAATTGTTTTAATTGTCGTTTTTAAATAATTTTCTTCTGAAATTTCAGGACTAATTCCGGCCATCTTATACATATCTTCAGTGGCTTGCTCATTGATAACATCAATAATATCATCAGATGTAATCATTCCAATAAGGCGATTTTCAATCGAAACCACTGGTAAAGATGATCGATCATTGTCGGAAAAAACTTTAGCGGCTTGCTCTTTATCATCAGTTGGATATACAGCAGCAACGGGGTTAACTCATGCTTCAAGTTGACTTGTTTCATTATTAAAGATAATTTCTTCTAAGGTAATATCACCGAGTAATTTTCCATCATTATCAACAATGTAAAAATTATGGCCCATAGTCATATTATTATGATAGTCTTTGCGAATTTTTGCTAAAGCATCTTTTAAAGTTCATGAGCTTTTCAAAATTGAAATATCAACTTGCATGATGCTGCCAACTTGGTGGTCTTTATAAAGCAAAATTTGGTTGATAATATCACGTTTTTCTTTTGGTGTATGTGATAGGATCTTGCGCATAATATTAACTGGTAATTCTTCTAAAATATCTACTAGTTCAGCAGTTTCCAATTCTTGTAAAACTTTTTTTCCTAACTCGTCACTAAATAAGGTAACAAGTCTTGTTTTAATTTCATCTTCCAGGTAACTAAAAATTTCGGCTGATTCAGTTGTGCGTAGTACTCTTAATAAATATAAACGATCTTCATCACTTAGTAATTCATCACCCATAATTAGAGCAAAATTCGGATACGTAGTTTCTTCTTGCAATTCGCGAATTTCGCGAACTTTTTTAGTTTCAATTAATTTTTTAATTTCTTCCACAGATAATTCATGTTTGATTTGGTTCAATATCTTATCCATTACTATCCCTTCAACATCTTAATAAATTCTTGTTGAAATTCATCAATTCTAACTGATAAAATAACGTTTTTTTGAAATAAACGAATTACACCAGTTTGTTCAGAAACTAAAATAGTTATAGCATCAGTCTGATCTGAAATACCAATTGCAGCTCGGTGCCTTGAACCATATGAAGAAGGAACTGATTTATTAGTAATTTTATAAAAAGTAGAAACATAATAAATTTTGTTTTTTCTAATTATTACAGCTCCATCATGCAATGGTGAATTTTTATTAAAAATTGAAATTAATAAATCACTTGAAATATTTGCATCTAAAATAATTCCATCAGTGCGATAATTATCAAGTAAATCATTATTTTCAACCGTAATAATTGCGCCTATTTTGTATTTTGATAAATATTCAATAGTTTCACGCAATTGGTTAATTAAACGTATTTGTGAACTTTGACCTATTTTCATATATGAATTTTTTCTAGTTCTGTTTTTAATTGATAAATTAATAATCGGTTGTAAAAGAAAAAATAAAATAATAACATTAAAAACTAACAGGGTAATTAAAATAATAAAGGTAGTTTGTTCCATGGTTTATTCCTAATCAGTCTTACCGATAAAATAAGCACCAACTAATAAAACAATCACAACAATTATTATTAAAATGGTTAGCATAAGATTTCTAAATAATTCTTTTTTAGATAACGGCAGTTTTTCTTGAACTTCTTTATGTTCAAGATTTGCTTGTTCATATTCTGCTTTTTTTCTTGCATATTCAATTTCTTCTTGCCGCAATTTAATAAAATCAAGTTTTGGTTTATTTTGTTTCATTTTATACCTCGTCTTCATCATCAATTTCATAATCAGAATCTATCATGCTTAATGATAATTCCTCAATTTCTTTTAGTTTTTGTTCAACTAATTTGGACTTTGTTTTTTTAACCTTTTCAATCGTATCTTTTTGTTCACCTTTAGAATTACCAAATTTAATTGGTTTAGACAATAAATCAGCATCACTATGGTCATCAGTAAATAATATTGTCGGAACTACCACAGGGTTACGACGCTTTTCTTTATGCATTAGAGCATTAAGACGTTCAATAATTAGTTTTTCAAGTTCAATAACTGTTCAATTAGGGTTATTCTTAATATGGAATAAAATTGCCCCATGACACACTCTTTTACATTCTTCAATTAAAGATTTCGAATTTTTAACAAAGAAAGTCCCCTTTGTTAAAACTTGAGGACGCCCAATAATTTGGTTAGTAGCTTTGTTAATTAAAATCACCATGCTTACAAAACCAGAATCTTTAAGTTGTGCCCTTTCTTTCATAATTTTACCCGAGAAATTTAAAACTGTATTCCCATCAATAAAAATTGGACCAAAATCAATTATTTCGTTTGTGCGTTTAATATTTTGATTCAACATTTCATAAACAACACCTTTTTGTATAATAATTACGTTTTTACGACTCACCCCATTTTCAATAGCGCTTTGCCCATGTGCAACACTCATCCTGAATTCTCCATGGTATGGTAAAAAGTATTTGGGTTTAGTTAATTGGAAAATTTTATCGTGTTCATTTTTATAAGCATGCCCTGAAGTATGTAAATAACCATCTACACCATTTTCTTTAATAATCGCACCTAATTTACAAAGTCGGTTGATTAATAATTCAATTACCATGCGGTTGCCAGGGATTGGACTTGATGAAAAAATAATCATATCTCCTTTGGTAATTTTCACTGTTGCATGTTTACCATAGCTCATTCTTGATAATGCAGCAAGTTGTTCTCCTTGCGAACCAGTTGTCAAAATTACAAGCTCAGAATCCTTAGTATTTTGGGCAGTTTTTTTGTCTATTAACACTTTATCATCAACATTTATATAACCTAGCTTTCGAGCTATTTTAACACCTTGAATCATTGAACGGCCAAAAGTAATAACTTTTTTTCCCAGTTTTTGTGCTAGTTCAATAATTACCTTAATACGAGTTAAATTTGATGCAAAAGCAGTAATGATAATTTTCTTTTTTGCATCAGTCATATGCCTTTCAATATCAGTTAAAATATCGCTTTCTGATGGAGAATGCTCTAGTCGCATTGCATTAGTTGAATCGGATAATAAAGCGGTAAGTCCTTGTTTGCCCATTTCATCTAGCCTTGCAAAATCAGTGTAATTTCCAATCGGTGTATAGTCAAATCTAAAATCACCAGTGCACATTATGCTTCCATTTGGGGTTATAATTCTTATTCCAAATGAATCAGGAATTGAGTGTTGCGAAGTTCAAAAATCTACTTTGCAACCATTTGGGAAATTATGCACATCATCTTTTTGAATTTCAATAAATTCAATTTTAGATTTTATATTATGTTCATCAAATTTAAGTTTTAAATATTGAATAGCAATACGTGGCGCGAAAATTTTATTTAGTTTTGTTTGTTTTGCTAAATAAACAACACCTCCAATATGGTCTTCATGACCATGGGTAATAAATAACCCTTCAATAGTTTTTTCAGGCCTGTTTAAATATTCGAAATTTGGAATAATTCCTTTGATTCCTGTATTAAAAGTATCTGCAAATTTAATACCAGAATCAATAATAAAAATATGGTTATCATGTTCAATTAGTAAAGTTGATTTACCAATTTCCTCAACTCCCCCAAGTGGAATAATTCTTGTAGGGAGATTCTTTTTCTTATTCATCTTAATCTCTCCTTTTCTTTTAAATTTATATTATGTAATGAATGGAATAAAATAATGGATTAAATAATAGTTATTTAATTTCTTATATTATAACACGATATAAACGAAATAAATTAAGTTAATGAAAAACCTTCAAAGATGTTTTTTGGAAAAGTCACTTGCGAGATGTTAACAAAATAATTGTCTTTTAATTTTAACATAATTTTTAGATAAAAAAATGTATGAGAAAACAGAAAACACGGCAGCGTTTTCTCGTCGGTTTTGCTTACTTTTGCCAAAAGTAAGGCCCCTTTTGATTGCAATCAAAGGCGGGGGATTAAAAAAATTTTTAAGTTATCTTATTTTTCCGTACAACTTGCCATAGTTATTTATTTTTTCCATCATATAATCAATTTCTTGCTGAGAGTATTTATCTAAGCTTTTTCCTTTGGGAATGTAATACCTAATTAAGCGGTGCATATTTTCTATTGAACCTTTTTGTCATGAACTATATGGTTGGCATTTAAATAGTCTTTCAGTTGGAATAACCTGGTGCAATAAGACATTTTCACTACCATTATCAACTGTTAAAGTTTTAATCTCTAAGTTATGTTTCTTGATTAGTTTGACAAGAGTTTGTTTTATAGCTTTGGAGTTGCGTTTTGAAAGCATAGCATAAGACATTCTGGTTTGCCGTTCAATCATGGTCACAATACAATAGGTATCATTGATTTTACCAATAACGGTGTCTAATTCAAAATGGCCGTGTTCAGAGCGATCATTAATATAAGCTGGACGTTTTGAAATTTCTGTAGCATATTTTAATGTTTTAGGTTTGGTTTTCTTTTGCTTCCTTATGCCATATTTGCCTTCAGATTTTTTAACAATATGGTCAAAATCAAGGAAATAAGGGTATTTTTTGATTATTTTATAAATTGTACTAGGTGAGGGAGCAAATTCATCAGGGGATAATTTTTTAAAAGAATTCACAAGATAGGTAACTGATTTCTTAACTTCTTTTTGCTGCAAATTCTTTTTATTTCTATTTTTATTGTATGTGTTAAGCTCACTATATCAATATTTTCTGTAGGCCTTTCATTTCTCTTTAATTGCATCACTTACAAAAAAGAGTCGTGAAAATGAATAACCTAATAAATGTTCGTATAGCTTGGTAAAATTAAGGGTTTTAACCCGCATTACTTTTTTTGAACACTTAGGACAAACATAGCGATTTTGTTTATCTAAACTAAGTTGTCTGCGATTTGTAATAATTTCGATTTTGTTTTTTATACTTCGAATGTCTCTATTAAAAATTTTGGCTACTTCTTGGATTGAGAAACCTTCAGAAAGTTCTTGTAAAATATTATAAAGTTGTTCTAGATCGATTTGATCTGATCGTAATTTTCGTTGTGTCCCAAGAGCTCCTTGCATTTTCAAGATAGTGTTGTAATTCTCTTCAATTTTAAAATGTTGATATTTATTTTCTTTTCGATATTTGTCAAAAACACAAATATATTTTTCTAAATTTTTCATATAATTTTAAGGTCTCCTTTATTTTTTGAAAAATTATTAATACAACTATTTTATTACAAGGCAGACAAAAACAATGTCACATGCAAAAAACTTGCATGTGACATTTCTAATTAATAAAACCTTCAAAGAATTTGAAGGTAATTTGACATGAGATACCTCGATGTCGGCTCGGTAGTATTATAACATAAAATTTAGAATGTGCATCAATCATTTGAATACAAAAAAACACAAGTATGTCTGCTTGTGTTTTGTAATTTAAATTATAGAAGATATCACAAAAAATATAATAAAAAGTATGAAAAACAACAAAATATTTAAATAATATGCAAGGTTATTAATAGGCGGTTTAGAAGCTTTTTCTTGATTTCGTGCAATTATTGTTTGACGATATTTATTAGCTTCATTTGCATTCATATAACGCATTTTTCTTTCTTCTTTGTATGTTCCTACATTGGTTTTTGCTTGCTTAAACGGCCTGCTCATTGATTTTCAAAAATTCTTAGTAATAATTAAGATAACAAGCAATAAAGAACTAGATACAATTGCAGATACTGAAAGCAAGTTCAAGAAGGATTTAGCATCATAAGTTTTTTTGATGCTAAAATCAATTAAAAGTATTATTAGAAAAATTAAGAATGATATACCAAATAAGATGTATAAATGTTTTTTGTGTAATTCTTCTTTAATTGAGTTTCAAAGGTTTTTAATCATTATTTGTTTCTTGGTTAGTTCATTTTATAAATTGCTCTTTAGTAGCGTAAACAAAATGGTTTTGATCAGTAGTTAGAGCATAATTTATTGGAACATTTGGATATCTTTGAGCTTTTAGATATTCTAATTCAAATTTAACATCAGTAAATTTTTCATTAGCATTAGAAACTTTTGGAATAGCTTTAAATAAGTTAATTGTGTAAGGGTGTAGTGGGTTTTGATAAATTTCTTTTGTATCACCAGATTCAACAATTTTACCAAAGTGCATAATTTGAACACGATCGGCAATATATTCAATCATTGATAAATCGTGAGCTATAAAAACCATTCCAATATTTTTTTCTAAACATAAATCTTTAAGTAAATTAACAATTTGAGCTTGGATTGAGATATCTAATGAAGCAATTGGTTCATCAGCAACAATAACTTTTGGTTCAGAAATTAAGGCTCTTGCAATAACAATTCTTTGGCGCTGTCCTCCTGAAAATTCATGTGGGTAACGATATGCAAATTGCTTTAATAACCCAACATCTTCTAAACTTTTATAAATCGTTATCTTAGTAAATAAAGATTTTAGTTTCCATAAATTAAATGGTTTCAGTATATAAGTCAAGAATTTTTGTAACTTTTTATTTTTATTTAAAAGCCATAAATCAAATTTAGAAACTCCCAGCAATACATAAGTATTATTTAAATCTTTTGTAAGGTATTTAAGTTCGATATCAAATGATTCAACACCTAATAATTTATCTCGCACATTTGTATCATAAACTTGTAAATCAATTTTAGCTTGTTTTAATTTACGAGTTAATTTTATGATGCTTTCTTGTTTGCTATTTTTTGCTTCTTTAAGTCTTTCTTGGAGTCTTAAAATACGATTAGTTTTATAAAACTCTTTAAATTTCTTATGAACTAACTTAAATAGTTCATTATTTTTCTTAGAAACAATATTGAGCTCTTTCCAAGTATTTTCTTCGCTGTTAATTTGATCTTTAAGTAAATTAATTCTAGTTTCAAAATCTAAAACATATTTTCTAACTTCTTCATTATGAATTTCTTTAGCTTCTTGATATTCTATTTTAGCTTTGTCTAATTCTTTTGAATTATCATGAGGTTTTTTGAAAAATTCTTTAAATTCTAACTTAATATAATTTAAATACTTATTTAACTCATTTTTAAAAGAAATTTTGTGTGCATTTTTCCGTTGAGTTGAAAGATTAGTATATTTTGTAAAATCAAATTTATATTCTTGATCAATTATTTTCACTAATTCTTGTTTATATGCTTTTAAAGAACTAAACGAATAAACATCTAAATTTAGTTTTTGTTCAAAAATTGGCAGCGAAATTTGATTAAAAGAACTAATTAACTCTTGGAGCTCATTAAAAGTTAAATATGTTAAAGATGTTTTATTTTTCTTAAATAAACTTTCGGCTTTTTTATTTAATAAATGTAGTTTTAATTTATAAGCGTGAAATTCAATATCATAAGCATTATATGATTCATTTCAATTAAGCCTTGATTCATTTTTTAATTCCGCGATAATATTCTTAACTGAATTTCGTGAACTAGAATATTCTTCCCATCAATTTAGTGAATTATCCTTAATGTTTTGGTATGCTTCTTTACGGCTTAATTTATATTGATAATATTCTTTGGTTTTTTTGCTTAATTTAAGTTGTTCATTGTACTTTGCTAAAGCCTCCCAATAAGCAACCTCATCAATATCAATTTGATTCAAAGCAAGCTTGGTTTTTGATTCATTATATAATGAAATTAATGAATCGGTATTTGAATATAAATTGTTAATAATTGTGGAATTGTTCTTATTTTTCTCTTCTAAAAATGAAAAATAAGAATTAAATTTATCATCGTATGAACCTTCATCATTTTCAAAATCATTTATATTACTCAAAATATCGCTTCATTTATCATTAAAGGGCTTAGTTAATGAATTAGTAATTTTCAGATTTTCTAATCTTAATTTTAGAACAGCTTCTAAAAATGAATAATGGAAGTTTTCTTTAACTTTGCTTCAAGTTTTATCTAAATCTTTAATTTTGTTTTTAATGATTTTATTAACGACTAATGGTTCTTTTAAAATTGTGAAAATTGTATGTTGACCATTAAGAGCAGCCATTGGATCTTGAAAGATCATTTGAATGTTTTTGCGCATGAATTTACGTGTTTGAGATGAGATTTTTTTACCTGAAATTAATTTTCCATCTAAACGCACAAACCCATTAAAATCATCATAAAGCCTTAAAAGTGAACGACCAATTGTTGTTTTCCCTGAACCTGATTCACCAATTAAACCAACTATTTCACCCTCTTTAACATCAAAAGAAACATCATCAACAGCTTTGTTAACATGTCCTTTATTAACAAAGAATTTTTTTAAATTAAAAATTTCTAAAATAGGTCTTTTATTATTCATGATCGTTGAACACCTTTCTAAAATTCTTAAGTCTGTTTTCTAATTCTGGAGATAATGTAACTTGTGGAGCTTCTGGATGTAATAACCACGTAGCTGCTGCATGAGTTGGCGATACTTCAAAAAGCGGAGGCTCTTTAACAAAATCAATTTCAAGGGCATAATCATTTCTTGGCGCAAAGGCATCGCCCAAGGGTAAATTATTCATATCTGGCGGGGTTCCTTTGATTGAATATAACCGATCTTCTTTGTTTTCTGGAATTGCAGAAATTAAAGCTCAAGTATAAGGGTGTCTTGGGTCAGTAAAAATATCTTTTTTTGTCCCACGTTCAACAATTTTGCCAGCATACATAACATAAATATAATCACAAAACTTAGCAACTACAGAAATATTATGACTAATTAGAATAATTGAAATATTCATTGTTTCACGAATTTGATCAAATAAAGCTAAAATTGAAGCTTGAACCGTTGGATCTAAAGCTGTTGTTGGTTCATCAGCAATTATTAAACTAGGTTTCAAAGCAACAACCATAGTAATTACGATTCTTTGCTTCATACCCCCACTAAGGGTATGTGGATACATGTCAAACACTTGTTCTGGACCTCTGATACCAAATTTATCTAATAAGTCTACTAGGTATTGACGCTTTTCTTGGTAAGTTTTATTTTTTCAATCCTCATTTTTATTTAAAGCATCTAAGAGTTGCTTGCCAACTTTACGAGTTGGATTTAAGGAAGTTAAAGGATCTTGAGGGATATATCCAATTTTATGTCCCCTAATTTTTTGCCAAAAACTATCTCGTTTTGATTTTAATAAATCAATTCCATCGATATTCATTAAATCAGCAGTAATTAATGAATTTTCATTGATATTTAAAAATGATTTTGAAGTAACTGATTTTCCTGACCCTGACTCTCCAACAATACCAACAATTTGACCTTTAGTAATTTCCAAATCAACACCACGGACAATATTTATATATTTATTACGTTTAACCTTAAAACTAACTTTAAGGTTCTTGACAGATAACAAAACATCTTGTGATTCTTGCATATAAATATCCTCCTATTTTGATTTAATAACTTTAGGGTCTAATGCATCATGGACACCTAAAGCAATGAAGTGTAGCGAAACTGAAATTGAAAGTAAGATTAATGATGGAAGTAATAAGGTCCAAATATTTGTGGCAGCTTCAGCAGGGGCTGAAGAAATAATTTTTCCTAAGTTTGCATTATCAGATTTAAAGAAACCTAAGAAGGCAAGTGATGAAATTGAAAGAATAATTGACGGAATTGATGCAACGTAGCTAGTTGCAACTTTACCGACAATTGAAGGTAATGCATGTTTATAAATTAAACGGACTTTTGAAGCACCAACTGATTGAGAGGCAGTAATAAATTCTGAATCCTTAACTGTAATAATAAATAATCTTGTTCTACCAACTGAACCAACTCAACCAACAAAGATTAAGGCAAAACCTAAAGTTAAGTCAGTTGTTCCAAATAAAGTAGCAAATAATAATAACCAAATTAAAGTTGGTGGAGCTGAAAAAATATCAATTAAACGCATGATAATTGTATCAGCTGGTTTTCCAACATGAAACCCTAAGTATGAGCCAATAGCTACTCCAATTAAGGTTTGTAAGGTAGCAACAACTAAAGCAAGTCTAATTGCTCTTCAAGTTCCAATTCAACTTTGAGTTCATATATCAATACCTGTACTTGTAGTTCCTAAATAAGTTCCTAAATTAATGTGTGGGTTAGCGGCTAAAATTTCTTGGTAATATTTAGCAGCCTCTTGTGCAGAAATTGTTGGGCTAATTCCAGAATTAATTAAAACAATATGCACCGAGTCAATTTCATACCATTTGTAAAAATCAACATATCTAACTAAATTTCCGCTTGTCAGATCTTGAGTAAAGTATTCTGGTTTGTTAAACTGATTTCATAAATACCCGCCATAATAGTCCGCTTTTTGTCAAGCTAAGGCATTTTCAGTAAAGTAATTATCACTAAAAACTAACTTAGAATTTATTTTACCAGCTCAAATTGCAGGTAAAGATTTTACAAATGATGAACCTGTATTAGTGGTTAGGCCAGCTTTCTCGCCAATTAAATTAAGTTTGGTAGTTTGATCTACCGAAATATCTGCACTATAGTTTGAATAAGTTGTTACGACTATCGAGGTTATAAAGACCGCTAAAAAAACAATTAAGAATAAAACTGAAGGCCAACTTTTGAAGAATCTTTTGAAGATTTCCACCATTAATTTTTTTGGCTTACCGGCAACGTTACTAAAGTTATTAGTTTGAGGAGCAAAAGCAAATGGATTAGTAATATTATCCAATTTTAGTTTATATTTTTGGTTAAATTCTTTACTAGTCATTTATTCCTCCTTGTAATTGCTTGTGTTTTACAAAATCTTTATTACGTTGCATAGTACGCATAAATATTTGTCAATAACTAAACCCTGATTGAGATGAATATTTAATTCTGGGATCTAAAATAGTATATGAGATGTCAACAACAATCGTAGTCATAACACCTAAAAACGTGAAGAAGACTGTGTTGAACATAATAATGTTAATTTCCCCTTGTGGGAAAGATTGGGCAATAATTTCTGAAGTACCAGGTATATTTCAGTATCTTTCAATAACAATTCCTCCAGTTAATAAACCAATATATGAAGGAATTAAAATTGCTGCTAAAGGAATTGAAATATTTCTTAAGACATATTTGAAGAAAATTTCAGATTGTTTTAATCCTTTTGAACGTGCGATTAATACATAATTTGATGTTAAAACTGTAATGACTTGGTTTCGTGTATAAGTAATATACCCAGATAAAGAACCAAGCACTACAATTAAAATAGGTGGTATTCAAGACAAGAAAATTTGGCTTTTAGTGTAAACTTGTGAACTTTGTGCTGAATATGGGTTAATAAAGTTTGGCGTAATATTAACCCTTAATAAAATTGAAATTAAGATTGGGGCAATAATAAATGATGGTAAGGCAATAAAGAATAGTGAAAAAACGTTAATTCCTGCATCAAATATTGTTCCCCGCTTGTATCCAGCAACTGTACCAAGCACAATACCCATAATAGCACTAATAAAGAACGCCGGAAGAGTAACAATTATTGATAATTTTAAGTATTTAAAGAATAATTCCGAAATTGATGATGTTTGTGTTTGTTGGAAAATATTTTCATTAAATGGTTCTCCAAATGGGTTTTGTTTATTTGTAAAAATATCACTAAGTCAATATCCAAAGCGGGTAAACGGACTTAAGCGATAGTTAAGTCAAACATTTTCAAATTCATCATAACGATTGGCTCAAGAAGCGGGTAAAAAATGGTATCTTACTGAATCATTAAAAAGCTTTTTTAATAATTCTTTATTTGAATCATTGCTACCACTAGATTCTGAAGTTGCTAATGCTTTTTCTACAAATGGATTAACAGAAAACTGAGCTGTTAACACATATACTACAAAAACAATAATTAGCAAAGTCAAAATCGCAAAGCCAATCCTTTGTAAAATGTATTTTAACATTAATTTTCCTTTCTATCATAAAAACACAAAGCAATAAACAATGTTGTTTATTGCTATTTATGTTATTTTTCTTGTTTTGGTTCTTCTAGTCTTACTAAGTAAGTTGAATAATCACTTTCGTTAGGTGTATTAGGATAAATATAGTTAGGGTTTACCAAGACATCAGAAATTCCGTTTGTAGTTGAAGTATAGAATGGGTTAGGTAATAAACCAGAAATATTTGTTAATTCGCTTGTAAATTTAATAAGTTCATCTTTAGTTAATGCATGTGTTGTATCTGTATTCAATCACAATAAGTAGTATGCAGAAAGTTCGTGTGCACTAAGATATTTAGTTGTATCCTCTTTTGGTATATCTTTTAAGACAACATTTGTATCAGTTGATTTTTCTTCGTCCACAAGTTTATGACCTAAATAATCTGGCAATGAGTGTAAATCTTTATTTGTGAGTTTTGACCATTTTTCAACTGGAATTGATATTTTTAAAGTTTCTTTATTTAATTCTAAATAAGTTTTTAATTTCTGAGCTGCTTTTAATAAAGTTGGATATGCTAAAGCAACTTTTGTACTATATTGCTCATCATAAGCAATTGCAGCAAGAATTGGCATTACATATTTTCATGATCTATAGTCATTTGAACCATTAATCAATTCATAATCAGAAGTTCAGCCAATTAGTTCAGCTGGTGAAGGTGAGTATAGGAAGTAACTTTGTAATGATTTAGTAGCATTTTGTGGATCTAATTTTACAACAGTAACATTCATTCTTTCAGGGTATAATGAGTTAAGTACCTTTACTTGGTTTAAAAGTGATTGTTGTTCTTTTTCATTATAGTTAGTAAATCTATATGAAATCACAAATCTAATTTTACTATTTCCTTTCTCTTTATCGCTATCTTCTTTGTAAGCTGGATTTTCATTGTAAAATTCATCAACTAGGGTTTTAAAACGTTCTTTTAGTGTTTGATAAGCAGCAGATTGATATTTTTGATCAGCCGCTTGCCCAACTACATTGTTTTCACTAGGTCTTAATTCAGTCCCTAAGTTACCACCAAGATCAACTCTTTGATTAGTGTTGCGATCCACAACAAAAAGTTCGTTGATTTGGTCGGCTAATTTTCTCGGTGTATCTGTGTCAGTGTTTACAAATGGTGTATCTTGGGCAACACCAGTAAGTCAAGCCATACCATCAAGAGGTTGAAGTGATTCTTTAGCAGCATGATCTCAGTTAATTGCTGATGTAATAATGTTTCTAAATTCTGCCCCTCTTCCTGTTGTTGTGTAAGTTAAAGTATTTGTTGCTGTTCCTTTGTTAAGTTCTTCATGAGTTGCTCCTCAAAGTAATTTTGCAAATGCATCATTAAAGTATTTATCATTAAATTCTTTGTTTTGGCCATAATTTGGGATTACTGATAAATAGTAGTAACCTAAAGTTGATTTTTTATTTGAACTTTGAGATTTGCTTAGTCCAAAAACATCTTTATTTTTAGTGATTTTTTGTTGAGTATTTGCATCTAATTGTGTAAATGAAATTGCTGAAGTAGTTCCTGAAATAAATGCGTTATAGTTTTGACTTTTATATACATTTGCATCAACAGGTGCATTAAGATAGACATGTTGTAATTCTTTTAATCTACCAGGTGTATTTACATATGCTTGATCTTTATATTCTGTATTTAATACTCAACGTTTTGTTAAATCAGTAGCATCATATCCTTTATAGTAATATCTACCAGCATATAAAGTTGTATCATTGGTAAGACCATACCAGTATACTGCTGAGTCTTTAGTTTTACCAGTAGCTTTTGCTAAGTCACTTGCGATTGTTGCTTCTCTACCTTTTTCTTTTTGGAGTGGGACAAACTTTCTTAGTTCAGCTAGATTTTTGTTCATTTCATCAATGTATTGACTTGGTGCTGGAACATAATCATAGTTACCAAATAAAATACTTTTGTAGAATTCTACAAATTGTGCGGTAGCATTTGGATCAGCTTTTTGAAATACTAAGTAATTTTTGTCACCATCTTTTTTAATAAATGAACTTTCGTCAATTATTTTGTCAAAATCAATATTGTACAGTCCGTATAAATATTTATTACTGAAGGTATTTTTCTCATCAAATGTACCAGCAGAATTTGGAATAATTGTTTTAGCTGTTTCATCTAAGTGTTTTGATCCACCATTTTCAAGACGTGCCTTAGTATCTGAATATAAGTAAGTTCTTAAAATTCCGTAATAGAAATCTCTGGCAACGATTTTGTAATTTGTTTTCGTACCAGTTGAATCTACCCAATTTGCAGATTCATCAACCTCAATTTCAAATTTAGATGCTTTTGATAAGTCATCAAAAAATTTAGGATTGTTGATTGATTTAGGATCATTGCTGGTTAATTCTATGAAAGATGATGCATAATATTTCCCATCAATTGTCGGAGCTCCTAAAGGCTCAGTTTTATCATTATCATAAACAACTTCTTTACCATCAACATATAGTTTAATAGATTTTGCATATTCTAAGGTTCATTTTAAGGTTGATGGTTTAGTTACATAAGTTTTTTTGACTGCATTAATACCGTCAGCACTAATTGATTCTTCTTCAAAAAATTCAGCTTTGCCAGATCCTTCGTGTCTAAATAAGAAACCTGATGAAGCTAATCCTACACCCGCTGATGAACCACTGATTGAACCAGAATACTTAGATCCATCAAACTCGCCAGCAGATTGTTCATATTTAGAGTTAAATTGATTACGGTAAATGTATTGTTTTGCATAGTTCGCAAATGTTTCGGTGACTAAAATATTATCGCCACTATTGCCACAAGCTACAGTAGCTATTGGTAAAGCAAGTGCACTTAATGTACTTGCAAATAAAAATAATTTTCTTTTTTTCATAATAATTCCTTTTATTTAATAGTAGTGTTTAAAATAATTTTTTTCCAATTTTGATTCATTGGTTAATGAGGTCTTGTAAATAATCATATCCCTCATCATAAAATTTGCTGTTTGTAAGGTCTACACCAACTTTTTTTAATATCTCTAGCGGATAATCGTTACCACCGGCACTTAAAAAGTTTTGAATGTAATTTTCAAGAGCCTGAGTGCCATATTTTTTATATTGTTTAAAGAAATAAATTGCAACTAATTGTCCAATTGCATATTTATAGACATAGAAACCATAATAATAATGCGGTACATAAATCGATTGAATGGTTCCTTTAGGTGTATACTTTAAAGAATCATTTAAAGTATATTTTTTAGCATTTTCAAAGTATATTTTACTAATCGAATCATAGCTTGAACTAGCCCTTCCTTGCTCAATTGCTTTGTATAAATCATATTCGTAGTTAGCTCATAAAACTTGCTTATGCACAGTGCCACTAAAACCACTAATAAGATTATTTAATAAATAGAAAGTTAATTTATCATTATTTGAGTTTGTAATTAAATAATCAAATAACATTAATTCATTAAAAATAGAAGCAATCTCAGCCAAGAAAATTGGATAACTTGCATTATTAATATCATTATGTTTATCAGAATAATACGAATGCATTGAGTGACCTAATTCGTGGGCCAAGGTTTCAACACTACGTAACATCCCATCAAAATTCATTAAAATATATTTTTTATCAATACCATATGTAGCACCAATACTATAAGCACCAGAACGCTTAGTAGTTGTGCTCATATAGTCAACTCAATTTTCATTTAGGGCTTTCCATACTTGGTTGTAGTATTCAGAGCCAAAAGGTTCAAGCGCTTTTAAAACTAAGTCATTAGCTTCTTTGACTGAATATGACGTTTTAACTTTAACTAGTTCACGAGATCAATCATAATCGTGAAATTCTTCACCAAAACGTTTTTTATAAAATGTTTTTAAATTACGAACATACTTTTTCAAAATTTGTTTTTTCTGCGCAACTTTTTGAAATAGAGTTTGCAAAATTTCGTCACTTATTTTGTCTTCATAAGTCAACATATGGACTGTTGAATCATACTTGCGTACTTTTGCTTCTGAAACTAGCATATTAAAATGTTGATACAATATTTCTGCAAAAGAATCTTTATGCTTATAATAAGCATCTCAATATTTTTGATAAGCTTGCTTGCGAACTTCTTTATCGCTTGATTTCAATAATTTATTACGTTTAATTGGGTCAAGTTTAGTTTTTTGACCATTTGGCATCTTTACATAACCATAATCAAGCTCGCTATCACTTAAAATACTAAATATAGAATGTGGGTTAGGTGCACCTAGTGAACTTTGCACTAAGTATTCTTCTACTTTATCATCTAATTTATATTTTTGTGATGCTATTAAATCTTCAATAGTTCGTTTATAACTTTTTAACCTTGGATCATCTTTCCATACTTTCATTTTGTCAATATTTTTAAAGAAACGTGGTAACTCAGATCCAAATTCTTGATTTAGTAAATAAGCTTGATATTCAAAATCTTTTTCTCATTTAATATACTGAGCATTATTTAAATCAGTACTCAAATTATTAGAAATATAGTTATAAATCTTATTAGAAATAATAGTTTGCTCTTGTTCTAATTTAATATCATCTAAATAAGCATCAATTGAATCATATTTTGAATCTTTTACTGCGATCCGTTTTTTTGTTATATTTTGATATTGATTAATTCAATATTCTAAGCTTTTACCCTGTAATAAATCTTCTAAATCTCAGCGATATTTTGCTTCAACATCCTTATGATTTTTATATTGTTTAATTTCCACAAAACCTCCATTTAAATCAAAAAATCTTGTAGAGTATAAATCTACAAGACTAATTTAATAATATAAATTAAATAAGGTTTTAAAAAACCAAATTATTATTAATAGAAATGTAAATCTATAGCTCCAAGGGCGACAAACACCCAAGAGTAGAAATCTTTTATGACTTTCTACCAGCATTTAAAATTGCCACCTTAAATGCTTCGGCTTTTATGTCCTTTCAATATTCTATGTATGCCTACTGAAATATTTACTAATCCTAAAAGCTCCTCTATAGTAATCTTCATAACAGATTTCTAAACTTATTAATCTGTTATGAATAACAACTCAACAGATTAATATTAAAACATACAAATGTTATGGAATAACATAGTATAAATAGAGTTAATATTAATCAGTGTAATGAGTCTTTCGTTTTTCATGAGCAAATTATATCATATAAATTTTAAAAACAAGAAAAATATTTTTTGTTTATTAGTTTTGTTTTTTGGAAAAGCCACAGGCGAAATATTAACAAAATAATCCTCTAACAATATATTTTTCTAAACTTTTGATATAATTTTAGGGTCTCCTTTATTTTTTGAAAAATTATTAATACAACTATTTTATTACAAGGCAGACAAAAAATAATGTCACATGCAAAACGCTTGCATGTGACATTTACATTTAATAAATTATTCAAACCTTCAAATTTAAATTTTTAATATATAATATAAGTTATGAAAAAAATAAGCAATATTTTTGACCTTAAATCTACTGAAATGAGAATTGCTGAAAAATCATTAAAGAAAATTAATTCACTTGAAGCAATAGTCTCAAAATTTACTGATGAAGAATTGAAATCAAAAACATCCTTTTTTAAGGATTTACTTAAACAAGGTTATACACTAGAAGATATCCGCGAGGATGTTTTTGCAATTGCTCGCGAAGCAACTAAAAGAGTTTTAGGAAAAAGACCTTTTGATGTTCAAATATTAGGAGGGTTACTCCTAGACCTTGGTTCAGTTGCCGAAATGAAAACAGGTGAAGGTAAAACAATTACTTCAATTGCTCCAGTTTATTTAAATGCTTTACTTGGTAAAGGAGCAATTGTTTCAACTGTTAATGAATATTTAACAGAACGTGATGCAATTGAAATGGGTGAAGTATTTAACTTCCTTGGTTTAACGGTTGGAATTAATAAAGCCCAATTAGACCCAAGTTCAAAACGAGCCGCCTATGCTTGCGATATCACTTACTCAGTTCATTCTGAACTAGGATTTGACTATTTAAGAGACAACATGGTTACTAATAAACACGAAAAAGTACAACGTGGTTTATATTTTTGTTTGATTGATGAAGTTGACTCCATTTTAATTGACGAAGCTAAAACACCGTTAATTATTTCTGGAGGAGAAAAAGAAGACATTAGTGCATATTTCGCTGCTGATCAATTTGTAAGAACTTTATCACACCAAGATTATATTATCGATGAAGAATCGAAAGTTGTTGCCTTAACACACTCAGGAATTCAAAGGGCAAATGAATTTTTCAATACTCCAAATATTTATAATATGGAAAATAGCGAAAAAATTCATCTAATTCAAAATGCATTAAGAGCTCATAAAATTATGCGTATTGACGTTGAATATATTGTAAGAGACGGAAAAATAGAACTAGTTGATGCATTTACAGGAAGAATTATGGATGGTCGGAGCTATTCAGAAGGGTTGCAGCAAGCTATCCAGGCTAAAGAACAAATTGAAATTGAACCAGAAACCAAAACTCAAGCCACAATTACCTACCAAAACTTCTTTAGAATGTTCAAAAAACTTTGTGGAATGACAGGTACTGGTAAAACTGAAGAGCAGGAATTCATTGATATTTATAATATACGTGTAAATGTTGTGCCGACAAATAAACCAATTGCTAGAATAGATGAGCCTGATTCTATTTTTTATGATTCAGAAGATAAATGAAATGCTGTGGTGGAAAAAGTTTGAGAATTATATGAAAAAGGTCAGCCCGTTTTAGTTGGGACTTCGCAAATTGAAGATTCAGAAGTCTTGCATAAACTTCTTTTAAAACGGGGAATACCTCATACTGTTTTAAATGCTAAACAAAATGCTTCTGAAGCTGAAATTATTGCTAAAGCTGGAGAAGTTAAATCAGTTACAATTGCAACTAACATGGCAGGTAGGGGAACTGATATTAAACCTACTCCAGAAGCAATTGCTTTAGGTGGCTTATATGTTTTAGGTACCGATAAAGCCGAAGCAAGGCGTATTGATAACCAATTAAGAGGTCGTTCAGGACGTCAGGGCGATGTTGGAACGAGTAAATTCTTTGTTTCCTTAGAAGACCAACTTATCAAGCGTTTTGCTTCATATGAACAATTCCAAGAAGCTTATGCAGATAAAAAAGGCAATGAAATATCAAGTAAAACATTAAGATTGCAATTTAATTATGCACAAAAGAAAATTGAAGGTTTTAACTATGATTCTCGGAAATCAGTGCTTAATTATGATGATGTAATTCGCCAACAAAGGGATTTAATTTATGCCCAACGTGATTTAATTTTAACTAGTTCAAATGTTGATTTTATTATTAAAAGAATGTTTGCATCAGCTGCTAAATCAGTTGTTCAAAACGATGAATTTAATACACATCACAATTATGATTATGATGCATTAGTTAGATTTTTAAATGAAAATATTGGTCAACTAGTTTCATTTAACTTTGACATATCTGATATTGTCAAAGTTCATGAAAATGATTTACCAGATTATATTGCCAATATTATTCTTTCACTTTATGAAGCATGAATTAAAAATGCTACTGAAAATGCCGATCCTGAAGAAATTGCACAACTACAAAAACAAAGTATTTTATCTGTTTTAGATAGTAGGTGACAAAGACAAATCAACCGCATGGATAAATTACGTTCAAATGTGAATTTAGTACAATACTCACAAAAAAACCCATATCAAGTTTATACAGAAGAAGGAACAAAACTATTTGAAGCAATGCTTAATGATATTGCATATAAAGTTATGGTTAATATCTTAAAACACCGCATGGGTAAAAAATCATTAATTACTAAAGCAATGCGGCAAGATCCTTTATTCCAAACTATGATCCAGGTTTTTAACTTTGGCGGAGCACAAACCATCGAAGAATTTGAACAAAGCATGATTAATAAATACTATGAATTAAAACAACAAGAGATAAATTCAAAACAACCACAAAACTAAATGTTAAATACTAAAAAAACACCTAAGGGTGTTTTTCTTAATTAAATCACTATAGCATTTGTTTACACTCTTTATAGTATAATTGCATAATAACAACGGGGTTGTGATTTTGCATAATGTAATTAGTATTAGTAAAATTATAAAAATAATAAATTTTTACTGAAAATGTTGGATACAAACAATCATGAAAGAGTGATAAGTTTTTATCCACAACTAGATCATAACTTAACTTTTAAAAATACAGATGATAACAAATTTATTAAAGTTAATTTAAATAAACAAAGCAAAAATTATGACCAAAGTATATTCAAAACTAAAGATGAATAAACATGGACAGCAAAATTTAACATTTTAGTAACTTATAATGCCATTGCAAATTGCTTTGGCGTTTTTCAGTTTAAGTTTGATTGAATTCGATCGTTATTATACCAAACTACATATTCTTGTATCATATCATTAAGTTCATTGAATGTTATTTTGGAATAATCTAAATCATTTAATAATTCGGTTTTAATGATCCCAAACCAATATTCAATTTCTCGATTATCAAGTGAGTTTCCCACTCTTGATAACGAAATAACGCCACCAATATTTTGAACTTCTTTAATATATTGATGATGTGTATATTGAAAGCCATGATCTGAGTGAATGATAAAATTTTTGGGTTTGTATTGTTTTAATGAATTTAAATTGTCTAAAACTAGTTCTAGATTATTACTTCTTGATAATTTAAAACCAACAATTTGTTTAGTTTTATGAGATAAAATTGCAGACAAATAAACGTGTGATTCTAACACGTCTTTTGGTGCTTTTATATATGAAACATCAGTTGCATAAATATTTCGATTGTTTTGATCGTTATAATCACGATTTACTAAGTTATCAATTTGTGAAGATACATTTTTAATTTCTTTTCGTTTTGATTTTTGTCTAAGCTTACATTTTAGGCCTAAAAGGTTCATATATCTCCCTAAAGAACGTTCGTTTATATCTATTTTGTATTTTTGAGATATGTAAACACTTAGCTTTAGCCTTCCATATCTTGACTTTGTTTCTATGAACGATTTTTCAATTACATCACTATGTTTAGGGAGTTTTTGTGAAATTTTAATCTTATGAGTTTTAGAAATTGTTTGCCTAGAAATGCCAAAAACTTCTGAAAGCTTCACGTAACTTATGCTAAAACTTTTTAATTCAATAACTTTCTTACTTTTGGGTAATTCATTGGTAATTTCATAATATCTTTTAGCTATTTGTAACAAATCATCACGATCAAAAATATCTCAATTTGGTTCTCTTTTCTTCTTAGGACTGCCACTTCCTTTTTTGCGGTTTTCGCCTTTCTTTGTCTGCAATAAGTCTTCCATACCTAAATTATAATACTTAATTATTTTATTAATTCTAACTTTTACACTATTTCTTTGTAAGTTTTTTGTTCCTGGTGATATTTGGTAAATAGCCCGAAAAGCACCTGGGAAACCTGACTTTTGATATTCTTCATATATTTTTGCAAATTCTTCTTTCTTTAAATGTCTTGACATAATTTTCCTTTCAAAAAATTTTTTCGTTGGTACCAACGAATGGTAACAGAAAAGCTAACATTTACATGTTAACTTTTCTGTCCGGCTTTAGAATGTGAATATTTTTCTAAAATATTACCATGAGATCTAATAAGCATTAAAACAGAAAGAGGTAGATAAGCGTGAAATTCCAAAAAACATTAATTTCTAACATGGATTTAATTCAAGTTGCTAATTTTACAAGTGTTTCTAGTGTCACACAAACCCTACAAACTGATAGCAAATCCGATATTTCTGAACAAGATCAAATTAATTTAACTAATAATGTTGTTGCAGTTGTTTCAGATGCAGTAAAAAATACAAGCAATATTAACCAACTAACCCAAACTAAAAACACTAAACAAAATAAAAAGGTAAAACAAGAATTTCTAACTAAAATCACAAATAAACTAGACATAAGAATAAAAAGTAACCCATTAAAAGAACAAGAAGTTAAATCTCGTTTAAATAGTTATGATTTTTCTTGGAAATTATAATGCGCAATTGCGAAACGTTAAATAAGAAATAGACAATCAAAAACAAACTAGGGTGTTGGAAAAAGCACCTGATAGAATTTTAACTCCATATAATACTTATATTAATAATGATCCAGGAACATCAAAGGTGTTAAGTTTACTTTTAGAAAAATACCAGAAAATTTACAAAATTAAAGGCGAATTGTATGATCAATTAGCAAAGGAACAAAAATTTAATACTGAAATTCAAAATCTTATAGTAGCATTTACAGCTGCATTAGTTGTTACAGGATTCTTTGGGTTGTTTTTTACTCCACTTGCATTTATTGCTACAGGTGCCGGTTTAATTGCACTAGGTTTAAGTGTGTATAAAGAATTCCGTAAAACGAAAACAAATGCAATAAAAAGACAATTAGAATTATTAGATCAAATTGAGGAAATTGATTTAACTAAATTTATTAAAGACGGTGTTAAATTGGGCGTTGATTTTGCTGCTAATATTTCAGATCTTGCAATACAATCATTAGCAACTGATATAGCCATAAAAAATGCTTCTAAATACATTTAAAAGTGTGGGGAATTTTTAGCGTTGCATATGATGTACATAGTTTTCTAAAAAGTTCTGACGAACTAGATGAAGAAATAAATAAGTTAAAAGCTATTAATATTGAAATAGAAAAAATTAGAGAAATGAAGCTACAATATGCTCAGCAATGAGATAATTTTAAAAAACTTAATAAAATAGTAGTTATCTCTGAAACACCACAAACTTTTGCATATAAAAGTGGAGGCACTGGAGAGACAAATATGTTTTTTAAACGTGTTATAGATGGCAAAATATTCAGTCGAAAAGAAATGCTTGCAATGAGCAAATATGAATTAGACAGTTATAATTTAATCAAGGTTAAAAGAACTGTAACTAAAAATAATCAAACATACACGTATGAATATATTCGAAGTAAAAATAGTAATAAATTATTAGAAGATAATTTGGGTTAACATGATCTTTGAAGCAATTATAATAACCTGGTCAATTATCTTTATAATTTGATTTCTTTTCACCGCCTACAATATTGTTTATATTAAAAAAATAAAGACACAACTGCACTTCTTACCTAATTTGTTTTTTGTAGCAAAAAAACAGACCCAAGAATATTTCCTAAATAATGGAATAAAATTAGAAGACTTTTATTTTCATGATTTGATTAAAATTTTTAATAAACAAAAATTAATATATAGGAAGCAGCAACTAGTAGCAAGTTATTTTATTATTTGAAATATTCATATCGGGATTTTAGTTGGGATTTTTTCTGTTATAGTTCCTTTAGCTTATGGTGAATTTAAATTAGACAAACTTGGTCCAGAAATTCACCTAACGCTTTGAGTTATTTGAATGATCTTATTTAGTATTTTAAATTGATTTTTAGTTCTCTGGATAAACAGGGGTTATCTTTTGAGCATTGCTTTACAGTTTCAATATATATATCAAATATCATTAGATAATATACAAGAATGACGTGACAAAAATCAAAAACTAAAAAATGAGGGGTCCTATATTTCCTTAAAAGAATTTTCTGATATTTATAAACAAATAAAGAAGCCTAAAAAAATATTAATTAATCGTGGCAATCGTGTTTGATATTCATTTAAATTTAATATTGAATATAACAAAAGTATTCAAGAATTTTTTGACACACCAGAAAGATACCTTTATTTTATCTCTGTATTGCCTTATGATGATATAAAAATAAATTATAAAAAAGTAGAAGATTATTTCACAAGTTGGTTTGACATTAATGAATAAGAAATAACTGCATACTTAATAACTCGTGTGTGACTTTTAGAAAAAACACAAAGCAGCAACATTATCTTTCTCCAAATTATGCATCTAAATTGTAGTATAATTAATAAATATAAAAAAAGGAGGTATTTTGTATTTAGGAGTATCTAGACTGGGAAGTATATTAAATTTTGCACCCAAAAATACATGAACAAAATGAACAGACAATTTCTTTGTTTTATTAAAGTATGATTATTCAACAGCATTTTTAGTTATCTCAGCAATTATTTTGACTATATTAATATTTATTCCAATTATCAAGAAATACTTAGAAATGAAAAAAATTAAACTCCCCTTTTTTCATATTTATAATGTTTTAAATGGGAATACAAGTAGTTTTTTCATTAAAAATAGAATTAAAATAAACGATGAATATTTTGAAAAATTAAAATTAATACTTGAAAAGTATGACAGCTTTATATATAAAAAGTATTGGGCTGATACTAAAAAAAAATTTCCCTTTAGCCTTACTATTGTTTTGTTGTCAGCACTTCTTAATATATTAATTGTTACTTTTGGTTTATTACAAATTAATTCTGATTATTTTATACCGCATCTAACTGTGTCAATTTATATTGTATTGTTACAAATACTTGCTTCATATCTTAATAAAAAGCTAGATGTTAATAAATACTTTATTGAAAATATTAACTACAAGCAAATGTTGGATCATTGAAAAGATTTTAATACTCAATTAAGTGATGAAAGTATTTTTACAAATTTTTATAACGCAGAAATATCAAAAAATTATAATAATAAAATTAAACTATTTTTCATTGAAACTGATAATAAATTTATTAAAGTTAATTTAAATAAACAAAGCAAAAATTATGACCAAAGTATATTCAAAACTAAAGATGAATGTGAATATTTTTCTAAAATATTACCATGAGATCTAATAAGCATTAAAAACAGAAAGAGGTAGATAAGCGTGAAATTCCAAAAAACATTAATTTCTAACATGGATTTAATTCAAGTTGCTAATTTTACAAGTGTTTCTAGTGTCACACAAACCCTACAAACTGATAGCAAATCCGATATTTCTGAACAAGATCAAATTAATTTAACTAATAATGTTGTTGCAGTTGTTTCAGATGCAGTAAAAAATACAAGCAATATTAACCAACTAACCCAAACTAAAAACACTAAACAAAATAAAAAGGTAAAACAAGAATTTCTAACTAAAATCACAAATAAACTAGACATAAGAATAAAAAGTAACCCATTAAAAGAACAAGAAGTTAAATCTCGTTTAAATAGTTATGATTTTCTTGGAAATTATAATGTGTAATTGCGAAACGTTAAAAAAGAAATAGACAACCAAAAACAAACTAAGGTGTTGGAAAAAGCACCTGATAGAATTTTAACTCCCTATAATACTTATATTAATAATGATCCGGGAACATCAAAGGTGTTAAGTTTACTTTTAGAAAAATACCAGAAAATTTACAAAATTAAAGTCGAATTGTATGATCAATTAGCAAAGGAACAAAAATTTAATACTGAAATTCAAAATCTTATAGTAGCATTTACAGCTGCATCAGTTGTTACAGGATTCTTTGGGTTGTTTATTACTCCACTTGCATTTATTGCTGCGGGCGCTGGTTTAATTGCACTAGGTTTAAGTGTGTATAAAGAATTCCGTAAAACGAAAACAAATGCAATAAAAAGACAATTAGAATTATTAGATCAAATTGAGGAAATTGATTTAACTAAATTTATTAAAGACGGTGTTAAATGATCAACTGATGCTTTTATTCTCGCAAGTGATTTAATGACTAAAAGAAATGTATCAGATATAGCCATAAAAAATGCTTCTAAATATATTTCAAAAGTGTGGGGAATTTTTAGCGTTGCATATGATGTACATAGTTTTCTAAAAAGTTCTGAAGAACTAGATGAAGAAATAAATAAGTTAAAAGCTATTAATATTGAAATAGAAAAAATTAGAGAAATGAAACTACAATATGCTCGGCAATGAGATAATTTTAAAAAACTTAATAAAATAGTCGTTATCTCTGAAACACCACAAACTTTTGCATATAAAAGTGGAGGCACTGGAGGGACAAATATGTTTTTTAAACGTCTTATAGATGGCAAAATATTCAGTCGAAAAGAAATGCTTGCAATGAGCAAATATGAATTAGATAGTTATAATTTAATTAAGGTTAAAAGAACTGTAACTAAAAATAATCAAACATACACCTACGAATATATAAGAAGTAAAAATAGTAATAAATTATTAGAAGATAATTTGGGTTAACATGATCTTTGAAGCAATTATAATAACTTGGTCAATTATCTTTATGCTTTGAACAATTTTTTCAATACAAAATATAATTAATATTAAAAAAATCCAAAAAGAACTTTTATTTTTACCAAATTTATACTTTATAGCCGAGAAACAGACTCAAGAGTATTTTTTAAATAATTCAATAAAGTTAGATGACATTTATTTTGATGATTTGATCAAAATCATAAGTAAGCAAAGATTTATATACAAAAAAGCTGAAACCGCATTAGACAATTATCATCAAACTAATTTTAATATTTCAATATGAATTGCTGCTTTTGGTTTATTAGTTCCAATTGCTTATGGCGAATTTAAATTCGATAAATTAGCAGATAATAGCGAATATATTACTTATCTTATTTGATTCCTTTTTTTTATACTGTCAAATTGAGTTTTAGTATTTGCAATAAGCCTGGGGTATCTTTTAAGCATTTTCTACCAACTTAAACCCATAACTTCTAAAATAACTTTAGAAAATATACAAGAATGAAAAGATAAAAATCAAAAACTAAATAATGAAATCACTTTTGTTTCCTTAAATGAATTTTTAGATATTTATAAGCAAATTAGCCAACCAAAAAAAATACTAATTAATAGAGGCAATCGAGTTTGATATACATTTAAATTTAATATTGAATATACCAAAAGAATTCAAGAATTCTTTGAAAATCCAGAAAGATATCTTTATTTTATATCTGTGTTACCTTATGATAATATCAAAATAAATTACAAAAGGGTTGAAGGTTATTTTACAAGTTGATTATAATCGAAAACACATATGTAAGAAAATTTTAAGCACGATATTTGCAAATATACTATTATTATTCTTAAAGAGTATGGTATAATTAAGAAACAATATAGAAGGAGTTAATATGAGACAAAATAAAACAGACACAAGAAAGTTAAGACATCTAGATTCAAATATTAAGTCCCAAGAACATGGCATAAGATTTAAAAGATTTTTAGGAGATGAAACTATTATGGAACATGTATATCGCCCAATTGGTGGAAAAGCCTGCAGTGGAACTTGCAGAGGAAATAAAAATGCAAATGTGCTATTAGCACAAAGATTTGCCAACCAAAACTTATTTAATTTTGAAAATTTAGCAAAAGAATTTTTAGGTTTCTTTCACGAAATCGTAAATAAATAAAAATAAATAAAGAACCATTTTGTTAATATGGTTCTTTATTTTTGAACAAAGGAGGGAAAATGTTAGAAGTCCAAAATTTAAGCAAAATATTTAGCGATAAAAAACTCTTTGAAGGGGTTAATTTAAAATTTACTGAATCTAATACTTACGGAATTATTGGGGCTAACGGAGCTGGTAAAAGTACTTTTTTAAAAATAATTGCTGGGCAAGTGGAACCAACTAGTGGCCAAATCATTAAAGAAAAAAATAAACGTATTTCAGTTTTAAGCCAGGACCACAATGCATATGACTCATATAATGTTACTGATGTAGTTATTATGGGTAATACTGATTTATATGCTATTATGCAAGAAAAAGATGCAATTTATGCAAACCCAGATGCAACAATGGAAGATTACACCAGAGCTGGTGAATTAGAAGAGAAATTTGGTGACTTAGGTGGTTGAACAGCTGAGAACGATGCCCAAGAACTACTAAGTAATTTAGCAATTCCTAAAGATAAATGAATGTCACAAATGAGCGAATTAACAGCGAACCAAAAAATTAAGGTTTTGTTAGCAAAAGCCTTATTCGGTAATCCAGATATTTTAATCATGGATGAGCCAACTAACCACTTAGATCTTCGCTCAATTAAATGATTAGAAAACTTTTTAATTGATTATCCAAACGTTGTAATTGTCGTGAGTCATGATAGTGATTTTTTAGATTCAATTTGTACCCATATTGTTGATATTGATTATAATGAAGCTAAAATTTATACAGGTAATTATTCATTTTGAAAACAATCTTCAGAATTAGCTCGTGAAATGATGAAACAAAGCAATGTTAAAAAAGAGGCACAAATTGAAAAACTAAAAGAATTTATTGCTCGCTTTAGTGCTAATGCATCTAAATCTCGACAAGCTACTAGTCGTAAAAAAGCTTTAGAAAAAATTACTCTTGATGAAATTAAACCATCCAACCGTAAATATCCATATGTTCGTTGGGAAATGAACCGTGATCATGGTAAACAAATTTTAAATGTTGATAATTTAACATACCATAATGAAAATGGAGAATTATTATTTGAAAACGTCTCGTTTTCATTAAAACCTGGAGAAAAAATGGTTATTGTTGGTGATGACGATATTGCTAAAACACGTTTATTAGAATGTTTAATTGGTCTTAAAAAACCCACGGGCGGAACTATTGAGTGAGGTCAGACAATTACGCCAAGTTATTACCCAAATGATAATAATTCATATTTTGAAACTGATGAAAATATCTTAGAATGAATTTCGAAATGGCCTTTAGAAAATAAAGAAAAAATAAACCAAGGAAATGATGATGCTCGTATGCGGGGATTCCTAGGTCGCATGCTTTTTAGCAATGACACAGTCTTTAAAAAAGTGAAAGTAACTAGCGGAGGGGAAAAAGCTCGTTTAATGTTTTCAAGAATGATGCTTTTAGAATCTAACTTCTTAATCTTGGATCAACCCCTTGATCACTTAGACACCGAAAGCATTGACTCAGTTATTGAGGGTATTAATAATTATAAGGGCGGAGCAATTTTTACAACATATAACCGTGCTTTTGTTAACCAGTGTGCTAATGTAATCTTAGAATTACAAAACCCTCAAAATAGTTTTTTATTTAGAGGAACCTTAGAAGAATACGAAGAATTGCAACAGGACTAAAATGCACCGCTTTTTTGTATTTGAAAAAGAAAACGATTATTTTATTTTACCCAAAGAAACACTAAAACATTTAAATGTTATCCGTATTAACCAAAATCCATTTATTTGCGTTTATCAATCTAAATTTTACAAGTGTGTTTTGGAGGTTGATAAGGCTAAAATAATAAATGAATTACATCAAAATCATGAATTTGATTTTGATGTAACAGTTGCCTTATCCCTAATTAAATACGAGCGTTTTGAATGAGCTTTGCAAAAACTTGTTGAATTAGGAGTAACTAAAATTATTCCCCTAATTACTTCATATACTAATGGAGAATTATATAAATATGACAAATTTACAAAGCGCAAAAAACGCTTTGAATCAATTATCCAAGGAGCGGCTGAACAAAGCTTCCGTAATATTTTACCAGTGCTCAGCAACCCAATGGACTTTAAGAATTTAATTCACCATGAAGCGAGTTTAAAAATAATTGCACACGAAAAGCAAGATTATTCAAGAGCAATGCTAAATGATATAAACCAAGATACCTTATTTGTAATTGGACCAGAAGGCGGCTTTAGTGAACACGAAATTGAATTAGCCTTGAAACATGGATTTAAATGTGTTAGTCTTGGAAAACGTATTTTAAGAGCAGAAACAGCCGCAATTTATTTAATGAGTAAAATAAAAATCTAAAATTAGAAAAGTATTCTTTCTATTTTTTTTATTATAATTTATACATGAATAAGATAGACGTTAAAATTGAAATACCTAAAAATTCAAGAATTAAATATGAATATAACCGTAAAACTGGCGAAATAGAAGTAGACAGAATTCTCAGAGGAGATTTTGTCTATCCATGTAATTATGGATTTGTCCCAAATGCATTAGATTGAGATGGTGATGAACTTGATGTTTTAGTATATTCAAGTGAAACCTTTCATCCTGGGGCAAAGCTCAGTGCCCGTATTATTGGAGCTATGAAAATGGTCGATGATGGTGAAACTGATACAAAATTAATCGCCGTACACAGTGATGATTATCGCCTGGATCATATTCAAAACTTAAAAGAACTTCCTTTGCCTTTTTTAGATAGTATTAAGACATTCTTTAGCACATATAAAAATTGAAAACGTAAAGGTATTACAGTTGTTTCTGGTTTTGAAGGTCTTGAATATGCAATCCAAGAATATAATGAATGTGTCAATTTAATGAAAGAATATGGAGACTTACCTAAGCAAGAATTCATTGAAAAAATGAAACAACTTCACCCAGAAAAATATCCAAATTAAAATAAATATGATTTCCACTTCTGAATTTTTCAGAAGTGGGTTTTTATATAGGCGGACAAAAACGAGACATGAATATATTGATTTTTTTCGAACTTTTTTGTTTTAACCTAAGAGGAATCACATTGGATAAAAGTAAGCAAAACCAACAAAACACTACTGTGTTTGATCGTTTAAACATACATTTTTTATATAGAAATTATGTTAAAGTTAAAAGACAATTGTTTTGTTAATATTTTGCATGTGACTTTCCAAAAAACACCCTTGATTAAAAATTCTTTTATGTTATAATTTTTATGATATTTTTAGAAAATAGAAAATTATGGAGGTGCAAAATGAAAAATATCAAAAATCTTAAAACTTTCTTAAAACTTTCAAGTTTATCAACTGGTTTTTTTGCATTACCACTTGGTTTTAGTTTTTTGAACCCTACTTTGAGCAAAAAAACTGAAAATTATGAAATTCTTAGTAAAATAGAAAATGTGAATCTTACAAATTTAGTGATTTCACAAAAATCTAACGAATCGAAAACTGAGCAAATCAATTACGGAGTTAATAGATTTGATGTTTTTGGTTCGTTTTCAGTTGATTTTATAAAGTCATTGAAAACACATTTAGAAAACAATCTAGGACAAGTTGTCCAAGTTAAATTTGAAGAATATATTGGTGTAGTATCAATAGCCCATGTAAAAGGAATTGATAATAAACAATTATTATACTTAATTGAAGAATTTTTTAAAGATAATCAAATGGAATATAGAAAAATTTATAACTTCACTACTGGAATTTATTATGATGAATTCAAATATGTTAATACTGCAAATAAATCAGTAATAAATAAAAGCTCATCAGATAGTAGATATCACAATTCCTCATTTGAAACGCAAAAAGAAAACGATAGTATATTCGCTTTTGTTGGGTTAGATAAGGAAACAAGGTTTAAACATTTTAATAGTTTTATTGATAGTAAATTAAATGTTGGAGTTTTAGAGGGAGGAGTTGCTGAAACACATTCAAATGCTTTTGAGTGAAATCGTAAGTATGGAAATGGAATATGGTGGAGAGACATGTGATTCTATACAGAAAAATCATCAAGGCACGCAACCCAAGTTTCAGAATTAATTGCTGGAAAAAAAGGCATTAATCCATCTCTTACAGTTGTTTCTGTACAGACTGACTTAGAATGAAATGGTCTTAGCAGCGAAATGAATTATTTGATATGATACACAAATATAGTTAATAATAGTTGAGGTTTGGGCTATGATAACAAAAAACCAATCCCTGAATGGATGTTAACTTATAATTGGGCATCAAAATATTTTGATGATTTAATTTTTAATAACCCAGAACTCATTAATGTTATAGCTGCTGGAAATGCATACAGCAAGAAAAATGATATATTTGAAATTGCATTGTCTAAAAATAGCATCATAGTTGGCGCAACAAGTGAATGAAATTGAGAAAATAAAGCAAGTTCAAGCCAAGTAGGTAATGACTTAAATTATCTTTCAGTCGTAGCTCCCGGCGGATATTATTGATTTACTGATAGAACACAGTATTATGATGAGGATGGAAATTTAAGAACAGGTGGATATTATAATAAGGGGACAAGCTTCTCAGCCCCTGTAATTACAACAATGGCAGGAATGTTAAAACAAAAGTATAAAACTTATTTTGATTTAGGGTCAGATTCGATTATTTTCAAATCTGCTCTGATAACTGGCTCAAGAAAGCCTAATGGTATAAATTCGCTTTATACAAATGAAACTGGATATGGAATTCCAAATTATAAAAAAATTGAAAAAGCAATCCAGTCTTTAATAATCTTACCTAAAACTGACAAAAGTAATGATTTATCAAAAAACTCTCGCCAGGTATACTTGAACAAAGGGGATAAAATACGTGCTTCTTTAGCCTTCTTATACAATGGAACAAATGATAAAACTGATATTGATTTTAGAATTAAAGATATAAATGGTAATATTGTTGCTTCTTCTAACTCTTCGGACAAAAATGTTGAAGTTGTTGAATTTGTAGTTCCCAATTCAGGATTTTATAGATTTGAGGCATATAGATATTCAGAAAACTCAAATCCTGTGGAAGTAGCTATTACATATGCAAAGGAAAATAACTAAAAATGGCTTGAAAAATGCGAAGAGGTTTAAAGTATTCTCTTATATTTTTAGGATCAGCATTGTTAATTATACCTACATCACTTTATACTTTGTATAGGATTGAACATAAAGAATGAACTGAGCATTCTAAAATATATTTTAACAATTACTGAAATGATAATTATACCCTTTTTACTTTAGAAGGCGCTTATCCATCAACATTTTATAAAGATAATGATAGAATTTCAAAAGATAAACAAGTAGAGCCTTCTTCAGCTTGAGAATACGGTAATAACCCTGAACGCCTTGACAAAGAAGCTAACAAAAATGTCGATAATTGGGTTTATTCCAAGGAAAACGTCCAAAACACAACTTACCTTTTTAAGACTAAAAAAGAGTTTATTGATTTATTTTTAAAGCTACAACCTGAAAGGTATGTAGATGAAAATTATGTAACTAAGCAATACAAAGAATTGTTAGATAAGGTTGATTTTGAACAACAAGATCTTATTTTACTTAATAATTATGTCAATATATTCATGCCTAAAGACGGAGACAGGAGAAAACTAGGTTGAGATATTAAAGAATATAGTTATAATGATAGTAATAAGACACTCACATTAAAATGAGATGAAAATTATGAGCAAAAAAAGTATTGATGAAAGTCAAATTGCGAGTGAGGTTGCGTAGTTGATAAAGCATTAGGTTCAAACTACTGATACAGAAGCTTTTTTATAATAGTTAATAAAACAAGTTTAAACAATTATAAAGATTTGAAGATAGAAATGCAATATGAGTGATTAAAATAATTTTTTATATAAATCCGGACAGAAAGTTAACATTTTCATGTTAACTTTCTGTCCGGCTTTAAAACGAGATATGAATATCTTAATTTTTGTGTTCTTTTTTCATTTTTAATCAAAGAGGTTTATATTCAGCAAAAGCAAACAACACCAACAAGAAAACACTATCGTGTTCGATTGTTTACACATATATTTTTTTATGCAAAATTTATATTAAAATTGAAAAACAATTATTTTGTTAATATTTTGCAAGTGACTTTTCCAAAAAACAAAATAAAAATTTGTAAACTTATGTTATAATTTTTATGATATTTTTAGAAAATTATGGAGGTGCAAAATGAAAAATATCAAAAATCTTAACACTTTCTTAAAAGTTTCAAGTTTAACAACTGGTTTTTTTGCATTACCACTTGGTTTTAGTTTTACATCACAACAAGAAAGTAAGAAAACAGAATACTTTAAAAATAATAAAGTTGAACATGTAAACGTTGCAAATTTATTAATATCAAATAAATCAGACGAATCAGAAACAAAAAAAATCAATTACGGTGTTAATAGATTTGATGTTTTTGGTTCGTTTTCAATTGATTATATCAAATCATTAAAAACTCATTTAGAAACTAAATTAGGCAAACAGATTCAAATGAAGTTTGAAGAACATGTAGGAGTTATATCAATCGCACATATCCGTGGAATTGACTATAAGTATTTATTAAATTTAATAGATAAATTTTTTGAGGATACTCAAAAAGAATATAGAAAAATTTATAATTTTACAACTGGGGTATACTATGATGAATTTGTCAAGAACAAATTAGCAAATCCAATAGTACAAAATAAATCATTTCCTGATAATAGATATAACCATAGCGATTTTGAATTAAATATGTTGAATAATTATTATTTTTCATATGTTGGATTGGATAAAGAAACAAGATCTAATCACCTTAGAAATTTTATTAATTCAAAATTAAATATAGGTGTTTTGGAATACGGGGTAGTCGAAACTCATTCAAAAGCTTTCGAGTGAAACAGAAAACACGGTAATGGGTTATGGTGAAGAAATGAATTGTTCTACTGAGAGGATTGATCAAGACATGCAACACAAGTTGCAGAATTAATTGCTGGAAAAATGGGAATCAATCCCTCTCTAGGTATTGTCTCAGTTGAATTAGCCTTTAATTGAAATGGTATATCTGGTGAAATGAATTACTTACTAAAGCACACAAATATTGTGAATAATAGTTGAGGTTTACCTGGTTATAATGATAACATAATTTCTAAAGATCTATTGACATATAATTGGGCATCAAAATATTTAGATGATTTAATTTACAATAATCCTGAATTAATCAATATTGTTGCAGCGGGTAATAGATTTAATGATGGAAAAAATGATCTTTTCGAAATTTCACTATCTAAAAATAGCATTATAGTTGGTTCAACTGACTCTTCAAATCTAGAAAAAAAAGCATTTTATAGTCAAATTGGGAATGACCTAAATCATCTTTCTGTTGTAACACCAGGTGGTTATTATTGATTTACTGATAAAACTCAAGTTCGAGAAAATGGTCAGCTTGTCGAAAAAGAAAACTATGCACGAGGAACAAGTTTTTCAGCGCCAGTAGTTACCGCAATAGCTGGAATGCTGAAACAAAAATACAGATCTTATTTTGATCAAGGTTCAGACTCGATTATCTTTAAATCTGCTTTAATAACTGGTTCAAGAAAGCCAAAAGATGTAAAGGAAATTTATACTAATGAAACCGGCTTTGGCATTCCTGATTACAAGAAAATTGAAAAAGCATTACAATCACTTATTTTATTAAAATCTACGGATAAAAGTAAAAATTCATTTAATAACTCAAGATCAGTTTATCTTAATAAAGGCGAGAAAATTAGGTCATCATTAGCATTTTTATATAATGGTACTTTAGATAAAACTGATATAGATTTTTATGTGAAGAATTCCTCAGGATCGGTTATTGCATCATCTATGTCTTCCAATAAAAATGTTGAAGTTTTAGAATTTACTGTTCCAGAATCAGGCTGGTATACCTTTGAAGCTAAAAGATTTTCAAATAATACAAATCAAATTGAAGTTGCAATTACCTACGTAAAAGAAAACTAATGAAAAAAACATTGAAAAAAATTATTAAATATTCAAGTATATTTTTAGCAAGTACTTTAGTAATAGTTCCTGTAAGTTTATATACATGATATAGAGTTGAATATAATCAATTCATATCACATTCTAATATTAATTCAAACACTTATTGAAATAAAGATCGTTCGCTTTTTACTCTAGAAGGATTATTGCCACAATTATTTTCAAAAGATAATGATAGATATGCAAACAGTAACCAAAATATCTTGTATTCTCATTGGGAATATGGTAATACACCTGAACGTCTTAGCGAAAATGTTGATCAAAGTGATGACAATTGAGTTTATGCGAAGAAAAACATCCAAAATACCACATATTTATTTAAAAACAAAAACCAATTTATAAATTTATTTTTAAAGATAAATCCTAATTATTATAAAGATGCAAATTTTATAAATAAAGAATTTAATGAGTTACTTGATACTGTAGATTTTAGTCAAAAAGATATTATTTTATTAAATAATTATATTACAACAAGTATGCCAGGTGCGGGAGATCGCCGCAAACTTGGTTGAGATATAAAAAATTATAATTATAATGATTCAACTAAAACATTAAAACTAAATTGAGATAAAAATTATCAGCAAAATCATAAGTATACATGAATAGGATATAACAATATTTGAGTTTCTGATAAAGCTCTGGGGTCTAATTATTGATACCGTAGTTTCTTTATCATTGTAGATAAAACTAGTTTAAATGATTATAAAGATTTAAAAATTGAAATGGAATATGAGTGGTTAAAATAATTATTAAAGCAGAATTTGCAGTGAAATTCTGCTTTTTATTTAGTTGATAATGGACATTTTTATGCAATTTATTATAATTAAAAAAATATAAAGGAGTTAATTTGCATACAAATCTATTACATCTGCTTTGTATTATTAGTTTTACACCAAAAAGCAAATGGAAAAATATTTTAGATAGTAAAGCCATACAGAAACCTTAAAATTTCTGTGTGGCTTATTAGACAGGGAAAAAATATTCGGATTTTAAAGCCGGACAGAAAAGTTAACATGTAAATGTTAGCTTTTCTGTTACCATTCGTTGGTACCAACGAAAAAATTTTTTGAAAGGAAAATTATGTCAAGACATTTAAAGAAAGAAGAATTTGCAAAAATATATGAAGAATATCAAAAGTCAGGTTTCCCAGGTGCTTTTCGGGCTATTTACCAAATATCACCAGGAACAAAAAACTTACAAAGAAATAGTGTAAAAGTTAGAATTAATAAAATAATTAAGTATTATAATTTAGGTATGGAAGACTTATTGCAAACAAAGAAAGGCGAAAACCGCAAAAAAGGAAGTGGCAGTCCTAAGAAGAAAAGAGAACCAAATTGAGATATTTTTGATCGTGATGATTTGTTACAAATAGCTAAAAGATATTATGAAATTACCAATGAATTACCCAAAAGTAAGAAAGTTATTGAATTAAAAAGTTTTAGCATAAGTTACGTGAAGCTTTCAGAAGTTTTTGGCATTTCTAGGCAAACAATTTCTAAAACTCATAAGATTAAAATTTCACAAAAACTCCCTAAACATAGTGATGTAATTGAAAAATCGTTCATAGAAACAAAGTCAAGATATGGAAGGCTAAAGCTAAGTGTTTACATATCTCAAAAATACAAAATAGATATAAACGAACGTTCTTTAGGGAGATATATGAACCTTTTAGGCCTAAAATGTAAGCTTAGACAAAAATCAAAACGAAAAGAAATTAAAAATGTATCTTCACAAATTGATAACTTAGTAAATCGTGATTATAACGATCAAAACAATCGAAATATTTATGCAACTGATGTTTCATATATAAAAGCACCAAAAGACGTGTTAGAATCACACGTTTATTTGTCTGCAATTTTATCTCATAAAACTAAACAAATTGTTGGTTTTAAATTATCAAGAAGTAATAATCTAGAACTAGTTTTAGACAATTTAAATTCATTAAAACAATACAAACCCAAAAATTTTATCATTCACTCAGATCATGGCTTTCAATATACACATCATCAATATATTAAAGAAGTTCAAAATATTGGTGGCGTTATTTCGTTATCAAGAGTGGGAAACTCACTTGATAATCGAGAAATTGAATATTGGTTTGGGATCATTAAAACCGAATTATTAAATGATTTAGATTATTCCAAAATAACATTCAATGAACTTAATGATATGATACAAGAATATGTAGTTTGGTATAATAACGATCGAATTCAATCAAACTTAAACTGAAAAACGCCAAAGCAATTTGCAATGGCATTATAAGTTACTAAAATGTTAAATTTTGCTGTCCATGTTTATTTTGTCCGAATATTTTTTCCCTGTCTAAATTTGTCCTGAAAATTAATTATAATTTATAAAAAAAAATACCAAGAAGTAATTCTTGGTATTTTCAATTTATTTATCTAAAAGCATTGATATTTCTTCTTTATAAATTGGTTTATTATTTAAATATGGAGTTTCTAAAATAATCGGAATATTATCAAAGTCTGGATCATGTACAAATTCTTGTAATGTTTTAAGGCCAATAGTTCCTAATCCAATATTAGCATGACGATCTTTATGACTGGCTAATTGATTTTTAGAATCATTTAAATGAATAACTTTAACGTGTTTTAATAAATCATATTTAAATAATTCTTGCTTAAATTCTTGGTAATTTTGCAAATCGTAACCAGCATCCCATAAATGACAAGTATCAAGACAAACCTGGACTCTTGGATCATTAGTTCAATCTAATAAATATCTAATTTGTTCAAAATTAATTCCAATTTCTGTTCCTTTTCCACTCATTGTTTCAATGCAAATTACAACGTCCTTAGTTTGACTAATAATATATTTTAAACTATCTACTAATTGTTCTAATGCTTCTTGTACTTCATAAGTAGTATAAGCGCCAGGGTGCAAAACCAAATATTTTAAACCTAAATAATTCATCCTTTCAATTTCTTTAATTAAAAAATCATTTGAAAAAGTAGCTTTTGATGGATTAGCTGGATTAATAATATATGGAGCATGTACAATAATGTCTTCTTGTGAAATTTTATCTTTATAATTCGCAAGATATTCTTCAAGTTTATAATTTTCTTTTGGTACCCTAATAGTTGTTTGTGGAGCCCCTAAATAAATCATCATGGTATTTGCACCATTATCAAGTGATTCTTGAACTGCAGCTGGTAAATAACCTGGTTTTTTAAATGAAATATGTGAACCTAATTTAATCATATTTACTCCTATTTTTTTCATCTTCAATAATCAAGGTATCTACTAAGACACCTTCTTGTTGTTGTGTTTCTAAATAATCATGTATCATTCGGATAATCATCATCCCGATCTTTGGATAATCAACAAAGATTTTTGCTTTGTAATTTTTCACTACATCAAAGATTGATTGATAACCTATATCTGTCATTTTAAATTCTTTATTACCTAAAGTATTCATAATTGACACATAGACCTCATGTGTTGAACAAACAATATTTTTAATTCCGGCAAATTTTAACTTTTTATTAAGATTTTGAATATTGATTCAATTTTTCTTTGTTTCTAAATAATAAATTGAACAATTTAAATCATTTTTTTGGCAAGCAGCATTAAAGCCATTTTTAATTTCATTTTTTTCTGTATCAGAAAGTTTTTCATCTAAGATAAGGGCTAGTTGCTGGTTACGGTTATGTTTGAAAACTTCAACACTATTATAAAAACTTGTTTCAAAATCAGTTTTAATTCAGTTTAACTCGTCAATATTATGTCCATAGATTACAATTGCGGTTTCTTTAGAAATATTTTTCAAATAATCAAAAACTCTTTTATGGTAATCAGGAATTAATGCAACAATTGCTAAAGGCTTTCAACTAAGGGCATATTTAATCGTTGCAATATAATCATTAGAAGCTGTTTCGCTATAAGTAGTTACTACATGTCAATCATTCTTAGCACTTTCTAGTACAAGACCGCTTGTAATTAAATTAAACTTATTTTGAATGGCATTTGGCATTATTACAAAGATTGTTCGACTTTTACCCCTTACAATGCTAGCCCCATAATTGGGGATATAACCATATTTATTAATAATGCTTTGAATTTTATTAGTAGTTTTATCAGAAATATAGCCATTATTAAAAAATCTACTAACCGTTGATATTGAAACGCCAGCTAATTTTGAAATTCCTTTATAACTAATTTTCTTTGTTTTGCCATCTTGTTCAATGTTACCTTTGATGTTTTTCATATTGAAATATTATAAGAAAATAACCAAAAAATAAAACAATTAAAATTAAAAAAATCCCTCTAATTTAAATTAGAGGGAAAGATATTATTATGGGAAAGGAGCATTTATTATAGCTCAAGAAGTATATTACTGAAATATACACTCTTACCTAGGTAAGCATTAAAATAATTATAATATAAATTATAAAATTCCAAAATGTTTTTTTTATGTTTTTTGGAAAAGTCACTTGCGAGATATTAACAAAATAATTGCGTTTTAATTTTAACATAAATTTTACATAAAAAATGTATGCGAAAACAGAAAACACGGCAGTGTTTTCTCGTCGGTTTTGCTTACTTTTGCCAAAAGTAAGGCCCCTTTGATTGCAATCAAAGGCGGGGGATTAAAAAAGTTTTTAGGTTATCTTATATTGCCTTACAACTTGCCGATAGTTATTTATTTTATCCATCATATAATCAATTTCTTGCTGAGAGTATTTATCTAGACTTTTTCCTTTGGGAATGTAATACCTAATTAAGCGGTGCATATTTTCTATTTAACCTTTTTGTCATGAACTATATGGTTGGCATTTAAATAATCTTTCAGTTGGAATTACCTGGTGCAATAAGACATTTTCACTACCATTATCAACAGTTAAAGTTTTAATGTCTAAGTTATGTTTCTTGATTAGTTTGACAAGAGTTTGTTTGATAGCTTTGGAGTTGTGTTTTGATAGCATAGCATAAGACATTCTGGTTTGCCGTTCAATTATGGTCACAATACAATATGTATCATTGATTTTACCAATAACGGTGTCTAATTCAAAATGGCCATGTTCCAAGCGATCATTAATATAAGCTGGACGTTTCGAAATTTCTGTAGCATATTTTAATGTTTTAGGTTTGGTTTGTTTTTTCTTCCTTATGCCATATTTGCCTTCAGATTTTTTAACAATATGGTCAAAATCAAGGAAATAAGGGTATTTTTTGATTATTTTATAAATTGTACTAGGTGAGGGAGCAAATTCATCAGGGGATAATTTTTTAAAAGAATTCACAAGATAGGTAACTGATTTCTTAACTTCTTTTTGCTGCAAATTCTTTTTATTTCTATTTTTATTGTATGTGTTAAGCTCACTATATCAATATTTTCTGTAGGCCTTTCATTTCTCTTTAATTGCATCACTTACAAAAAAGAGCCGTGAAAATGAATAACCTAATAAATGTTCGTATAGCTTGGTAAAATTAAGGGTTTTAACCCGCATTACTTTTTTTGAACACTTAGGACAAACATAGCGATTTTGTTTATCTAAACTAAGTTGTCTGCGATTTGTAATAATTTCGATTTTGTTTTTTATACTTCGAATGTCTCTATTAAAAATTTTGGCTACTTCTTGGATTGAGAAACCTTCAGAAAGTTCTTGTAAAATATTATAAAGTTGTTCTAGATCGATTTGATCTGATAGTAATTTTCGTTGTGTCCCAAGAGCTCCTTGCATTTTCAAGATAGTGTTATGATTCTCTTCGATTTTAAAATGTTGATATTTATTTTCTTTTCGGTATTTGTCAAAAACACAAATATATTTTTCTAAATTTTTCATATAATTTTAAGGTCTCCTTTATTTTTTGAAAAATTATTAATACAACTATTTTATTACAAGGCAGACAAAAACAATGTCACATGCAAAAAACTTGCATGTGACTTTTCCAATTAATACTTAAATTTTATAACCTAATTTCTCTGGATTTATTATTACCCACAAATATTATAAAAAGGGGCATTTTTTAAAAAATTAAATAAATAATGTTTATTTTTTAGTACAAATTTAAAAAATTAATATATAATTAACCAAAGATTTATATATAGGAGGTTTAATTGAGTCAAACAAAGAAAAATTCACTTTCAGAAGTTAATTTTATTTTATATGCTCTTAATTATATTGTTGGATTTGGATTTATTGCTACAATTTCAAGCTTAATAAACCAAGGTGTTTGAGGAATTTTGATTTTTATCTTAACGTCAATCATTATTGTAGCGGTAATCTTTGCCTTTTCACGGGCTGGTGAAAAATACCAAAAGGAAATTGGTGGTTCATATTTATATGCGAAAAAAACCTTTGGCAAACAAATGACTTTTTTCCAAGGTTGAAACCAAGCTAGCCAAATTATCTTATTTGCTGCTACTACACCGTTATTTTTTGCAAGATTATTAGAACAATTTGATCCAAATAATAAAATAGTTTATACAATTATTTCAGTTGTCGTTTATATCTTATTTGTATTACTTGGTACTTTTGGTTATAAACTATCTAAAAATTTTATATTTATTACAGCTATTTTTAAATGAATTACTCTTATTTTAGGATTTGGATTAATTATTTACTTAATTGCACAAAGTAATTCATATGGTTCAACTTTGCGTGAACTTGGACCTTTTAGTTTAAGCGCCTTTGCTGGTGGAGTTTTAAACTTTATTTATGCTTATGGTGGTTTTGAATCACTAGCAACTATATCAAAAGATATCGAAACCAAGCGCTTTAAGAAAATAATGATTTTTATTTTCCTAATTGTCTTTGTCGCATACTTTATCTTTTACTTTATTTTCTTAGGTTTATCAAAAAGTAATTTAGGTTCTGGATTTGGTTTAGATATTGCTTATAAAGTAGTGTGAGGAGCAACTGGTACAACTATCTTTGCAGTTGGTTTATTCTTTAACCGTATTTCTGCTACGATGGGTGGTGTGCAACCAAAAGCAAGAATGATTGCAGCTTTAGCTAATGATGGATATTTCCCGAGTGCATGAGCAAAAACCAATAAACATAATGAATATCAAAATGCCATTATTGTTTATGCAATAGTAGGAACTCTATCATCTGTTATTTTTAGCATTATTCCAACACTTGCAGGTGTTAATAATACATTTGGCAAAATCTTAAATGCTGCAAATATTTCATACTTAATTCAATATTTATTAACTATTTTCACCGTGTGATTATGATCATTAAAAAAACAAGAAAAAATTCCAGTTTGAGAACAAATTATTTACATTATTGGAATGATTGCTATTTTATTTACATTAGTTGGATCACAAATATCGTTTATTATTGAAAATAAAACTTCATTTGAAAACTTCTTGCCGCTAATCTCGTACGTAGCCACAATGATCTTTGGATATTTAGTTTGATTTATCTCGCATAAATATAATAAAAAATATGCAAAAGTAATTAAATAACAAAAACCCTCCTATTGGAGGGTTTTATGATAGATCTTTATTTAGGTTCTTTTCTCAGTTGTAATTTAATTCCATATATTGCCATTCAAAAGAAAGCAAAGACAATTGGAATTAAAATACCCATCACAAAGATTAAAAGATCTAAAAGAATAATTAATCATAATTTAGTTGTTGATATAAAGAATGGACGATAAAAATGCATAAATGAGTAAATAATTGCCCCATTTTTAAATTCATACTGAGCACCTGTTACCAAATATACTACTAGTGCGAATATAAAGTATACAAATACAATACTTGATGAAATTAATAAAACAGGTTTATTAATTTTAACTTCTTTACGAGCTCAAAATAGCACGATAAATCCCATTAAGGGATTAACTCCATGAGTAATTACACTTGTAAAATTATTTAGTGAAAAATTTCAAACTTGCACTCATGAAATTAAGGCTCAATAAACAGCAAAAGTAATACTAATGCAAATCACCGAAACAAAGAATAGGTTTTTAACTATTTTACATGTTGGTTTCAGTCCGATTCAAATAATCATAACCCCTAAAAATAGGTTTGATAAATTTGTAAAATATAATAAATGATATCAAGGTCCAAAAACAGTTTTAAACTCTCAATACTTTGGATGAATTGGTATTCCATCAAATGTCGAAACTAATGCATTAAATGCAATTAAGAAAGCCGAAACAAGTAAAACAAAAATACCTAAGGCTAAAATTGCGTTTTGTTTTTTATAGCTAAATACTTGATAGGTTTGTGTCATGTTTATATTATAGACTATAAGATTTAAATTAAAAATAAAAATTACTTTTATCGCATTGTTAATAAAAGCTTATTTTTATAATATAATATAAATTAATTATGGATAAATCGAAAATTAAAAATTTCTCAATCATAGCACATATCGATCATGGAAAAAGCACTTTAGCAGATCGTATTTTAGAATTAACTAAAACAGTTAGTGATCGCAATTTAACAGATCAATTCTTAGATTCAATGGACTTAGAAAAAGAGCGCGGAATTACCATTAAATTAAATGCCGTACAAATTAAGTATAAAGATTATGTTTTTCATTTAATTGATACACCAGGACATGTCGATTTTACTTATGAAGTATCTCGTTCTTTAGCAGCAAGCGAAGGTGCATTATTAATTGTTGATGCAACGCAAGGAATCGAAGCTCAAACTTTGGCAAATGTTTATCTGGCTTTAGAAAATAACTTAGAAATTATTCCAGTAATTAACAAAATTGACTTGCCTAGCGCAAATGTGGATGAAGTAAAACAAGAAATTGAAGATGTAATTGGGATATCAACTGAAAATGCAGTATTAGTTTCAGCTAAAACAGGTTTAGGAGTAGATAATTTGCTTGAAGCAATTGTTAAACATATTCCAAGCCCTGTTTTAGCTAATGATCATAAACCATTAAAAGCTTTGATTTTTGACAGTTATTTTGACCCTTATCGGGGAGTAGTTATGCTTGTAAGAATCTTCGAAGGAACTTTAAAAACTGGTGATAAATTTAAATTTATGTCACGCACTGACCAAGATAATTCATACCATGTAATTGAACTGGGGGTGAGAAACCCTTATGAAACTAAGAAAGATTTTTTAAGTGCAGGTGAAGTAGGGTGAGTATCAGCAGCTATCCGAGATGCAAAGGAAGTTAACGTCGGAGACACAATCACCCATATCGAAAATCCAACAAGCGAGGCATTGCCAGGATATAAAAAAATGAAACCAGTTGTCTTCACTGGGTTTTATCCAGTTGATACCAGGGACTATTCACAACTTAAAGAGAGTCTAGAAAAAATTTCTTTAAGTGATTCATCAATTACTTGAGAACAAGAGACCTCCAAAGCCTTAGGTTTTGGATTTAGAGTTGGATTCTTAGGTTTATTACACATGGAAATTTTACAAGAACGTCTTGACCGTGAATATAAAGTTGGAATCATTGCCACAAGTCCGAGTGTTGAATATAAAGTAACTATGACTAATGGACAAGTTGAAATGATTGCAAACCCAACTTTATTGCCAGATCGAACTTTTATTGATAAAATTGAAGAACCATACGTTGAAGCACATATTTTTATTCCTAATGAATATATCGGGAACGTTATGGAACTATGCCAAAATAAGCGGGGAATTTATAAATCATTAGAAATGATTGATTCGCGCCGCAGCTCAGTTATTTATGAATTACCCCTAGCCGAAACGATCTTTGACTTCTTTGATCGTTTAAAGTCTACAACTAAGGGATATGCTAGCTTTGAATATGAATGAATCGGATACAGAGAAAGCGATTTAGTAAAAGTAGATATTTTACTTAATGGAGATAAAGTTGATGCATTTTCAATGATTACACACCGTGATAATGCATATGAAAATGCAAGGGAGTTATGTCAAAAACTAAAAAATGCAATTCCGCGTCAAAACTTTGAAGTACCAGTCCAAGCTACTATTGGTGGTAAAATTATTGCTAGAGAAACAATTAAAGCTTTTCGCAAAGACGTTACCGCTAAATTATATGGTGGTGATGTCACAAGACGGCAAAAACTACTTAAAAAACAAAAAGAAGGTAAAAAACGAATGAAAAAACTTGGTAGCATTGATGTACCACAAGAAGCCTTCTTGTCAATTTTAAAAACAAATATTGACTCAAAGAAATAGGAGAAATATGAAACCAAATTTAAAAGATAACTTTTTTAAACATATTAACCATGATTGGTTACAAACGACACAAATTCCAGCAGATCGTTCATCAATTGGATCTTTTGTTGAAATGGATATTAAATTAGAAGAATTATTAAAAGGACAAATTAACCAATGGCACCAAGATAATTTCACTTTACCTAAAGATCCAGCAATGCATGAATATCTAAAATTTTATAACATGATTTTAGATACTAAAAAACGTGATGAATTAGGATGAAATCCAGTTAGAAATTATCTATCTAAAATTGAACAATTAACATCATTTCAGGATCTTTTTGATCAAGATCGTGAGTTTTGAATTTCATACCATAACTTACCTTTTGATATAGATATCTTTGAAGATTTCATTGATAACAAAAAACGTATTTTATGATTATCAAACCCTTCAAGAACCATCTTGCCTTCAAAAGAAACATATCAAAACCAAGATGAAGCAAATAAATTAATTCAAGTTTGAAAACAAATGGTTTTCAAACTCTTAGTTAGTTATGGTAAATCAGAGCAAGAAGCAACGACTTTAATTAATCAAGCTGTTGAATTTGATTTATTTTATAAAGATTATTTACTATCTTCAGTTGAACAAGCTAATTTTGTTGCTCTTTATAATTTACAAGAAAGAAGTAAAATCAAGAATTATTCAAAACAATATTATTTATTTAAAATAATTGACGCAATTTTTAAGCAAGAAGTTGCAAGTGCTTCTATTATTAATCTAAAATTCTTTGAAAATTTTGACCAAATTTATAGCACTGAAAACTTTGCTAAATTTAAAGCCCATATGTTTATTTTTAATTTGCTTAGTGTCACAAATGATTTAACAGAAGAAATTAGAACACAAGCATCAACATTCAAAAAAGCGCTATATTCAATTGATAAAACACGAAGTCTTGAAGATTTTGCATATGATAAAACTAATTCATTTTTTGGTATGCCACTAGGTATGTATTATGCCAATACCTTCTTTGGGAAAAAAGCTAAAGATGATGTTGAAAAAATGGTCAACAGCATGATTAATGTATATAAGCAAAGATTATTGGCAAATACTTGACTTTCAAAAACAACTATTCAAAAAGCAATTGTGAAACTAGATGCCATTGAAGTAATGGTTGGATATCCAGAAGTTATCCAACCATACTACAGTCAATTTAAAGTTAAAACTTATCAAGATGGTGGCAATATCTTTGAAAATGTCCAAAATTTTACAAGGTTAATAGCAGAATATAAATTATCATTTTACTTAAAACATGAAGATCGTAGATATTGAAGTATGTCACCTGCAACAATTAATGCTTATTATAGTCCATTAAAAAATCAAATTGTCTTTCCTGCCGCTATTTTAGCATGACCTTTTTACAGCATTGATCGCTGTTCATCAGCGAACTTTGGCGGAATCGGAGCTGTTATTGCCCATGAAATCTCACATGGTTTTGATAATAATGGTTCCCAATTTGATGAAACTGGTGCTTTAAATAATTGATGAACTAAAGAAGATTTACAAGAATTTCAAGAAAGAGCAAAGTCTGCTATTGAATTATTTGATGGTCGGGAAACTCAATATGGTAAAGTTAATGGCAAATTAACAGTTTCAGAAAATATTGCTGACTTAGGCGGATTTAGTTGCGCTTTAGAATCTGCTAAATTAGAACCAGATTTTTCACTAGAAGAATTCTTTGTATCTTGAGCAACTATTTGACGCTCAATTTATAAAGAAGGTGCGGCAAAACGCCAATTAGAAACTGATGTTCACTCACCAACAGAAGTAAGGGCTAACGTTATTTTAGCTAATAGTGATGATTTTAGTAATTATTATAATATTAAGCCCAGCGATGGAATGTACGTTGAACCTTCAAAACGTGTTAAAATTTGATAATAAATTATTAACCACTTATAAAACTCATAAGTGGTTTTTATTGTGAATTTATAAAAAATATCAAATTCTATTTATATATATGATACAATTTTATTAATAAATAAAATTTATAAATATTTCTAAAAATATATTGAGTATCAAGGCATTATTTTTAATAAAAAGGATATTATATGAAATTTAACAAAAAGAAATTATTATTTACATTAGCTCCCGTTATAATCAGTGCTTTGGCAACAGCAGGTATTGTATATGCAAATGCCTCAAAAGTAAAATCATTGAATCGAATATATCTTCCTGGCAGTTTATATAGCCCACTTTCTTTTTTATACCATGGTGATTTTAAAATGTATGATAGCGGAGGCTATGAAGAAATAAACGAAAATATTTGGCTTACCTATCATGATGTATATGGTGATGGAAATACCCGTTCTAAAATAAAAGCCTTTGCTCGTGCAATACTTGATTATTCATACCAGCCTTATAAAACAAATATTTTTAGACAGGATTATGTTGATTGAAACACACAAATACAAAGTTATGTTGAATTTGTAAATGGACAAAAATTTGTACTTAATGGTATTGAACAAACATTAAACAGCAACCTTAGTGGTATAGGTACTCCTAGCTTAGCATTTGGGCTATCCTCAAAACCCTCAATTAATTTTAATTCTACTTTAAATATTTCTGGTAAAACAATATCAGAAACGTTGTGAGCTCAAAATTCACCTGAATTAAACTCAGAATCAAAAAATAGGGCATGAATTTGGTCTCTATGAAGTTTTTCTCAATCATTAAATGCAAGATATAGAGCAAAATCAACTTCGCTTTCGTATCGATCAAAACCTGCTCCAAAACTACTTATAGTAAAAGATAACAAATAAAATAAACATGTTTAATAAACGTAAAAAAATTATTTTAATATGGTTTATTTTTTTAGGACTTTTTTCATCTGCAACATTTTTTGTAAATATTATGTCTCCATTTATAAATGCAAATATTATTAAAAATAGATATATAAAATACCAAAACATTAATTCACAATTCAAAAACCATAATATCAATAATGAGTTAGAATATAATTTAAGCAAAAACATAATTGATACAATATATTCAGATGATCAACAAGATATCTCTTATACTTATGAATCATCTATTTTTTTCAACTACCATGTCGTAATGGATCATAGTTTATATTACAAACTTACCAATAATCAAAAAATGCTTGATATAATTAAAAAGAGGGTAAACCCAATTCCAATTTTCTCAAGTGTACAATTAAATGAATTTGGTCATTATGTTAAATTGTTATTGGCATTTGATCTAGTTAATATCAAAACTATTAATGAATATTTGCAAAATTTTTGGGATAATAATCGCAATATTCTGCATTTAACAACTCCAGATATAACTAATGAAAGAGAAATATACTTTTATAGTGCAAGAATAATAAGAGATATAAATGAAGCATATCAAACCTTTGGTTATAATCTTGGTGATTATTTTAATTTAAAACCAATGGCTGAATATTTGTTAAATAATACTTCTTATAATTATCCTTCAGGTCAAAACCCAGACGAATATAATGTAAGGATAAGTGTTATTGACGGAGCTGAAATAATTAAATTCATTGATATTTTACCAATGAATGATGCTAAAGAATTATTTTTGGCTAAAAAAGAGCAATTATTAAAATGATACCAAGATGTTGAAAATAATTATTTCCCTAAACTAACAAAACCAATTATTTTTGAAACACAACACAAAATTTTAATATACCATATCTTAAAAAATATTTTGATATAGAAGAAACTCAGTATTTAGATCATATAAACAAAAATTGAACAACAAATTTAATTAAAGTTGGTAGCTTTTGAATCTATTACATTAATTTATTAAGGTTAAATTTTGGTGATGATTTTGTTTTTAAAAATCAAGAATTTAATACCAAAGTAAATGATGATTACTTTAATGATGTAAACCTTGAGATTATCACATATAAAGATACTAAAAATAGCATTCGATATTTAACCCAATTTTACTTAATGTTTAAACATAAACAAGATGCTCAAATTAATATTCAATTACTTAAACAGGCAATTGACCAAACTTATAATGAAATATATTTAAAAGCTAGTAGCACATTTGGAATAAAGGAAATATATGCAACTGAATTATATTGATATCTTATTTTTTATCAAAATTTTGACAATAATATAATTAATCAAAAAAAAGAAGAGATATTATCAATATTACCATCCTTACCCACTTTATATGCTCCTGCAACAAACTGGAATACACTTTTAATTAACCCCGTTTCAGCAATTGATACTTTCAGAGCACACTCATTTTTATTAAACACAGATAATAAAAATGCACCTGTTTCTTATACACACCTTTACCATATCCAAGCACAAAAACAATTAATTTTACAACCTCATACAGAAATACATGAAGCTGTCGAAATATTATTTTTTGACAATTTAAATAATGAAGTTAGTTTAGAACATATTAATGCATTAAATAGCAAAATAACTAATTTAATTACAAATGATAGTAAAATATGGACAAATCCATGAGAAATTTATGGGTTGCATTTATATTTATCTGAAGGATTTGACAAAATAGTTTCTGATATAAAAATAAATAAAGGTCAAATTGTAAGATGAATTAAATTATATTTAGAGCATTACAAACATATCAATATCATTGGCTATTTTTACTCAAAACAAATTTTAAACTTATTGGAGGGTTATGATCAAAATTAATAATTTAACAACTTTAGTTGGTACAAAAGAACAAAGAGCATTACTTAATAAAGCCAGCTTAGAAATTCCTTCAAATAAAATAACTGCTATTATTGGCCCTTCTGGAATTGGTAAAACAACGCTATTGTATAATATTGCCAAAATATTTAAACCAAATAGCGGCACAATCCAATATTATGATGCAAATTTGCAAGAAATCCAAAACCCAAAAATTGATCTAGTATTTCAAGATTGTAATTTATTTGAAAATTTAAATGTTATCGAAAATATACAAGTCGGAAATGGTGTTTTAGGTTTAAAGCTTAGCCCAGAAATTTTAGATAAACAAGCAAAGTTGATAAATATAACTCCAGAAACTTTAAAAAGTGATATTAAACAACTTTCAGGCGGAGAAAAACAACGTGTTGCTCTTTTAAGAGCATTAAACCGCCAATCAGATTTTATCTTACTAGATGAACCAACTGGTAATTTAGATCCGAATAATTCAAAAATTATCTTTGAAACATTAAAAGAATTATCAAATACTAAAACGATAGTAGTAGTTAGTCATAACTATGAATTAGTGAAAGAATATGCAGATAAAATCGTAAAAATTCAAGATGCCAAATTAGTTATTGAAAAAGATGTTGATAATACTTTTAATGTTAATAATGATAGTAATAATTTAAAGCATTTAGAAAAACCTTCTTTTTATAATAAATTTTGAATTGCCTCAAAATTTATTAAAAATGATTTAAAAACAAAAACTTGGCAAGTTATTTTGATTATCGCCACCTTTGTTTTAGCATTATTTTCAACCTTAATTTCATATAACTTAAATATTGGTGCAACCAGGTTTTCACAATCTTTTGTTTCAGGTAATAACTTAGATTTAGCTTCTATTGCACACAAAAACTCTTCAAATTTTAATAATGATGAAATTAACGAATTAAAAAAGGATCAAAATGTAAAATATGTTTTGGGCGCAACTCCTAGTTCTGGAAACTTTGAATTAAAATATAATAATAATTCAGCAATTAGTTTTCAATATTTTGAAGTTAATAGTGATGATTTTTTCGTGCAAAGATTTAAATCTCTTAGCGAAGTAAAAGGTAGATTTATCCAAAGCAAAAATGAAATAGTCATTAATGAAAAATTTGCTAAAAAACTAGGTTTATTAAATCCCTTAAATCAAACTATTTCTTTACAACCATATTTAAATACTAATAATGAAACAATCTCCTTAAGAGATAATTTAAAAAGTATTAATTACCAAGTAAAAATAGTTGGAACTTTTACAACAGCTGAGTACCAAAACCAAGTTGATTTTTGAGTTCACCAAGACCTATTAAAAGATTCGAATTCTAAAATCTTTGATGTTTATGAAAAATATAATAAAGTATTCTCGGATATTTCCAAGCTCGAAGGCCTAGATAGTCACTTTGGTCCTTCGGCAAGTTTTCACCCAAATCAAACACTGAAAGATTTAAATGTTGATTTAATTGAAGGTAAAAAACCATCAAACTATAATGAGATTATTGTTTCCAGTGCTCTTATAAATAGTGCCAAAGCAAACTTTGATTTTCAACTTAATGAAAAAGTTTGAGCCAGGTTTACTCCACAAGGATCAATAACTTTAAAAATTGTTGGTATATATGATTCAGACGAACTTGAATTTAGATACCATAATAATTTAATTGATGCATATTTGAAAAATAATATTTCAACTTTAAATGTCTTTTTCAAAACTGACCTAGGGTCAGATGCTTATAATATTGAATATTTAAAAAATTTATCAAATAAATATTCAATATTATCTGGACCTAGCACAACCATCTTTCAATTATTACAAAATTCTAAATTAACTCAATTAATCACTTTTGGACTCTTTTTAGTTTTTATAATATTGTTTACAAGTTTTTTAATCTCATATTTAAAATCACTATCAGATTCAAAACGAAAAAGCATTGGAATATTAAAAACATTAGGAGCCAAGCCAAAATGAATTATCTTTTATAATTCAATTCATGTCTTGCTTATTTTAGTAATGACACTAGTTATTGGCTTAATAATTGCTTTACCTTTAGCTAATATTGTTATCAATGCAATTACAGGCCTTAATGCATTAGAAGTTAATTTATTAAATAATTTTATTAACTTTAGTAGTTCATGATTATATTTATCAATTGTAGCTCTTATTATCTTTGCCATAATGTCATATTCACAATATAAAAAAGCAACCCATAAATTATTAAGATAAATTATGATCTGAAAGAAACTTAACCTTAAAAACTTTTTTAAATCTTGAGTATTTTGATTATTTTTGATAATTATGCTATTATTAATATCCTTAATAATCTTTTTTCAATTTTATACAATTGTGAAAATAGACGGCGTATCAATGGAGCCAACATTATATAATAACCAAATTTTCTTATCTAAAAGATCAAATCAAATTACTTATAATGATATTGTCATATTTAATTTTAAATCCCAATTATTAATAAAGAGGGTTATTGGCTTACCTGGTGATCAGATCTTAATTAATAATGATGAATTATTTTTAAATGGTAAATTTTTATTAAAATTAAATAATTCGTCATTTCATAATTTAAATATTATAATTAACCAAAATAACTTTTTTGCATTAGGGGATAATTTAGCTAATTCATTAGATAGTCGCCATTTTGGACCTTTTTTAATTTCAGATATTAATTCAATACTTATATAGCCATTTATGCGTAATTTGCATAAATGGCTATTTCTTTTGGATTATTTAAAAGTCTGTTATAATACATGTACAAAAAAGCTCTAAAGAAATTTTTTAATAAAAAATAATAAAAATATTTTTGTTATTTAAAAATTTTGTGCTATAATATTCTAGCAAACAAGCAAAGAGTGCCGATTTAGCTCAGCGGTAGAGCAGCTGGCTGTTAACCAGTTGGTCGTTGGTTCAATCCCAATAATCGGCGCCATTATATGGTCTGTTGGTGAAGCGGTTAACACACATGGTTTTCATCCATGCACGCACGGGTTCGATCCCCGTACAGACTGCCATTTATGGAAGATTAGCTCAGCTGGGAGAGCGTCGCCCTTACAAGGCGAATGTCATGGGTTCGAGTCCCTTATCTTCCACCATGCCGTCTTAGCTCAGTTGGTAGAGCAACTGACTTGTAATCAGTAGGTCGTAGGTTCGAGTCCTATAGACGGCACCAAATTTACATGTTTTATATTTTGCACGAATGGTGAAATTGGCAGACACGCTAGATTTAGGCTCTAGTACTTTCGGGTATGAGGGTTCAAGTCCCTCTTCGTGCACCACTTTTTTAATTTTTATTTTTTATATTTTTATATATCTATATCATTTTGGAAATCATTGTAGTAGAGGAAATTCCAACTTGTAACATTGAATTTGTTTAATCATAGAGCATGTTATTATAATTATTAATCATTTTTTTATCTCGACTAAAGATTAGAATGTTTTAATTTCATGATCTCCTTTAAAGTTTTTTAATTAATTTTTTTGTTTTTATTTTTATTTTTATATCACAACACATAATAATACAAATTCAATAAATAATAATTAAACCAGCATTCATCATTATGCTGGTTTTCATTTTCTTTAAAACATAGTTAAAAACCTGGGGAAGCCCAGGTTTTTCTAATCCCTTGAACGAATTAATAATAAACGTACTACGACGTATAATAAGTGGAAGTAGTTATTTAATAATTCAGTAGTTCAAAAGATGGCATGAAATACTACTTTGTTATTAGCAAATAATTCAGCTTGGCGAATTTGTCTAAAGGCAAAGATACTATTAATTGTAAAGATCGCTCCTTGAATTAATAAAACTCAAAAGTATGCCCGGTAAGCAAAAATCGAAATAACTGCCATGATTAAAAAAGCAACAAATAACATCCCCATTACGATTGATAATTTATGCACTGCAATATCGAAAAATGATAAAACTGCAGCAAGAGCCATTATTAAAACAGGTGCAAGCATAATTAAGACTAATGAACTAGGACTAAAGTTAGCTACTTCTTTAAGTAATAACAAGTGGAATAATCCGCTAAAGAGCATTGCTCAAAATACAATGCTCAAAGCAAGTCTAAGCCAATTCCAAACCTGCGAGCGTTTAGTTGACATAAACCATTGGATCATTGAAATCACAAAGATTCCAAGCGATCCAACAGATGTAAATAAAATTAAATGGTTTCCATTATTATTTACAATGATTTTCATAAAGAATGATAATAGTCCGCTAAAAACTAACATTCCTAATGCAAAGCCAATGAAAATAATACCCCAAAATAAATTTCTGTCTCAAGTGAGACTATTTTTATATTTGTAATTTGTTATCATTATCTTATTATTATACATGATTATTCAAGAATAAGATAATGATAATTTTCTTTTAAAAAACAGTAATAATTTGGTAAAATACTTACATATTTTAAAAGATAATTTTAGAGGAGCATAGCAATGTCAAATCAAAACAATACATGTATTTGCAAACCATTCTTTGGATGTGTTTGCAGCCAAGAAGTTCCTGCCAAAGTAATTCAAATTGTTGAAGCTTTTGGAGGAATTCACAATATTAATGCATTTAGTAATTCAGTTTCAGAATTAAGATATGACTTAAAGGATATTTCACTTGTGCAAAGTGAAACATTAAAAACCTTAGGAGCAAGTAAAGTAACTATTTTTCAAGATACAAAACATGTTCAAGCCGAGTTTGGTAATGTAGTTGAAGAACTTAATTTTGAAGTTAGAAAATATGCACAAAAATTAGCTAGTCAAACAACTAATCATAATAATTTAGTTAATGCAAATAATGAGGTAAAAAACACTCAAAAACAGTCTTTAAATACTTTAAATGTTTTAAGCCCAGTAGATGGACAAATCGTTGCTTTAAACGAGCTTAAAGATGGTATTTTTTCGGAAGGGTTAGTTGGCCAAGGGCTAGCAATTAAATTAAATCAAACTTCTGGTAAAATAGTTCTTAAAGCACCCTTTGATGGCAGCATCAGTAATTTACCAGCAAGCAAAAACCAATTCTTATTTGCTACTAAATGTGGAATTGAAGTTATTATCGTTTTAGGTCAAGATAGTTATAAATTAAATGGAATTGGAATTAATTTATTAGCCGCAGTAAATACTGAACTAAAAGCAGGTCAAGACTTATTTGAATTAAATTTAGATCAATTTAGTAAAGAACAAATTGATACACATATCATCATTTGTGCAACGCGTAGTTCTAACTTACAAACAGTAATTAATAAAGCGCAGCACCAAGTTAAAGTTGGTCAAAACTTATTTGATTTAGTTTAATTAAATATCATAAAAAAGAATTTTAGAGGCTTTGCCTACTAAAAATCTTTTTTATTTCACAACTTTTAAAAAATTTATATATTAAGGAGCATACTAATGAAAAAAAACACACATACAATTATTTTAATCAACGGAAAACGTCGCAGTGGTAAAGGTTTATTAACTAATGCTATTAAAGAACAATGTGCCAAACTTTATGGAGAGCATATTTATATCTTATCTTTTGCTCAACCAATCAAAGATATTACCCAACCTATTTTAAATGAACTTCGTTGGGACGGACAAAACAAAGAAGTGGTGCGCCCACTTTGAATTGCAATGGGCGAAGTAGGTCGTAATATTGATAGTAATATCTGGTGTGGTAAAACATTTGAAAAAATTAAAGATACTGTTAATACTATCAAACCACAACATAAAAATAGTTTATATTTAATTGATGATCTACGTTTTCCTAATGAATTAGATTATTTTATTAAAAACGTTAAATTAATTAATGAAAACTCTGATGATAATCATATCATCAGAGTAGTCTCAATCCGTATTGAGAAATTTATGGATGCTGAGAAATTTGTTACTGGTGTTGATGATAATTCAACTGAAATTAGTTTTGATAAACTAACCTTTGCCTTTGACCATATTGTTCCCCAAGATATTTTAATTGACCGCAATTGAGCTGCTAATTTCCCAGCTGTTGAAGTAGTCGCCAAAACAGTAGTTGAAAACTTTATTAAAAACAATGGAAAACATAAAGCGTAAATATTATAATAATGTTCATTATACTATTGATTGAGATAACTCAGTAATTCATCTTAAAGATGAATTTTATAATGAACTTAAAACTTTTGATAAATGAAAGGGATTCAAGAAGATAGGTGGAAGTTCAGTAGGGGATATTTTAATTAAAGGAAATATCTTTAAAAGTGATTTTAAAGCATATTGCCATATAGCCAGAATTAAAATGCCAGTATTAAGCAAAAAGTATATTAATGCTGGAATAATTTTAGAACCAAAAATCTTTAATATATTGAGAGATAAATATCCTAATTTAGAAATTCAAAACTTTGTTGCAGAGGAAGTAAATTACGATTATTTTGAAGGTATTGATGAAGTAATTAGTGGAGTACCAGATGGTTATATCCCAAGTTTAGAAACAATTTTAGAAATTAAAACAGCAGGCGAAAAGAAATATGATTTATGAGCCAAAGAAGGAATCGAGCCTTCATACCGTAAGCAAGCTCAATTATATGCTTATTTAATGAGCAAAAAATTAAATAAGCAGATTAATAAATATGCAATTGTTGCAGCGTTTTTACAAGAAGATAAAACTAAAAATATTAATGATTATTTAACTCCAGATCTTGTTGATTTATATCAAAGACAAATTAAAGTATATTCATTTAACGTTAACCAAAACGAAGTTTTAGATGACATTAAATATGTTAAAAATTGGTATGCACAATATACTAATCAACAAACCTCACCTAAATTCAATATGTCGATTCATGCTGATGATTTAGAATATTTGGCCTGCTGTAATGAACAAGAATGAAGTAAATTATTAGAAAAATGAAAAGCCCAAGGTAAAGCTGATAGTGATGTAATGCCTTAAACCCTTCAAACCTTTTGTTTGAAGGGTTTTTATATGAAAAAACTAGGTTTAAAACCTAGTTTTTTGTATTTATTAAGGGGTGGCAGAGGAAGCTCCACTTGTTCCGCTAGTTTGTGCACCATTAGTAGTTGGTTGGCTAGTTGTGCTTCCTGAAGCTTGGGTATTAGATTTTGGTGGTGTAGAATTATTAACAATAGTTCCATCAATTGTGCCTTTTGCAGTTTGTGCAATATGCTCAATTAATTTATCAAATCTTTCTTTAGTTAATAATTTTATAAATTCATCTAATAACTCAACTGATTTAATATTAGAGTTCATTATTTCTTGGTAAATACTATTATACATAAAGTTATTATTTACTAGTCCAGAAACTTGATTAAGGTTTAAATCAAAACCATATTTTTCTTTAGCCAATTTAATAACTTCTTGGTAGTATTTAGCTTTTTTATCTGAACCATCAGCTGCATTATTATCTAATGAATTAATCTTAGTTTTTAAGGTTGTTTCAAAGTTAGCAACTTGGGTTACATATTCTTTGAATTTTTCTTTTGCTTCTGTGATCTTAGTGTTCAATGCTTCTTGGCTATTAACTTCCATTAATTTTTCGGTAATATATTGATTTTTAATTACAAAGAATTCATTAATTAAGGTATTTAAGTTAACATCAGTATATTGACCTTTATTACTAATCGTAGTATTTAAATTCATATGGGTTGCTGTTAGTTTTGGAGTTGTATCATTTGTTTTACTAATTTCAAAGAATTTAGCTTTAGTATCTTCTGGAATAGCAGCTCACCATGCTTTAAAGCTTGATTCATATCTTTCTTTAAGTAATTTAAATTTCGGTTCAACTAATAGTTTTTCTAATTCATCAATTTCAGCTTTAAAACGGCGTAAAGCACCATTTTTATCATAAATACTATTAGCAAATAAGTTATAAGCCCCTAGTTCAGTACTTGCATTATTTGTATTAGTATTTGAATATTTAGATGCACTAGTTACATCAGCTGCTTTGATATGCTTCGTACTTTGGGTTGTATTAGCATCAGGATCAGTAGTTGTATCATTAAAAGTTGTATGAGTTGTTTGATCAGCACGAGTATATGCATCATCAGATACTAAATTAAGAAAGTGTTTTGAAACCACTTGTTTAATAGCTGGATCATATATATTAATCACAAATGAAGCATGGGTGATATTGCCACCAGCTTGAGCTTTTTTCAATGCTAAAGTATGAATATCATAGTATACATAAGGTTCATTAAAGTTATTTGTAGTTGATGAGTTTTGTTGTTGAGTTCCACTATTATTATTTTGAATATCTAATTTATTAAATTCTAATTTAATTTTCTTCAAGATTTCCTTAGGATCAGTTTGTGCTAAATCATTGCCACTAACTTTATATGTTTTATAGAACTGGGCAATTGAATTATGAGTATTTAAATTAGTATAAGTTGTTTGGGTTGATGCACTACCAGTATTAGCTTGGTTTTCATTAAATGAACTATATTCATTTAATGGGTGAGTATTGCTACTTTCTTGTGTTGTTGCTTTATTTGTTACTAATAAAGAATTAAGTAAATAATCTTTATGTGCTGCACTTAATGGTTCACCAACAATTTGGGTTTTGTAAATTTCTTGATCATTATATTTAACAGTAAAGTTATAGTCTTTAGTTAATATATTTTCTTTATGAGTATCAATCGAACTTCACTCCATCCATTCTTTAACTTTTTGGTGGTTTTCATCCACTGAGTAAAGTTTGATACCTGAAAAACCTGTTAGCCGTGGTTTGCCATCGGATTTATATTGAGATCCTTTTCACGTTAGTTTGATATATTTTGCTTTCACCGGCCTGAAAGATATTGGGAGCAGGAATATTGATCCGTTAGGATGGTCGCGGTACGCACCGCTGCCTTGACGGATAGTCATTTGCTGGTTGGTTTTGAAATTCGCAACAACATGGTCCGCTCTTTGCGATTTATTTACTTGAAACCAGTCCCACGGGTGCCTGTTGTTATAATCGTCTACTGCCCGCCAGGTTTTCCCGTCGTCACTGTAATATATATTGTATTCTTGGGGTATGCTTGTCGCATCTTCCATTCATCTTCTATTGTAGTTATGCGCTCGAACTTTCATTTCAATTTTGCCCCACGTTTTTGTTTGACCATCGCTTGCTTTAAAGGTTATAAAGTTGTATTTTTTGTTTTGTTCTTCGATTGTTTTTTCGAATGATTCCCAGTTATCCCACCTTGATTCTTCAAGATCATCGTTGTCAAATAGCTTTGTGAAGTTTTCCGCCTGGTAGCTTGTGCTTAACGAATTTTCTGTCGTTATATCAACTTTAGTATACACAATGGTATTCTGCGTATTTGCAGCATTATTGCTCGTCGCATTTTGGGTAGACAGGTTCAATTGTTTTCCAACAATTGAGAGATTATCATCAACGATTTGTCCACTTGAATCTTTGATACGGTAGTATCAAAGTCCTTCTTTAACTGGCGATGCTAATGTATTAAATTTGTCATTCTCATCATTTTGGTTAGTGGTATTATCTTCTTTAAACTTCCATGTATCTGGTTTATCTGGTGTTTGAGTTCATTCATATCAACCACCTACTGGTGGAGCAGGTAAAAGTTGTGAGAAGAACCGGTTAGTTCCTAAAGTTGCATAGTATCTACGACGCGTTAAAGTTGGTAAATTCTCTGTTTCGATAACACCACTATTAGTAAATTCACTGGCTTGTTTACCAAATTCTTTTGGTTTCATGGTTTTATCGTACTCATCAATTTTTTTCTTAGACTCGTCTATTTCAGCAGTTAACTGCACGCTTGATCAATATTTAACGTTAGCATTATTATCTCTAACACGTTTATCATACTCAGTTTTATGAGATTCATGAGCCTTTACCATTTTTTTAACTTCTTCATCAACTAAAGTATCATTAGTTAAATTAGCAATGATTGGATAATGACTTTCAACATAAGTATTTAATTCATTACGTTTTTGAGTAACACTAGCAATTTCAGTATTTAACTTTTGTTTTTCAGCTAAAAGCTTAGTTTCATTTGATAAAGCTTCTTTATTTACTTCACTGCCACTAGCTACATTATTAACATAAGCATTTTTTCAAGTAGTAGCTACTTCATTATCATTATGCATTTGGGTATTAGCAATATTATTAATTTCATTATATATTGCTAATAATTTATTGTATTCAGTTTCTAAATTATTGGCTCTTGTTTCTAATTCATTAGCTGTATTTGCCACGTTTAAATTAGCAATTGGGTTAGCTACAAATACTTCATTAGTATTATGTAATTTATTGCTAAATTCTTGGTGTTTAGTTTGAGCAGCATTAATACGGTTAGTATATTCGCTAACACTAGTAATTCTTGCTTGAATTTTAGCAACAGTATTTAAATCTTCTCTTGTTACCCTTGCTGAATTAAAGTCAGCTATTAAAGCTTTATTTTCATTTAACAATGTATCGTTAGTAAAAGTAGTTAAAACATTGTTTTTTAAAGCATTGTCAAGTTTAGTTACTTCGGCTTCTAAAGTAGCACGATGCTCTTTATAGAATTTAACAATACCAGTTAAACCTTTCGTATCATCACCAATATTAGCTAAATTTCATTGGGTATCTTCTTTACTTCTAGCATAAATAGCTGAATCATTATCAAATGGGAAGGTATAGCCACCATTTGGTATCTTAGGTAAGATAGTATTAAATTCTAAAATTAAGGCATCCAAATTACTACGTTCAGTAGTAATTTGGGTAATAAGTGCATCAAGCTTTGCAATACTATTAAGACTTTCTTCATTTAAATCATTAAGTTTAGGTTCTAAACCTTTACGGGTATCATTTTCTAAACCTAATTTTGAAGTTAAATCTAAACGAAGTTGATCTTTTTTAGCATTTCAATCCCTGATAAATGTTTCAAGCTCAGTTTCAATAGCTTGAATGTGGTCTAAGGTTTTGGTTTGGTTTAAATCTTCTAATTTTGCTTTAAGGGCGTTTAGTGCATCATTGTTATTTGGAACTTGATTAAACTTATCTAAAACCTCTTGTTTTCTGACATTAAATTGATCAAGAATTTGATCAATTTCTCGTTCTAATTCTTCTAATTTTAGAATACTTTGAGTTTTTTCATGTTGCTTGTTATTTAAAATATCTAAGTAAGTTTGTTTTTGAGTGTCATCTAAAATATTATCAACTTTAGTTTTAATTTGATTAATCTTGTTATCTAATAAATTACGTTTGTCTTGTGCTCTTTGAATTAATTCATTAATTTTAGCTTCTGTTGCTGTTTCAGTTAAATCATTGAAATTAGCTGTATCTGGGAAATAAGGACTAAAATCATTGTATGTTTCTGAATTTTGAGCAAAGTTTGCTTCAACATAAGTTTTTAATTCTGTTGCTTTATTTTTTAGTTTTTCTTGCTCTTGTTTAACTTCATCAATTAAAGCTTGAATTTTTGCTTCTGAATTTTTGGCTGGATCTTTGAAAGCGAGATTTTGAATTTCTTGGAAGCGTGGGTTAAGTTTATGAACCTTAGCTAACTCTTGAGTTAATTCATTATTCTTTGTATAAAGTTTTTGTAATTCTGCTTCAATTTCTTGGATCTTAGCATCAATTTTATCTGTTGAATTTAATTCATCTGAATGGCTTGTCATTAATGCATTAATTTGGTCAATTAAAGCATGTCCTTCAGGTAAGTCATTTAATTTATTTGAAAGTTGTGCTAATTTTTGATCATGAGCGTTTTTAGCAACTAATAAAGTGTCGTAGATTTGACGAATTTTAGTTGTTGAATTAACACTTTCTGCACTTTTATCTTTAATTGCGTCTAGAGCAGTTGTTTTAGCTTCAGTTGCATAAGGTCATGAATTAGCAAGATCACTAACTTTAGCAAATTCGGCATCTAAAGCTGCTTGCTCTGCTAAAGCTTCTTGAGTTTTAGTTTCAAAGAAGGTTTTGTCTAAAGTTTTTTCTTGGATACTTGGGCTAAGACTATTTCTTACTGTATTATTAGTTGGTAATTTTTCAACTGTAGTTTTGAAAGTTTCAATTGCTTGGTTTAAATCAGTATATTTATCTTTAAGTAATTGTAAATTAGTATCAGATTTAATATTATCAAATGTTAATTCTTTTTCTACTTCATCTTTTAAAGCATTAACATGACTAACAGTAGGTAAGAAAGTATTTTTTAATTGTTCTACCCTTGTTTTTGTTGCTTCTAAAGTAGCAGTGTAAGCTTTAATTGCATTTCCACCTGCTGGATAAATATCATTATCCCTTTGGTTTTTAAAACCGCTTTTAGCTGCTGTTGGTAAAGCAGCAATTAAATCATCAATTTTTTTCTTTTCTTCAGCTAATAATTTCTTAGATTCTTCAGCTTGTTTCTTAATTTCTTCAATATTTCTGGTAGCATAAATTGCTTGAGTTAATTTATCTTTATCAACATCTCAAAGTTTATTGATTTCTACTAAGGCTTCAGCGCGAGCAGTTTTAACCTTATTATCAACTACTTGCTCTTTAACACGTTTTTTAATCTCATTAATTTTAGCAACGCTAGTTGCTAATGCAAGCTCTTGCTCAAATTGAGTTCTTTCATTAGCTGGTAATTTATTAATTTCTAATTCAACTTGTTCTCTAGCTTGTTGTTTAATCTTAGTTTCTAAAGTATTTAACTTAGTTCAATCTTCAGCCGCGGCTGTTAATTCACTTTGTAAACTTGACTTATCTTGTAATTCTAAATCTTGTAATTCTTTTTCAACTAAGGCTTTTTTATCAGTTAAGATTTTTGTTGCATCTGCTAGAACTTCATTATGAATTGATTCAAGTTCTGAATTTTGTGCTTTTTGTAATAAAGTTTGATATTCAGGAGCATTAGCAATTTTATTAAGTGCATTAGTTGATTTTTCTTTATAAGCTTTTTTAAGCTCTTCAAGTTCTTTGATCACAGCATTGTAATCTGTATCAGAAGATGTATCACTTACTTTAGCTACTAATTCATTATATTTAGCTTGAGAAGTTCCATCTTTATCAATTGAATTTTCTAATAAAGAACGAGCATTAGCTTGTAAATTAACTAAATAATTTTGTGCATCTTGTTTGAGATTTTCTAAATTATTAAGTTCTGGTAATGAATCATACTTAATAGTAGTTTTTGTATTAGTAAATTCTTGCGATTTAGTATTATCTTGCACTCTACCAAGCAACGCGTTAATTTCTTGTTTTAAAGCAGCAGCTTGAGCTTCATAATTAGTTACCGCATCAGCAATTTCAACTTTTAAACGCGCTAAATTAGCAACTTTGGTATCTAAAGCATTTGGATCGTCATTTGGTCCAAAAGTATTTTGTAATTGAGTATTAAATTGGTTTTTAAGACTTTCAGGAAGTTTATTAATTTCTTCAAGTAAGGTTTTTTGCTCACTTGAAGCTTGTTTTGATTTTAATGCAAATTCTAAATCTGAAATAGTCGCAGCTTCTGCATTAATTTTTGTATCAAAGCCACTTGTATCAAAAGCATCTTGAGCAGTTAATTTATTATAAGCATCTAAGACTTGAGTTTTATGATTATCGAATGCTTGGGTATATTCAGCAATTAAAGCATCGGCCTCTTGCTCAGTTAAATTAGCATTAAATTTAGCAGCAAAGTTATTATAATCTGGATGACCAGCAAGTTTAGCTAATGCTGCATTAGCTTTAGTTTGTTTCTCAGATAATGTTTGTTTCATTTCGGCAAGGATTGCATCTACTTGTTCTTTAGTTGTTGCAGATGCAATTCGTGCTTTAAATTCATGAACATTGTTCATATTATTTGCAAAATCATTAGCTTCTTGTTTTTTAGCCGCTAATTCATTTGCTTCTTGGTTTTTATGTTCATCAATTCTTGTTTCTAATTCGTTTAAGGTATTTAAATCAGTAGCTTGATCAATAGCAGATGTAAATTCTGCTTTTTTAGTTTGATCTTCAATATTTGCACTTTTATTTCGAAGAGCTGTTTTTTGTTTTTCTACTAAAATCTTTCCTTCAACTTCTAATAATTTAGCAAATGTATCTGCCGTTTCTGCTTTTAATGATTCAGTTAAAGTTGCTCTTTGAGCTTCGGTAAGTAATGGATCATTTAATGAATAAAGTAAGGCTTGACGTTTTTCAGTATACTTGGTTTTCGCTTGATTTAAAACATTTTGTATCTCAACATAAGATGTTTTATTATCAATTAATTGAAGCAAGGTATCTTTTTCAGGGTGACCTTCAAGAACTTTAGTTACTTCTTGTTTTGCTGTTTGTTTATGTGCTGCTAATTTAGTATCAATTTCACTATCTAAAGCTGCAAAATCTTCAAATTTTTGAACAGCATTAATACGAGATTCTAAATCTGTAATTTCTTGTGGACTTAAAGAGTCTTTTTTAGTTAATAAACGTTGTTTTTCAGCTTCAAAAGCATTTTTATCAGCTTCTAAATCTTGTTCAAGACGCTGTTTTAATTCAAGTAATTGATCAACTAAATTATTTGATCAATTAGCAACTGGGTTAGTACTTGAAACTAATGCATCAAGTTGGGCTTGGTAATTTTGTTTTTTAGAATCACCATCTTTTTTAAAGCCATCTAACTTACTTACTAAATCAGCTTTCATAGCTTGTAAAGCTTGTGAATAATTATCAATTAATTCTGTTGCTGTATTTGAATCAAAAGTTTTTTGATCATTTGCTTCTTTTTGAGTACTCACATCAACAAAGGCTTTAGCAAGTTGCTGAGCAATTTGATTTTTTGTCTCAGTAAATGCATTTTGAATCTCTTGTTCAAGTTGGGCATATTCAGCTTCAGTAAGTGATCCTTTGTTTTGCTCTAAATTATCTTTAATTTGGTTATAAGTTCTACTTAAAGGATTTGAATTAGCAACAACACCTGAAGGTTGTTCTAGTTTTTTAAGTTTTTCTAAAGCATCTTTATTTTTTTGATCTAAGTATTGTTCAAGTTCTTGTTTTAATGTTTCAAGTTCTTGTTTTTGGTTTGATTGAATTTTATTTTGATACTCAGCATATTTTGCATTATCAGGACTAATTCAATCTAAGATTTGTTGAGCTGCTATTCTCGCTGCTTCTAATTCACCTTTATCTTTTTTAATTTGCTCATTAATCTTTGTTTCGAGTGCTTTAACTGAATCTCCGCGGCTTGTTAAAGCACTAATTTCTTGAGCCAAGCTTTCTTTTGCCGCTTGATCTAAAACATTTTCTAGTAATGCACTAAGAGATTCTTTATCTTGTTCTAATTTAACTTGCTCTTTAAGGTTGTTTAAATCTTTAATAGTGTTTTGGTTTGCTAAAGCAGTTTCAAACTCAGCTTTTTTAGCTGGGTCTTTGATTTTAGCTATTTCGTTATTTACATTATCTTTTACACCATCAAATGCAGCATTGGCTTGAGCAATAATTTCATCAAGTTTACTTTCTTGTTTTTGTTCACCCATTGCTTGTTGCATTGAATTTTTAAGTGTTTCATCACCTTCAAGGCGATTAATTGCAGCTTGAGTGCTAGCACGTTTTTGATCAATATATTCATTAATACGAGCTCGTAATGGTGCTAAGTCATTTTTATCACGGATGTTATTTAATTGTTCTTGTAATTGAGCCTTTAACTCATTATTAACATTAATATTAGCAAGTAAATCATTAACAGGTGTTTTATCTTTTTCTAATTCTTTATTATAAGTTTCTTTAGTTGCTATTTCTTGTGTAGTTCTTTCTAAATCTTCTAATGAACTAGAATTATTGATTTTATCAATAAAACCTTGAATTTGGTCTTGGTATGTGGCATTTGCACGTACTTTAGCAATTTGGATTTCTTTTGCTTCTTGTAAGGTTATTGCTGGAGTTAATGCTGTGACTTGTGTTAAAGAACTTGCATTGTCTAAACGTGCCTGTAAAGCAGCTTTTTGCACAGGATCATCTAAAGCATCAATACGGGCTTGTAAACTGGCTTTAACATCAGCTAATTCTTGGCGAGCTTGATTAATAAAGTTGTTTAATTCAGCTTCACTAGAAATATTTGATAATGTTGCTAATTTATTTTCATATGATGCTTGTAATGGTGAACCAGCAATGATTTTGAAAGCATCTTGTGCTGTTTTATATAAATTATTTAACTTAGTCTTATTTGCTTGATCTAAAGCTTTAATTGCGGCAAAATCACTTGCTTGATTAATTAATTCTCTTAAAGCTGATTTGTCATCTAGTTTTTGGGCAAAATCAATAGCATCAGTTTTAGCAGCATTTAAGGCAGCTACTAACTCAGCTTCAATTGCATTAAATTCACTAATACTACTTGCATTATTAGCTTTAGCTAATAATTGGTGTTTTAAATTATCTACTTCTTGTGTATTTAAAATGCTATTAATTGATTCAATTAAGTTATCTTTAGCTCTTGCTAAAATATTATTAACTTGAGCAATTTTGTCTTCTAATTCTGCTTGAGTTTCTAAAGTTTTTTGTTCTTCTAAAAATTGTGCTTGTTGCTCAGGGGCAAGCTTAGCAATTGCATCAGATAAATCATTATTTAAATTATCTAAAACATCTTGACCTTGCTTGGTTATATCAGCTAAGGCTACAAAAGTTGAAGCATTATTTAGCGCATTTTCCAATTCTTCGCGAAGCGGGTTATCAATTCTTAATTTAGCCAAAGTTGCAAGACCCTCACGACGTGAATCTTGAATTCTTGATTCTTGTAATGCTAAATAATTATTAACATTAGCCAATAAATTATCAATTGAACCAATTGAATGAGGATTTGCTAATTCTTGTTCATATAATTTAATAATTGCTGGGTCTTGGATATTTGCTAATTTGTCTTGAATTGTAGCCTTAGTTTGGGCAACGTAGCTAGTTTCTTGAGCTAGTTTTTCTTTAACTTCAGCTAATAATTGGTCAACAGCTTCTTTATCTTGAGCAGTTGAAAGTTTTTTAAGATATTCATTAACTAAAACTTGATCATTAATTTTTTCTAGTTCTTGTGCTGTTTCTTTTTTAACTTCTTGCAATTGTGATGATTTTTCAATATTTGCTTCAATAGCAGCAACATCGTTAAGACTCTTAATATCTTGTGCTAATAATGCTAAACCTTTTTTATTAGGGTTATCATAATCTAAGTCATAAATTTTCTTTAATAAATCATTTTTAGCATTAGTTACTTCTTGTTCTAACTGTGCTAATTTATCTTGCACTTCACCAGGATTTAATGCTTCTAAATCAAGGTTCTTAGATTCGTGTCCATCTGGAAGATTATTAACTAATTCTGCTAGTTTTGCTTTGTTTTGTGCTAATTTTTCTTTAGCATTAGCAATATTATTTTTAGTATTAGTTAAGTTATTAACTAATGAAGGATTTAAATAATCACTAATGAAATCAAAGTTTTGGGCACCAGATTGTTCACCTAAATCACTTATTAAATCATTAGCACCCCCTAATAATTCTAATAAATCACCTTTTAAAGCTGTATTTTCAGCAAATGCATCGTTTAATTTTGGAGCTAAACTTGCATAAATTGCCTCTAATTCTTCTTTAGTTGTATTTGGATCAAGTAATTTATTATTAATTTCTTCAAGGTTATCAAAAATTGTAGAAGCATTAGCTCCAGCTTGGCGAATTACACTTGCAATTTGATTACGAAGTGGTGTTTTATTTTGTAATTCATCTAATAAATTATCAATTGTTACATCATTAACTGGATCAGTAGTTAAAGTCAGTTTTTTCTCATTTGATAATTTAAAACCAAGGTCTTTAGCAATTGCAGCAAGTGCTTCTTTTTTCTTGTCTTCCGGAATTGAAGAATCAGATTTAATTTTAGTTAAAGCACCAAGAAGAATATCCCTGGTTTCCGTTGGAGATTTTTTATCTTTTTGTGCATTATATGAATCTAATACTTCTTTTAGCTGAGTAATATTAGCTAAATTAGCGGCAAGATTTTCATTATCTTCAATATTTCTATTTAAGTTATTAAACTCAGCAATTGCTAAGAATTTTTCAGTATCAGTGCCTTCTAAATCAGCTAATAATTTTGCTTTTTCTTTATACTCAGGAATTTTAAGAGCACCATCTGTTAATTGAGCAAATTTTGCTTTATTAACTTCAGTTTGTAATTCTTTAAGTTTTGCTTGAGATTGTGCTAGTTTTTCTTCATATGGTAAAGTTGTATTTTTACTTAATGCTTGAATTTCTTGTTTTAATTTTGTGATTGCAGCATTTTCTTTAACATTCGCTAATTGATTTTGTAGTTTAGAATCAATAATAGAATTTAGAGCATCTTTTTTTAGTTCTTCAAGTTTTGCTAATACTTCTGATTCCGATGAATTAAGTGGTAAAGTTGCATCAAAATTATCAATTCACTTTGCTTTAAATTCAGGGTTATTTAATAAAGCATCATTGGCTTTAGCATACTTTAAAACTGCATCACGTTCTTGACGTAAAACATCATTAATTGAATCTAAAGCTCGTTTGTAAGCATCAACATTATCTTGATCAATAACGTCTTTTAAAATGCTATTTTTTAATTTAGAATTATTTGCTAATTTAGCTACTGCTTTGTCAAATTCTTTTTTAGAATCATCATAAATTTTATACGCTTCATCTTGAAGTTTTTTAACATCCTCAACTGAAGTTAAATCATTTAATTTTGCTTTTAGTTTTGTTTTTAATGGTTCATTAATTAAGTCTAAAACTCCATTTGTATTATCTTTAGCTCTTTGTAATCTAACTTGGTTAATAACTTCCTTACGTAAGTTATTTAAATCAGTATTTGAAGATGCGTTTTCGAGATCTGATAATAATTTTGCTTTAGTTTGTTCATCAAAGGTTGAACTGTTAATAATTTTCTCAATTTCATCTTTTTTGAATTTAGCTAAAGCACCTTCTCCAGAATTAGCTTCTAATAATTTCTCATATTCATCTTTTAAGTCTTGTGCTTTTTTAATAAAATCATCAGCATTTGTATTTGCTTTAAGCTGTGCAAGTTTGTCTCTTAAAGTTGGATCCTTAATTTCATTATCTAAAAAATCAAGTTGTTTAATAAATGATTCTTTTACGTCAACATAATCAATTTGAACTTGTTCTTGCACTTGAGCAAAAATAGTTGGTAATTCATTTAAATTAGCATTTCTAATTTTTTCTAATAATTTATGACGTTGAATTGGATTTTCAATTTGATCTGCAAGTAATAAAGCTTCATTATATTTTTCTAGTGAACCTTTTAATGATTCTTTTTCTTTGATAGTTTTAGCTTTATTGAATTCATCTAAATACTTAGCTTTGTTTTCAGGAGATAGTTTATCAACCACACTTGAATTAAAAGCATCAAGTGTGGTTCTTTGGTTTGCTTCTTTTTCTAAAGTTTCATTAATTAATGCACTTGCTTTGACAAATGATTCTTCAGTTGCAGTTGGATTTTTAGAAGAATCAAATAAATCTTTAAAAGATGCACGAACTTTATCTTTATCTTCAATATCTTTTGCCTTAGCAATATTATTTTTATTTGCTTTAATTAAATCACGATTTTTTATATTTCTCGCAAACTCTTCTTCACTACCTAAAGCAGGGAAATATTCTCTTTCAATTCCAGAAGCTGCCGAAGCATCCTCAAGCACTTCTTGGGTTGTCACATAAGCATATTGATTTAAATTAGCATTGATCTTTTGTAATTCTTGAATAGTTTTCTTGCTTAGAACTCCACTAAAGTTGATATTTTCAATATCAACTGAAGCACCTAAAATGAGTTTATCTTCATCAGATAATAATTCTAACTTACTTTGAATTAACTTTTTCAAGTTGTCAAATGTAGTAACATTTTCTTTATGTTTAGTCACTGTTGTATAGCCCAAAACTCCGGTGATACCAGCTGCTGTTGTTAAAAAAGCGGCACCACCAATAATAATGGCTTTTTTCTTGTTGTTTTTCTTTTTAGTCTCTTGACTCATGTTTATCCTTTCTATTGCATATATATATATATATATATATATAAAGTGTAAAAAATATGCTTTAAAAATTATACAACTTTGTATAAAAAAGTTAAGAAAATCACCTAAAAATGTATTTTAGGTGATTTGTAGCTTATTTTATTCATTAACTGTTGTTGTTTCAACTTCTGCAAAATTCGGTGCTACTTGGCCGTTAGTGTATTGGTAAGCAGGTCAATCATACTTGTAAATGGTATATTCAAAAGCCTTACGTAAACGAGCATCAGCATTAAATTTCCAGTTAACATTTGAAATAAATTCATTAGTTCGAATCGTAATAGTGGTATTTTGAGAAGTTTTATAATTAGTTAAATCAAGATTACGGTCATTTGGACTAACCGAACCAACTACTGGGTGTTCTCTTGAGGCAACACCGTCTGTTTCTGATTTAAATAACGTTATTTTTCATTTTTGGTTTCTACCACCAGATTTGAATAATCCTGAGTTATTGTATATATCAGCCATCTTAGTTGCAAAAGTTGTAACTTCTTCTGTGCTGGCATGATGTTTTAAATAACCAAGATAATTAATCATATCTTGTTTTTCTCATCCATCAATATACATACGAATATCTGAATTTGCACCATTACCTGTGGTTATTAATGCTTTGGTATTTATAATAACTTTGAGTTTTTTAACTTCTTCAGGCTGAGTTACAGTGTCACCATTAGAACCATTATTTTGCTGTGGATCTTCTGGTTGGGCACCAGTAGTGTTATTTTGATTTTTTTCTAGTTCTGCAACCTTAGCTGCTTTTTCGTCTAAATTGCGTTTTTCAGTTGTTAATCTTGGTTTAACAGAATCAACTAAAAGTTCATAATTACTTAAAGCGGCATTAATTAGATCTTTATCACTTGTAGTGATATTAATTAATTCTTTGTTCAAGATTGTTGCATGTTTTGATTTAAAATTATCAATTGCTTGATTACGTATTTTTTCATCACTTTCAGCTTGTTCAAGTTCTTGAAGACGTTTTATTTTGTCATCTAGATTTCGTTTTTCGTTACTTAACTTAGCTTTAGTGGTAGTTTCTAATAAACTATAATCGCTTAAAGCATTGTTGATATCTTGCTTATCACTAGTGGTAATATCAAAAACCGACTTACCAAGAATAAGATTATGTTTTTGTTTAAAGTTCTTTTCGGCATTATCCTCGCTTGTGCCAGGATTATCTGTTTTCACTGGAGGAGTATTTTGATTATTAGCATTATTTTCTAAAGCTGTGATCTTAACTAATAACCTTGCCAAAAGATTTTTCTCAGCAAGCAACTTATCTTTAGATTGCTCACTGAGTTCATCGTATTTAACTAGTGCAACATTTACTTTAAATTTGTCTTCTAAAGTAATGTTATCTTCTGTTTTAGATAATACTTCTTGATGGTCCTTTCGATATTTTGTTTCCACATTTTCAACTTGTGAACGTCTTGGAGTTGCGCTAACTGCAATAATGGTAGTTAAAATAGAAATACCTAATGCACTTGCTCCACCAATAAGGATTAATTGTTTCTTAGTTAATTTTAACAATTTATCCTTCATGTTCTGGATTGAGTTTTTCATGTTTGTGTTATATAAAATTCCTTTCAATTAAATATTATTTGTCACGGTTTAATTATAGCATATATATATATATATATATAAAATATTAAATTAACCCCAAAACGTATTATATAGGCACAAAAGAAATAATTTTAATTTTTTTATATTAAAAAATATTTAAAAAAGAAATAAAACTATCAAATAAATAGATAAAAAGATAAAGAATTAACATCTTTATCTTTTTAATAATTTTTCTTTTAATTCCAAAATCTCAGTTACTTTATTCAATCTTTCTCATGGTAGATCTAAATCATCACGCCCAAAATGTCCAAAGTAGGCTGTTTTAGCATAAATTGGTTTTTGTAATTCTAAAGTATCAATAATTGCTTTAGGTCTTAAATCAAATAATTGGTGCACAATTTGATAAATAATGTCTTTTGAAACTATTTCAGTTTCAAAAGTTTCTATCAAAATTGAAACTGGTTTTGCGATTCCAATTGCATAAGAGATTTGGATTTCAAGTTTACTAGCTAAATTTGCTGCAACTAAGTTTTTAGCTACTCACCTTGCAGCATATGCACCAGAGCGATCAACTTTAGTAGCATCTTTGCCACTAAAAGCTCCGCCACCATGCCTAGATGCGCCGCCATAAGTATCGACAATAATCTTACGACCCGTTAATCCAGTATCGCCAATTGGTCCACCAACTACAAATTTACCTGTAGGATTAATTAAAGTATGTTTTGGAGTATCCAAATCATACTTTGCTAAAACTGGTTTAATAATCTTTTCTTTAATATAGTTTTTAAATTCACTTTCAACATATTTTTCACTATGTTGAATACTCATTAAAACTGTATCAACTAAGGTTTGCTTTGGATCAGTGTAATCCAAAGTAACTTGTGATTTCATATCAGCTTTAGCTCATTTAAAATCCTGGCTAACCCTTAAAGTTTCAGCTTTTTTGACCAATTCATGGGCTAATGTAATAGCTAAAGGCATATAACTCTTAGTTTCATTAGTGGCATAACCAAACATAATCCCCTGGTCACCTGCTCCTATTTCGTTATTATCCAAAATAACTCCTTGAGAAATATCTGGACTTTGACGGCGTATATCGGTAATAATACTGGTATGACTGGTAAAATAATTTAATGATTTTAAGATATTAATAATTATTTCAACAACATAAATATCAGCCTTTGATTGAACCTCTCCAGCTACAAAAATAATATTGCCACTTGCTAGTGTTTCAATAGCAACTTTTGAATCAGGGTCTAATTTTAGATACTCATCTAAAATTGCATCTGAGATTTGGTCACATAATTTATCAGGGTGCCCACGCCCCACTGATTCACTAGTAAATAAATTTTTCATAAATAAAAACCTCGCATTCTTTCTATGTGAGGTATAAAGACATTTACAGTATGTTAAGTTGATCCAACTCCTGGCTATCCACCTTACACTTTGTGCAGGTTGGCGATGGTTAAAGCTGCCTAGCTACCATCTTCTTTATACCTTGTTTTGTTTATTATATTACAAAATATAAAAATATCAAAGCTATTTAATATTTTTTATAATGCAAATTATTTTAGTTATTTGCAACCAAATAAAATATATATGGTTTATAATAATAATTAATATGAGAAACACAGCAATTTTTAGTGATGTTGATGGAACAATTTATCCATTTCCATCAAAAATCTTACCTGAAAAAAATAAATTAAAAGTTAATGAAATAGTTCAAAAAGGTGTTAATTTTGTAATTAGCACAGGAAATGGGCCATACCCAAAAATTAAAAAACTTGCAAAAACCTTGGGGGCTAGATATATATCTTTTTCAAATGGTGCATTTTTATATGATAATTTAAACCATGAAATTTTAAATATTGAATATATTGATCATAATGAGGCTCAAAAAATATGATCTTTAGCTAAAGAATTTAACTTACCGTTGTATTATTTTGGGACAGAAAGATTTTTCTTAAAAGATGCAACTAAAGAGCAAAAACAATTCTTTACAGATTTTTGTGAATATGAAGCATGGATTGAAGATGGTTTAATTCCTGATGATTTGCATAAAATTGAAATTTATGGTGATCCTAAATTATTAAAAGCATTTTATGATAAAGCATTAGAGCAAAAAATTAACCTTAACATTGTTTTATTAACAAGACATATTGAAATAACTAAATTAGGTATTTCAAAAGGTTCAGGCCTTAAATGATTTTGTGAAAAGATTTTTAATTTAGATGTTAGCGATGCAATGGCAATTGGGGATAGTCAAAATGATATTTCAATGTTCCAAATGGTTGGATATTCATATGCAATGGAAAATACAGATCCCGAAACTATGCAATATGCTAAATATTATACATCAAGCGTAGAACAAGCCGGACTTTCTGAAGCAATTGACGATTATTTATACCGTATTGATTGAGATTTAAAAAGAGAAATCTCACAACAAGGACCCAAACATTCTAAATAGTCAACATGTTGACTATTTTTATCATATATTATAAGGAGGTAATATGTATCAAAAAATCTTAATTCGCTATGGAGAATTAGTCTTAAAAAAGAAAAATCGTAAAACTTTTATTAATTATTTAGCAAATAATATAAAGCATATCTTAGGCGAAGCACCAGAAGTAGAATTTGACCGTATGTATGTGACTTATTCCAAAGAAAATTTAGATAATTTAAAATATGTCTTTGGAATAAGTTCTTATTCACCAGTTTTAGTTCTTGAAAATAATTTAGATAAATTTAAACAATCATTAAATGTTTTATTAAATAAAAATACCAAAACATTTAAAATAGCCGCAAGGCGTAATTATAAAGCTTTTGAATATACTTCAAATGAGTTAAATCATAATTTAGGATCATATTTATTAAAAAATTATGATTTAAAAGTTGATGTACATAACCCTGATCAAATTTTTTATTTAGAAGTAAGACAAAAAGCTTCATATATGTTTAGTAATTATATCAAAGGACTAGGGGGATTGCCAGTAGGTTCATCAGGTAAAATCTTACATTTATTATCAGGAGGCTTTGATTCCCCAGTTGCAGCTTGGCAATTAATGAAGCGAGGTTTAAAAGTTGATTTTTTAAGCTTTATGACTCCCCCGCAAACTGATCAATTAACATTAGATAAAATTCACAACATAGTTAAAACCTTAAATAAATATCAAATTACGAGTAATTTGATTATTGCAAATTATTCTCATTTGATGAATTATATTGCATTTGTGTCAAAAGAATCATATAAAATAACTTTAATGCGCCGCAGTTTTTACAGAATTGCAGAGCAAATAGCTTTAAAAAATAAAATATCAGGTATTTCAAACGGCGAAAACTTAGGACAAGTTGCCTCGCAAACCTTAGAATCAATGCATGTGATTGGTTCAGTGACTACCTTACCAATCTTACGTCCTTTATTAACATTTGATAAAAATGAAATTATTCAAATTGCTAAAGATATTAATACATACCAAATATCAATTGTTCAAGCTAACGAAACTTGTGAATTATTTGCACCTAAAGAGCCTGTAACTAAGCCGTCTCTTGCAGTTGCAAAATTATTAGAACAAGAACTTAATCAACTTCCAGATTTAGAACAAGAGTTAATCAATAAATCTTTAGAATATCATAAATATAGTTTAAAAGATGAAAACTAAAATTTACATTGATTTTGAAGCTATTACTTTTAATTATTTAACTCCCTTAAATTATGTATATTTTAAAGAATTACAAGATCAAAAGCTTGACTTGCCCTTTTGTTATACACTTGGTGTCGTAAACTCAAAAAATAAATTAAGAACAGTCTCGCGAACTTTTGATCTTAAACCCATTGCAAAGTTTAAACCATTTGATGTTTTTTGAACTAAAGCAAAAACATTATTTTTAAAAGATTTGAGGATTTTATTGCATACTAAAAATCTAGATTTTAATCAAATTGAATTTTATTCTTGAAATAATTCGCTTGAATCAAAATTATTAACAAAGTTTTTTAATGTTGAATCAAATGACTTATCAAAAGGGCGCTCAATTTCACTTGATAAATTAGTTCCATTAAATGAATTTGAAGACGATAATTTCCAAACTATAATTAATATGCAAGCCAATAAACTTACCAAGCGCATTAAATTTCAAGATAATGATAGCAAAGGAAAAATTGCAGCATGCCTAGGTGCTTTAATCATTGCTTGTCAAAATAGTTTTTATGCTCGCAACCTTAAAATATCTAAACCCTTAACACAAAAACAAATTGATGATATCTTAGAAGTTATTTTAGCTTATAATAAAAATGATGTTTTAAAATTACATTATGTGGATATACATAGCCAGCAAACCACAGAAATTATTAATAAAATAACGAAGTTAAACCATAATAAATCTAAAATTATTAATGAAATTAATAAATTATCTAGTTGGATTAAAGACCTAGAAATTGCTCATACAGAATATAAAATCTCGTATAATATAACTTTGCAACAATTAATGGAATATTTAAATAAAGCCATTCAAAATTTAGAAACTCACAACTTTAATCCTAAACAACCTTCTAATCAATATAAGTTCTATAATAAACTACTTTTATTAGTTGTGCGCCGTAGTAAATTTGATTTATATATTAAAAACCTTGATGCTAAATTAAATACTTTAAAACAAAATTTGCTACATGCTATTAATTTATTAAATCAAAAATTAGAATTAGCAAAACAAGAAATTGAGCAAACTCCACAAAAAATAATTAGAAAAAACCAAGCCAAGTAAAATTGGCTTGGTTTTCTAAATAAAATTATTTATCTTTGTAACCTTTACCATCACGGATTTTTCCATTTTCTCCGTGAATATAAAAAGTTCCACTGTGTTTTTTAGCTAATTCTCTTGCATAAGGAATAGCTTCTTTTTGTGTATCGAATAAACTAGTCGCTCTTTCAGCTCCTTCACGGTACACTCTTCATTTATCTTTTTCTTTATCTTTTGTGATATGTCAAACAGGTCTTAATTCTTTTTTGTCTTCCATTTTACACCTCCTGGTCTAGTTGTTCTATTCTAACTTGGTGTCTGCCACCTTCAAATTCTGTTTTAATATATTCATCAACCATAGCCTTTGCTTCATCAAATGATATTTGACGCCCGCCAAATACAAGCACATTAGCATTGTTATGTTGTTTTGCTAAGTGAGCATCTTCAAGTGATACTACTCTTGCTGCTCTAATTGCTTTATGACGATTTAAAGCATAAGAGATGCCAAGTCCAGTACCACACATAGCAATCCCAAAATCTGGTTGTTCTTTAGTAATGTAATTGGCTAATTTATGACCTTGTTCAGCATAACTTACTGAATTAGCATCGGTATCAGGTCCTAAGTCTACAATTTCATAACCTAGTGATGATACATATTCTTTTAGCTGCTCTTTCAATGCAAAAGCTGCATGATCACTTGAAAAAGCAATAACTTTTTTCTTCATTATACTCCTATTAGTTGTGTAAGTTTAATATCTTTAGTATATAAATTATACATTAAAATTAATAATAACAAAAATCATATGAATAAATGTTATTTTTAGCTTTATGTATAGTGCCAACAAATTAAATAACATTTATATATACCGATGACAAATTAATTTAACGTTATTTTTTTAATAAACAAGTATTAATTCTTGTATTCAGTAGATATTATGAAATTAACTAAATCCAGAAATCACATATGGTATAATTATTATAAGCGAATCAAAAAAACTTTATCTTTTAATTAAACTGCTTATATTAAAGTTTTTCGCTAAAGTAAATACATAAATATTTAAGGAGATATTATGACTAAATTAAAATTGAAAAAACTGGTTATATGACCAGTTACAACATTAACAGGATTAGCAACATTATTTGCAACTGCTCCGTATAATTCTGAGCAAAAAATAACTAATTGGTATGAAAATGTTGCTAATGATAAATTAGAAGTTAGAGGTCAATCAATTATAAGTGCCCAAAATTATAATGGATTAGAAGAAGAAATAGCAATTGATAATAACTTTGAACTTAAATTGTTATTAAATCCAGGTTTTCAATCAGCAAATGAAGATTTTATAAAACAATTTAATAATAGTTTTAAAGAAAAAATAACTAATACTGGGTTAATTTTTAAGTCCATAAAAACTAGTTCAATTATGCCAATTATTTGACTTTATTTTAACAATGAACAAGAGAGAAAAGAGCTAGTTACTAAAATAAAGCAGTGGCCTGAAATTTTTAAATTCATATTGTACGAAAATGAAATTAAGCCTAATCTATATTGAAAAAAGAATCAAAATGATTATTACAGTAGAGCATACCCATACAATAATCAAGCACCTAGCAAAAATTTAAGAGAATTCCACGATTCAGCCCAAAAAAATTTATGAATTGTAAAGGGTGGTTCTGATATATATGTACCTAACAAGCCTACCATTAAAGTTGGTGTCTTAGAAGTGTGAAAAGGATCATTTAATGAGAAATATAAGGAATTTTTCGATAAGGGTATTAACATAAATGAGTTAAACTCAAGCGGAGCAGGTGAGGATGCTTATAAATATAGAAATCACTCAACAAATGTTTCAACAATTTTAGGAAGCCGCTTTGGAATTGATAAAAATGCTCATGTCCATTTATCCACGTTTAGTAACGATAATGAATGATCTGAGGCTATTGAAAAATTAGTAAGTGATGGTGTAAGGTTAATTAATCATAGTTATATTACACCTATCGGTAAAAACAAAGATGGAGTAAACTATATGGGCTATACAGAAAATACTTATTTTCTTGATTATATTTCACGTAAATATGGTGTTATAAATGTAATGTCTGCTGGAAATGATGGTGAACATTCAAAGCACTTGATATCAAATAAAACACTTGCCTTTAACTCTGTAGTTGTTGGAGCACTTCATGATTATGCATCAAGTTATAGTCAAAAAACTAATATAATTTCCGAATATAGTAATTATAAATTGGAAGATTCTTACAGTGATTTAGCAAAACCATTAGTAGTTGCTCCTGCTAAGTTTTATAATATTTTTTATGATTCTAAATATGACGATCCGAAATTAATGTATATGAACGGTACAAGTTATGCAGCACCTGTAGTAACAGGACTTATATCTAGTTTGCTCGCACTGAAGCCAAACATAAATGATAGTGAATTTAAAGTACCACTTATAAAAGCGATTTTATCGGCTTCTGCAGTAAGTCCTCAGCTTAATGATTTAATTTCTAAATCAAGTGGATATAAGGAAAAATACGGGTCTGGAACTGTTGACTTTAGTAAAATGCTGGAAGCAGCAAACAATTATAAAGTTAAGGAAGTTAACTTAAATAGTTCTAATAATACAATACTTACTAGTAATGAAATAAAATTAACCAAAGGTCAAACCATTAAAATATCTAGTTCATGAACTTTTAATGCTGGCTTATTAAAAGAACGGGTAATTAATCCATTATTGATTGATGATCGTAATTGGTGAAACGATGTTTATAACACAACACCAAAATATAGGCCAAAGGATTTAGTTGCAGAAGCAAGAAAATGAGGTAACCATCATGAGAATGAGTTATGACTTAAAAAAGAAGAAATGTTAAATCGCCAATCTAATAAGTGATTTACTGATTATGACTTATTTTTAGAACAGAAAAATTCTAATGGTGATTGAATAACTGTAAAACGTGTTTCAACCGTTTTAACAAATGATGAATTAATCGAACATAAGGCAGATGTGACTGGTACTTATCGATATAAAATTTTAAAATTCTCATCTAACTCTTTTGATAATTCAGTTGGTGATATTGTGGCTGTAACACATGTAGTAAGGAATGAAAATGAATAAAAAAATATTATTGATTGGATCTTTATTAACTCCACTTATTGCTTTTTCGTGTACACATACCAAACCACATGAGCCTTCAAAACCAAATCCTGTGCCCCTTCCACCAACATCTAGCCCATCATATGGATCATATAAACCTCCTCAAGCTTCATGAAAACAAAAAGTTAAAGATGATATAGAAAAAATTTATAAGAAAGCTTTTGATAAATTCACAAAATTTATAATTAGAGCTAGATTTATACCTCCTACAGCTGACGAAAATTTTGAAAAGATTGTGAATGGTAACTATAATAGAATTAATTTTGGGTTCTTTGATCCTGTTGCTGAAAGTAAAAAATTCCATGATTGGATTAAAATCCAAAACAAGGATGATTTTGATCAAATTATTATCAAAAGATTTCAAGAATTAAATAATCGTAATGATGTACATACTGATGAAACTGAAATAAGAGAGTATTTTCAAAAAGTATATTTAAAAAATCAAGACGTGTATGAATTTTTAAAAAACAATGATATTTATATCACAGATTCTACTTCTAATTTTGCATATTGATACATAGTGCCTTTTAAAGAGAATAACTCAGTAGTTTTAAATATAATTGATGATGTAATACCTAGAGTTGAACCTGCTGCATTAAGTTATCATACAACATGAGGTGTATTTAGTTTTCCTAAAAATAAAGATATTGCAGTTAAAACCATAACAGTCGCTAGAAACAATGATGACGAAATTGCTTATTTAGAGAAATTTAAAGCTGAGCTCTATAATTGATATAATAACGAATATAAGAAATATTATAATGATTAAAATTTAGTTAAAAAGTTATATGAAAGATAAAATCTTTATATAACTTTTTTTATTATCAATTTTATTATCAAATAGTGTTATTTTTAACTTATTGAACTATAATTTAAACATGAAACAAAGGATTGATAAATTTATATCTCATAATACTAATCATTCACGAAATGAAGCAAAAAAATTAATAAATAAAGGTAAAGTTAAAGTAAATAATGCAATTATTAAAGATCCAGGTTTAATAATTACATTACAAGATCAAATTATAGTTAATGATGTAATTATAAAAAATAATCAAGAAATTTATCTGGTTTTAAATAAACCTAAAGGTTATATTTGTGCAAATTTTGATAAAATGCATCAAACTGTCTTTGATTTACTACCTGAACATTTAAAATCACTTAATAATATTCATACAATTGGCCGCCTTGATTTAGATACTACTGGCCTATTAATTATTACTACTGATGGTAATTTAACTCATAAGTTAACAAGCCCTAAAAAAGATTTATTGAAAACGTATTTTGTAACAGTTGATAAACCCCTAGATAAAAACTTGATAAATATTTTCAAAGCAGGGTTTAATCTTGGAGATTTTTATACTTTACCAGCTTGCTTAACTATTTTAGATAAATTTCATGCAAACTTGAAAATATCTGAAGGGAAATTTCACCAAGTAAAACGGATGTTTACAAAATTTGGATATACTGTAACAGACTTAAAACGAACAAAAATAGGGTTTTTAAGTTTACCTAATGATTTATATGAAGGAGAATATAAAATCCTAAATAAAGAAGAATTAATTAAATTAATATTTGAAAAATAAAATATGGAAACAATTCCACCTTTTTTTATTTTTCTTTGTATAATCTATTTAATTATTAATATTTTCTATTAAAATATAACATTATAGAATTTAAAGCAAATTAAAAATATATGAGAGGTATATTATGAATATTAAAGGTATCGGAGCATCAAAAGGTGTAGCAATTTCAAAAATCTTCAAAATCGAAGAATTACCGGTTGAAATTACTCAAAAAACTAATGATGTACAAGGTGAACTTAATTTATATCAAGAAGCAAGAGAAAAAGTTGTAGCAAAAATTGAGCAAACTAAAAAACTGGCACAAGACCCAGAACATGCTGCAATCTTTGAAGCACATATTGGCTTTGTCAATGATCCTTTTGCTATTGAAACAATTGAAAATAATATTAAAAATAATTCTGAAACAGCAGAATATGCTGTTAAAGAATTTTACACGAGTTTTGCAAGTACGTTTGAAATGATGGATGATGAATATATGCGTGAAAGGGCCGCTGATATCAAAGATGTACTTAAAAAACTTTTATACGTTTTAAATGGCTTAGAAGAACCTGATTTAGCTAATATTAGCGAAGAAGTCATTATTGTTGCTCAAGATCTAAGTCCATCACAAACCGTACAATTAAACAAAGAATTTGTTAAAGGATTTGTAACCAATATTGGTGGACCTACATCGCATACAGCTATTATGGCCCGTAGCCTTGGAATTCCATCTGTAGTTGGAGCTGCAGGTGTTATGGAACATGCAATGCATGGGGATTTAATCGCCTTAGATGGAGCAACTGGAGAAGTTATTTTAAATCCTAATGAAGAGCAAACCCAAAAATTCCAGATTGCAAAAGAAAAATATTTAAATTATTTGGCAATGCTTACAAAGTTAAAGGGACAAGAATCAAAAACTCTTGATGGTAAACATGTAGAATTAGCCGCTAATATTGGTACACCAAAAGACTTACCTGGTGTTATTGACAATGATGCTGAAGGTATTGGATTATTTAGATCAGAATTTTTATATATGGATAATGCTAATTGACCAACTGAAGAAGAACAATTTAATGCTTATAAAACAGTAGTTGAGGGCATGAAAGGTAAAAGAGTTGTTATTAGAACTTTAGATATTGGTGGCGATAAAACCTTAAAATACTTTAAATTCCCAGAAGAAATGAATCCATTTTTAGGTTACCGTGCAATTAGATTTTGTTTACAAAACTTAGATATTTTCAAAACACAATTACGTGCCTTAATTCGTGCTAGTGAATTTGGAAAAGTTGCAATTATGTTCCCAATGATTACAAACGTAAGTGAATTTTTAGATGCTAAAAATGTATTTATAAAATGTTACAATGAATTAAAAGATCAATATCCAAACATTAAGCCAATCTATGATATAGAAGTTGGATTAATGATTGAAACTCCTGCAGCAGCTATTTTAGCAGATAAATTTAGTGAACATGCCGACTTTGTTTCAATTGGTACAAATGATTTGATTCAATACTCGATGGCAGCTGATCGTATGAATGAAAATATTTCTTATTTATATCAACCATTAAATCCATCAGTTTTACGTTTAATTAGTCATGTAATTAAAGGTGCTCATAAAAATGGTAAATGAGCAGGTATGTGTGGTGAAATGGCTGGTGATAAACGTGCTATCCCACTTTTAGTAGGTTTAGGCCTTGATGAATTTTCAATGAGTGCAAGCAGTGTTTTAAGTGCTCGTGATTTAATTAATAATTTAAATTATGAACAATTGAAAGATTTAGCAAATCGTGCTTTAGACTTAAGCACACAAGATGAAGTATTAGCATTATTAAATGAAGAATTAGTATAAGAAAAAGTTGGTTATCCTTATAACCAACTTTTTATATTAAAAAAAGTTAAATCCGCTTGGTGTTTGGTTGGTATCTTGTTTTTTAGTATTGTCTCATTTAAAGGTTGTTAATTTATCTTTTATTTCGCCATCGATCGAAAAGGCAGCTTTAAAAAATCCTAAAATTGATGCTAAAGAATTCATTAAAACTGGGATACTGGAAACTATGGCACTAATACTAAAAGCAGCATTAGTTTGCTTAAGTTCTTGTTCATCTAATTTTTCTAAATTACTTAATTTCATGCTTATTTCTCCTTCCGTTTAATTGATAAATTATTCTTATATGCAAAACTAAAAAAGTAAAAAAAATAAGACCATAATTAGGTCTTAGTAATTATTATTCAACATAATCAGTGCTAAACAGCCCTTGGATCTGAGTTACTTTTTCAACTGAGATTCAAATTTTAGGATCAATTTGTTTTAAGTCTGCAATAATATTATTTGCTTCTAAGCTTAAAAGCACTGTGACGATTTTGGTTCCTTCTTGATTTGTATAACCAGAGATATATTTTTCAATGCGATATGAATGTCAAAAATTAATTAATTTAAAATATGCAATGACAATCTCGGGATTTGAACTAATAATAGTTAATGAAACTTTCTTATATTTCGGGTATAGTAAATTTACTACTAAATTTACTACAATAATATATATAAAAGTAGTAATTTCACGCATACCAAAATAAATCTTTGATTCATAATAATTTTTGGTAATGAGTTCATGTTGTTTAGTTACGGCTTCAAGATTTTGGTTAATTCCTTTATAATCATGTAATTGTGCATATTCTTGAGAATTTAAAGCCATAATTTGCTGAATTGTTAAAGGTTCTTCTTTTAAATAATTTGGCTTAATAAATGCAAAAATAATTAAGAAAACTAAGGCACTCGCAAAGCCTAGAGTTGATAATACTTGACCAATACTTTTTTTAGCTTTAGTTGAAAAATAATATCCAATAATATCAGTCCCACCTGTTGAGCCACCAGCTTTTCAAGCCAATGAAATTCCAAGGCCCACTAATGAAGCTCCAATAATTGCATTAATTAAATTACTTCAATTTGTGTATGGTAAGTATTTTTCAGTTAAGACAATTTTATCTTTAAATCATTCTGAGACTTCCGGAGTAGTAAAAATCAGGTTAGTTAAAATTTGAAATAACATAAAAATAAAAGTAAAGAGGATAAAACTTAGTTTTACTTTTTTAAAAAAGATTAAAAATAGCGGTAAATTACAAGCTAAATAAATTAAAGCAAAATAAGGTTCAGTTGCCGGTACTATATATTGAATTAAAGTGGGGATTCCAGTTACCCCTGAAGGAATTGTTTCAGCAGGTTTTAAGAATACTTGAATTCCACCATTAAATATAAGGGCTGCTCAAAAGAGCATAAAAATTCTAAATCAATATCTTTGGACAATTTCTTTAAAAGATAATTTTCCTTTTTGACAGTTATGCAAGTATTTTCCCATTTTAAATTTTAATAATTCAGCATTATTAGCACAATTATCAAGTTTTTGCTCTAAATTATTTGCCTGACTATCTTTATTTAAAAAACTAAACAAGATATTTTTTTGTTTTTCTTGGCTTTGGTCCATATTGGGAATATTTTACTTTATTTTTTAAAAAAATAAAGTATTAAAATATTTAAAAACCTGGACCATCTTTGGTCCAGGAAACTTAGGCAACTAAGTGTTGAATATTAGAATAAGTTTTTTTACGAGAAGAGAAGAAGGTGTAAATTGCAAAACTAATAATGCCCATCATTATCTCAACATCAGCTATGTTAAAAGTTCCTGAATTAGCACTAAAAGTAAAGTAAAAGACATCTTTAACATGTGTTTGAAAAATAAAGCGATCGATCATATTTCCAGCAACTCCAGCTAAAATATTACCTAAAATTATTCCGCCTCCATAACCTAAATTGCGCCAAATTAAAGGGCTAATTAAGACTACGGTGCAAAAAACAACACTTAAGCCTTGAATTAAAAATTGATTTCTTGTCTTAACTAATGTAACTCCTCCATGCCAAATACTTCTGATTCCTAAAAATCCGTACACTGGTCATTGATCAGGGTCATTTGGTCAAATGCTTTCAGCTCACACAAAGCTTCCATCATGTGTTACAACATATAATCGATCATTAATTCAAACTTTATCATCATTTATAACAGAACCATGTTCAAATAATAAGGTTTTAGTCAATTGGTCAAACAAAAATAAGATTAAAAATGAAACAAATAAAACTAAATATATACCAAGAATTTTATATTTATTTGCCTTAATATAATTAAGGTTTCTATCTAATCTATGTTTCAAGTGCTTCATGACATTTCTCACATATATCATTTTTAATAGTATTTGGTTCAAAATGATTTCAACATCTTAAACATTTTAAAGATTCAAATTTTTGCACTTTTAATTCTTTGCTGTTAGTTAGTTTACCAACACCAAGTAAATTTTTAAAATCTAAATCTTGGTAAGCAGTATATTTAGCAAAATCATAACAAAGTTCTAATTCATTAGAACGTTTAACATTGCCCATTTTAATTGCATTTTCAATTAATAAATTTACTTGTGATCTAAATTCAAAGAATCCTTGATATTTTTTTAAAATTTCATAGTTAACTGATCCTTGGGATACTGTTTCTAACTTTTCAAGCATTACTGATTCTTCTTTAGTTGCTTTGGGTAAATGACTATAGGCTTCCTCGGCAGTTGTTGGTAAAATTGGTGCTAGTGCAACAATTAAGAATTCAGCAATTTCAAACATATTTGCTAAAATCATTAAACGCTCAGGATCATTAAACTTACGTACATATAAAATATCTTTAGTAACTGATAAATAAAAACTTGATAATTCGACGATATAATTATTGATCAATTTAATTACATTAATAAATTTAAATTGATCATATGCATTTTGTACATTATATTTTAATTCATTAAGTTGTTCTTTAATAAATAAATGTATACCACTTCGTTTAGTATTTGGGTCATATTGGTAATTATGTAAATTGCCAAGTAAAAACCTAATAGTATTACGTATCTTACGGTAAATTTCAGTATTTTGGTCTAAAATCGTGTCAGAAATTGTGACATCATTAGTATATTCACTATTTGCTACTCATAACCTTAAAATATCTGCTCCACGTTTTGAGACCACTTCTAAAGGCGAAATAGTATTGCCTTTTGATTTAGACATTTTTTCACCTTTTTCGTCAAGGGTAAATCCATGTGAGATTAAATTCACATATGGACTAAATCCATTATAAGCTACTGAATTAATTAAAGAGGAGTTAAATCACCCACGGTACTGGTCTGACCCTTCTAAGTAGACACTATACGGAGCTTGAGAAAATCCTCCATCAATATCAGTTGCAATTGATGAAACTCCTGAATCAAATCAAACATCCATAATATCTATTTCTTTTTTATAACCTAAATTACGGTATTGCTCAGGCAATAATTCATCAGCTGTTTTTTCTCATCAAACATCAGTACCATATTGACCTACTAAATCAATTACATAATCAAAGATATCTTCTTTAATTACTGGATTATCATTTTGGTCATAAAAGAAAATTAACGGAACACCTCATGATCTTTGACGCGAAATAGTTCAGTCATTGCGATTTTCAATCATTTTCGCAATTCGCTTTTTAGCCCACGGAGAATGTGTAATTACATTATTTTCAATTTGGTCTAAAATCTTATCCCTAATTTTATCAATTGAGACAAATCATTGCGGAGTTCCACGGAAAATAATTGGTTTATGGGTTCTTCAATCATGTGGATATGAGTGTTTAAAGCGTTTGAAATTTAATAAAGCGTTACCAAGAAACTCCGAAATTTGTTTATTAGCATCATCGTAAAATAAACCATCAAATTGGGTATTTGTGTTATAAATATAACCTTTATCTGAAATATGCATAATCATATTTAAATTATTTTGCTTTCCAATTAAAAAGTCATCTTCTCCAAATAATGGTGCAATATGAACAAGACCTGAACCACTCTCAGTAGTAACATGGTGTCCAAGCACAACTGGTGCAGCTTGTTTTAAAATTGGAGTTTGATATGAAATATTGCTAATTTCTTTCCCTAAAAATCTTGTAACTACTTCATAAGTTTCTCAGCCAATTGTTCCAGCAACACTACCAACTAATTCACTTGCAATAATATAATATTGATTATTTGCCTTAACTCTTGCATATTCAATATTTTCACCTAATGCAACAGCAGCATTGGCAATTAAAGTTCATGGAGTTGTTGTCCAAATAATTAAATTATCATCAACTAAAATATTTGAAAAATCTGAGTTTTTTACTTTAAAAGCAACAAAGATTGAGGGAGATACTACATCATGATATTCAACTTCAGATTCAGCTAATGCACTTTGTGAACTTGGTGATCAATAAACTGGTTTTAATGCTTTGTAAACTAAACCATCTAATGCAAATTTCTTAAGCACTTTTAGTTGAGCGACTTCATATTGTTTATTCATCGTTACATAAATCTTATCCATGTCGGTAAAAATTTGTAATAAACTAAATTGCTCTTTTTGACGAATAATTTGTTCACTTGCATATTGTGCTGCTCGTTTACGCAATGTTAAAACATTTAAATCTTCTTGTTGTAAATTAGCATCACTTAGCATTTTATGTTCGATAGGTAAACCATGAGTATCTCAACCAAGTATAAAAGGAGAATAAAATCCTTTTAAAGTCTTATAACGCACAATAATATCTTTTAAAATCTTATTGAGTGCATGGCCAATATGAATATCCCCATTTGCATATGGTGGACCATCATGTAAAATAAATTTTTTATTATTTTTATTTTTTAAAATAGCTTTTTGGTAAATTTTTGATTCTAATCAAAAATTTCGGTAACTAGCCTCTTTATTTGTTAAATTAGCCTTCATTTCAAAATTAGTTTGGGGCATGTTTAAAGTTTTTTTATAATCCATAAATAACTCCTTTAATATCAAAATTTATAATATATAAAATTGTTTATATTATATAAGATAATTGTGTTTATTTTAATATTAATCTAAAAAAGTCTATAATATTTTTTGGAAAAGTCACTTGCGAGATATTAACAAAATAATTGCGTTTTAATTTTAACATAAATTTTACATAAAAAATGTATGCGAAAACAGAAAACACGGCAGTGTTTTCTCGTCGGTTTTGCTTACTTTTGCCAAAAGTAAGGCCCCTTTGATTGCAATCAAAGGCGGGGGATTAAAAAAATTTTAGGTTATCTTATATTGCCGGACAACTTGTCGATAGTTATTTATTTTTTCCATCATATAATCAATTTCTTGCTGAGAGTATTTATCTAAGCTTTTTCCTTTGGGAATGTAATACCTAATTAAGCGGTGCATATTTTCTATTGAACCTTTTTGTCATGAACTATATGGTTGGCATTTAAATAATCTTTCAGTTGGAATTACCTGGTGCAATAAGACATTTTCACTACCATTATCAACAGTTAAAGTTTTAATGTCTAAGTTATGTTTCTTGATTAGTTTGACAAGAGTTTGTTTGATAGCTTTGGAGTTGCGTTTTGAGAGCATAGCATAAGACATTCTGGTTTGCCGTTCAATTATGGTCACAATACAATATGTATCATTGATTTTACCAATAACGGTGTCTAATTCAAAATGGCCGTGTTCAGAGCGATCATTAATATAAGCTGGACGTTTTGAAATTTCTGTAGCATATTTTAATGTTTTATGTTTGGTTTGCTTCTTCTTCCTTATGCCATATTTGCCTTCAGATTTTTTAACAATATGGTCAAAATCAAGGAAATAAGGGTATTTTTTAATTATTTTATAAATTGTACTAGGTGAAGGAGCAAATTCATCAGGGGATAATTTTTTAAAAGAATTCACAAGATAGGTAACTGATTTCTTAACTTCTTTTTGCTGCAAATTCTTTTTATTTCTATTTTTGTTGTATGTATTAAGCTCACTATACCAATATTTTCTGTAGGCCTTTCATTTCTCTTTAATTGTATCACTTACAAAAAAGAGTCGCGAAAATGAATAACCTAATAAATGTTCGTATAGTTTACTAAAATTAAGGGTTTTAACCCACATTACTCTTTTTGAACACTTAGGACAAACATAGCGATTTTGTTTATCTAAACTAAGTGGTCTGCGATTTGTAATAATTTGGATTTTACTTTTTATACTTCGAATGTCTCTGTTAAAAATCTTGGCTACTTCTTGGATTGAGAATCCTTCAGAAAGTTCTTGTAAAATATTATAAAGTTGTTCTAGATCGATTTGGTTTGCTCGTAATTTTCGATGCGACTCAAGAGCTCCTTGCATTTTCAAGATAGTATTATGATTCTCTTCAATTTTAAAATGTTGATATTTATTTTCTTTTCGATATTTGTCAAAAACACAAATATATTTTTCTAAATTTTTCATATAATTTTAAAGTCGCCTTTCATTTTTTTAACATTTATTATTACAACTATTTTATTACAAGGCAGACAAAAACAATGTCACATGCAAAAAAACTTGCATGTGACATTTCCATTTAATAAAAAAGTCTATAAATAGATTTATAACAAAGAATAATTCAAAATTGATACAAAAAAAAGACCCATTATTTATTTGATGGGTCTTTTAATCAAAATTATTAAGATTCTTTATAAAACTTTCGGTATTCATCTTGATATCATTTTAAAAGGTTATTTTTAAAATTAATTATAGATTGCCTTCTATCTGATAATCTGTGATATGGAAATTGATTAAATTTAACTGTTTTGTCTTTTGGAATCAGGAAAACTCCTCAAGTTCTCCTTGATATTAATCCATGTGGTTGTGTTTGAGGCAAAACAAATGGAATTAAATTAATAATTTGTGAATCTTTGTTTTTAAATGGGATAACAAATTCATGAATATTATTAACAGAAAAACCACTAGAGTCTATTATATAAATATAATTTTGGTCTAAGATCTGATCTATAGGCTGATTGTTTAAATATAATTTTTCAAATGTTTTTTGTATTTCTTCATTAGACGCAACAGTGTTATTAAAATTATTTAAGTCTTTATATCTTTTTATAATAAGATCATCAAAATCTTCTTTATTAGAGATTTGGACATATTTACGATATAAAACTCTTTGATCATTAAGGTCAAAAAAATCAAAATTAAAAACACTATAAGGCATATGGTTAATATTTTTCAAACTTGTAGGTGTCATGAAAACACCTTCTTTAATATAAGAACGGAATGTTGATGTTAGAGATGTATAAATATTTCAAAGTTCCTTATAAGCTTCATCATATTCCTTATCTTCCTTGTTTGTTTCATCTTTAATATCTGGTTCAGATTCATTATGTTGAATACTAGAGCATGAGTAAGTAAAAAAGGTCATAGAAAGGGCTGTTAAAGTTCCTATTATAAATTTTAATTTATTTTTCATGGCGTACCACATGTGTAACAGCAAGTAAGTCATCAACAGAGTTTTCATATGTAAGAACTTAATATTGATAAAGAAATTAATTTACTTTTTTTAAATTTCATGTTTTGAATCCTTTCTTTTTTTACTTATGTAAATTTTTTAGCTATTTTTCTAGAGTTGTTGCTTAAAAAATCTACATTTTAATTATACCAAAGTTTATTTTATTTTTTGAATTTTTCTTTGGTATAAGGTACTTTACGAAAAATAAATATTACTATCTTAACACATATAAATCTAACATTTTATTGCTTCAATTTCGTACGCCTTAATAACCTTAGAACAATTATATAAATCTACAAATTACTGATAAAAAGGTAAATTATCATAATGAAAAAAGGTTAACATTGTCTTGCTAACCTTTTTTAAATGAATTATTGTAATGTTAAGTTTTGGTAAATGAAAAATCGTAATTTTTAATATCTGAAAGTTTATCTATAACTATGTAATGTACCGTTGATGTACCACTTAAAACTTGATCTTCTGCAGCACTTCTTGAACCTTTTTCTCTAATTTCTACCCATTTATATTGGAGATTAATCAAATTATTGGTAATGTCAATTTTTTTAATTCAATATCCAGAATCCTTTACAACTGAATTTGAGGTGTTTGTTACATAGTTCAGCCCGTTTATAACTAAGATTGAAGATTTGCTAAAATCAATGTTTTTAAAAATATCTTTAATGTCAATATATTTATCAGAAGATAACTCATCTTGTGAGTTTATTAAACTAAATATATTACTTTTATTGATTTTTATATTTTTTAATTGCCATTTATCAATAACCTCTTTTTGAGCATCTCTTAATTTTGCATACTTTGCATCGCTATCTTTTTCATCATAATACGTTGTTGGTTTATGATATTCATTGTAAGCATCATTATACTTTTTTATAATTTCTGCATGTTCGTTTTTAAAAGCATCATCAAAAAGAGCACTTTTTTCAATTTCGTCATAGAAAACTGAAGATCATAAGGCATTTTCATAATCAGGTGCACTATTTGGATAATGAAATCTAACCACTCTTTGACCCCCATCTGTTTTTGATTCTGAAAAGTAGGGTTCACTTGTTGTATTAGAACAAGATACCGCAGATAGTGTAGCCAAAGCTAGGGCAGGAACACTGAAAGAGTAAAATAATCTTTTAAGTTTAGTTTTTATTTGCATAAATATCCTTTTTATTATATTTAAAATAATTTAAGAAGTTAAATTCTCAAGACATTTTTAACATAAATATTTTATATTCATTAAATTAATATAAATGAAAAACAAATTTCTTGCAGTTTTAAATTTACAAAAAAGAAAATACTAAATCTCTAAATGATAGTATCATTACTATTAACTAAATTTTTTGTCATGATGTTCTTCACTTAATACCTCTTTTAATGTATTTATCAAGATATTTTTTCATTTAATATTTTTTCAGCTGGTTATAATCTGGAATTAATCATTAATTGGTTATTTATAAATTTTGATAATTCTAAGTCTATCTTTTAATTTAAATTTTATTAAAAACAAAATAGTGTTAAAAAATCCAAAAAAAGATAAATTTTATAAAGTTGTTAGAGTACTTCCACTTAAAAAAGCAATTGCTCCAACAATAAAAATAACTGCGAGAAAAATATGGGCATTATATTTAGCTCTTTGCCAGGCAGGTAAATATAAGCGGGCATTTTCGTAAGTTACATTTTTACGGCTAGGATTATTTAACTTATATTCATGTAATTGTTTTTCTTTATACTCTTTTATCTTGCGACGGGTATAATTATGCATTGCAAAGCAAATAATTGCAAAAATAATAAATGAAACAGCTAGTAAAATTGCAACTGTTGAATCAATTTTTAAACTACGTTCGCCACTATAAAAAGGATTAGGGTTACTTGATCTAGTAGCTTGTTGAAAATATGTCATAATATTAATATTATAACATAAATGAAAAACATACCAATATGGTATGTTTTTATATATTTAGGTAGTATTTAAATTTTATAGTACTTTTCCAACTAAGGTAGCTTGTTCAACTGAAGATCCAGCGTTTTCTAAAACAACTGTAGTTTTTGCGCTTTCAGAAAGGGCAACAACAATAACATCAGTTTTAGCAATACCATTAGCTTTTAAAACATCTAAATCAACAGTAGAAATTTTATCACCTTTTGATACAACTTGGTCTACCTCAACGTGTGATGTAAATCCAAGTCCATCCAGTTTAACAGTATCAACACCAATATGAATTAGTAATGATAATGCTCCACATGTTGACACGATGCCAAAGGCATGTTTAGTTGGGTAGGCTACAGTAATTTTACCATCAATTGGTGCATAAACATCAACTTTACCTGTTTCACCAACTTGGATAGCAAATCCATCTCCTAGTAGTTTGTCAGAGAATACTCCGTCTTGAACTGCGCTAATATCAACTAATTTACCTTTTGAAGGACTATATAATTTTATTTCATTACATCGATCTTCAGTTTTTTCTTCAACAACTGGTGCTGGAGATTGAGATCTAAGTAGTGAAATTTGTGATTTAATTTTTGCGTTTAATTGTTCAGCAACTGGACCCATAATTGCTTGTACGTGGTTTGCACCTTCGACTTTAATAGCAACTGCTCCAGCAGCTTTTAGTTTTTCTTCTGACACTTTAGATAAATCTTTAATATCATATCTTAATCTTGAAGCACAGTTGTTAAATGCAACAATATTATCTACTCCACCATAACCTTCAACAATAGCAGCAACTTGTGGATCTACTGTTGTTTTATCTTCAGTTTTTTCCGCAGTTTTACCATCTTTTTTGTTTAGGTAGTCTTTTTTAGTAAATAATCTTACTGTTTTTCCACGACCTGGGGTTTCAAGGTTTTGTCATTTGATAATAAATAAGAATCCAAAGAAGTAAATTGGTACATAAGCAATACCAACAAGAAGTGGTCATCAGAAGTTTGTTCCTTTTTGAACTGGAACAATTCCATATAATAACATATCTAATGCTCCACCACTAAATGCCATTGGAATATGCACACCAAGTAAGTTAGCTAATCAGAATGAAATAGCCATCATAACAGCGTGGAATCCTCAGAATAATAATGGTGATAAGAATAAGAATGTGAATTCAATTGGTTCTGTAACACCTGTTACAAATGAAGTAAGTGCAGCAGGGAACACAGTACCAATTGCTACTTTACGGTTTTCTTTTGGAGCGGCTCACACCATAGCAGCTGCAGCAGCTGGTAGTCCAAACATCATTCCTGAGAATTTACCATCGGCAAATCTACCAATTTTCATTCCATTATTTTGTAAGAATGTAAACAATGGAATTGCAAACTTTTTACCATCAGCGGTATAGTCAATAAAGTTTCCGTATTTAAGAAGTTTTAAGGCAGCTGTTGAGTCACCTTGGAATGCTGCTTTATCTAAGTTATAATCCTTTAAAATAGCAGCTGTATTTTCACCAGCAACAACTACAGTTCCAGCATCTTTAAGACCAGATTCAATAGTTGCACCAGCATCTCCCCCAACTGATGTATATCATAATGGAGAGTAGAATACGTGGTGTAATCCAAATGGAATTAATGATCTTTCGATGTACCCAAAAATTAGGGAATCAAATCCATATGGAGTTCTGCCTAATGCGGCACCTAATTTGTTAAGAATAATACCCACTCATGGTCAAAAAATTAAGAATACAATTGCAAGTAAAGCCATTGCAGGAATAGTTACTAATGCAACAAATCTCTTTCCTCCAAAGAATGAAATAATTTGAGGTAATTGAATTGTGTGGAATTTATTGTATAAATATTGTACAATCATTCCAACTGCAATACCACCAAAAACAGAGGTTTGCAGTGAGGTAAATCCTAATGTTTTACCTACGATTTTAACAAGTTCACTTTTACTACGCCCAGCTCCCTCAAACAAGATAACAACTTGAGGTTGTTTGTCTGGAGTCTGAGATTCAGTAATAAATACTTGTTGAACAGCAACGAATATTAAGTAACCAATAATCGTTGCAAAGACCGCAACACCGGCTTCATCAGTAAAGGCTATAACAAAAGCAATAGCAAATAAAACTGGTAATGCGGCAAACACTGGGTCACCTAAAGTTTGGATAAATTCGCCAAATTTCTTAGCACCTTCTGCTGTACTGTTACTTGCGATAGCAGCACCAACACCAAGGAACAATCCAGCAATTGACATAACTGAAATAGGTAACATAAATGCACCAGAAATTTTAGATAAAATTTGGCGTAAATTACCTTTTTTAGAATTATCACTAGCTTTAGCTGACTTTGATTTAAAAAGTCCTGTGATTGACATTTCTTTTTCCTTTCGTAATTAAAATTCGATATTTGAAATTGTGTAAATATATAAGCATACTCAGATATATATATATATATATATATTTACCTTAAAATTATACCACACCCTAGTTTAAAAACATTAAAGCAAAATATAAATTATTTTTGGATATATAAAAAGTCGGCATTTCCTATTGCCAACTTTAAATTTATATTACTAAAACTAATTAAGTTTTTCTTGAATTAAATCAATTACACTCTTAATTGTAGTTAAAGATAATAATTCTAGATCGCTAATTGAAATATTAAATTCTTCTTCTGCTTCAATAATAACTTCTGCTAAATCTAGAGAATCTATTTTTAAATCTTTAATAAAATCATGTTCACTAACTTTCTTTTTAGTCAAAGATTCAAATTTTGCAATAATTTTGTCTCTTGTATTCATATGCTAATTATACTCTAAAACGGGATTTCATAACTTTTTGATTCAACTAAGGTTTGTCCATCCATTAATTTAAAATAAAGTGTTATAGTTTTTTTACTCTGGTTAATTGTATAGTCAAACAAAATTTCACCTTTGAAAGAGTCAACACGATATAAAATATGTCTAAATAGTCTTGAAGCAAATGCTTGATCTAAAATTACATTTCCGCTTTGGTCATATTTTTTCGTATACTCAATTTCTTTTTGTAAAATTTGCGGAAAAATTGACCGCTTTGCTTTTGGTGGATTAATAGGATCATTACCAGGTTCTTTTTCTTCTAAACGTGGCTCTTTTGGTGTTTCATCATTAGATTTCCTTTGAGTAGTAATAATAACATAACCTAAAGATCCCACCAAGATGGCTCCTGATACAAATAATAAAATCTTAGCTTTTGAGCCTAGTTTACTCATTGCGACGTTTCCTAATTTGATAATCTTCAATAGTTCATTCAGTCGATCGATTAAAATGCATATTATTAATTTCTTCCAAAGTTATTTTATATGAATATTCTCTTTCAAGTACCCGTTCAGATTCCACAATTTCTAAATATCGGCTTTTATCTGGCTTAGGTTGATCTTCAGGATTTTTTTCACCATTATTGTAGACACTAACTAAATCATTAAATAAATGAAAACTAAGTACATATTCATATCTAGGTGTAACTTTTTCAGGTATTTCTAAAACTTTTTTAGCATTTATGCTTGATGAACTTTTCACAATTGTTCCATTAATATAATCAGGAGCAAGATAATCATCAATATGGAAAGTAACGGTTCAAACTGAATCATCATCAACTTGTGCTTTTGTTGAAATAGCAATATTTGGATCTTTTTCAATTACGTTAGGCATTCTAAAATAAGGATTTTCAACCAACAGTTGAATATCATCACTTTTCGGAAATAATTCCTTAATTTCTTTACGCAAAGGATCAGAATAATATACCATCGATCCAATTTGAGTAATCTTAGTATTTTTTACAATATCATTTCAAAGAAAAATAATATGAAAATATTTACGTTGAATAGTTAATTTGCCATTGTTTAAAAAATAAACATAGGCAAAAGGTTTTTTGATCTTTTGAGTTTTATTACTAGTTAATACTCTTTTATCACTATTTTTGTTCACTTTATCATAAAGAATGATATATTGTCCAACTTCTTTAAGTTCATCATTCAAAAAAGCAATTTCAAGGTTTTTTAAGTTTTCTGCCTCTTTAGTGAATTCTTTTACAGTATTGTTAAAGTCAATTAATGCCTTTTTGTTTGTAACAAAACGACCAACTTCTTTAGAGTTGATACGAAGTGTGTAGCCTTTAATTAATTTATTAGTATCTAAATTCTTAGGTTCAAAAAAGACGTGTGGCGCCTTTAATCCAGGACTATAAGAAACTTCAAGTTCAAAGTTTACTTCTCACTCGTGCTTGTTTTTAACATCACGATCATTCCAAAAGATAGTTGAAGTAAAATTATCACCTAAAACAAAATTCTCATCTGAGCTACTTGAATTCTCGCGTTGCTCATAACTGTAGTTATAGTAATACAAGATAATAACTCGCAAATTCTAAAACTGCAGTTTTTTTCTTTTTATAAAAGGTGGTTTTTGAGAAATGTTTTAAATATCATTCGGTCATATCTTTGGTTTCATTATTTAAATAACAATTTTTTAATAATCAAGCTGATTCAGCACTCATATAAGATAGTATTAATTGAATAAAATCTTCCTTATTCTTTAATTTTTCCTCCAAATAACCTAAACCTTCTTCGATATTTTTATCATTTGGAAAAAATCTTAATTCGAGTTTTGTTCTGATAAGTTGTTTCTTGATTAAATCTTTGTATTCTAAGTATGTTGCGAATAATTCTCTAAGTAATTTACACATTTGTGCGTAAAAATCCTTGTCTTCCATTTCTTTCATCATAAGTTTTTTTGCATCTAAAATATTCTTGTCGAGCATTGTTTACCTCTTTACATTTTTCTATTAATATTTTAAATAAATCTTGCCAAAAAAACTGAAAAAGGAAAAATGGCCAGTTTTTCCCGGGGAATTTTTAAAAATTAGTATGATTTAGCAAAAACAACGTATCTACGGGTTGCTTTGTCACACTCAGGATTAATACAATTTTTGAGACTTTTCTTCTCCATAACTTGTTTTTTTAACAAAATACAACGAGCACTAGCTCCAGTTTCTTCTTTAATCAGTTCTTCAACTGTATCAGAACAACAAAATGGTGCAACTACAAAGTTTTGAGCAGCAATTTCTTTTTTGAAGTCTTCATAATTATCAACATGTTTGGTTTTATCCTCCAAACGTTTTTTGGCTTCAAGATATAAATTTTCTTGAATCTCTTCTAATAAAACACCAACACGCTTCTTAACATCTGCAAGGTCAACTAATTCTTTTTGTAAAGTATCTCTTCTGATTAATTGCACTTTATTTTGTTTAAGGTCCCTTGGACCAATTTCAACACGTAATGGGACACCTTGAATTTCACTATTAGATGCTTTAAAGCCTGGATTTTTATTTGAAGAATCTAAGTTAACTCTATACAATCTTCCTAAATCTATACTTAGTTTCTTTGCAACTTCAGATACTTTTGGATCTTTAGCCGCAAATAATTCTAAAACATCTACTTGCACAGGAGCAACCCGTGGTGGAATAATAATTCCTCGATTATCGCCATGAGTCATAATCAATGCACCAATTAAACGAGTAGTCATTCCTCACGAAGTTTGATAAACAAAGTTTTCTTGGTTTTCTTTATTTTTAAAACTAATTTTATAAGCTTTTGCAAAATTTTGAGCTAAATAATGGCTAGTTCCAGATTGCAATGCCTTCCCATCTTTCATCATTGCTTCAATGGTGTAAGTACTTAAAGCGCCAGCAAACTTCTCTTTATGAGTTTTTTTACCTAAAATAGTTGGAATAGCTAAATATTTTTTTAAGAATTTAGCATATAACTTAATCATTTCACGAACTAAAATTCTAGCTTCCATTGCTTCTGAATGACAAGAATGCCCTTCTTGTCATAAGAATTCACGCGAACGCAAAAATGGGTTAGTGGTTTTTTCTCACCGCACAACGTTTGCCCATTGGTTATATACCAATGGCAAATCATTATACGATTTAATTGAGTTTTTAAATAAATCGGCAAATAATACTTCTGAAGTTGGTCTGATAAATAATTTTTCACTAAGTTCTTTTTCGCCAACATGTGTAACTGTTGCTAACTCAGGATTAAAACCAGCAATATGTTCTTTTTCTAAATTGAACAAACTTTCAGGTATTAAAAGCGGTAAATATACGTTTTGAATTCCTTTCTTTTTAAATAATTTATTTAAGTTTTCTTGAATTAATTCTCAAATCCCATATGAATTAGGTTTGAAAATTAATGAACCCTTAGTTGGACCATAAGCAATTAAATTACCATTTTTGACAACATCTGTGTATCATCTGGCAAAATCTTGTTCCATTGGGGTTATCTTCTCAAGTTCTTTTTGGCTTTTCATATACTTTAATTATAATATAATTATAAAAAAATATAAAAAAACACCGCTTTTAAGCGATGATATGGCTGCCCCAGTTAGATTCGAACTAACGCATGTCGGAACCAAAACCCGATGCCTTACCGCTTGGCTATGGGGCAATAATGGTGGGGGGAGAGGGATTCGAACCCCCGAATCCTAAGAAAGTGGGTTACAGCCACCCGCATTTGGCCGCTTTGCTATCCCCCCAGATTTGCTTATTAATTATACACACTTTTTAAAAAAAACAAATTTATTTTTTATTTTTTATTTTTAAGGTATAATATTTTAGACAACAAATAGGAGTATAGTTCAACGGTAGAACAACGGGCTTCAACCCCGTGTGTTGTGGGTTCGAATCCTGCTACTCCTGCCAATAATAACCCTTTTAATAAATGATATTGTCCTTCATTTATTAAAAGGGTTTTATTAATCTTTAATATATAATATTTAATTATGAATAAAAAGTATAAATTTGGTTTTATTGGAACAGGAGCCTATGGCTCAGCAATTGCAAATGTTTTAGTGAACAATCGCATACCTGTCTTAATGTATGGTATTGATAATAATGAAATTAATGATATTAATCAAGGATTAAATACAAAATATTTTAAAGATCAAACTTTTAAGTATCCTGAGTTGATTCGAGCAACTGATTCACTAGAAGAATTGATTGATGATTGTGATTCATTAGTTTTAGCTGTTCCTTCGTTTGCGATTGCAAACGTGCTAGAACAATTGCAAAATTTGAGACCAAAACAAAAGTTTAATTTAATTAATTTAGCTAAGGGATTTGAAAAAACTACAAAAATGTTTTTTTCAAGTTTTATCCAGGAAAAAATAAAAGATAATTTAGCTAATTTTGCAACAATTCTAGGACCTTCATTTGCTCCTGAGTTATTTAGTGGCTCAAACACAATTGTAAATGTAATTAGTCCTAGCCCTGCTTATGCTAAATATTTAAGCGAACAGTTTAATAATAAATATTTTAAATTAGTAGTTTTTGAAGATCATTTTGCTGCCGAATTATTTGCTTCTTTAAAGAATGTTTTAGCGATAGGTTGCGGAATTTTGCATGCCTTAAATGACTCACATAATACACATGCTGCTTTTTTAACTAGTGGATTAATGGAAATGCTCGAAATTTATAAAACACTTGCTAGGCAAAAGAAATATAAAGCAATCTTAAATTATTCAACCATAGGCGATACAATCCTTACATGCTTCTCCCAAAAAAGCCGTAATTTCTCTTACGGAAAAGCCATTGCGGAGCATGGGTTATTAGAAGCTAATAAATTATTTAAAGGAACTATTGAGGGTAAGGAAGCGGCCATTGTTTTAGTTGAAATAATAGGCGCTTATAAATTAGATACTGTAGTCTTTAAATTAATTATTGGAATTTTATCTGGTAAATTAAATCCGAAAAATATTAATAAGTTTATTAATTAATATTAATAATAGTGTAAAATATAAAAATATACTTATAATATTATAGATTTTAAACAATAAGGAGAAATGGAGAAACAATGTTTAAACATAAATTTAATGCAGAAAAAAACGAAGTTTTAGTAACCTTAAATTGAGACCGTAAAGATTTTGATTTAAAATTACAAAAATCTCTAGATATTGCTGTAAAAACAATCAAAGTTCCAGGTTATAGACCAGGGAAAGCACCAAAGGAAAAATTATTACAAAGAGTTGATATGCTTGCAGTGCAAGATCAAATTATTAGAGAATATGTTAATTCAAAGTGAACAGATTTAACTAAGTACTTAAGTGATAAAAAATTACAAGTTCTTAAATATATTTTAGGATTAAGTATTGGTAAAGAATCAAACGAAAAGGAATTACATCTTGAAGTGCATTTACCAGTAATTCCATCATTTGATGATGTTAACTTTGCGAAAGTTGCTGCAAAACTAGAATTACCTAAAGTAACAAAAGAAATGGTTAAAGATGATATTACACATTTTACCAGCCATTTAACATCAAAAACTGAAGTTACAGATAAAAATGCTAAAACACAATTGCGAGATACTGTTGATTTAGATTTTAAAGGATTTATTGATGATGTAGCCTTTGAAGGTGGTGAAGCAACTCACTATGAATTAGAATTAGGTTCAAATTCATTTATTAAAGGTTTTGAAGAACAATTATTAAATAAAAAAGCAGGTTATGAGGGTGAAGTAAATGTCCAATTCCCTAAAACTTATTTTGTTAAAGAATATGCTGGAAAAGATGCTGTATTTAAAGTTAAAATTCACAAAATCCTAAGACAAAGTACTTTAGGTCTTGATGATAGTATTTTTGAAAAACTTGGTAATAAAAATGTTAAAAACTTAAAAGACTTTCAAAAACTTACTGAACTCAAATTAAACCTTGAAGGTTTATCTCAAAACTTAACTAAATATGTTGAAGAATTAGCTTTTGAAGCTTATAAACAATCTAAAATAAAACTAAACAAAATCTTTTATGAACAAGAAATCAATAAACTTAAAAATGAGTTTAATAAAAACCTTGAACAATTCGGAATTAAAAAACGCGAATATATTTCATTGCTAAAAACTTCTGAAAAAGCTATTGATGATGAAATTAATGCAACAGCTGAAAAAACTACAGCCATAAATTACTTAAGATCAAAAATGCTTACTAACTTCACTTTAGATTCACAAGCAGCCAAAGAAAAATACAAAGACAAAATTGCATTTTATGCAAGTGAACAAGAAGCACAAAACATCTCTGAATTTTTAGTTCATAATATTGAATTATTCAAACATATTGGTAAAGAAAAAGAAGCAAAAGATGTTGAAGAATTTATAGCTAAAAAAATTGCTAAATAAAATTAAAAAGCTTAATAATTAGTATTAAGCTTTTTTTATTAAAAAAACTAGCTTTACAGCTAGAAAATTATAGGATTTATATTTTTAATATGAAAAATTTATATCAAAAAAATATTTTTGGTGCACTATACAGGGCTTGAACCTGCGACCTTTTGATTACGAGTCAAATGCTCTGCCAACTGAGCTAATAGTGCATAAATAAACCTTTTAAATGGTTTTTTTAATTTTGGTCATATAATATGATATGGTACATCATACAGGGCTTGAACCTGCGACCCGCTGGTTAAGAGCCAGCTGCTCTACCAACTGAGCTAATGATGCATTTTAATTATAGCAGATTTTAATCTTAAACCAAATTATTTATAGATACTTATAATTGCTTGTCCAATGACAACTATTTAGGTCCATATATAAATCCCATGGAAAGTGAACTAATTTAATTAAAATATGGTATAAATTATTTATGAGAATCAAACATAACATAGATAAGTACAAAAATTTAACAAACTACGAACTAAAAAAACAGCAATCTCTCATATTAATTGCTGCTAATATTGAAAAATCTTTATCTCAACTTAGTTTAATTACAAACCTTAGTGTATCAACTGTAAAAAGATATAAAAAAATAATAAAAAGTAATCAAGAAATTGACATCAGTCATAAAAATAAAAATCAACAAAGAAGTTGCAAAGTTACCGATTCAGAAATTGAATTAGTGTTTAAAGATTATTTAAAAACATGTGAAATTATTTTAAATAGCATTCTAACAAATAACCAACTTTCGTTTAAAAGTTATTATTATTCAGAATATGGTTCTTTTATAAGGCAAAAAATTTCTTACAAAACTTTGGTAAGAAGATTCAACCAATTAGGATTATTTAATATACATACAACCAAAAGAGGAAGAAAAATAGCAAAAATATCAAAGAAGAAAACTTCACAAGAGACAACATTGCTATTAAAAAAATATTATAAACAAATTAAACAAAATGAAAAACAAAGACAAGTTTTGGGTCTAAAGAAAAATTTAGAATTTGGTGAAATTGTTGAAATCGATGCTCAGCTTGAACCATATTTAAAAAATAATAAACCATTCTATCTTTATCATGCAATTGATGTTGCTACTGGAACATTATTAGCAGCATGATTTGAAGAACAAGAAACAACATTAGGATATCAAAGACTGTTAGAAATAGTATTTAAGAAATATGGATTTCCAAAGAAAATTTATACTGATAAAAGAAGAACTTTTTGGGGAAACGAAAACGCACAAACAATTTTTGAAAAAGATTTAAATAAAAAAGGAATAGAAGTACTCAGTTCATCTAATCCCAAACATAAACCTCACGTTGAGAGATCTTTTAGAACATCATTAGATCAATACCCATTATTAATTCATGAAAACGGATATAAAGATATTAATGATTTAAAGCAAAATAACGAAGTATTTCAAAATTATTACAACACGAGGAATAAAAAAATAATTTCTAAACATAATGTCTTTCAAAAAGAAGGAAAGAAAAACGGCAATTGAGCCGTTGATTTAGAGATTAATAGAAAAGTTTTAAATGGTGTTGTTAGATACCAAGGTAAAAACCTTGCAGCTTTCGATATGCATGACAAAAGGATTATATTTCCTTATAATTCTGATGTTGTGTTAGTACATTGTTCTGATGATAATTTGTATTTTAAATATAATGGAAAAAAATACTTTGCCAAAGAACCTAATGGAAAATATCTAAGCTTTACAGAAATGTGAGCTCTTGAGAAAGGTTTAGATTATTCTATCCCTGCCGTTGGAAAACTAGCATTTATCCATAAGAAAACAAACTCATTTTTTAAAACTCTTGAATTATACATCTCAAAGTTTAATAGTGTCTCTGTGAATGCACAAGGAAATAACCTTGAAGCCAATAAGATTATGGCTGAGTATTTAGAGATACTTCGAACATTACACAGAAGCATCAATGATGAAATAAAAATTGATGCATATTAATTTTAATATTTTTTAATAAAAAAGAAAATAATAAAAATAGAAAACACGGGCACGTGTTTTCTGGAAGTTTTGCTTACTTTTTCAAAAGTAAGGCCCCCTTGATTGCAATCAAGGGCGGGGGGTTAAAAATCTTTTTGCTTCATTTTGAAATTTTATAGTTAATTTAACAATATGCATAATTATGTCTTAATTTTTTAGACAGTAAAAACATCAAAAAATATATAAATTTTCCAATTTAGTTGCCAAAGAAGAAAAAAATTTTTTTTCTTTGTTTTTTCGTTATCTTTTTTTTGTAACAAAAGCATCATAATATAAATCAAAAAATAAAAAAATGATTAACCCCAACAGTCTGGGCAAAAAATTAAAAATGTAGTTCAAAAAAGTAGTTATTCTACAATCTTAAACCAAATTATTTATAGATACTTATAATTGCTTGTTTGGGATCAACAATTGCTCCTGCCATGAAATCGTCATATTCAACTTGAGTTGCATTACTTTCAGGTAATACTAAAACAATTGCATCTGTGTTAATGCCTTTATCTCGCAATTTATTTAAGTCCACTTTAACTAATGCATCACCTTCGCGCACTTCTTTACCTTCTTCAACTAAGGCTTCAAAAGCTTCCGGCAGGCTTAAAGATTCAATCCCTAAACTAACAACTACCTTAACATCTTCCTTAGTTTTTAAAACATAGGAATTGAATGATGGAAAAATTAAATCTAAAACTCCTGATATAGGTGCTTTAATAATTATATATTGCAATGAATTGCTAAATTCAATTGCAAAACCTTCACCAAGACTATGATAATCATAGTTGTAATGCGATACATCTGCAAGAGATTTAATTTTACCTTCAAAAATAGGGAATACTTTTGTGATAGTTATTGCTTTCTTTTTTTTCTTAATTAAGTTGCTAAAAATACCCATAAAACCTCCAAATATTCTTATTATTTTACACATTTATTTATTTTATAGAAGCAAAAAATATAAAAACAAGCCGTTATTACGGCTTGAAAAAGATGGTCACACATGAAATGGAGCGGGTGAAGGGAATCGAACCCTCATAGTCAGCTTGGAAGGCTGAAGTTCTGCCATTAAACTACACCCGCATTATTAATTCATTAATATTATAGCAGAAAAATATTTAAATACTAATGAAAATTTTGATTTTTTTTGGTGGCCCCGGCAGGAATCGAACCAGCGACACACAGAGCTTCAATCTGTTGCTCTACCAACTGAGCTACAGGGCCAAAAATGGCGGTCCAGACGGGGATCGAACCCGCGTTCTCCTCCGTGACAGGGAGGCGTATTAACCACTTTACCACTGGACCTTATGGTTGCGGAGACAGGACTCGAACCTATGACCTCCGGGTTATGAGCCCGGCGAGCTACCAAACTGCTCCACTCCGCGATATATAAATAAAATAATGGTGGCGGGTGATGAGGGATTTGAACCCCCGCGGGCCGTGAAGCCCCTGCTAGTTTTCAAGACTAGTCCCTTCAGCCAGACTTGGGTAATCACCCATTATTTTTGGTGGACCTAACAGGATTCGAACCTGTAACTGACCGGTTATGAGCCGGTTGCTCTAACCGTTGAGCTATAGGTCCAAAATTGAATTAATATTTATGGTAGCACCGAAGAGAGTTGAACTCTTGACCTTCCGGGTATGAACCGGATGCTCTAACCAACTGAGCTACAGTGCCATATATGGTGGAGAGTATGGGATTCGAACCCACCACCTCCTGCGTGCAAGGCAGGCGCTCTAGCCAAATGAGCTAACCCCCCATAAATGGTGAAGAAGACAGGATTTGAACCTGCGACCACTACAGCCCAAATGTAGTGCTCTACCAAGCTGAGCTACTTCTCCGTTATTTTTAGGCTTTATAATTATACAATAGTTCTTAAAAAACGTAAATATTTTTTTATATTTTTTAATTGTGTTTTTTGTAAGTTAGTTGCAGGTTATTACATTATTAATTTTAACATAAGTTATAAAAAAACAACAATAAATTAAAAATGTTTTTTGGAAACAATTTCTAAAACTCATAAGATTAAAATTTCACAAAAACTCCCTAAACATAGTGATGTAATTGAAAAATCGTTCATAGAAACAAAGTCAAGATATGGAAGGCTAAAGCTAAGTGTTTACATATCTCAAAAATACAAAATAGATATAAACGAACGTTCTTTAGGGAGATATATGAACCTTTTAGGCCTAAAATGTAAGCTAAGACAAAAATCAAAACGAAAAGAAATTAAAAATGTATCTTCACAAATTGATAACTTCGTAAATCGTGATTATAACGATCAAAACAATCGAAATATTTATGCAACTGATGTTTCATATATAAAAGCACCAAAAGACGTGTTAGAATCACACGTTTATTTGTCTGCAATTTTGTCTCATAAAACTAAACAAATTGTTGGTTTTAAATTATCAAGAAGTAATAATCTAGAACTAGTTTTAGACAATTTAAATTTATTAAAACAATACAAACCCAAAAATTTTATCATTCACTCAGATCATGGCTTTCAATATACACATCATCAATATATTAAAGAAGTTCAAAATATTGGTGGCGTTATTTCGTTATCAAGAGTGGGAAACTCACTTGATAATCGAGAAATTGAATATTGGTTTGGGATCATTAAAACCGAATTATTAAATGATTTAGATTATTCCAAAATTACGTTCAATGAACTTAATGATATGATACAAGAATATGTAGTTTGGTATAATAACGATCGAATTCAATCAAACTTAAACTGAAAAACGCCAAAGCAATTTGCAATGGCATTATAAGTTACTAAAATGTTAAATTTTGCTGTACATGTTTACTCCTTTATTTTTTGAAAAATTATTAATACAACTATTTTATTACAAGGCAGACAAAAACAATGTCACATGCGAAAAACTTGCATGTGACATTTCCAATTAATATTTTTAATGAAAATAATATTGATGCAGATATCTCAAAGATAAAGAAAATCAAGAATCTTTCACATACTAAAAAATCTAAAATGATATGTGTTTCAAGATCTACATATTACGAGAAATTGAAAGATAACAACAAGACTAAAGAACTAAAGGTTAAACACAAAGAAATAATTTTTCAAAGTTTTGTCGAAAATAAAGAAAGGTATCGACGAAGGAGACTTGCTAAATATATTTTCCAAGAATATAATATTCAAATAAATCCTAGAACCCTAGGAAATTATATGAAAAAACTGAATTTGAAAACATTTGTTAGACAAAAACATAAAACTAAAGAATCTAAAAATACTAGTGTTAAAGTACCTGATTTAGTAAAAAGAGATTATAATTCAAGCAACAATAATATATATGCAACAGACGTGACCTATATACCAGCACCAAAAGATATTGAACAGAATCATATTTATTTATCTGCAATTATTGATCATAAAACTAAGTTTGTGACCTATGAATTATCACTTAGAAATGATACTGAACTAATTTTGAATAATATCACCAATACAAAATTCAAAAATAATTTTATTTTACATTCTGACCATGGATCTGCTTATTCTTCGCTTGAATATACTAAGAAAATAAAATCACTAAAAGGTAAAATATCAATGTCAAGAATTGGTAATAGTCTTGATAATCGTGAAATTGAATATTTCTTTTCAATTCTTAAAAGTGAAATTTTCCCAAATTTTCATCAAACCTGTAAAAGACTTACTTTTATTGAATTATCACAAAAAATCAAAGAATTTATAAACTGATATAATTATAAAAGAATAAGATAAAAAAAACCTTCCCAAAGCATTCCGTTTGGCTTAGCCAAATGGTATGGTTGGGGAAGGTAAAACCGTCCGAAAAAATTTCCCAGTTTAATCATTATTAATGAATATATTTTTGTTTTAAGAAACTGATAAAGATTTTGCTTCAACATTTATTGATGTTTGTAGCAAACTTCGTATTTATAAATCCTTGTTATCTAATATTTAAATATATTTTGCTAAAGTTTTATTTATTTCATTATCCTTGGCTTCTGCTTCTTATTAATACAAAGAAAGTGAAATTTCTCCTCCAGTTTGTTGCAATAAAACCTCAACAATAATATTAATTTACGAAAATTAATAAAAAAATATTCAAGGCAGTGCCTTGAATATGAAGATCAATAAAATTATTATTAAAGGTTAGATTAATTAAACAAGTTCGATAATTGCCATACGTGTGCTATCACCTTGACGACGAGGTAATCTGATAATTCTGGTGTATCCACCATTTCTATCTTTGTATTTTGGTGCAATAGTGTCAAATAAATATTTTAAAAGTTCTTTTTCTTCACCTTTGGTATTTACAGTAAGTTTACGTAAGTATCCAGCAACCATACGACGGTTTGCTAATGTAGGGTTTTTTGCTTTTTGAATCATTTTTTCTGCATGTCTTCTTACTTCTTTAGCTCTTGTTAAAGTAGTAATGATTGTTCCGTTTGCATAAAGTTCACTAACAAGTGAACGCATTACACCAGTTCTTCATTTTGTATCACGTGAATAGATTTGTGTAGGATTTGCCATATTATTCTTCTTCCTCTCCTTGTGCTAATTCATAACCATGTTCTCTAAGTTTTTCTACAATTTCGTCAATTGATTTACGACCTAAATTCTTAGTACCTTCAAGTTGTTCAATAGTTAACAAAGCAACTTGACTTATTTTTCTTTTACCAATTTTCTTAAGGGCATTCAGCGAACGAACTGATAAACCTAATTGTGTAATATCTAAGTCATCACTAACTGGTTGTGCTTCTTCTTTCACTGCTTCATCAAAAATCTTAATTTCTTGCATATTTTCAACATCACCAATAACTTGGAACATTCCAATTAAGATTTTTGAACCCTGAGCAATCACTTCTTTAGCATTAATAGTTCCATCTGTAATGACTGAGAATTGCAATTCTTCTTCAATTTTCGGTGAAGAAGAGTTTAGTTCTCTAGTAGAATATCATGCTTTTAAAACTGGTGAAAAGTCTGAATCAACTGCGATAAATTCTGCTTGATTTCGAACACTAATATCAGATAAAGTTGCTAATTTATCTTTAACTTCTGCATCAAGAATATAGTTTTTGTTTTCAGAAAATGACATAAAGCCACGACCAACTCTTAAATACATTTCAATATTTAAAACAGCTTCTTTGCTTGTTTCAGCAACAAAAAAACTTTCATCAACAACTCTAATTCCAGGATGGTTAATTTCAATTGATTGTGCAGTTAATTTACCTGGTTCTAAAGAACGTAAACTAACTTTTATAATTTCATCATCAGAAACATATTCAGGGTCATAAGTAAAACGTACCTTACGCAGGTTCATAATGATTGATGGAACATCTTGAATAACACCATCAATAGTGCTAAATTCGTGTTGAACTCCAGCAATCCGAACACAGAAAGGTGCCAAGTTAGTAATATTTGATAAAATTACTCTACGCAGAGCAACACCTAAAGTATTACCAAATCCTCTTTCTAACCCCGATAAAGTAAATGTTACTTCGTTTCTATTTAATTCTTTATATTCAAATTTTTCTTTGTATGATAAAGGTTGAAATTTCTTCATATTTGATTCCTTAAATGGTTATTAATTATTTACGAGCACGTTCACGTTTTAAGATACGTTTTGGTGGTCTTGTACCGTTATGCGGAATTGGTGTAACATCTTTAATTTCAGTAATTGTAATCCCTGATACTTCGATTTGTTTTCTAGCAGCATCTTTGCCTGCTCCTAGTCCTTTTAATTCAACTCTAACTGATTTCATACCGTGTTCTTTAGCAGCTTCAGCTGCTGCTGCTGCTGCTAATCCTGCTGCATAAGGGGTTTTCTTTTTAGTTCCTTTGTAACCAATAGCTCCTGATGAACTCCAAGCAATAACATTACCTTTTTCATCTGCAAATGTAACAATAGTATTTTGGTTTGATGAGTGGATGTGTGCCACACCATTAACTATATTTTTTTTCTTAGTTTTACGAGCCATTATTATTTACCTTTCTTTCCTGCAACAGTTTTTCTAGGCCCTTTACGTGTACGAGCATTCTTTTGAGTTGATTGTCCACGTACTGGTAACCCTTTACGGTGTCTAATTCCACGGTAACACTTAATTTCCATTAAACGTTTAATATTTAAAGTTGTTTCTCTACGTAAATCACCTTCGGTTAAGTAAGCTTTTGCTTCTTCACGAATTCTTGATAATTCTTCTTCAGTTAAATCATGAACTCTTGAATTTTCATTAATGTTTGCTTTTTTGCAAATTTCTTGTGCTAATGATTTTCCAATACCATAAATGTATGTTAAAGAGATAACAATACGTTTATTATTTGGAATTTCGACGTTTAAAATTCTAGCCATAATATACTCCCTTCTTAACCTTGTCTTTGTTTGTGTTTAGGCTGCACACAAATTACCCGGTTTACACCTTTTCTTTTGATCATCTTACAGTCTTTGCACATTCTTTTTACACTTGCTCTAACTTTCATTTATACTCCTTAATTTATTTGTGACGGTAGACAATTCTGCCCTGAGTTAAATCATATGGGCTTAATTCTACATCCACAGTATCACCAGGTAAAATTCTTATGTGGTGTACCCTCATTTTACCTGAAATATGAGCTTTAATAATTGCCCCGTTATCTTCCAGCTCAACAGTATATAAATCTGTTGTATGCGCCTCTTTAACAGTAGCTTTAAATTTTATTGCATCTTTTGCCAAATTAAATTCCTTTCGTAAGAACAATTCCATTGCCGTCTTTAATTAAAACTGTATGTTCATAGTGCGCTGTGTTTTTGCCATCTATGCTAACTACAGTTCACCCATCTGAAAGAATCTTAATTCCTTTACTTTGGGTTATCATTGGTTCAATACAAATTACCATGCCATCTTTAAGTAAGGGCCCAGTGTTTTTTTTACCATCATTAGGTACATACGGATCTTCATGTAATTCTAAACCAATGCCATGGCCTGAAAATTCTTCTGGTGTATATAAATTGTTCTTTTTAATATATTGACCGATAGCTGCTGAAATATCGCCAACCCGAGCACCTTTTTTAATGGCTTTTAAGCCAGCTTCAAAAGCACCTTTGGCTACTTCAATTAGTTTTAAATCAGTTTCTGTTACATTACCAACTGGTTTAGTAAATGCACTATCGCTATTATAACCTTCTCATAGACAACCTAGGTCAACACTAACTAAGTCTCCATCCTTAACTTTATAATTTGATGGGATTCCATGGATCAATTCATGATTAACAGATATACAAGCTGTTGCAGGAAAGCCATATAAACCTAAGAAAGCTGGTTTAGCTCCCCTTTTAATAATTTCTTTAAAAGCTAATTGATCAATGTCTTTTAAAGAAACCCCTGGTCTTATAAAGTCTCAAATAATTTGTTTAACTTCTGCCAAGATTTGACAACTTTTAGTAATTTTTCTAATTTGCTGTTCGTTTTTAATTGTTATTGCCATTATAGCCCTCCAAAAAGTAGAATATGAAAAAAGATACTTAACTAAAAGTATCTTTATTTTACCACATTATTAAATTAATTCTAATACTTTTTGAGAAACTTCGTCCGGGCTTAAAGTAGCTGAAATATTGATGAAATGACCTTGATTTTGATAAAAATCTAATAAAGGTTTTGTTTGCTCTTCGTAGATCTTTAAACGATTATTAATTTTATCTGGTTTGTCATCTTCACGAATAATTAATTCTTGATTATCTAGATCACAAAGTCCACTAACTTTAGGTGGTTTAAAACTTATATGGTAACTTGTCCCACATTTTTTACACAACCTGCGACCACTTAAACGCTCGATAATGACTTCATTTGGAACATCTAATTTAATAATTTTAAAGGAAAAATCTTGTTGTCGATTTAGAAATTCAGCTTGTTCTTTCGTGCGAGGATACCCATCTAAAATAAAGTATTTACCTTCTGCTTTAAATTTATTAATAGCGTTTAAAACAATGTTATTAGTGACTGAATCTGGGACATAACCACCAGAATTAACATAATATTCAACTTGTTTGCCAAGTTCCGTTTGATTCTTTATTTCATTACGAAAAATATTTCCAGTTGATAAATGTACTAAATTTGTTTGATTTGCAAGAATTGAGGCCACTGTACCTTTTCCTGCACCTGGAGCTCCCATAAAAATTAAATTTGTTTTTACCATAAAAGTCCTTCATTTTTATTAATGTTATTTTCATCATCATTAGCTAATTCTAAGTTTTTATATGTTTGGTGTTTAGCTAACGAAAGTTTATTTGATTTATTACGTGCTTTTAATTGACCAACTGTTTCCAATGCTGTTGAAACTAAAATCATTAGACTAGTTCCACCAAAGGCAATACTTTGTGGTAAAATTCCGGTCATTGTTTGCACAAATTGCATACTTGCTAAAATTACTAAGTAAAATGATGAAAAAACACTTAATCTAAAGACAACTGCAATTAAATAGTCTTGTGTATCTTCTCCGGGTCTAAGGCCTGGGATATAAGTAGAATTCTTAGTAAAGTCTTCAGCCACTTTATCTACTTTTGATTGTTGAATTCCCATAATTAATGAGAAGAAAAATACGATTCCAACTAAAAGTCCAAAACCTACTGGTGAAGTGAATTGCATGTTAAGGTCAATTCATTGCTTTGCGGCATTAGTTTGCGGCAAGATGTTTGCAATCATTGATGGAAATGATAAAACCATCATTGCAAAAATAATAGGCATAATTCCACCTGGATTTAGCTTAATTGGCAATTTACCAATTTCTTTTTTATTTTTAGATCTTCCAGCCCCAACTTGTTGAATTGGAATATGTCTTTCTGCTACATACACAATAGCAATAATTAAAAGAACAACTAAATATGTAAAAACATATGAAATAAAGCTTAAGATATCTCCAACAATATTTTGACTTTTTAAATCACCAATATAGTAAACAAAAGCAGATTGGAATTGGAATGGTAATCTTGCAGCGATTCCTGTAAAAATTATTAAAGAAGTTCCATTACCAATTCCTTTATTTGTGATTTGCTCGCTAATAAAAAGAGCAAATAATGAAGCGGCAGTTAAGATCATTGGCACTAAGAAATAAACAATAGTAGTTTCAGAAAAAATATCTGTTCCGGTAATTTGGATAAAACTTGAGCGTAAATTTCCTGATGATAATGATCTTGTTAAAAATACAGCTTGTGGATAAGCTATCACAAGAGTGATAAAACGTGTCATAATGTTGATCTTACGTCTACCTTGTGGTCCTGATTGACTCATCTTATGAATTGGTGGTACAAGTTTTGATTGTAAAACCATCATAATTAAGGATGCATTAATAAAGGGACTAATCCCTAGGGCGAACATTGAAAATTGGCGCAGCCCTCCACCACCAATTAAATTTAAAGTATTTAAAAATGAATTATCATTAATTTGGTTAATATTTGAAAGTTTGATAAATGGTGCGGTAATTGTCGTGCCAGTTATAAAAATTATTAATAAGAAAAATGTGAAAATCCCCTTTTTTCAAAGTTCTTTACGTGATCAAAAATCTTTCCACTTATTATTAAATTTATAAAATAACTTTGATAAAGAGAGTGTTAAATTTTGCAATTTTACTCCTAACTATTTAAATATATCTCTATTATATTAAAAAAATGATATTTTCGAAATATTAAAATAACAAAATAAAAGCGACTGTCCAATGACAACTATTTAGGTCCATATATAAATCCCACCGAAAGTGAACTAATTTAATTAAAATATGGTATAAATTATTTATGAGAATCAAACATAACATAGATAAGTACAAAAACTTAACAAACTACGAACTAAAAAAGCAGCAATCTCTCATATTAATTGCTACAAATATTGAAAAATCTTTATCTCAACTTAGTTTAATCACAAACCTTAGTGTATCAACTGTAAAAAGATATAAAAAAATAATAAAAAGTAATCAAGAAATTAACATCAGTCATAAAAATAAAAATCAACAAAGAAGTTGCAAAGTTACCGATTCAGAAATTGAATTAGTGTTTAAAGATTATTTAAAAACATGTGAAATTATTTTAAATAGCGTTCTAACAAATAACCAACTTTCGTTTAAAAGTTATTATTATTCAGAATATGGTTCTTTTATAAGGCAAAAAATTTCTTACAAAACTTTGGTAAGAAGATTCAACCAATTAGGATTATTTAATATACATACAACCAAAAGAGGAAGAAAAATAGCAAAAATATCAAAGAAGAAAACTTCACAAGAGACAACATTGCTATTAAAAAAATATTATAAACAAATTAAACAAAATGAAAAACAAAGACAAGTTTTGGGTCTAAAGAAAAATTTAGAATTTGGTGAAATTGTTGAAATCGATGCTCAGCTTGAACCATATTTAAAAAATAATAAACCATTCTATCTTTATCATGCAATTGATGTTGCTACTGGAACATTATTAGCAGCATGATTTGAAGAACAAGAAACAACATTAGGATATCAAAGACTGTTAGAAATAGTATTTAAGAAATATGGATTTCCAAAGAAAATTTATACTGATAAAAGAAGAACTTTTTGGGGAAACGAAAACGCACAAACAATTTTTGAAAAAGATTTAAATAAAAAAGGAATAGAAGTACTCAGTTCATCTAATCCCAAACATAAACCTCACGTTGAGAGATCTTTTAGAACATCATTAGATCAATACCCATTATTAATTCATGAAAACGGATATAAAGATATTAATGATTTAAAGCAAAATAACGAAGTATTTCAAAATTATTACAACACGAGGAATAAAAAAATAATTTCTAAACATAATGTCTTTCAAAAAGAAGGAAAGAAAAACGGCAATTGAGCCGTTGATTTAGAGATTAATAGAAAAGTTTTAAATGGTGTTGTTAGATACCAAGGTAAAAACCTTGCAGCTTTCGATATGCATGACAAAAGGATTATATTTCCTTATAATTCTGATGTTGTGTTAGTACATTGTTCTGATGATAATTTGTATTTTAAATATAATGGAAAAAAATACTTTGCCAAAGAACCTAATGGAAAATATCTAAGCTTTACAGAAATGTGAGCTCTTGAGAAAGGTTTAGATTATTCTATCCCTGCCGTTGGAAAACTAGCATTTATCCATAAGAAAACAAACTCATTTTTTAAAACTCTTGAATTATACATCTCAAAGTTTAATAGTGTCTCTGTGAATGCACAAGGAAATAACCTTGAAGCCAATAAGATTATGGCTGAGTATTTAGAGATACTTCGAACATTACACAGAAGCATCAATGATGAAATAAAAATTGATGCATATTAATTTTAATATTTTTTAATAAAAAAGAAAATAATAAAAATAGAAAACACGGGCACGTGTTTTCTGGAAGTTTTGCTTACTTTTTCAAAAGTAAGGCCCCCTTGATTGCAATCAAGGGCGGGGGGTTAAAAATCTTTTTGCTTCATTTTGAAATTTTATAGTTAATTTAACAATATGCATAATTATGTCTTAATTTTTTAGACAGTAAAAACATCAAAAAATATATAAATTTTCCAATTTAGTTGCCAAAGAAGAAAAAAATTTTTTTTCTTTGTTTTTTCGTTATCTTTTTTTTGTAACAAAAGCATCATAATATAAATCAAAAAATAAAAAAATGATTAACCCCAACAGTCTGGGCAAAAAATTAAAAATGTAGTTCAAAAAAGTAGTTATTCTACAGATATTTTCGAAATATTAAAATAACAAAATAAAAGCGACTGAATTACAAATATTTAAGTCTATATATGAATCTTGCCTAAATAGAGCATATTTAACTAAAATATGGTATAAATTATTTATAAAATAATTTATATTTATTATTAGTAAACTCAATTAATTGGTAAGTTTATAGCATATATTATAATTTTGTAGTAATAACAATATTAATGTAATTAATAAAAATTTTAAACTTTAATATCGCTCTTTCATTATTTATAAATAGTAAATGCATTTATTGGTTATATTAAATATATTAGAAATTAGCACACATTGAAATAAAAACTTAGGTTAAAGTAAGATCATTAATACTATAAAAAATAATTAAATAAATATGAAAATATTCGGCCTTCCATTGCCGAACATTGATTACTGTTTATATTATTATTCTTTTTTATACGATTTCTGGAATTCATTATTATAATAACTTTTAAGGATATTAACTTCTTCTTGGAGTTTGTCTAAGTCTGTACTTCCAAAAGTAAAATCAGGAGTCATACTAAGAGTAAATTTTTCTCTTTTTGGTAATGTAAAAACTTTTCATAACTGTTCTGTAAATACTCTTTCATCAACAGTTAAAGTTAAATGGTTATTAATGATTTTTAACTCAACAGTATTATCTGATACAAAAGGTATGATAATTTCTGAAAACGTTCCACTTCTGCCTGCAGTTAATATATAAATATCATTATTTTCAAGTTGCTGATAAACGTTCGCATAATTTAAAAAAGCTTTTTCAAATGCAGATATTACTTGCGCAGACGTCGGTTTATAGTCTTCCAAAGTATGTAAATCTTGATATCTTTTTATTATTAAATTCTCAAATTCTTCTTTTGTAGATATTTTTACAAGTTTTAAACCATATTTATTATAAACTGGTTTTGTTATATGATCAAAGAATTTATATGTATACAAATAACCATTTTTTTCTTCAATTTTTGTTTGATTTTCAGGGGTTGTAGAAACTTTTAAATATCCTTCTTTTGATATTTTATCAAATTGACTGGAAAATTTTCAATAAATTTTAATACCTTCATCCAATAAATTCCCAAACTTTTTTAGGATATTATCAGGATCTTCTGTTTTAGAGCAAGCAATTGTTGCAAAAGGTAATGCAAAGGCAGGCACACCTATTAATAATTTTTTAATTATTTTCATTTCTTACCACATGGGTTACTGCGACTAAGTCATCAACAGAATTAGTATATTCTGATGATGAGTATTTTTTTATTACATATCTATACAGACCTCCTTTTGTTGCTTTGTGTTCGATTAACTCATCATTAGATGCAACAGTAGACACCCTTTTTATTTCAACCCATTTACCATTTGACTCTTTGTACTCAAGGAATAAATCATAATCAGTAAACCATCTATGACCTTAATACTTAATGGTTTCATTAAATTTTGGCCAAAATTCTTTGTCATGAATTTTATTTCAAAATTTTCTTATTTCTTCTTCATCGGTATTTGATGAGCCAGGTAAATTGCTATGCCCAGTTCACCAATTATAATTTGTTTGATAACTTTCTCAGCTAGGAATATTTTTTAGTACACCAGCGTTAAAGGTTCATGAACTTGATACTTTTATTGTTTGGTTTATATTCAAAAAGATCTCATTGCTTGTAAAAACTGTTCCAGTTTCTTTAGTTGGTTTAATGCTAATTGTTCTATAGTTTCTAGCTGCCTCATGCATTTTTATACCATCTGGTGTTCCGGCCCCGTATTTTTGTTCATATCCACTAGATTTATATTGCAATTCTGATAACTGGGGGGTAACAGCAGATGCAGATAAAATTGCTTTTATAATGGGTACTCTTAATTCTGTTTTGTTAATTTCAGGATACTTTTTTAAGAAATTAGATACTAGGCCAGCTACCAGTGGCGTTGAGAAACTTGTGCCATTAATAATTTCATGGCTATCTTTAACTCATTTTTGGTAAAAAATATTATTATAAAATCCTGGCGCTACTACAAGTGGTTTTGCTAGGTTTTCATATTGAGTATTTAACTTATAATTTGAAGTATTAATAACTTTATTAGTTTTTAAATTATATTCACTTGCATTTTTATCTAAGGAACCAACTATAATAGAATTAAAAGATAGTTTACTTTTTGTAATTTGATGGTCGGTTTTATTTCCATCGTTTCCTGCTGAAATAAAATTAATAACACCGTATTTTCTTGAAATATAGTCTAAATAATATGCCTCATCTTCATAAAGTTTATAGTAATTTGTCTTATTACCATTGTAATTTGGTCCATAGCTATGATTAATAATTCTTACACCATCATCAATTATCATTTTTTCAATTGCTTCTTGCCAGTCTTTATGCTTTAAGAATTTTGATAAATAGACAGAAGATGATCTATCTACTCCAAATTGGCTACCTGCTATCATTGAAACCATAATCCCATGTTCATCAATTGTAGAATTAGGTTCTAAAACAAGATCTTGGTTAATTTTAATTCCACCTCTAAAAAATTCTTTGTATTTATCATCAAATTTTTCTTTCCAACTTCTAAAACCCCTATTTTTCCAACTCTTTTATCTAAAAAACCAACATCAGCTTTTATTATGCCCACATTTTTTTCGACAGATTGTTTAAAATTATTTAGGTTTTTATTTGGTGCTATATTTAAATGAGAATATGCTCTACGGTAATAATCGAATCCAGGATCGTTGCCTCAAACTCCTTGGTTAATATCTTGATTTTTATATATGATTATTTTATAAATTTCACGTCAGTTCTTAATGTGATTTACAAATAATTCTCTATCAGATTCAGTTTTAAAGTAGAATAGTACAATTGGCATTATTCTGCTACTACTTGATTCTGAAAATACTAGGTTACTATTTGTAACCTTATTAATAAAATCATTGTTAAATTTTCGAATAAAATCCTCATTATCAGTTTCAAAACCTGGATTTAACAATAATTTAAGTTCAAAATCATTATTAACTGGTTTGTTAATTAACTCTCCATTTGGTGATCATTCCTTAATAATTAATTGATCCCTAATTTCAAATTTTGTATTATTTAAGTTATTATATCAATAACTATTAGTTGTATTTTGCTTTGCTACTTTAGTATTTGGAATTAAAGTTGCGCCTGTAAATGCTACTGACCCTAAAATCATTAGTAGCGATTTTTTAACTTTTGATAACATTTAGTTGTCCCCCCTTGTGTATTTTATAAGTTTTAATTTGTGCAGCTTGTTTTCTTATAAAAGTGCACATATTAATTATAATAAATATTTAGAAAGATAAAATCGTAAAAAGATATATATATATATATATATATCTTTGATAGTAATTTTATATTTAGATTACATAATTTAAAATTAAACACAATATTTTATTATAATTTATTAAATAAATTAATTCACTTATACTTTCACTATATCTTGCTTACATTTTATAAAGAATTTTACATACCATTCATTTCTAAGAAAAACACAATAGAATTAAATAGTCTTTACATAATTTTAAAATTAATAAAAAATTAAAAAACTAAAATTAATTTAAGGATGATCCTATATACTAAATATGTTAGTCCATTTAATAAAATATTTTAGTTTAACAAACAAATTAACTTTTTAACCTTTTAACAAAAAACTCCCCTCTGGGGAGTTTTTACTTATTCTCTGAAAACTGAACAGTAAAGTAATTTATTAAAATGTCATGAATACATTTAACTTTTAAACCTATCAATTTATTAGTAATGGTCAGCTGAATGTATTACTACACTTACACTTCCATCCTATCAACCTCGTAGTCTACAAGGAATTTCAAGGGAATACTTATCTTTGAGGAGGCTTCCCACTTAGATGCTTTCAGCGGTTATCCCTTCCGTACTTAGCTACCCAGCTATGCTCCTGGCGGAACAACTGGAACACCAGCGGTACGTCCACTCCGGTCCTCTCGTACTAAGAGCAGCTCTCATCAATATTCCAACGCCCACATCAGATAGGGACCGAACTGTCTCACGACGTTCTGAACCCAGCTCGCGTACCGCTTTAATTGGCGAACAGCCAAACCCTTGGAACCGACTCCAGCTCCAGGATGCGATGAGCCGACATCGAGGTGCCAAACCTTGCCGTCGATGTGATCTCTTGGGCAAGATAAGCCTGTTATCCCCAGGGTAACTTTTATCCGTTGAGCGACTGCCGTTCCATGACGTACAGCCGGATCACTAAGTCCTGCTTTCGCACCTGCTCGACTTGTAGGTCTCGCAGTCAAGCACACTTCTACCTTTGCGCTCTACATACGGTTTCTGACCGTATTGAGTGTACCTTTGAACGCCTCCGTTACCTTTTAGGAGGCGACCGCCCCAGTCAAACTACCCACCACGCACTGTCTCCCCGCCGGATAACGGCGGCAGGTTAGAAACTCAACATACCAAGGGTGGTATTTCAAGGTCGACTCCTTCAAGGCTAGCGCCTTGATCTCACTGTCTCCCACCTATCCTACACATGTTAGGCCAAGTTTCAATACGAAGTTGTAGTAAAGCTCCATGGGGTCTTTTCGTCTTGATGCGGGTACCCAGCGTTTTCACTGGGACCATAATTTCACCGAGTCCAATGTTGAGACAGTTGAGAGATCATTACGCCTTTCGTGCAGGTCAGTATTTAGCCGACAAGGAATTTCGCTACCTTAGGACCGTTATAGTTACGGCCGCCGTTCACCCGGGCTTCATTTCAACGCTTCGCATTAAGCTAACGCATCCACTTAACCTTCGGGCACTGGGCAGGCTTCACCCCCTATACATCACCTTGCGGTTTAGCAGAGAGCTGTGTTTTTGATAAACAGTTGCCCCTCACAATTTACTGTGGCCAACGGTTTAATGTTGGCACCCCTTATCGCGAACTTACGGGGTTAATTTGCAGAGTTCCTTAACATTGGTTTTCTCGCTCGCCTTAGAATACTCATCTTGGGAACGTGTGTCCGTTCTCGGTACAGGTACCCTGTTATTTAAACGTTTAGAAGCTTTTCTTGGAAGTATGAAATCACACAATTCAGGCCAAAGCCTTATGCATCGTAGCTCCCGGTTGTAGAATACGCATTTAACTATATTCACCAGTCACTACTTACCCCTAAATCCATTAATAGGTAGTGTTATCCTTCTCCGTCACTCCATCACTATAACAAGGCAGTACAGGAATATTAACCTGTTATCCATCAGATACGCTTTTCAGCCTCTCCTTAGGTCCTGACTAACCCTGGGTGGACGAACCTTCCCCAGGAAACCTTTCCCAATAGGCGTCGTAGATTCTCACTACGAATCGTTACTCATACCGGCATTCTCACTTCTTAACGCTCCACCAGTCCTCACGGTCTGACTTCGTTGCATTAAGAACGCTCCTCTAACGTACTTTCGTACCCGTGGCTTCGGTATTATGTTTTACTCCCGTTACATTATTGGCGCAAGATCTCTTGACTAGTGAGCTATTACGCACTCTTTAAAGGGTGGCTGCTTCTAAGCCAACCTCCTAGTTGTTTATGAAATCTCACAACCTTTCTGACTTAACATAATTTTGGGACCTTAGCCGACGATCTGGGTTGTTGCCCTCGCGAGCCGGGACGTTAGCACCCCGGTTCCGACTGCATGACAATACACAATGGTATTCGGAGTTTGATTATAGTCAGTACCGCTAGGCGCGGCCATTCCATATTCAGTGCTCTACCACCAAAGTTTAACATCACACGCTAGCCCTAAAGCTATTTCGAGGAGAACCAGCTATCTCCAAGTTCGATTGGAATTTCTCCGCTATTCACAAGTCATCCGGGCACTTTTCAGCGTACTACGGTTCGGCCCTCCACTTGGTATTACCCAAGCTTCAGCCTGCTCATGAATAGATCACCTGGTTTCGGGTATATGTCAACATACTAAACGCCCTATTAAGACTCGATTTCTCTACGGCTCCGCTTTTTTCCGCTTAACCTCGCATGTTAACATAACTCGCCGGTCCATACTGCAAGATGTACGCCATCAGCCATTAACGGCCTCTGACTAATTGTAAGTAAGTGGTTTCAGAATCTATTTCACTCCCCTCCCGGGGTTCTTTTCACCTTTCCCTCACGGTACTAGTTCACTATCGGTGTCTGGTTAGTATTTAGCCTTACCGGATGGTCCCGGCAGATTCAGACAGGGTTTCACGTGCCCCGCCCTACTCAGGATGCTATCAAAAGTTTTTGCTATTTCGCATACGGGAGTATCACCCTCTATGCTAAAGTTTCCCAACTTTTTCTGCTATAACAAAAATTTGTAACTTTATGTAGATAGTCCTACAACCCCACCCTAAGGTGGTTTGGGCTCTTCCACTTTCGCTCGCCGCTACTAATGGAATCATATTTTATTTTCTTTTCCTGTTGCTACTAAGATGTTTCAGTTCACAACGTGTCTCGCAATCAAGACTATTTTATTCATCTTGAAGCAGTTAGACATTACTCTAACTAGGTTTCCCCATTCGGAAATCCCCGTATCGTAGCTCATATCCAGCTCCACGAGGCTTATCGCAGGTAATCACGTCCTTCATCGACTTCCAGACCCAAGGCATCCACCACTCACTCTTACTTATTTAAAAGTTCAATATTTACCTATTGTTGTTGATGTATTCAAAGACATTTTAATAAATTATTCATAAAATAATTACTCGGTTATCCAAAACAAATTGACTAATTTATTTTTTGATGTCGTTGTTATATTAATTTATCTTTACTATTCAGTTTTCAAAGAACAAAATGAGAGAAGTTCTCTCAAAACTAGATATACATGTTGGGTTATCTCAACCATGACATTAAATAAGAAATGATAACCATATCATAAATTGGTAATTGTTACTAAAATGAATTGTAACTTAATGTACTCCGTAGAAAGGAGGTAATCCATCCCCACGTTCTCGTAGGGATACCTTGTTACGACTTCACCCCAGTCACCGGCCCTGCCTTAGGCAGTTGTCTCCGTAGTTAACAAAACCGACTTCGGGCATTACCAGCTCCCATGGTGTGACGGGCGGTGTGTACAAGACCCGAGAACGTATTCACCGTAGCGTAGCTGATCTACGATTACTAGCGATTCCGACTTCATGTAGTCGAGTTGCAGACTACAATCCGAACTGAGAATAGTTTTTTGAGATTTGCTTGATGTCACCATTTTGCGTCTCTTTGTACTATCCATTGTAGCACGTGTGTTGCCCCACTCGTAAGAGGCATGATGATTTGACGTCGTCCCCACCTTCCTCCCAATTACTCGGGCAGTCTCCCTAGAAAATTAACTAAGGATAAGGGTTGCGCTCGTTGCAGGACTTAACCGAACATCTCACGACACGAGCTGACGACAACCATGCACCATCTGTCATTCTGTTAGCCTCCACTATATCTCTATAGCTTTGCAGAAGATGTCAAGAGTGGGTAAGGTTCTACGCGTATCTTCAAATTAAACCACATGCTCCACCGCTTGTGCGGATCCCCGTCAATTCCTTTAAGTTTCACTCTTGCGAGCATACTACTCAGGCGGATGATTTAATGCGTTAGCTGCGCCAATAGATTTTCTATCAGCTAATCATCATCGTTTACAGCGTGGACTACCAGGGTATCTAATCCTGTTTGCTCCCCACGCTTTCGTCTCTCAGTGTCAATATGTGCCCAGTTAGCTGCCTTCGCCAAATTGGTGTTCTTCCTAATATCTACGCATTTCACCGCTTCACTAGGAATTCCGCTAACCTCTACACAATTCTAGCATGCCAGTATCCAACGCAATTTGGGGTTGAGCCCCAAGTTTTCACGCCAGACTTAACATACAACCTACAGACGCTTTACGCCCAATAATTCCGGATAACGCTTGCAACCTATGTATTACCGCGGCTGCTGGCACATAGTTAGCCGTTGCTTTCTGACAAGGTACCGTCAAGGCACTAGCATTTCCTCTAATGCTTTTTCTTCCCTTATAACAGCAGTTTACAACCCGAAGGCCGTCATCCTGCACGCTGTGTCGCTCCATCAGACTTTCGTCCATTGTGGAAAATTCCCTACTGCTGCCTCCCGTAGGAGTCTGGGCCGTATCTCAGTCCCAGTGTGGCGGATCAGTCTCTCAACCCCGCTAAACATCATCGCCTTGGTAAGCCATTACCTTACCAACTAGCTAATGTTCCGCACCCCAATCTCTTAGTGAAGCTTTAAGGCTCCTTTTATATATAATTCATGCGAACTATATAAGTATCCGGTATTAGCGATAATTTCTCACCGTTATCCCAATCTAAGAGGTATATTAAGTACGTGTTACTCACCCATTCGCCGCTAAGTTCTAAAAGAACTCCGCTCGACATGCATGTATTAGGCACACAGCCAGCGTTCATCCTGAGCCAGGATCAAACTCTCGAAAAAATTGACTGTCATGTTTTGTGTGTATATCTAGTTTTCAAAGAACTTCATGCTGCTTTTTCAAAAAGCGCAAGATAATTATAGTACAAAAAAATAAAAACCAAAATATTTTTTTATTTTTTTGTTGGGTTGTTTTTTTAGTGATATTTAAAAAATAAAATAATTCATTGAATTGTTATAAAACCAAGCGACCCATAATATAACACAATAATATATATTATATTTATATAAGATAATTAATTATGGTTTTTGTACATTATTTAAATATAACCATTATAATATGGTAAATTTTAACTTTATATTTTTGTTATATATATATTAATTTAAACCCAATGAATATGTTGGTTGCTTAATAAAAAAGTTATAGGAACTAATACTCCATTTTCTCATGTCTAAAAATGACCAAATTATCAAATTCTTGACAATTTCACTAAGATAAGAAGAGGACTAAACAGGAAAAACATATTTTTTAAAAAGATAAAATAAACCAGCAAATATTAATTTGCTGGTTTATTAATTATATTAAACCTTTTGTTTTTAAGGTTTTAAGAGTTTTTGCACTAACACGTAAAGTCATTCTTCTACCATCAATTGTCACTCTTACTCTTTGTAAGTTAACATTGAATTTTCTTTTTGAAGCATTCATAGCATGTGAACGAGTATTTCCTGATAAAGGTCCAACACCTGATAATTGACATCTTCTTGCCATATTCTAATTCTCCTAACTAATAAATTACTTACGGATATTTAATGCGTCGGTAATTTTGTTGTATTCTTCTAAGTTTGCTTCTTTAAGGTGTTTTAATAATACTTTACGTTGCGCAATTTTAGCTAAGAACCCTCTACGAGAGTGATTGTCCTTAGGATTTTTTGAAAAGTGTGGTTTTAGTAATTCAATATCTTCTGTAAGAATTGCAATTTGTACTAAAACATTACCAGTATCTTTATTGTTTTTACCGAATTTTTTAACTAATTCAGCTTTTTTAGCTTTTGAAACCATAATATCTCCTTATATATTAAATAAATCTATTATGTTTTAAACCTAGTTATAACTCTATTTTGCTGTTATAACCAAGAATAAAATTATTGTTTTGCTTATACTAAGCTTGCTTATTATATCATAACTTAAGCATTTTTCAAATTAACTAAATAATTTTTTGCAACTTGGTAGTCTTCTTTGGTAAGTTGATCTTGTGAACTAGAAATAATTAATCTTTGCTTAGTTAAAAATTCCACATAACATTTTTTCCCTTTTAAATCTTTGAGTAAATTAAGTTCAGATGATAATAAATAACAAAATAGTTCTTTTTGCAATGACACAAGTGTTAAAGATAAATAGGCTAAATCATCTAAATATAAAATCGTTAAATAAATACCTGGATGAATTAAAAGTTGTTTTTGATTAACTAATAACTTAGTTTCATGATAAATTGCATCAATGGTAAAGTTATAAACTAATAAATCATTAATTAAATCTAAATCACCAAATTCTAAAGATTCTTTTAATAAACTTGTTGAAATTTTTTGATTTTTAAATTTAAAAATTTCAACAATCTGCAAATCAATTAATGAATTATTGCTTAGATCTAATTCAGTTGCGCGAAGTCGGTCACTACCAAAAATAAAATCTTGCCCAACAAATACTTTGATTGACTTTTTATTGCTTAATTTATTTAAAAATTCCAAAGCTGCACAACTTCTAACTTTTGCAAAATCTAGTTCAATTACACAATCTATGTTTAATTGAACTAGATTAAAATAGTTAGCATGATTACTTTGAAAATATTTCCCTTTATTTTTAAAGTGGAAACTATTTTGCTGAAAAGTAACTAAAATGATCCGGCCAGGATGTTTTAAAGCTTCTTGATAAAGTTGATAATGGCCTAGGTGAAAAGATTCAAAACTTCCAAGCAAAAAATTATCTGATTCTTTTGTTTCAAAATTATCTAAAGTATAAATTTCTAAATCATTCATTTATATAATTTTTAATTCTTTTAATTTTAAATATGCCCCATCATATTCGCAATCTAAAGCTATATCATTGGCGACACTTTTAAGCCTCTCATTAGCTCGTTGCATCGCAACACCATAAAAAGCATCGCGGAGCATTTCATAGTCATTTGAACTATCACCAAAGGCAATTAAATTATCCATGCTAAAACCTAAATGCTCACATAAAATTCTTAATGCGTTACTTTTAGTTACATTTTTCGGGCTTACCCAAAAGCCTCTTGATCATCTTGATTCAATTTCAACATCTAAATTATTTTGGTCAATATATTCTTGAACTTGCTTTGAAACTTTAGCTGGTTCATTAGTTCCAAAAGTAATTACATATAAATCAGTATTTTGCAACATTCAATCTTGATAATCTAAATAATTATCTTTAAATGGCTTAATAAACCATGTATCTAAATTCATATTTGGACTTTTGTAAACTTTATCAAAATCAGTAACCGAAATTTGCACATCTTGATCTTGGAATTTGTCATAAATATCTAACACAACTTTTTTATCAATAGTTGATTTATAAATAAATTTTTGGGCTTTAACATCCCAAATAAATGAGCCATTAGCACCAATAAAATAATCAACTGGTGCTAATTGTTCTAAAAAATCACCAATTGTTGCAAATTCTCGTGCCGTAGCAACAACACTGACTACATTATTATCTTTAAGTTCTTGAAACATTTTTTTAATTTTGTCAGGAAACACAATATCACCATTAGGCAATAATGTTCCATCAATGTCAAAAGCCGCAACTTTAATAATTTCTTTTAAATTTTTCATATACACCTCTTTAAAAATACTTTTTTAGGATAAAACACTTGTTCTTTAACTAAGCCTACAGCACAAATCTCGTTTGTTGTAGGATTTACAATAAAAATTTCACTCTTATTTTCTAAATTTACTTTAAAACTAGCTCCATTTAATAAAAGTTTTAATTCTGGTTCATTCGCTTCATGAATTGATAAATTAAATAATTCATCATTTTTCACTTGCTCATATTCATTTGGATGCAAATTATTTAGTTGAATTTTACCAATGCTAAGCCGTTTTAATTCACTCATAACACATGTTGTATTTAATAAACTTGCAATATCACAAAGTAAAGTGCGGATATATGTTCCATGTGAAACATCAGCAAGTATTTCAAATTCACAGTTCTCTTTTGAATATGAAAGTATTTTAAGCTCATTAATATTAATTTGTTGGGGTTTCAATGTTATTTCTTTATTTTCCCTTGCATATTCATAAGCTTTTTTGCCATTTATTTTTTTAGCACTATAAACAGGCGGAATTTGGCTTGTAAATTTACTTACTTTGTTTATTGCTTTAATTAAATCTTCTTCGCTAATATTTTTACTTGGCTTTTGAACTAAATTGCCGGTTATATCTAAAGTATCACTTTCTCAAAATAATTTTGCTTTTGCAATATACACTTTATCTTTATTTTGAATATATTCCAATAAACGTGTATCTTCATTAGTAGCTACAATCATTAAGCCTTGGGCTAATGGATCCAAAATACCTAAATGTCCAATTTTTTTGACATTTAATTCCATTGCTAGTTGTCTAATTCGTTTATTCGAATAATCACCTTTTGCTTTGTAAAATTTAAAAAACATATTTATCTATCTTTCTTGTTTTTATATTTTAACACATATTATTTTTTAAGTATGACACAAATATTTGGCAAAATTTCATTCTTGTGTTAAAATTTCTATATGATGGTAAAAAAGAATTCAAGGAAAAAACCAATAATTATTCTATCAGGGCCTAGCGGGGTGGGCAAAGGTACAATCGAAAGATTGTTATTTGAATTTGAAGAATTAAACCTTTCGCTTTCTTGTTCGGCAACAACAAGAAAGCGCCGCCCTGGTGAACTTGATGGAATTCATTACCATTTTATTGATGTTGATCGATTTCGTGATTTATTAAAAAGACGCAAGTTTATCGAATTTTCATACCACTTAAATAACTATTACGGAACTTTAAATTCTGAATTAACAAAAATTCACGATAAAAACATGGTTCCCTTGTTAGAAATTGAAACTAATGGAGTAAAAAAAATTATTAATAAATTTGAAAAAGAGGAATGAAATTCAAAGTATAACTTAATAACTATTTTTATTTTACCTCCTTCAGTAAATGATTTAAAAAAACGTATTGTTAAACGTGGTTCAGAAAATAAAGATACTTTAAAATATCGTTTGAAAAAAGCTGAAATCGAACTTGCAGAAGCTAATATTTTTAAATATAAAGTGATTAATGATACACCAGAACGTGCCGCTAATGAAATTAAACAAATCTTATATTTAGAATTAGGTATTAAATAAAAACAAAAATTATGAAATTTATATTTGGTTTTAAACTAAGTATAAATTTCTTTTGCAATTTATGATTCCTAAATTAAAAATCTTTTCCTTAGTAGCTGGAGTTTACAAAGTAGTAAACTTAGACACAATGCACCGACAAAATATCAAAGCAGCTGGTAAATTAAGGTATTTAAATTTATCGCCAGTAGTTGGTGATTATGTCAAAATTTCAGGCGGTTTAATCACCGAAATTTTACCGCGTAAAAATTATTTGATTCGCCCGAATATTGCTAATATTGACCAAATGATTATTTGTATGTCGGTATACGAGCCAGAATTTAGTTCTTTTTTGCTTGATAAATATTTAAGTATTTTAGAATTTAAAAATATTAAGCCAGTTATTTTTATTACTAAAGCGGATCTTGATATTCACAAAGCAAAAGAATGACAAATGCAATATCAACAAATGGGCTATGAAGTATATTTAATTGACAATACGCAAGAGATAGATAATTCTTATAAATTTATTTTTAAAGATAAATTTAGTGCTTTCATGGGCCAAAGCGGGGTTGGTAAAACCACAACTTTAAACAAGTTAACTAACCTTAATTTTGAAACCCAAAGTATTTCCAAGGCTTTAGGCAGAGGTAAGCATACCACAAGACAAATTCAAATCATTAATTTTCAAGATGGCTTTTTAATTGATACTCCTGGTTTTTCTGCTTTAAAACTAGATTTAGATAAATATCAATTAGCCAAAAGCTTTGAATTATTTCAGTCTTTAGCTAAAACTTGTAAATATCGCTCATGCTTGCACGTTAATGAACCAGATGATAGCTGTGCAATTAAACTAGCTGCTTTGCAGAAAATAATTCCTTTCTTTCGTTACCAAAATTATCTTAAATTACAAGATGAATTAACAAATCAAAAATAGGAGCTAAAATGAAAAAATATGTAACCCCAAGTTTATTAAATGTAGAAATTGACCAAAGATTAAATATGGCTAATACTTTAATTAATAATGGTATTAAATGAATCCATTATGACATAATGGATGGAAAATTTGTACCTAATACTGCTATTTCAGTAGATGAAATTAAACAAATTAACCAGCAAGGTTTAAAACATTTTAAGGATGCTCATTTAATGGTTTTAAATCCTTATGATTATTTAGAATACCTCAAAGACCAAGTTGATATCTTCACCTTTCATTTTGAAGCAATTCAAAATGATCTAGATAAATTTCAAGCATTTTTAAATAAAAACAACCAAGAATTAAAAATTGGTTTAGCAATTAAGCCAAATACAACTGTTGAGCAAATAAAACCATTTTTAAAAAAATTATCATTAGTTTTAGTTATGTCAGTAGAACCAGGTAAAGGTGGTCAGAAATTTATCGAAAGTTCTGTAGATAAAATTAAAGAATTACGTTTATTAAGAATTCAACATTCTTATGATTATTTAATTCAAGTGGATGGGGGAATTAACTCAGAAACTGGTCCTTTATGTTTAAAAGCAGGAGCTGATGCTGTTGTAGCTGGAACTTATTTAGTAGCTATGCCAACTAGTGAACGTATTAACAGTATCTTAGGTAAATTTGCTAACAAAGAATAATGTAAATTTAATTTAAATTTCATTTCGAAATGTTATAATATAAGTGACTAAATCAAGATATATTTTTGAAAGAGTTGCGCTAGCAACTCTTTCTATTAAAAGGAGGTAACATGGATTATAAAAAAATCTTAACAGAGCAATTTGGAGAAGTTATTTTAGGTGCTAAAATCACAAATACATTTGGCCAAACATTAGAAGTAACCGTTGATTATAATGATTTAGATAAAGTTCAAGAAATATCCAAAGCAATCAGTGAGTATTTAGATACACAAAACTGATTTAGTGATAATTATTATCTTGAAGTTTTATCTAAAGGTGAAGCAATTGAGCTTGATTTTGCAAAATTGCCTAATTATATAAATCAAGATCTTAAAATCTTCTTAAAAAAACCTTTTGCTGATCATGATATTTTAATTGCTAAATTATTAGAAATTAATCAAGATATTCTGAAATTGCAATGAAACCAAAAAGGTAATATTCGTAAAATCCAAATTAACCTAAATCAAATTAATAAAATTGAAAAATATATAAAATTTTAAAGGAGATATTATGCCTAGAATTAAAAAAGATACTAAAGGAGCCCCAGTAAATAAAAGCCATCAAGGAGTTTTTTATGAACTTTTAAAAGTGAGTTCAGCACATAAAAAACTGCCATTTGAAGATATTGTGCAAATCTTCCAAACTGAAATTCAACGTGCGATTAATAAATCATACGATCCTGATGCACAAATTGAGATCAGAGTAGATCATGAGAATTCAATTGCCAGAATTATTAATTTAAAAGGTAAAGTTATTGATGATCTTACTAATCCAAATTTTGAACAAGATGAAGATAAAAATATTTACTTTATTGATTTTTTGCTTTCGCAAGTTCCTGAAGACAAACGTGCTAATTATCAACCAGGTAGTGAAATAGAAATTGAATTTAAGTTTGATGATCTCGGAGAAAGATCACGTAAAGCTATTTTAAGTGGTTTTAAACAAGAATCTCGTTTATTAGAAAGATCACGTGTAAAAGAATTATTTGGCAATAAAATTGGTGAAAAATTCTTTGCTAAAGTTAATACCACTTTAAAACATGAATATGATATTGATATCTTCTACAATAATGAAGCATTTCGTGCTTTATTACCAAAGAAAAAAACACCACCCCGTAAAACTTTAAACCCTGGAGCTGATATCAGAGTTATCTTAGAAAAAGTTAACTTAGAAAAAACTGCTACTCCGCTTGAAGTAACTATGCTTGATAAAAATGAAATTAAAGACACTTTAACTAAAGCAATTGTTGAAATACAACGTGGTGATCTAGAAATTGTTAGAATCAGACGAAAATACGGAATTAGATCAAAAGTAGCCGTGCGTGTAAATCCAGAACGTAAGTTTGATTTTGATATTATTGGTTCAATCTTTGGGCAAAATGCCCAAAGAATCAATGATGCTTCAAAGGCAATTGGTGAATCAATTGACATTATTCGTTATTCAAATAATAAAAAAGAATTTATTTCTAATTCGCTTTCGCCTGTTGTCCCAGTTGATATTTTAGTAACCAAGGATCATAGGGCAGCATTTGCAATTGTTAAAGATGAAGATATAACTAGAGCAATTGGTAAAGATGGAATTAATATTGAATTAGCCTCAAAATTAACCGGTATTAAAATTAAAGTAAAAAGTATTCAACAAGCCAACGAACTTAATTTACCATATAATAAAGAAAAACTTAAAGAAACACAATCAAATAAATTATTAGATAAACAATTATTTAAAGCAACAAAGCCAAAACTTGGCAAACGTTCACAAGCTCAAGAATTATTGGATGTTAAAGAAATGAAACTTGCCTTGAGTAATTTTAGTGATGATTTACAAACATTTATTGATAATACTTTAAACACCCCTGAACAAGATAAACCTGCCAGAAAAACAAAAACTCAAAGTCCTAAAAACGATGATATCAACAAACTGTTTTATAATCTAACTAATGAAATGAAAGATTCAGACCAAAGTATTGAGTCATATGAAGATTTAATGGCTACGTGTGATGAAGAGCAATGAGAGTACATTTTCAACCCTTCATTTGCAGATGAAAATGAAGTTTTTGATGATGAAAGCTTTGAAAATAATGAATCAAAAACAACTTCAGAACCTGTTAATGAAAATCCTAAAAAATCAAAAAACCTTGTACAAGTTTATAAAGGAATTAAAGATTTCAAAGTTGATAGTGATTTAGCTAGTTATGGATTATCTGAAAATCTTGACTTTGGTGATTTAGAAGATGAAAATTGATAAAATATTAACGAGAAAATGTATTGCAACAAATCAAATTCTTCCAGTACAAGATCTTGTAAGATTTGATTATCAAAAAACCACTAATACACTTGTAATTGATTGAAATAAAAATCTTAAGGGACGAGGCTGCTATTTTCTTCCAACGCAAGAAAATTGAAAATTAATTATCAAAAAAAGAGCCTTTAATCGCTCTTTAAGGTCTAACATATCAATGGATCAATATCAAGTTTTAGAAACCCAGTTAAAGGAGTTAATATGAGCAAAAAACAAACCAGAATAAGTAATGTCAGTGACATTAAAGAACAATTACAAAATACAAAAACTGAGCTTAAAGATGGTGTTTTTGTATTTACCGGAAAAATGTCAATTATAGACTTTGCCCAAAGTACCAAACTTAATGCTAATGATATTATTAAAAAATTCTTCCTAAAAGGTAAAATGTATAATTTAAACCAAATTCTTGATGAAGATGAAATTGCTGAATTGTGTATTGACAATGGCTTTGACTTCCAAAAAGCAACTAATATCGATGGAACTAATTTCCTTGATGAAGTATTATTTCAAGATCACCAAGATGATCTTGAAAAAAGATACCCAATTATTACAATCATGGGCCATGTTGACCATGGTAAAACAACATTAATTGATAAAATTAGAAATTCAAATATTGTTTCTACTGAATCTAGTGGTATTACCCAGCATACTGGTGCTTACCAAATTTCACATAAAAATAGCAAAATAACCTTTTTAGATACTCCTGGTCATGAAGCTTTTACCAAGATGAGAGCAAGAGGTGCCAAAGTAACTGATATTATTATTTTAGTTGTAGCAGCTGATGATGGAGTGATGCGTCAGACTAAAGAAGCTATTATCCATGCAAAAGCTGCAAATGTTCCAATCATTGTCTTTGTTAACAAAATGGATAAACCTAATAAAGATTTAGATCGTTTAAAAGGTGAGTTAGCTGAAAATGATGTAGTAATTGAAGAATATGGTGGAGATACCCAAATTGTCTATGGATCGGCTTTAAATGGAGATGGAATCACTGATTTATTTGATGCAATTATGCTCTTAGCTGATATTATGGATTTAAAAGCCAATCCAAATCGTTATCCAATTGGAACTATTATTGAATCAAGAATTGATAAAGGTTCTGGTGTTGTTTCAACTATTATTGTTGAAAATGGAACCTTAATCAAAGGAGACTTCATCGTTGCTGGTTCAAAATACGGAAGAATTCGAACTTTAGCAGATGCCCAAGGCGAAGCACTTGACAAAGTAGTTCCTGGTTCTCCAGCTATTATTACAGGTCTAAATTATGCTCCTGATGCTGGTGATAAATTTGTCGGTTTTAACGATGAAAAATTTGCCAAGAAACTAGCCAACGAAAAAGCCTTCGCTGATAAAATGAACTTTTTACATGATAAAAGCATAGCTGCTACAAATGCCGAAGGTAAAAAAGTTATTAACATTTTAATTAAAAGTGATGTGCACGGAACTGCTGAAGCTTTAAAAGGACAAGTTAACTCACTTGAAAATGATGATGCCATTATTAAAGTTATTTCAGCTAGTGCTGGGCACGTTAATGGAAATGACCTTTTACTTTCCCAAGCCTCAAATGCAATCATTTTTGTTTTTAACTTAAAAACCCCAACCACAGTAAAGCAAAATGCTGCTTCGCAAGGGATTAGTTTAATTGAACATAATGTTATTTACAAAATTATTGAAGATTGCCAAAGTTTATTAGAAGGACAAAGAGCTCCAATTTATGAAGAACGTAAAATTGCTAGTGCTCACATTATTAAAGTCTTTTACTATTCAAAAGTGGGACATATTGCCGGTTGTTTAGTAGACTCAGGTACAGTAAAAATGAATGCAAAAGTTAAAGTATACCGCAAAGGTAATTTAATTCACGAAGGAGTAATTGAGAGCTTACGCCGTGAATTAAATGATGTTAAAGAAGTAATTAAAGGAAAAGATTTTGGTACTCATATTAAAAATTTCAATGACATTGCAGAAGATGATGTGCTTGAATTTTTTGAAGATGTACGTATTAATTAAGACATAAAATGAATTTAGAAAAATATATTAAAGATGTTCCAAATTTCCCAAAACCAGGCATTATTTTTAAAGATGTAGCCCCTTTATTAGCAAATGCTAGGGCTTTTAAAGCAAGCATCGATTTAATGGCTAGTTATCTTGATGATGTTGATGTAATTATCTCTCCTGATGCTCGCGGTTTTTTATTTGGAACCCCCGCTGCATATGCTGCAAATAAACCATTTTTAATGGTCCGTAAACCAAATAAATTACCTGGAGAAGTGATTTCCCAAAAGTATGATTTAGAATATGGACAAAATACATTACAAATCCAAGCCAACCACATAAAACCAGGCCAAAAAATCGCAATTATCGACGATGTTTTAGCAACTGGTGGAACCATTGACGCAATGATTAAATTAGTTGAATCACAAGGTGCAAGTATTACTAAAATTATTGTTTTAATTGAATTAACAAACCTTAAAGCATCTCAAAATTTTGATTCAAGTATTAAACTTTACTCATTAATTAAAGCTTAGCAAAAACCTGCCTTAAAGGCAGGTTTTATCTTATTCTTGAGCTTTAGTTGGATATTTTAAAGTATATGAAGCACTAATATTGGTATCTTTGGTATTTAAATAACTTAAGTCATCTTCTTTAGCTTCATTAATAATGGCTCTTAGTTTTGAAGTAAATAAGATGGTATTTTTTTCATGATCAAAACTAAGTTCAATTGAACTAGGAATAACCATTGATGAACTTGATGAACCATAGTAACTAAATACTTTAGTATAAAAGCTTATTTTTTCAGCGGTATTTGCTTTAACATTATTATAAGCTGCTTCAAAATCAGCTAAAGTAGGATATTCGCTTTGTAACACATCTTCTTTTAGTAACACTTCTTTAATAAACATACCTTGGCTATATGAAACTTCATCATAAGGTTTAAAACCATCCAATTTATAAATATATTCAACTTGGGTATTTAACGTTTTACTACCTTTTGGATTTAAAATGAGTTTTAAATATAAAGTACCAGTTAAATCATTAGCATATGAATAAAATGATAAATTATATTTATCTTGATAGAAATTAAGTAAGCGACCTTTAGCATGATTTAAACCAAATAATTTCTCTTGGTTTAAATCACTAGTAATTAATTGTTTTTTTAGAACCAATTGATTGGCCCAAAAGTTTGTATCTCCTCGTGGGGTATTAACAGAAGATTGTAAATACATTGGGCTACTTGCATACTTACTAGCATAAACAATTGTTTTATCAAAGTTACCAACCTCTAATTTAAATTGCCCTAATTCTTCTTTTAACAAAGTAACTTGATCATCATATGTTACTTGTTTAAAAACTTTCGTATCTTTCAGTTTTGTGGCTAAGAGTGGGATTGAACTAAATAGCACAAATAGTCCTGATCCAAATAATATTACTTTACGATAGTTTAGTTTTGCCATCTTATACTCCTAATAATGTTTGATTAATATTTTCAATTAATTCATTAATTCCTTTGTGTTTTTCAGCTGAGACAATGAAATAAGTAAAATTAGCATATTCTAAGTTAACTTGCTTAATTGATTTAAGCAAGTTTTGATAATCCTTTTGTCTTAATTTATCGCTTTTAGTATAAACAAGCACAAAAGGCATATTAATATTTAATAAATATTTAATTACTTGTGCGTCATTTTTTAAAATTCCATGGCGCGAATCAATTAATAAATAAACACATTTTAAATTTTCCCTAGTTTCTAAATAATTCTCCACCATTAGCATCATTTGTTTTGATTGCTCAATTGAAATTTTAGCATAGCCATAACCAGGTAAATCCACAAGCACAGCCCCATGATTATTTTCAAAAAAATTAATTAATTGTGTGCGACCTGGAGTTTTAGACACCCTAGCCATCTTTTTATTAAAAACAATTGCATTAATTAAACTACTTTTGCCTACATTAGAGCGGCCCCAAAAAGCTATTTCATAGTTTTGATGCTGATAATAATTACTAGGACTTGTTGCTGATTTAACAAATTTAAACATTTTGCTCCTTAATTAATTTTAGTTCACTAGATGAATATTTTATGTATTCATGATCTGGAATAATTAAAATTGTTTCTAATTCTGGGTTAATAGATTTATTTTGACTGGCTAATTCAATTTCATAATTATAGTCTAAATTTTGCCGTGCTGATCTAATTAAATATTTAATTCCCAAATCTTGGGCAAGCTGTGCGCTTAAGATTTGGGGATACGGGTTTAAAACAACTAAATTTTTAAATTCTTTAGTTTGGTATTTAATATAGTTAATATTCTTTATTATATCATTTTTCTCTTTTTTTGGATTTTGGGCAACTAAAAGAAATACTTGATCAAAAAGCTTTAAAGCTTTTTGTAGTATTTCTTTATGTCCTTGATGAAAAGGATCAAAACTGCCAGCATATAATGCTTTTTTAACTCCCATTTTATTTACTATAAATTTTTAAAGCATTTTGTGCAATAACTAATTCTTCATTAGTTCTAATTACATAAATTGGGATTTGACTAAATTGTGTTGAAATTAAGGCAAAATCTTCAATATTTCCATTATTTGCCTTGCTACATAATTCTAAGGTTTTAAAATGTAATTTATTAATAATTTTCTCACGAATCATAGCCACATTCTCACCAATTCCAGCTGTAAAAACTATGCTATCAATGCTGCCACCAAGTTTATTAAAGTAAATCGCACAATAATCCGCAATTTTTTGAGCATATAAATCAAGTGCAAAAATTGCATCTTGATTACCTTGCTCGGCAGCAGATCTAATATCGCGCATATCACTTGAAACTCCCGATACTCCTAAAAGACCTGATTCTTTATTTAAAATATTGGTAAATGTATCAATACAAATTCCTTTTGATTTCATCACATATTGGTGAATTGAAGGATCAATATCACCGCTACGAGTTCCCATCATAATACCAGCTAGCGGGGTAAGTCCCATGCTAGTATCAAAGGATTGTGAATCTTTAATTGCACATAAACTTGCACCATTACCAAGGTGTAAGTTAATAAAAGTCACCTTTGGTTTACCTAAAATATCTTGTAATTTTTGGGTAATATATTCATGGCTAATTCCATGAGCACCATATTTTTTAATATTTAATTCTTTTGCTAATTCTTTTTTAATTGGGTAAGTGTAATTCACTGGATCAATTGTGGTGTGGAAGGCGGTATCAAAATCAGCTGATAGTTTTGCTTTTGGAAAAATATCTTTAAAAGCATGAATAGCTTGCAAAGCACCAGGGTTATGTAATGGTGCATAGCTTGCATATTTATCGATAATTTTAATTAAATTTTCATCAACCTTAGCAGTTGTTTTTACTTCATCACCGCCTTGCACAATCCGAAATCCAATAAACTCAATTTCACTTTTATCTTTAATTAAATTAGCTTCTTGCATTAATTCATATAATAATTCAACAGCCTTATGGTGATTTGGCATCTGTGCTTCTTTTTCAAATTTTTGACCATTATATTTCAAACTTAAATTACCTATAGGCAATGTGATTCTTTCAACTAATCCACTTGCAATTAAATCAAGTGAATCTTTATTAAATAAACTCATTTTAATTGAGCTACTTCCTGCATTAATAACTAAAACTTTTTGCATAATAATCTCCTTAAATGTAAAAAACCAAGATTTTTGCAAAATCTTGGTAAGAAAAATTTTTAAACTACTTTAATAAGTACTTCCTTAGAGTAATTTTCACCTCTAAGGTGGTCACGCTCAATATGAATAATTTCAATTTTTACGTTACCTTGGGTATGTTCACCATGTTTTTGACCACGGCGAAAGCCTTTGATTAATCCTTCTAATTCTTCTAATGTATTTGATTTGGCAACAATTTCACCATTTGATAATAGTCTAGCCTTATATTTATACATAATTAACCTCCATATATCTATTAATATTATAGCATTTTTATGCTAAGTTAGGTAAAAAATCTTATAAGATCTAATTTTTGGTTTGAATAATAATTTATTAATTGGAAATGTCACATGCAAGATTTTTGCATGTGACATTGTTTTTTGTCTGCCTTGTAATAAAATAGTTGTATTAATAAAATTTTAAAAATTATAAGGAGACCTTAAAATTATATGAAAAATTTAGAAAAATATATTTGTGTTTTTGATAAATATCGCAAAGAGAATAAATATCAACATTTTAAAATTGAAGAGAATTACAATACTATCTTGAAAATGCAAGGAGCTCTTGAGTCGCATCGAAAATTACGATCAGATCAAATCGATCTAGAGGAACTTTATAATATTTTACAAGAACTTTCTGAAGGCTTCTCAATCCAAGAAGTAGCCAAGATTTTTGATAGAGACATTCGAAGTATAAAAAGCAAAATTAAAATTATTACAAATCGCAGACCACTTAGTTTAGATAAACAAAATCGCTATGTTTGTCCTAAGTGTTCAAAAAGAGTAATGCGTGTTAAAACCCTTAATTTTAGCAAACTATATGAACATTTATTAGGCTATTCGTTTTCGAGACTCTTTTTTGTAAGTGATACAATTAAAGAGAAATGAAAGGCCTACAGAAAATATTGGTATAGTGAGCTTAATACATACAATAAAAATAGAAATAAAAAGAATTTGCAGCAAAAAGAAGTTAAGAAATCAGTTACCTATCTTGTGAATTCTTTTAAAAAATTATCCCCTGATGAATTTGCTCCTTCACCTAGTTCAATTTATAAAATAATCAAAAAATACCCTTATTTCCTTGAATTTGACCACATTGTTAAAAAATCTGAAGGAAAATATGGCATAAGGAAGAAGAAGCAAACCAAACCTAAAACATTAAAATATGCTACAGAAATTTCAAAACGTCCAGCTTATATTAATGATCGCTTGGAACATGGTCATTTTGAATTAGACACCGTTATTGGCAAAATCAATGATACATATTGTATTGTGACCATAATTGAACGGCAAACCAGAATGTCTTATGCTATGCTCTCAAAACGCAACTCCAAAGCTATCAAACAAACTCTTGTCAAACTAATCAAGAAACATAACTTAGACATTAAAACTTTAACAGTTGATAATGGTAGTGAAAATGTCTTATTGCACCAGGTAATTCCAACTGAAAGACTATTTAAATGCCAACCATATAGTTCATGACAAAAAGGTTCAATAGAAAATATGCACCGCTTAATTAGGTATTACATTCCCAAAGGAAAAAGTCTAGATAAATATTCTCAGCAAGAAATTGATTATATGATGGATAAAATAAATAACTATCGGCAAGTTGTAAGGCAATATAAGATAACCTAAAAACTTTTTTAATCCCCCGCCTTTGATTGCAATCAAAGGGGCCTTACTTTTGGCAAAAGTAAGCAAAACCGACGAGAAAACACTGCCGTGTTTTCTGTTTTCTCATACATTTTTTATGTACAATTTATGTTAAAATTAAAAGACAATTATTTTGTTAATACCTCGCATGTGACTTTTCCAAAAAACAGATTTTGTTATAATATTATACAATAATAAATATTGAATATAAAGGAGTATAATTTAACTATGAAATTTAAGAAATTAATTAAAAAAATCTCTGTTTTTTCACTCTTATCAATTACTACAGTTACAGCATCATGTAGTTTTACTGAAAATCTTTTAACTGGAATTGGTTCAATTGCAGGTATTTTTAGAGACAAAAAAGATGATAAAGAACCAGCAGATCCCGGCACTGGTAACCAAAGAGAAATTACAGGGCCTCAAGAACCAAAACAAAGTGACCCAATTGAAATAAGCATCATTGGAACGCCACCTAAAAAAGATGAGGAACAAGAGCCAAACCAAGGCAATGAACAAAATCCACCGCAAGATATAAATCCAGATAATGGTCAAACACAAAAAGAAATACCAAATCAACAACCAAAAAAAGAAATTTACACAAATAAAGTACAAAACTTTTTACCAATTTCAGAGCAAGAAGTCGGCTTTATTGGTGCTTTAACTCCTCAAGAAAAAGAACAAGAAATCAAAAGACTTAATTCTACTTTATATACTTCACTTGATCAAGTACAAGTTAAAATGCGCAATAATGAACCATATTTAGAATATGTAGATCCTGAAATTGGTTTAATTTTCAGAGATTTTAGTTACCAAGCAAATGGAGAAACTAAATATTTACTTGGTAAAGAAGGATTATTGCAATTAGTCCATGAATTTAAACGTAAAATTCCTTATGGGGCAGAAATTCATGATCTGAAATCTATTTCAATTAATGATTTAGCAATCATTAATGAAAAAGTAAATGGACTTTATATGCCTGATTCACGGAGAATGTTTGTTAATGGTCTAAATGCTCAAGAAAAAGGCTTTGATACTTACCAAATTATTGGTAATTTAATGCCAACAATTTTCCATGAATATATGCACCACTGAGTTACAGTGTATGCTGAGACAGGATTAATTGAAGATCCTAAAGCACAAGTGACTGAAGCTAAATCTAAAGATATTAATAAACGTCAGTTAACTGAAGTTTATTATAACCCAGGAACTACCCAAGAAAATGTTGATCATTCACATGGAGCAAGACAATTTTGAAACTCATATTTTACCGCTAATTTTTATAGTTTATTAAATTATGATGTTACGAAAAAAACCTATATTGAAGACGAAGTCTTAGAAAAACTAGGCGTTAATTCTCGTGTTAAAGAAACTTTAATCTACCGTAATTTATCATTGAATGATATCTGACGCTTAGCTAATGAACTAACTACTCCTGCACATTTAGTTGGTAATGACAATATTAGCCAGGTAATGAGTGTTAGCCCAAGTGGTTCATTCCAAACAACTAAATCAAGAATTAAATACAACTTTTCTTTAACTGAATTAGTGCCACGTGAATATACTAAATATGCCTATGAATCATATTTTTCAATTGATGAAGAAAATGAAAGTTATGATAATGAGGCTGCAAGAAAAAGCACCATTAACTGATTTGGATCAAGATACTTTACTAATTCAGAAGGAGAATATCAAGGGATTAGAATCTTTTCACCTTCTGGTAATGCTGAGGATTGATCATATACATATTTAAATAACTTTGATTCATTACGTCGCCAAGGTTGATTCCAAAATGGTGAAGGTAATAATAAATATGATAATAGTCCTAAGTTTAATGCCACTGTTTTACCAAACTCAGTCTTTGATATCAATAAATATCGTATCGTTGAGAAAACAGAACAAAAACAAGAAAGAGTTCAAACAATCTTTGGACGCCCTCAAACAGTTACTCGAACCATTGAAGTACCTGGCGAATTACCCGAAACTAAAACTAAAAACCGGTCAGTTGATTTTTACAAAGTATTTTTAGAAACTATGGGATATGGCAAAACAATTAGTCAAATCTTTACCAAAAATGAATTAAGAAATAATGATAGAGGTATTGAAAATACTAACACTAGTTATCCAACCTTAATAAAATTCTCTGGTTATTTAGCAGAAAATACTAAAGCAACAGGTTTAGTCTTAAAAGATCAAACTGGCAAAATTTATGAACAAAGCCTATTTGAGACTACTAAAACATTCAATTTCTTTGGTCATAAAGATATTGACGAAGGTGCAAAAATGTCCGAAGATGGTCAAAATCCTTCAACAAATCGTAAAAAACAAATTCAAAATCGTTTATATCCTGCTGATGCAGGATATAGCCAAAACTTTGTGAGTTATATCACCAAAAACTTCATGGATGTTAAAGATAATTCAACAATTCATTTATGGTATGATACCAATCAAGATGGCAAAGCAACTGATGATGAATTACTAACATATAATATTACCTTACCAACTCAAAGAGCTGTTTCAACCCAAAGATCAACTAATGTAACAACCAGCAACTTTGAAAAATTTATCGTTGACAGTATCAATAACCAAGCAACGATAAGAAAGCTTAAGCCATAATGTCATGAGATTTTAATGATATTAAAGTGGGCTCAATTGTAAATGTGCAAGCTTACAAACATAATGGATTTTTATACCGCCAGTGAACTAATGCTAAAATCTTATTTCATAACCCCCGTCATATTGTTTTATCTTTAAAAGGCGCAAGGGTTATTGAAAATATTAAAGGTCGCAAGGGATGATCATATAAAGATGATGCTTTATGATTTATTCCAAAAGCAAGTTTTTATAATTCAATTATGATGTTTCGTGATGGAGCAAAATGTTATTATATTAATTTAGCCTCGTACCCAATTTATGAAGATAATACCATTAAATTTATTGATTATGATTTGGATATCAAGCATTATCCAAATAAAGAATTGCAAATTGTAGATAAAGAAGAATTTGAAGAAAATGCCCGTAAGTTCAATTATGGTCCATTAATCAAAGAAGCAATTTTAAACGAAATTCAAAACATCATTTGAATGTATAATAACGATTCATATTTCTTTAGTAGCAATATCATTGATTATTATCTAGATATCATGTTTAAAGATAAATTATTAACCCAAAAGCAATATAATGAATATAAGCATAATAAAGAGCACAGTTATTTTGAAGAGTCACAAATGTTGCAAGTCTTGCGAAATTATAAGAAAAAAACTTTTCCAAAATAAAACAGATCAAATTACTTTGATCTGTTTTTAAATATAATAACCAGCTTCTACTAATAGATTTTTATATAATGCCCTTAAGTTCATATCTAAATTATAATCAACTAATAATAAATATTTTTTTAAATTATGATATGAAGCCCAAATTGCATTCAAATATTCCACGCTCATTAGTTTTCGAGGATTACAATGCTCTTTGCACACAAAACCAGCTTCATAAAAGTCAAATGAAACTAAATTGCGGTTTTCTCCACATTCTCAACATGATTCAAAACTGGGATTTATTCCAAAATAATATAAACTTTGAGCATAAAAAAACGTCAAAATCTTGAGAGTATATGCTTTAGTTAAATAATCAAATACTTTTAAATATAAATCATATAAATGGTTAACTTCTCTAATATACATTAAAACTTTTTTGATTTTTTTAAAAAAATACACTCTTTGCACCTGAGTAAGATCATACATTTTTAATAAATATGCTTTTTTTAACCGCCCAGTTTTTCCTTTTAATCTTGCCGAAAAATATTCAATTTCTACAAGGCTACCAAGTTGTAAATTAGCTCGATTTTTCGATAAAGGCTTATCAATACCGCTAGCTACTAGCCTTAAAACCCCGTAGTTAGTAAAAAAACTAACTACGTGGTTATTATCATTACGTAATTCAATTTCTAATACAATTGCTTTGGCCACAATATTTGCCATAAAAAGTCTCCTAATAATCAACAATATTATTTGTTAAATTATAATTATAATTTATAATATAAAAATATAAATAATAAGTTTTTATTTTATAAATTATACAAAGGGGATTTATGAACATAAATCAAGTCAAAGAACTATTTATTAACATCTTAACCTCCACACCAGGAATTAAGGAAATTCATCCAGTTTCCCAAACCATGAATGTGGTGGCACAAGTTAATTACGAAGATTTAATTGAAGTTTTTCAATTAGATAATATTTGAAGTTTCAAAGCTTCAATCTCAATTTTAGCAGGTGTGCAAGCCAATGAATTAATTATGGAGATAAACCAAAAACTTAGTTATGAATTTAAATTAACAAAACAAAAACTGAAAAACTTAACAATTACTATTAAAGGAGTAATTTATGAATAAACCAATTTTTCTTGATTCACTAACTTTTGCCAATATGATGATTTCAGGAGCCTATTCATTACAAAATGCAAAAAATAAAATTGATGCTTTAAATGTCTTTCCAGTACCTGATGGTGATACTGGAACCAACATGTCTTCAACTTTTAGTTCAATTGTTTCAAAACTTAAAACAGTTGATGCAACTACACCTATTTCAGAAGCAACAAAATTAGTCTCAACAGCCATGATTTATGAAGCTCGTGGTAATTCGGGAGTTATTTTAAGCCAAATCTTTAAGGGTTTTGCATTAGGCTCTGAAGGCAAAGATTCTTTAAGTTTACCTGAATTTTTAAAGGCCCTGCAAGCGGCAGTTGAAAGAGCTTATAAATCAGTTTTTAAACCAGTTGAAGGAACTATCTTAACTGTGATTAGAGAAACAGTTGAAGCAATTGTTAAAGAATATCAAGATACTAATGATCCAAATATTACCTTACAAGAAGTTTTTGGTAAATTATTAAAGTATTGCCGCCAAAGCTGCGATGAAACACCAAATAAGCTTAAGATCTTGCGTGAAGTTGGAGTAACAGATTCAGGGGGCGAAGGATTATACAAAATCTTTTGAGGCATTAATGAATATTTAAATAATCGTCCAGTTGAAATATCTTCACAAAATGAAGATATTTCAACCTTTGTTAGCGATAGTGAAGTTTATGAAGGTGAATTTGGATATTGTACTGAAGTTTTAATCCAATTAAATGATTGGCAAAACTTTGATAAAGATCCTTTAACTAAAGAAATAGAAAAATTAGCTAATTCTTTAGTAATTGTGAGCGATGATGAAATTCTCAAAGTCCATGGTCATACGAAAATACCTGGTGAATTTCTAACACTTTTACAAAAGTATGGCGAATTTATTAAAATTAAATCTGAAAACATGACCTTGCAAGCTAATAATTCAAAAGCAAATAGTGAAAAACTTCAAAATGCAAAAGAATCAGAAGATCGCCAAAAATGTGGGGTAGTATCATGTAATATTGGTCAAGGAATTATTGACAAAATGTATGAACTAGGAGCTAATTTTGTCGTGGAAGCTGGCGAAACCAAAAATCCATCAGCACAAGAAATTATTAATGCAATTGACAATGTTAATGCTGAAACGGTATTTGTTTTCCCAAATTCTTCAAATGCTATTTTAGTAGCCCAGCAAGCTGCCCAAGTTGTGGATGATAAAAATGTCATTGTGATTCCTACTAAAAGCCAAATTCAAGGTTTAAGTGCAATTATCAATTTTAGCCCTGAACTTGATTTTGAGGATAATAATGAATTAATTAGTGATGCAATTAACGATGTGGCCTGGGGAGAAATTACAGTTGCAGTTCGTAATACAACTATTAATGGTATTAATATTAAAAGTGGTAATTATTTATCAATTTTAAATGGTAAGATAATTGCATCTAGCAAAACGGAAAAAGAAGCCTTAAGGATTTTAAGCACTAAAATGATTAAAGGATCAAGTGAAATAATCAGTATTTATTATGGCGAAGATGGCTCAGCCACTAGTACTCAAGATTTAGCTAATTATTTAGAAACACGCTATGAAATTGACGTGCAAATTACCGAAGGAAATCAACCTAATTATCACTATTTAATAGGAGTTGAATAAGATGAAACATATTGTAATTGATATTAATGGCTTAGATCAAGGGCCACAAGCCTATTTAGAAGCTTGCCAAGAATTTTTGATAAATCACCAAGATTTAAAACTCACTTTAATTGGTGATTTATCTAAGTTATCAATTAAAGAAATTAATCCACAAATATCTTTAATTGATAATAACCATAAAAATAGTGATCCAAAAAACCTGAGGCAAAATTTAAAAGAACCAACATCCATGAACCAGGCTATTACAATGCTGCAAGAAAACCAGGCTCAAGGCATTATCTCAGGTGGTGAAAGTGGCAATTATATTACGGCATTAACCTTTAAAGTTGGTCGCTTACCTGAAATTGATCGCCCCGCCTTTATGCCAATACTTAGCGCTTTAAATCAGCGTAAAATCTTATTTTTAGATGTTGGTGCTAATTTACAAGTTAAGCCTGAATACTTACACCAATGAGCTAAATTAGCACAAATTTTTAGCCAAAAAATGTTTCAGGTTAAAAATCCTCAAATTACCTTATTAAATATCGGCACTGAGGATTATAAAGGATTTGAAACAACGATCCAAGCAGCAAAATTGCTGCAAGAGGATCATGAGCTAAATTACATTGGTTTTAGCGAACCAAGAGATTTATTAAAAGGTAATTACGACATAGCCATCATTGATGGCTATGGTGGGAATTTAATCCTAAAAAGCTTTGAAGGAGCGATTTTATCCTTCAAAGATGCAATTAAAGAAGGAGCTTTAAAAAGGCTCAGAACTAAACTTGGTGCATTATTATTAAAACCAGTTTTTAAAGATATTATGAAAAAATTAGATTATCGTAATTCTGGAGCAGCTTGAATCATAGGCTTACAAAAACCAGCTTTAAAAATCCATGGTTCAAGTGATAAAATTGCCATTTTATATGCACTAGACCAAATGTACCAAGCAATTGATAATAATTTAATCAACGAATTCAAAGGAGAAACTAATGCAAACTAACAATCAAGAATACCAAATTAAACTAGAAAAGTTTTTAGAAACAATCAATATTAAACCAGCTGATATAACTTTATATATCAAAGCAACAACCCATAAATCATTTAGCAACCAAGATGATCAACCTAGTGATGTTAACTATGAAAACTTAGAATTCTTAGGAGATTCAACTTTAGGTTTTGTAGTCTCATCATACATTTTAAAAACTAATCCAAAAATTAGCCAAGGATTATTAACTCGTTACCGTGCTGTAATTGTTGAAACTAAGATGTTATCAATGATTAGCCAAAAACTAGGTTTACCAGAATTATTACGTACAGGTCCTGGTAAAATGCACCAAGATGTAATTAATTCACCAAAGGTTCAAGCCGATGTGCTTGAAGCTTTAATTGGTGCAATTTACCTAGACCATGGTCTTAGCGATGCTATCATGTTTATTAAAAAATTCATTTTAGTTGAAGTAAAGGATAAAAACCTAATTAATTTAACTGATTTAAAAGATCCAAAAACTAAATTACAAGAATTATTCCAAAGTATGAGTAAAGAAAATGTGACTTACCAAACTCAAGAATTAGGACATCAAGAATTTGAAGCTAAAGCAATTCATGAAAAAAATGTTTATGGATCAGGAAAAGGAAGATCAAAAAAAGAAGCAGAAAGCCAAGCAGCCCAAGCTGCTTTAGAAAAATTGCAAAAATTAAAAGGTTAATTACAAATGAAATTAATTAAATTAGAAGCCCATGGCTTTAAATCATTTGCGGACCCAGTAGTACTCCGTTTTGACGGAGGAATTGTTGGCATTGTTGGACCTAATGGTTCAGGAAAAAGCAATATCAATGATGCTATTAGGTGAGTTTTAGGAGAACAAAGTTCCAAAGAACTTCGTGGCGATTCCATGGCTGATGTTATTTTCGCTGGCTCTAAAACAGTCCAGCCCATGAACAAAGCCCAAGTAACCTTAACTTTTGATAATAAAGAAAGATTAAGTTCTATTGATGCTGATACTATCAGCATCTCTCGGGTAATTGAAAGGGATAAAGGCATTAATGAATATTACATCAATGGCGAAAAAGCAAGGTTAAAAGAAATTAAGATGCTAGCCATGGAAACTGGAATTGGGAAAAGCTCGTTAGCAATTATTTCCCAAGGAACAGTTTCAGATATTGCCCAATCTTCAGACGAGCAACGCCGTAAAATATTTGAAGAAGCTGCTGGAGTTTCAAAATACAAATTCCGTAAAGAAGAATCATTAAAAAAATTAGATCAAGCTCAGCAATCTTTAAAAATTATCCAAGCAAAATTATCTGAAATGCAAAAACGTCTTGAAGTTTTAAAAATACAAGCTGAAAAAGCTTATAAATATAAAGAATTAAGTAAAGTACTCCAAGAAATTGAAGTACCATATTTAGCTTTTAATATTGATAAAAACCAAAATCTTGTTGATACTCTCTCGCAAGAACTTGAAGGTTTTGAAGAAACCGAAAGTTCTTATAAACTAGATATCAAAGATCTTGAAACACAAAATACTAGCAAATTAGAACTTTTAAAAGATTTAAAAACTAAAATTGCTCAATATTCTAATATTAAAGAAACCTTAAAAGTTCGTATTGATGGGTTAGAATCTAGTATTCAAGAAGCAAAAACTAAACGTAAATTATTGGCTCAGGGAACTTTAGCTACAGACGCCAAAGAACAAAAAGCAGCTATTATATCTGAAGTTCAAGACTTAGAAAATAATCTTAATGCTTTTAAACAAACATATGATGAAATTTTTAAGACAAAATTAGACTTAGATACAAAGATATCAAAGTTAACTCAAGAGATTAATGAGTTAACTTTGAAATACAAAGCTAAAGAATCACGTAATGCAGAATTGAAGGCCCAATTAAACCACCTTAAAACCATCTTAAAATCACGCAATAACCTCTTCCAAGGTACCAAGACCATTTTAGAAAATAAATCGTTTTTTAAAGGTTTAAAAGGCATTGTCGGCGATTTAATTAAAGCCCCTAGTGAATACACAGTTGCTTTAGAAACAATTTTAAAACCTTCCTTACAACATTTAGTTGTAGATCAAAATGATACAGCGATAAAAGCCATTGATTTTTTGAAAAAAAACAATGGCGGTAGAGCTACTTTTATCCCCCTTGCTACAATTGATGCAAAACATGTCCGAGACGATTATTTATTTGCTTTAAAAAACCAAAAAGGTTATATTGATTTAGCAAGCAATTTAACTATTGTGGATCAGCAATACCAAAAACTTAATAATTTTTTATTAGGTAATGTAATTGTCGCTAAGGATATTGAATCAGCTACATTTATCTCAAAAATAACTGAAAAAAAATATCCAGTAGTTTCATTACAAGGAGATTTAGTTAGAGTTGGCGGAATCTTAGTGGGAGGAAGCAAGGAGCAAAGTGATCATAGCTTTGGTTTAGAAGATAAAATTAAAACTTTGCAAGATGAACATGATGGTAACCAACTTATTAATCAAAAGCTTGCTTTTGATTTACAAAACTTAAATGATAATTTAAGGTCAATGCAAAATAACATGCAGTTTAATATAACTCAGCTTACTTCCTTGCAATACCAAATTAAAGAAAAACAAAACCAAATTGATAAACTAAAAAGTAAACTATCAATCACTGATTTAGAACTTAAGGATAATAGTTTTGAAGCTTTAAATCAAGCTCAAACTAATATTCTTAAGTTACAACAAGAAATCAGCCAAAATGAATATAACTTACAAATTGCGCTGCAAGAAAAAGATTCAATATCAACAGATATTGAATCTAATAACCAAAAAACAAAAGAATTACATAGTTTGTTAGAAAAATTATGAGATTCTTTTAAGAAAAAAAATAGTAATTTAACAAATGCAAAAAACCAATTAGATATTGATTTGCAAAGACTTAATGAACATTATAATATGACCTTAGACTATGCTAAAAACAATTTTGACCTCTCTTTAGCTGCTAATGCAGCTAAAGAGAGTATCGATAGTTTAAGGAGCGATATAAAAGCTTTAGGTAATGTTAATTTAGATTCAATTGCCGAATATGAAGCATTAAATGAACGTTTTACAAAAGATTCAGCTACTGAACAAGAAATAATTGAGGCAAGAAATCTATGTTTAGCTGCAATAACAGAATTAGATAAAAAAATAATTTTAAGACTTTCAAGCATCGTTAACGATGTTAACGATGAAATGCATAAAGTGTTTTCTTCGTTATTTGGTGGAGGAACCGCAAAAGTACAGTTCTTAGACCCAAATAACGTGCTTGAAAGTGGAATAAGTATTTATGCACAGCCTCCTGGTAAAAAAGTTAAAAATCTTAAACTTTTCTCAGGTGGCGAAAAAGCATTAATTGCTATTTCCTTGCTCTTTGCCATTCTAAGAGCAAGGCCCTTGCCCTTATGTATCTTAGATGAAGTTGAAGCTGCTTTAGATGAATCTAACGTTGTACGCTACGCTCAATATTTACAAGAATTAAAGCATAAAACACAGTTTTTAGTTATCACTCATAGAACTGGCACTATGACCCGTGTTGATGCATTATTTGGAGCAACGATGCAACGCCGCGGTGTAACAAACTTCTTTAGTGTTGAGCTTGCGCAAGCTAAGAAATTAATTGACCAAGAATAAAGAAAAAATCAAAGCAATTAAGCTTTGATTTTTTTATTAAGAACTTGTTGTTGTAGATGTTCCAGCACTACTTGCTTCAGTAGATGATGAGCTAGACCCCCCCGCACTTGTAGTTTGGGTTTGGGTAGAAGATGTTTCACCATTTGAACTAGTACTACTGTCCCCCCCAGTTGTTGTTTCTGTATTTTCAGCTTGAGGTTCTGGTTTAGGATATACTTTGTAATCTAAGATCTTATTCTTAAGATCTGCTCAATCTTTAAGATGTTCAGTATTTACAACAGAATCTTTACCTTCTAATTTAGTTTTAAGTACTTTAAATAAGTTAGTAATTTCTGTTTTATAATGAGATTCTACTTCTACTTTTTCTCATCTATCAATATCTATTTTCAATAGATATTTAAGTAGTTTGTTATCTTTGTTTAAACTATCAACTTGTTTTTGTTCCGTACCTTTAAAAGTGTCATGTTTAGGAACTTTACCTAAGATAACTCTAAAGACATTATTAGGTTGATCTTCGGGTCTAATTTCTAATTCAACAGCTACTGGGTCATTATTGGTTGATTGCGTTTCAGTATCACTACTTGTAGTTAACACACTAGAAGTTTGTGTGGTTTCTTGCTTTTTATAATATTTTTTAACTTCTTTAATATTAAATGCCATTTTAGGTGAGATAATAGTTAATTTATCTTCATCTCTAAATTTAATTCAAAAGTCACTAACTTTTCAAGAAGTTAAATCATAATCTTCAATAGTTACAGTTGCACCGTTATTAACTTCAACAGTTTGTGGATTTGTTGTGGTGGTGCCTGTATTAGAAGCACCACTGGTTGATTCTGTTTTTACTTTCTTTTCAACAAAGATGGTACCAGGAGTTTTGGTTAGGCCTCCGGCGGTTTTGTTTTTTTGGGCTATTTTGTATGGGTTATTTTCACTTGGCCCCCAAACTCCAACTCGGTATATTGGGGTGTCAAGCAATCCTGTGGTTTTGTCCATATTTTTCCATTCATCTGACCCGGGTGCGTTTTGGTTAGTGTGTATACCGTTTACAAATCAGTTTTCTTTTGTGATGGTTTTATTGTGATCTTTTTTTGTATTTTTTTTGGGTTTAAGTTCGACCTGCAGGTATTTTGCTTTTACGGGTTCGAATTCTATTACTATTTTGCCGGTGTCTTTTGTTAACTTCTTATGGTACTCTGCCCCTGTGTCTCATGTTCCACTGTTACTTCAGTCGGGAATATTTACTTCTCCTTGTTGTTTTTCGGCGTGTTTGTTTCCATTGTTTGCTCCTAACCAGTCGTTTGCGTACCTGTGGGTTTGATTTTTAACTTCTTCCCACGTGGTCCCGTTGGTGCTTACTCTGATTATTACTTCTTCGGGTCACGTTCACCACCCGTTTCCTCCCACTTGTGTTGGCATATTTAGGTTATTATTCGTGAGTTGCAATTCTAATTGCACTTTTGATACTTCAAGGGTACCCTCTGTTGTCGCGTTTTCTTCGCTTGGCTTCAAGGTCCAAGCTCATTGGTGTGTGAATTTTGTTCCCACTTTTTCGTACATAGATCCAGGTTTTTGCTTTGTGCCGTCTTTTTGGTGTCCCCCCTTTTCCAGGAATCTTTTTTGCTGGTCATATTCTCGCAACGCTCGTATGTCTGGGTGTACCCCTCCTTCGTAGACACTTTCTATTTCTATTTTTTTACTGTTCCGGACGTTATGGTTTGACTTTCCGTCTGCGGCACTATCCCCTTCTACTGCATACAGGGTTACATTTGCATTGGTAGTCCCTTTCTTTGTGGTTGTACCTCTTTGTCTCCCTCTATCGTCCCATTTGCTGTTCACTTTTCAGGTGTCTTTAGTTTCCCGGGGTTCTTTCAGCAGGTTATTTTCATCGTCAGTTAGTCACATTGTGATGTTGGGCGGGAAATCCCCGGGGAGGTATCTGAACAAATTGCCGCCTTTTTGGCCCATCACAAATCATTGTTTAACAGCCGACATTTGGTCATTTTCTTTGACCAAATTATTTTTTTGGTATTTTTCATCTTCTGGAGCTTCCCCAAAGTACTCTTGAACTTTGCTCTTATTTTCCTCGACATATTTTGCACGTATTTCAGTTTCTTTTTCTGAATACTGGCTAATATCTGTGAAGTAAGTTTGCTCATTTAATGCTTTGGCAAATTCAGCTTCTTTTTCTTTTCTGAATTGACTTTCAGAACTAAAGTAACCTAGTTCTGATTTTAAAGTTTCAATCCCTTCTTTTAATTTAGTTTCTTCTTGAGTTAATTGAGTTTCAAAGTTAGTTAACTCAGTAATTTCATCAGCATCAGAACTACGGGTAGTAACATAATTTAAAACTCTTGTTTTAAATTTATTCCCAGTAGGTAGTTTAGTTTCTAACGCTGTTTTTAATTTTGCATAAGCAGTATTTAAAGCATTTTTAAGAGTTTCTAACTCGCTTTTAATACTTGCCAAGTTGGTTTGATCATTATTAGAATTTAAAGCTAATTCAACTTCTAACTTACGTGGGTTACGTGAAGGAAGTTCACTAAGCAGAGTTCTTATTTCAGTTTTTAAAGCAGCAACTGCTTGATTACCAGTAGTTTCACCAGGTCTCTCAGGTTTAGGTGCTGGGCCAGGAGCAGGGTCACCTGTTCCAACTTTATCTTTAGTTTGTCCTGCTTTTAATTGAGTAATTTTAGCACTTAATTTATCTAAATTACTTTTTTGGGTTGTTAATTGCCCTTTAGCTCCAGCACTAAGGTTATTATAGTCTCCTAGAGCTCTATTGACGCTAGCTTCATCACCAGCGGTCACATTACTTTCAGTCTTAGCTAAAACTGTAGCATGTGTTTGTTTAAAAACATTAACTTCAGTAGCGGTTGGGTCAACTGGTTTAGGTTCTTGAGTTGTACCACATGAAACGGCTACAAAAGGAACTAACACAGTACTTACGCTAAGTAAAGATAATAATTTCTTTTTCATAAGTTTCTCCTATAAAAATGTAATAATATTTTATTTGTATGTTGATTTAACTAGATAGTTAAAAACATACATTAATATTATAATACATATTTTAAAACTTAATATGGTTTTTATACTTGTTGACAAAATCCTTTTAAGACTACGAGAAATATATAAAAAACATAAAAGCAAGGGAAATCCTTGCTTTTATGAGACTACTCTTATCATTAAAATTCAGTTAACTAGGCTATAATGTCCAATATTATGAATTTTATAAACCCCGTGAGCAGGATCAAAATATGAATGTTTTACTATTATGTTATTTAAGATAAAAATACTTAAAATTCCCATAAATAATAAAACAATTAATAAATCACTAATTTTTAATTTAAAGACACGATATTTCGTACGCTCTTCATATGGATCATAGCCCCTTGTTTCCATTGCATTAGCTAAATCTTCAGCTTTTTGAAATGATGATACAAACAATGGAATAATTAAAGTACTAAAGGCAATTATTTTATCTTTAGTATTACCATGTTTAAAATCAACTCCCCGGGAAGACTGAGCCTTAATAATCCGAAAAATTTCATTTACTAAAGTTGGGATAAACCTTAAGGCAATTGAAATAATCATTGCAATAATATGAGTTGGGATAAAAATAAATTTTAAAGGATATAATAAACTTTCAATTGATTTGTTTAATAAAATTGGCCTAGTGGTATTAGTTAATAAACTAGTAACTAATACCATAACATATAACCGAAACACTAAGGTAATGATTCGATTAATAGAATTAATCGAAACCCCATATTGAATCTTAACATAATTACCATATGTTTTTATGTAATAATCAATGGTATCTTGTCCAACAACTTTAGCATTATAAAATTCACTTCACAAAATCTTTTTACCATCAATTTCTAAATCTTTAGATCCAGATGTAAAGATAGGCCAAAAGTATGAAACATAATAATTATTTTTATATACTGTTTCGTTATTAACAGTATATAAATTAACCACAAATAAAAAAACTGAAATGATTAAGGGCAGTTTTAAAGTTTTTAAAACTGGCCTAATACGCTTAGTAGTTACAATTGAAATAATTGTAATAAATGAAGCTAAAAGCAATAATTCAATAAAATTTGAGGCAATAAAAAGTAAAACAATAAATAAAATACTTAATAAAACTTTGATACGAGGGTCAATTTTATAGACAAAGCCATTCCCTGGTATATAACGTCCAAATGCACTTTGTTGCATTAAATATCCTCCTTATCAAAAATACTTTGATTTAAATAATCAGCTAGTTCTTTTATGTTCTTTACTTTTGGAACATCAATTCCTTTTGCTTTAAGCTCATAAATAAAAGCTAAAAGTTTGGGAGGTTCAAGGTAGTTTTCTTTAAGTAAATTAATATTATTTAAAACATCATAAGTTTGTCCATCAGCAACTATTTTTCCTTGGCGTAGCATAATAGTTCTAGTTGTTCTTTCTAACACACGATCTAAATCGTGTGTTACATTAATAATTGTTTTTCCTTTTTGGTGTAATTTGCTTAAAATATCTAAAATCTCAATTGTACCAACTGGATCTAATCCTGCAGTGGGTTCATCAAAAACTAAGAAATCTGGATTCATAGCTAAAACACCAGCAATAGCAACCCGGCGCTTTTGCCCCCCAGATAATTCAAAAGGGCTTCTTTCTAAATATTCTTGGCCAAGGCCAACTTCCTCTAAACATTGAGCAGCGACTTGATATGCTTTTTCTTTAGGCATTCCAAAAGCAATAGGTGCAAAAGCAATATCTTCTTTAATAGTATTTTTAAATAATTGATATTCAGCAAATTGAAACACTATTCCAATTTTTTTTCGCAAATCTTTAAATTTAAACTTACTGGTTTTATCACCATAAAACCAGTCTGTAATATTATTATTATCATTTATTTGCCAGTGCACATATCCATTAGTTGGTTTTAATAAACCATTAAAATGTTCAATTAAAGTTGTCTTTCCAGAACCAGTTGATCCAATAATTCCAAGATATTCGCCATCATTAATTTCTAAAGACACATCATTTAATGCTACAAATTCTCAAGGAGATTTTTTATTAAAAATTTGTATTACATTTTGAATTTTGATTTGCATATTTGATTAATCAATTCCTCTCTGTCGTATGTGGGTTCAATATTATGCAGTAAACTACTTAATTTATAAATAAATGGCGAATCAATTTTAGCAATTTCTAAAATCTCTTGATTATTTAAAATTTCCTTAGGATTCCCTTGGGCAATTAATTGCCCTTGGGAAAAAACAAGGCACCGATCAGCTAAAATAGCCTCATCCATATCATGGGTAATAGATATTAAGGTTTTCTCTTTATTATCTTTTAATTCCTTGATAATTTCTAAAACACTTCTTTTGCCCTTAGGATCAAGCATACTGGTAATTTCATCAAAAATAATTAAATCAGGATCTAAAGCCAAAATTGAGGCAATGGCAACACGTTGTTTTTGTCCTCCAGATAAATTCTCTGGTTCCCTGGATAAATGGTCTAACATATCAACTTTAGCCGCCACTTTATGAATAATGCCTTGCATAGCTTCATGAGGAACCTTGCGGTTTTCAAGACCAAATGCAATATCATCTTCAACTGATGAACCAATAAATTGGTTATCAGGGTTTTGAAAGATAATACCAATTTTCTTGCGAATTTGATATAAATTTTGACGATTATAAACTATACCATCAACAGATAAAAAACCTGCTTGTGGTTTTAATAAGGCAACAAGCACTTTAGACAAAGTGCTTTTGCCACTTCCATTATGCCCTAAGATGGCTATATATTCTCCTTTATTGATTTCAAAACTAACATTATTTAATGCTGGTTTTTGCACACCTGGTTTATAACTAAATACAATATTATTAACTTTAATCATAACTTTAATTAATTATAAAATAAATAATAAAAAAATAACAAAATAATTTTGTGGAGTGTTTTTTGGGACGTTTCGAAATTTCTGTAGCATATTTTAATGTTTTAGGTTTAGTTTTCTTTTGCTTCCTTATGCCATATTTTCCTTCAGATTTTTTGACAATGTGGTCAAATTCAAGGAAATAAGGGTATTTTTTAATTATTTTATAAATTGTACTAGGTGAGGGGGCAAATTCATCAGGTGATATTTTTTAAAAGAATTCACAAGGTAGGTAACTGATTTCTTAACTTCTTTTTGCTGCAAATTCTTTTTATTTCTATTTTTATTGTATGTATTAAGTTCACTATACCAATACTTTCTGTAGGCCTTTCATTTCTCTTTAATTGCATCATTTACAAAAAAGAGTCTCGAAAATGAATAACCTAATAAATATTCGTATAGCTTGGTAAAATTAAGGGTTTTAACCCGCATTACTCTTTTTGAACACTTAGGACAAACATAGCGATTTTGTTTATCTAAACTAAGTGGTCTGCGATTTGTAATAATTTTAATTTTGCTTTTTATACTTCGAATGTCTCTATTAAAAATTTTGGCTACTTCTTGGATTGAGAAGCCTTCAGAAAGTTCTTGTAAAATATTATAAAGTTGCTCTAGATCAATTTGATCTGATCGTAATTTTCGTTGTGTCCCAAGAGCTCCTTGCATTTTCAAGATAGTGTTGTAATTCTCTTCAATTTTAAAATGTTGATATTTATTTTCTTTTCGATATTTGTCAAAAACACAAATATATTTTTCTAAATTTTTCATATAATTTTAAGGTCTCTAAACATGGACAGCAAAATTTAACATTTTAGTTATTTATAATTCCATAGCAAATTGCTGTGGAGTTTTTCAGTTTAAGTTTGATTGAATTCGGTCATTGTTGTACCAAATTACATATTCTTGTATCATATCATTAAGTTCATTAAATGTTATTTTTGAATAATCTAAATCATTTAATAATTCAGTTTTAATGATCCCAAACCAATATTCAATTTCTCGATTATCAAGAGAATTTCCCACTCTTGATAACGAAATAATCCCACCAAGATTTTGAACTTCTTTAATATATTGATGATGTGTATATTGAAAGCCATGATCTGAGTGAATGATAAAATTTTTGGGTTTGTATTGTTTTAATAAATTTAAATTGTCTAAAACTAGTTCTAGATTATTACTTCTTGATAATTTAAAACCAACAATTTGTTTAGTTTTATGAGACAAAATTGCAGACAAATAAACGTGTGATTCTAACACGTCTTTTGGTGCTTTTATATATGAAACATCAGTTGCATAAATATTTCGATTGTTTTGATCATTATAATCACGATTTACGAAGTTATCAATCTGAGTAGATAGATTTTTAATTTCTTTTCGTTTTGATTTTTGTCTAAGCTTACATTTTAGGCCTAAAAGGTTCATATATCTCCCTAATGAACGTTCGTTTATATCTATTTTGTATTTTTTAGATATGTAAACACTTAGTTTTAACCTTCCATATCTTGACTTTGTTTCTGCGAACGATTTTTCGATTACATCACTATATTTAGGGAGTTTTTGTGCAATTTTAATATTTTGAGTTTTAGAAATTGTTTGTCTAGAAATGCCAAAAACTTCTGCAAGTTTAACATAACTTATTCTAAAACTTTTTAATTCAATAACTTTCTTACTTTTAGGTAATTCGTTGGTAATTTCATAATATCTTTTAGCTATTTGTAACAAATCATCACGATCAAAAATATCTCAATTTGGTTCTCTTTTCGTCTTAGGTTTGCCGCTTCCTTTTTTGCGGCTTTCACCTTTCTTCGTCTGCAATAAGTCTTCCATACCTAAATTATAATACTTAATTATTTTATTAATTCTAACTTTTACACTATTTCTTTGTAAGTTTTTTGTTTCTGGTGATATTTGGTAAATAGCTTGGAAAGCACCTGGGAAACCTGATTTTTGATATTCTTCATATATTTTTGCAAATTCTTCTTTCTTTAAATGTCTTGACATAATTTATCCTTTCAAAAAAATTCTTCGTTGGTACCAACGAATGGTAACAGAAAAGCTAACATTTACATGTTAACTTTTCTGTCCGGCTTTACTCCTTTCATTTTTTAAAATTTATTAATACAACTATTTTATTACAAGGAAGACAAAAACAATGTCACATGCAAAAAACTTGCATGTGACATTTCTAATTAATAATTAATTTGTAAGTTGCTGGTATGTTTAAATTTTTATCTCTTTTTTATTGATTTGGTGCTTTTACAAGATAAATCAATTGTATTTCACTTAACAAATTGCTCTAATAACTTTCTGTCTTTTGTTTGGTAATAATTTAATAATGCCATTTTATAATCATTATTGTTTGATAAAGTAAGGTTAAATAATTTATTTTCTTGTAATAATGCTTTTTGAATTAACATTGTTGCTGTGCGTTTATTCCCATCATTAAATAATTGTTCTCTAGCAATTAAACTTGGTGATGCTAACAAATCATCTTGTTTAATTGCTTCTTCTAACATTTCTTTATATTGATATTGCGACAATAAAGGCGGAACATATTTAGAGCCGGAAACATAAATATTTCTTGTACGATAATAACCATTACCATCAACTAATCCATCCATTAAGATTTTATGTAATTGTAAAATATAATTAGGACTTAAAGGCAAATCATATGTTTCAAAAATAAATCTTCACGCATCTTTTAAATTAATTGCTATTTTAAAAGCATCAGTATTATTTTCAAAATATTTATTGTTAATAATATTTTGTGTTTCGAGTTTGGTAATAATTAAATTTTCAAAATAGACTTGCGCTTGGATAATATCAACAAGTTGCTTTGAATAATCTTCAAATTTTAGTAAATTTGATTCCGTTGCTTTCATATGATGTTTTTATCTCCGTTTATTAATTTTTCAATCTCATTAATCATATCGAAATATAAATCTGTAAAAAGAGTAGTATTTAAAATCTTATTAGCGTTTTGTAATTTAATTAATTCACTTTGTTTTAAATCATAAATTAACTTAATGATCACATTTATTCCCATATTAACTAATAACATTTCTCTAAACACTTCTTCACTCATTGGTTTTTTAAGTTTAACACTTTGATTAAATCTAAATGTTTCTCATTCAACATAACCAAAGGGGTGATTAATTTTTTTCATTCAGTAATTATTAACTACTTCAATTGCTTTGGTAATTTCATTTTGAAATTCTCATTCTAAATGTTTAGTTATATTGGTTTTATACATATCAATTCCTTAAATTCAATTTCATTATATTTAACTGTGTGATTTTTACTTAATCAAGTAATTGACTTAATTTTCGATTTTTACAAAATATTTAGTTACATTATATCATAAATAATCACAATGTATCAAAAAACAAGATTTTTTGATATCTCTTTCGTCTCAATACAATGTACATCCTGGCATAAAAATACTGATGGAACTTACAGTGATGCCAGAGTTTTAACAATTTATGAAATTATGAAACTATTTACTATAAAAGACGATTGGATATGACAAATTGAGCAAAAATCTTGGCTACTTCTTGGATTGAGAAGCCTTCAGAAAGTTCTTGTAAAATATTATAAAGTTGTTCTAGATCGATTTGATCTGATCGTAATTTTCGTTGTGTCCCAAGAGCTCCTTGCATTTTCAAAATAGTATTATAATTCTCTTCAATTTTAAAATGTTGATATTTATTTTCTTTTCGATATTTGTCAAAAACACAAATATATTTTTCTAAATTTTTCATATAATTTTAAAGTCTCCTTTAATTTTTGAAAATTTATTCATACAACTATTTTATTACAAGGCAGACAAAAACAATGTCGCATGCAAAAAACTTGCATGTGACATTTCCAATTAATACATTTTAATAATACTATTTTTGTTCTGAATATGAGATTCATATATAATTAAATAAAGTATCTATATATAAAACAAATAATTAACCTAATCATAAAGATAATTTAAAATTACTTACTAAATAATAGTAAGTAATTTAGGAGTAAGAAATGAATAAAGATATAAAATTAAAAGTATTCGAAGCCTTTTCTGGAGTTGGTTCACAACATATGGCATTAAGAAACATTAATAAAAAGTTTGAAATTGTCGCAACATCAGATATTGATCCAAATGCAATTTTAGCTTATTATTATATTCATAAACAAAGCGATAATAAATCAAATCCAAAACAAGAAATAATTAATTATTTATCTAAAATCCTTAATAAATCTGAAAATGATTTAAAAAAAATGAAAATTGAAAAACTAATTCAACTATATGCAGCATGTATTAAAACAAATAATCTTGGTGATATTTCAAAAATAACTATCGATAATATCCCAGACCATAATTTATTTACATATTCTTTCCCATGTCAAGATATATCTTCAATTGGAACAAAAAAAGGATTAGATCAAAATAGCGGAACAAGGAGTTCTTTGCTTTGGGAATGCAAAAAAATAATTGAAAATAAAAAACCGAAATATTTGGTTTTAGAAAATGTAAAAAACTTAACAACTGGTAAAAACAAACAAAACTTTGAATCTTGGTTAAAATATTTAGAAAACTTAGGTTATGAAAATTATTGGAAAATTTTTGATGCACAGCATTATGGAATTCCTCAAAGGCGCCCTAGGGTGATTGTTGTTTCAAAATTAGGAAAAAGCAAAACAAACTTAGTAAAAGACAATTCATTCACACAAAAAACTCTTAAAGATATTATTGATGATACAGAAACAAAATGAATAACATTTCAACCAAAAGGAAAGATGAAAAGAGATGTTAAAGATGGTGAGACACTTTTTTTAGATGACCGTGATTGAAAAATAAATGGTGTAATGATTAATAAAGTGTCATCTACTCAAAGAGCTGGAAGATCTGGCCTAAAGTTTATTAAATCTGAAAATGGAATTTTATACGAAAGAAAATTAAATGCATTGGAATGTTGTAGATTAATGGGGTATAATGATCAAGACTATTATAATATGAAACAAGGGAATCTATCAGATAATACAATAATAAGATTATGTGGTAATTCAATAGTTGTTAATGTATTAGAAAATGTTTTTAGAAATATATATGAAGAGGAGGAAAATGATTAAAGGTTTATCATTATTTTCAAATGTTGGAATTGGGGAATTAAATTTAAATAATGTTGGTGTAGAAATTGTGGTAGCAAATGAATTAAAAAAAGATAGGGCTAAATTTTATCAACACACTTATCCTAACTGTAAAATGATTGTAGGTGATATTTATGATAAATATAATGAAATAATCTCGCAAGCAAAGAAAGAAAATTGTAAATTTTTAATGGCTACACCTCCATGCCAAGGAATGAGTGTTGCTGGTAAACGAGATTATAGTGATGCACGCAATGCACTAATAAATCCAGTTTTAAATGCTATAAATGATTTAGATCCTGATTATGTACTGATTGAAAACGTACCTCAATTATTAAAGCTGAAAATTAAGTATAATAATATTATAGATACAGTTGTAAAAACAATCGAAAGAGAATTTGCTCATAAATATTATATAAATAAAGAACAATTAATTAATGCACAAGATTACGGTGTACCTCAAAATCGAAAAAGAGCAATAATTTTATTAAGCAAAGTGCAACATTGAAATTTCCCTGATAAAGAATCAAAATTAATAACAGTTAAAGATGCAATCGGAAATTTGCCATCAGTTGAAGCAATTGTTGACGGAAATACAAACTTCTTTAAAGGTAATAGTGAAAAAATAAAAAAATGTCATGAAATTCATAAATGGCATACACCAAAAAATCATTTATTTAGGCACGTAGAGGCAATGATACATACTCCTACCGGTCATTCAGCTTTTGAAAACATATTTTATTATCCTAAAAAAACAGATGGCACAAAAATTAAAGGATATAACACTACATATAAAAGAATGCAATGGGATAAACCAGCACCAACAATTACAATGGCAAATGGATCTATTTCATCTCAATGCAATGTACATCCCGGCAGAAAAAAAACTGATGGGACATACAGTGATGCAAGAGTTTTAACAATTTATGAAATCATGAAATTATTTACTATAAAAGACGATTGGGATATACCGAGTTGAGCAAGTGAGAATTTTATTCGAAATGTAATTGGCGAAGGTGTTCCCCCATTATTAATTGAAAAAATTGTTAAACAGATTAATCAAGGGAAATAATGAAAAATACTAACGTGTGGTTATTCCCGCAAAATTCTTGTAACATTAATCAATTCTTTATTACTTTAAATGTTTTTAGTGAATTAAATGGTATAAAAAGAAATAATAATATCCAACAATTATTAATGAAAGAACACTCTACAAAAGGATCATATAATCCATATATTCAAAAAGACTATTATGATTATTCTTCTGCAAATCATAAAATAGATGAACCACGATTTTACGGTGCTATTTATGAAACTTCTAACAAAAAAATTCACCTTAGTACATATGGTGAATTACTGTTAAAATACCAAGAAGATATTGAAGTAAGAAATAAAGTGTTTATTGGGATGCTTTTTAGCATACAATTCATTAATCCATATAAAAAATTAGATGGTTTTAATATCTATCCATTAAGACTTATATTCAAATTATTAACCGAAGTAAGAATTGAATATAAGTTAAGTAATCTAGAAGTTGCACATATTTTATATTATGTGAAGAGCTTGAATTCGCCAAAAGATTATAATGATATTGTACATAAAATTATAAATTTCAGGTTATTAAACAATGGGGATAAAATACAAAATTTGGCACATAATGCATCTCAATTTATTAAAAATTATGTTAGTTGTAATTACTTATTTAATATGCTTTCTGAGCTATCTATAACTAATCAAGTTAAGGATAAAATAAATTTTAAATTACAATCTCAATTTAGAAAAATGCCAACAAATATAACAACAAAATATCTAAGTTTAAATCAAGTATATAACAATTTTGTTGATATGTATTTACAAAATAAAACACCTTATGAAAATATTAAACAGCCGCAAGGTTTAAGAAGTGATTGAATTAGAGATATTTATAACAGTATTCCAGGGTTTTTGCTTGAAGAAATTGGCGAAAAAGACCAAATGTACAAAGAGTTTTTACAAATTCCAAAATTACTTGTCGAAACTTCAATTGACTCAACCAAATGGTCATTATTTGAGGAATATATTACTAAAGCATTTAACTTATTTAGTGATGTAAAAGCAGAAACAATAGGCGGGCCAAGTCAGCCAGATTCACTATGTCATTATCTTAAAGATGATTTTTTATTTTGTACCGATGGTAAATCAACAAATAAAAAACTAACAAGTATAAATGACGGAAGATTAAAACAACATAGAAACTTATATAATGCAAAATACACAATTGTTGTCACACCAGGATATATCCCAAGTGCTGTTGAGGATATAAAAGGAACTAACACTTGCATAATTACTTCTTATTGCTTTGCGGACTTAATAACTAAATATATATTTAAAATATATAAAAATAAACAAGAATGTAGTTATGAAATATTTAATGATGTAATATTAAAAAATCTAGGAACTGATATAAGTGAAAAAATATATAAAATTATCGATGATATATTAGGTGTTTCAACACATTAATTTAATAAAATATTAATACACTTATATAAAACAACAAAGCGGGCATATTAATGTCCGCTTTGTTTATATTTATACTTTACCTACTTTTGTTTATTAAAAAATATCTCTTTATGTTGAATTAACATATTAAAAGAATAATCGAGGCTTTTGATTCTTTTTATAAATATACGTTAAACTAAATTTTGAATTACGATTTTCAAAGATTTTTTGCATTCTTTGCAAGATTTTAACTTGCTTATCAGTTGGTAAACTTAATGGTTTTTTATTATATTTATATAAGTTAATATGCCTAGCTAAATTTATTTTAGAAATTTTATAAAAACGATCTAAATGAATTTTATAATAAGGTTTTTTAAAAGCACTGAATAAATAAGCTCGGCCTGGATTTTGGCATAATGTCCCAAAAATCACTTCATCTTTTAAATCTACTAAAGTAATTAATAATTCACAAGGGCGCTTGGCAAATATTTCAATGCCTTCTTTCAAATTACGTTTTGGTTTATAAATTTTAAACATCTCAATCTTGTGCATTTTCTCTGTTGCTCCATTCATTAATAAATTAAAATATTTTTTATTAAAGAACTAAAAGTGAACTAAAGTAAAAAACACATATTATAGTATAATAATATTAACTATTATTAAAAAGGAGTTTTAAATTATGATTAATGTTAATGAATTTAAACCAGGAATCACATTCCAAGACGAAGGTGAAATCTATGTTGTGCTTGAAGCACAACATTCTAAACAAGGTAGGGGCCAAGCTAACGTTAAAGCAAAGGTAAAAAATTTACGTACTGGTTCCACTACAATTAAATCTTATACTGGGGGAGATAAAGTTAAACCAGCGCATATTGATAAACGTAAGATGGATTATTTATATAATGATGGTGAAAATGTCATTTTAATGGATAAAGAAACTTATGAACAAATTGAAATTCCATTAAATCGTTTAGAATGAGAAATTAATTTTCTGAAAGAAGGAATGGAAGTACAAATTCGTAAATTCCAAGACGAAGTCTTGGATATTGAATTGCAAACAAATATATCTTTATTAGTTACTAATGCGCCAGATGCCGTAAAAGGTAATACCACAACTAACCCACAAAAGAAAGTAATTTTAGAAACTGGTTTTGAACTTGAAACCCCAATGTTTATCAAAGATGGAGATTTAATTATTGTCTCAACTGAAACTGGTAAATACGTTGGAAAAAGTAAATAAACAATGCAAGATTGAATTAATGTAAAATATCTTTTTAACCAAATTTATATGGTTGATAAAGAAGCAATTGAAGATGTGATTAAAAACGCTTTTAAAGAGCAAAAGCATTTTAAACTTATGCCTTCCTCCCATATTAAAATTGAACCAGATCATAGTGATTTACAAGTTTTTTTAGATTTAAAAATTAATAAAAATAATCTTAATGATCAAGCCAAGTTAATCAATTCACTTGTCACAGAGCTTAATACCCAAATCAAAAAACTAATTATCAAAAAACCAAAAAATATTCAAGTTGTCATGTTAGGAATCTTTTAGTGCAAAATCCTAACTTGCCCCAAGACTATGCAATATTAAGATTATTATTTTTAGAAGATATCAAACAAGAATTAACAAAACTTTCTAAAAAGAAAGTTTTAAATAAAAAAAACCAAAAATATCAAAATTTATTAATAAAGTTAAAAACTCAATTAGAAAGTTTTGAAATTTCAAACCAAGAATTAAAATTAAATAAATTGGCATATGAAAAAATTAAGCGTGAGCAAACTTTTGATAAACTTAAATGATATTTTATTGGTGGCTTAGTTATCTTCTTTATTGCAATAGCACTTAGCATTTATTTTGCTATTTAAAAATATCACTTTTTACAAAGTGATATTTTATTAATTAAGTACTTCAACTTTAACATGTGATAGGTATGTTTTAGTTTGCTCGAAGGTTCCAACGTGCTCACTAGCTACCGTACCCATTGCTCCAGCGCTTGCAAATAAAAGCGAGTTTGCTGCATTGCCAGTTTCCAAATATTTAGCACAAAATAATGCAATCATGCTATCACCTGCCCCAGTAGCATAAACTACCTTAATTGGTTTAATAATGGATGCTTTAAGGATTTGTCCATCTTTTGTTAAAGCATATGAACCATCTTTATCCATTGAAACAATAATATTTTGAGCCCCATAAGTTTGCAATTGTTTCATTGCACTAAGCAAGTCTTGCTCATTATTAATTTCAAACTTAAAGTTGCGTTTTAATTCATCAAGGTTGGGTTTAATTAAATAAGGATGGAAACTTAAAAATTCCTTAAGATTTGGTGAATCAATATCCAAAACAAAGTTAACTTTGTTTTGTTTTAAAATTTCTAAAATTTCTTTTAAAAATGCATCATCACTTAAGCCCATGATCATTAACATATCTTGGGTTGTTAACTTTGCAATTTGCTCTAAAACTTTTGCTTTAATTTCAGGTGTTAAAATTGTTTTTGGTCCATTTAACTCAAAGGAATCTTTAGTTCCATAATATTTAATATTAATCCTGGTTAGCTTTGGATGATTAATATTAATAATTTCTAAAGATTCATGTTTAAATAAATCTTGGAATGAATTGAAGGTATGTTGGTCAAATAAACTAAAGGCGATATTATCAAAGTTATGACGTTTTAATATTAGCGAAGCATTAATGCCTTTGCCTCCAGGCAAAAGCTTGGAATCTTGATATCTATTGACAGTTTCTAAAGAGAAATCTTCAGATTTAATTAATAAATCTGAAGATGGTGATAAAGTAAGGGTATAAATCATAGCTTTGTTATTTTTTAACAAAAATTCAATTTGGGTATTTTTGGTTTAATTTAGTAAAGAGGATAATTGCTCCAGCTTGGGCGAATGCTCCAGCTAAAATTGAAGCAATTCAAAACACAATCCCTAAACCAGCTGAAGCCCCAAAATCACTAAATAAGTTAGTTCTTGCTAAAAATCCAACAAAGATTCCACCGTGAGGTGCAATGATGTTAACACCTAATGAAGCTGATAAAATACCAGCTACTGCTCCACCAATCACGTTAGATGGTACTAATACTTTAGGGTTTTTAGAAGTATATGGAATTGCACCTTCTGAAATAAAGCTCATTCCAAATAAAATATTTGAGTATTTACCTGAGTTGATTTCATCTTTAGTTCATAGTTTTTTACTAATAAACATTGATAATGCAATTCCAAGTGGAGGTACCATACCTGCAGCCATAACAGCCGCCATTGAAACACTTGATGTTCCGTTTGCAATAGTTAAAGTTCCAAAGATGTATGCTGCTTTATTAATTGGTCCCCCAAGATCAATAGCCATCATAGCACCTAGAATTAATCCTAAGATTCAAGCCAATTGAGGACGATTTTCAAATAATCCTAAGAATAACACTAATGCTAAGTTAATGTAAATTAAGACAATATTAGCAACTCAGAATAATAAAGCAATTGTTAAAGTTCCAAATAATGGAATAAATAAAATATTTTTGATTCCTTGCATGGTTTTTGGTAATTTACCAAAAATATATTTTGAAAAAACAATTACCATTGCTGCGGCAAAGAATGCTCCAAGGATTCCGCCAATAAAGCCTGAACCAGTCCCTAAAAATGAATCGGGGTTGGCTACTCCAGAATTGACAATTGAAGGTCTTAAAAAAGCATATGTCCCAGAAACTTGCCCAGAAGCAATAGCCCCAACGACAAATCCAGGTAATAACCCTTGGCGCCCTACTAATGAGTAAGTAATATAAGCAGCCAGCACAGGGACAGCAAGGTTAAGTCCAATTTTTCCAATATCAAAGATAACTTTTGATAATGGGGCATTAAATCCAAAGTTACTTAAAAAAGCACTTGAATTAATGTCTGTTTTATTAAGTCCACCAATAATAATGTCTAGTAAAAATCCAATTGCTAATAAAATTCCACCAAAGACAATAAATGGTAACATGTGAGAAATTCCAGACATTAAAGAACGACGTAGTTTTCCACTAAAGCCATCAAAAGTCATTTCAGCAAATGATTCTTCACTAGTTTTAGCACCTTTTATTTTCTTTCCTTTTTGATCTAAAATTTCTTGAATTTGCTCTCTAGTCTTATAGATTGCTTTTTGGGTTGAGATTTCTAAAACATTAGTTGCATTGCTAAATTTAGATTTTTCAATCTCACGATCAGTTGCTAAAATAACACCTTTAGCATTGGCAATATCTTTTTCAGTTAAAGTATTTTTAACCCCTTCTGCACCTTGGGTTTCAACTTTAATTCTTAAATTCATTTTCTTAGCTTGCTCAACTAACTTTTCTTTAGCTAAGAAAGTGTGGGCAATACCAGTAGGACAAGCAGTAACTGCGACAATGTCATAAGTTCCTTCTTGATCTAGTAATTCCTCAAGTTCATCTTGTGGTTCAAAAGCATCAAATAATGCTAAAAATTCATCAGCACTTTGAACTTTGTCTAATGCCTTAATAAATTGTTCTTTAAGTAATAAAGACGATAATTTTTGCATTACTTCAATATGTCCTGATTCTCTTTGGTCTTTTGATAAAGCAATTCCAAAGATATATTTTACAGGTTGATTATCTAATGCTTGCCAATCAAGGTTATTTACTCTAGCAAAGAGCAAAGTGCTCATTGTTATAGTATCATCACCTAAATGTGGCATCGCAATATGATCGCCAACCCCTGTTGAATTTTGATTTTCTCTTTCTTTAAAAAGATCGTAAATTTTTTGGGTATCTAATCCATAGTTTTTTGACACAAGTTCACTAGCAAAAAACTTTAAAACTTCATCTTTAGAAGCAAAATTTTTATCCAAGTAAATTGTATCTTTGTTGTTAAATAATGATCTAATCTTCATAGTTCCTTTCGTTGTTATCTAATTAAATTATAGATCATTCTCTTTGATATACGTATATATAAGATGAAAAAACCTGGAAATGTTTCCACTTCTTTTAATTTTATTGTTTTATGGTATAATAATCTTTAATACTTTAGATAGGAATGAAGATGAATTACGAAAAATATACAGCAGCTTATTTTGAAACAACTAAAGAAATTTTAGCAAGTGAAAAGCCCGATAACGTTATTGTTATGCAATTTTTCCAACGTAAAAATAATTGTATTTTAGGCGGTATAAATGAAGTCTTAGCTTTTTTAAAAGCCAAGACTGATACTACAAAATATACAATTAAATATCTACCAGAAGGAACCATAGTCAATGAATTAGATATAGTTTTAGAACTGGAAGGTCATTACCAAGATTTTGGACAGTGAGAAGGGTTAATTGACGGTATTTTAACACGTTATTCTTCTATAGCAACAAATGCAGCAAAATGTGTTAGGGCTGCAAGAAATAAACAAGTTATTTTCATGGGTGATCGAGCTGATCATTACATAACCCAAGAAATTGATGGAAAAGCCGTTGCTCTTGGCGGAATTAAACTAGTTTCAACTTTAGCCCAAAAATCTAGTCAAAACGATATTCATGATGAAAATCTCTTTGGCAGTATGCCGCACGTTTTAGTTCAAGGTTTTAATGGTGATATTGTCAAAGCCGCTGAGGCATATATAAAATTATATCCAAAACGTAAATTAATTGCTTTAGTTGACTACCACAATAACGTGATTCAAGAAAGTTTAAAACTATGAACTTCCTTAGGCGATAAAGTTTGAGGTGTTAGAATTGATACTTCAAAAAGTTTATCAGATCATATGTTTGATCAAGAAACTCCTAAATATGGTGTAGTTCCTGAGCAAGTGATTCGCCTGCGTAAAGCATTAGATCAAGCCGGAGCTACTAATTATAAAATAATTGTTTCATCTGGCTTTGATCATTCTAAAATAAAATGATTCGAAGATCTTAAAGTGCCAGTTGATTATTATGGTGTTGGACAAAGTATTTTTAAAATGACTAATACTTTTTCAGCAGATGCTACCATGTTAAATGGACATAATCAAGCTAAAGAAGGGCGTTATTATCGTTATAATCCAAAACTAATAGAATATAAAGGTTAAGTAAAAGCAACACTTATAAGTAAGTGTTGCTTTTATATTATAAAAAGTAATTATAGTTCGGCTAAAGCTTTCATAACTTTGACAAGCTTTTCCCAGTCTCCATTCCTCTTCATTTGCACATCAAGCGGTTCAACATATTTATCAAGATTTTCTACGTATTCTTTTAATGTCACAATATCCTCCTATTTAATATTATATTTATTTTATCATATTTTCTTATTTATAATTAATTAATGTGTTTTTTATAATTCACTCTTTTATCTCTTTTTTAACTTTTTCTTGCCTTTCTTTTGTGGTGATTCCTTTGTCATTTTTAGCGATAAAATTATAGCACCACTTATAAATCTCGTTTTTAGCATTGTCAGCTATTAGTTCTGGATCATTTAATGATTCAATAAGATCTTCATATGATCTGTTTGACAGTCTTGATACAAAGCAAAACATTTCTCGTTCTTGTGCTGCTTGATAACTATTTTTCATTGTTAAATCAGAAGATCATTTAAAATAAAATCCAAAATTTCTTAATAAGTTGATTAAAAATAAAAAACAAAAACGTTTATTCCCATTTTTAAGTTTATGAACACTAAGTAATTTAGATAAAATTGTAGCAAAGAAATCAAAAATATCATTTATTTCTTCCGGTTCTGTGAAATCTAAAATATATGAAATTAGTGTATTAAAAGTATCATTATCATTAACATATTCATAATCATTTGCGCATTCGTTTTTAAAATATTTTTTTGCATAATTAAAGGTTGTAGTTAATGTAGATTCTATCAATTGCATAATATATTTTATATTGTCGTCATCTTGTAAATTTATAACTAATCGCTTTCACTTTATTTCTTGAAGATTAGAAGAAAATTTACTATTTAAAAAATATTTATCACCTTTTTTAATTAGTAAACTACTTTGAAATTTAGCTATAAAAGAATCAAAATTATCATATTCATTTTTGGTTATTACAATTTTAGCACTTAAAAAAGTCATTTCTTAAAACCTCCTATAATATAGAATAATTATATTCTAAAAGGGAACAAAATCTTTATTTTATAAGAATTGAAATCGCAATTATAAGAGTAATTTAATATTAGGAATTATTAAAGAATATTGGCAATTTTAATAAATGTTTTCTAAACTTTGCAGTAAATAAGAATATAGAAAAAATAGTATACAAAAACAGGCAAATAAATGCCTGTTTTTGATTATTTATTATAAACTTGTTCATTAAGTTTTATTAATTTAGCTAATGATTTCTTGGCAGCATCATAAGCAGCTGCACGGGATGTTGCCATTATTTTTGCAATTTCACCATAAGAGAGATCTTGATAAAAATAAAGCTCAAACACTTGCCGCTGAGTTTGAGTTAATAAATTCTTGTATTTTTCGTAAAGTAATGTATAAAACTGTATTTTATCCAAATCTTTATGAAGCATGTATTAAATCCTTTGTTAGTTGGTAGATAAAGAGTTCAAGGTCAAATTCTTGAAAATCATTGATTTGCTCACCTAAGCCAATATATTTAACATCTAAATTATATTCATCTTTAATTGATAAAACAATTCCACCTTTAGATGTACCGTCTAATTTTGTTAAAATAACCCCTGTTAAATTGGCTATTTCTTTAAAGCTTTTAGCTTGTGAAAGACCATTTTGTCCAGTAGTTGCATCTAAAACTAATAATGATTCATGTGGTGCATCAGGAATAAAGCGCTTTATAATTCCAACCATCTTTGATAATTCGCTCATTAAATTAACTTTATTTTGTAATCTACCTGCTGTATCAATGATTAATAAATCATATTGCTCGCTAGTTGCTTTTTCTAAAGCTTGGAAAACTACTGAAGATGGATCGCCCCCTTCTTTTTGTGGTTTAATAATATCCGCTCCTACTCGCTGAGCTCAAATACCTAATTGGTTGACTGCCCCAGCTCTAAAGGTATCACCAGCAGCAATTAAAACCTTTTTGCCTTGCATAATATATTTATGAGCCATTTTAGCTATTGAAGTAGTTTTACCCGAACCATTAACTCCCACAAAGATAAAAACATTTAAACGATCATTTTGGAAATTTAAATTAGTATTGGTAATGGTGCTCCCGGTATAAATCACAAATAATTGATCCGCAATTAATTCCCCAATTAATTTCGGATCATCAATATTATTCGTTCTTACTTCTGACTTTATTTTTTCAATAATGACATTAACTAATTTTAAGTTAATGTCAGACATAATTAAGAGTTCTTCTAATTCTTCAAAAAAATCTTCATCAATTTTATTATATTTATTTTGTATCTCTAAAATTTTTTTACCAAGAGTCGAGCTATTTTCTAGACCTGCCTCATATTTTTTAAATTTCTCACTATTTATAATTGCTTTTTGTTCTTCTTGTTTTAATTCTAGTTTTAAAGTTTCAACATCTTTGGTTTCTTTCTTGAAAACCTTGTTAATTAAATTCTTAAAAAATCCCATGCATATATTTTAATATATTATTGTAAGTTTGTTGCTTTAATTTTAATTTGTTATAATAAAACTATGGAAAAAAGAAAAGATCTCAGTCATTTAACTGACTTACAATATAAAATTACCCAAGAAGGATACACTGAAAGACCTTTTGAAAATGAATATGACCAACATTTTGAAAAAGGAATTTATGTTGACATCGTAGATGGAAAGCCGCTATTTATTTCTAGTGATAAATTTGATTCGGGCTGTGGTTGGCCCGCATTTAGTAAACCAATTGATCATTCTGTTGTTTCAGAACACCTTGATTTATCACATAATATGGTTCGCACTGAAGTTAAAAGCACTAGTGCAAATTCACATTTAGGACATGTTTTTAATGATGGACCAAAAGATAAAGGTGGTTTAAGATATTGTATTAATTCAGGTTCTTTAAGATTCATAGCTTATGAAGATTTAGAACAAGAAGGATATGCAGAATATAAAAAATTATTCAAATAAAAAACTAAGCTTATAGCTTAGTTTTTTGATTAAAATAATTGATAATTTTTTGATAATTTAATTCACTAGTATTAGTTAAAATTAAATTTGCACCAGAAAAATCTTCATGAGAATTATGAGTAATTACTACTGAATGCATTTTGGCTTCTCTAATTCCAGCAAGGCCCGCAGGGGCATCTTCAAACCCAATGCATTCACTTGGATCTAAATTAATTCCTTTTGCAGCTTGTAAGAAGATATCAGGAGCAGGTTTACCTGCTTTTACATCACCAGGGTAAACAATAAAATCAAATAATTCTAGAATGCCCAGTTTAGTTAAAATAAGTGGTGCGTTAAAACTACTTGAAGCAATTGCTAATTTAATTTTATTAGCTTTTGCTTCTTTTAGAAAATTTAATACTCCTGGTAATATTGAAGCTTCATTGATCTGAGTTTTTAATAATTCTTTATAATATTCATTTTTATCATTGGCAATTTGCAATAATTCTGCTTCTCTTAGCTTTAACTCAGGTTTTTTTAAGCGAATTATTTCTTTTAATGTTTCAAGCCGCGGAATCCCTTTTAATTGTTCATTATCGGCTAAAGTATACTCAATGCCCAGATCTTTCACTTTATATGCTCAAGATTGAAAGTGTAAAATAGCTGTGTCAGTAATTACACCATCTAGGTCAAAAACAAAACCTTTAATCACGGTTAATTCCAAATTCTAAAACATTATTTTTTTGCATAAAGTTATCTTTGTTAAAAGGTACATATTTACCTTGGACATTAATAAATAATTTTCCTTTGAAGTCTTCTGATTGCAATTTAACACTGAAAATTTGTTTGCCGACATTAACCTCGAAATTTGATCCCTGGTATTTAAATTTGTATTTTAAACTAGTTCAATTATCAGGTAAGATTGGGTCTAAGTGTAACTTACCATTATGTCAATCTAAACCACCAAATCCAAATACAATCATTTGGTAAATTGCAGCTAATGCTCCAGCATGAATTCCAGCATTTGATGTATGCATGGCAGGACCTAAATCAATATTAATTCCATATTTAAAAATTGAATATGCTTTTTCAATATTTTTAAGTCTTGCTGCTTCAATAGCATAAGTAGCCGGGCTTAATGATGAATCATGGGTTGTAATAGGTTCATAATAATCAAAGTTGGCTTTACGCACTTCTTTAGAATATAAATGTGGCAAGATATTTAATAATAATACAACATCAGCTTGTTTGACAAGTTGTGATTCAAGGCGAAGGTGTCCTTCTTTGGTATTAAATAATTTTTTACCAGCATCCCCCAACATTTGAAATGGTAAAACATCTACTAATGGTAATTGTAAGAAAGTATCATTTTCAGCAATAATTAAATTGTCATTTGGTAATTGTTGTTTTAATTTAGCTGATACATCTTGCAGTTTTTGATAATCAATTGGGTATGGAATTCTTTCTTGGAGTGCATTTCATACACTTTTTTTATTTACTTTTAAATAGTCAATATACTTAAGAGCTAAATCAATGTTATATTTAGCAAACATATTGATATAAGCATTATTATCAATATTCCCTTTATATTCGTTTGGCCCCATAACATCTTTAATTTCATAAGTCCCATTACTTTGTAATTCAGCACGATTGGCATAGAAAATTGCAGTATCAATGATCATTTCATATCCCATAGTTTCCATGAATTTATAATCCTTAGTAACTTGGAAATATTGATCAACAGCATAGGCAACATCAGCAGAAACGTGAATTTCTTGACGACGTGATGCGATTGGAACTTGCTGTCCGCTCACTACATCAGCTTGACCTCAATATGGACAAACTTCACCTTCAGTAGGTCAAGCCATTTCTCAAGGATATTGGGCTCCTTGCAAGTTACTTTCAGCATCACGTTCTTTTTGTTCAAGTGCTTTAGCCCGGGCCCCTTCTAGGCCTTTATATCTATATGTTAAAAGGTTTCTTACAATTCGAGGTTGATTAAATAAATAAATTGGATTAATAAAGAATTCAGTATCCCAAAAAGTATGTCCTTGGTATCCCTCACCAGAAAGTCCTTTAGCTCCAACATTCATATTAGTAGTATGTCTTGGCACAAATCCATTAAGGTGGAAAATTCCAAAATCCAGTGCTAAAGCATCATATTTAGCTTGCTCATTCCCTTCAATTTGCACTGAAAATTCATTTCAAACATTTGAATGCATTTTAGCAATTGAAGCTTGCTTTAATTGCTCATAATTAGCAGATAATAAATAAGTATGTTTTTGATTTGCTAAATCTTGTATTTCATCTTGTTTAAGCAATTTTTTAGCATCAACAGGTGTGTGCACTGACATAATTTTTTCTAAAGTAAAGACATCGCCTACTTTTAATGGCACATTAATTTTAAATCCAATATAGCGGCGCTTCATTTCCACGATGTAATCATCAGTTCCACCAGTAATTAATTGATCATTTAGGTATGCCTTAGTAATCAAGTTATGAACAATAAAACGTTTTGAAATGGTCGTAGTTTGTGACATTTGTAATGATTCTTTTGTTAAACGGCGCTTATGACCTTCGCTAAAATGCTGTGTTCCTGAGTTGGTTACTTGCCCATTGATTCTTGGTTTAATAAGTAAATTTACTTTTCCTAAATCATTTAATTCTAAAACTTTAACTTGGATTTTTTGAGCATATAAATTGGCATCATCTCTCGACACAAATCTTTCAAAGGTTAATTCATATTTGCCACTTTTACGTGTTGCGATAATAGTTCTTTTTAAAAATCCATCTTTAATATATAAACTTTTATTATATTGATCACAGCAACTTACTTCAAATTGTTCATTATTAAAATAAATTGGTGTGGTCATTAAATCAGCTAAATTAGCTAATTCTGATACTTCTTCTCTGGTGTCTTTGTTAAAGATACCATTAACAAAGAAGTTTTCTTTGTTATAAGAAGTATTTTCTTCATCAGCACTTCTTATACCAATATGTCCATTACCAAGTGCAAAAATACTCTCAGTTTTGGCAACCACATTTTTGTCAAATTTAATTTGTGAAATTGTTTTATTTTCTAAATCATATTTTAAGTAATTCATATTCCTCCTTTTATAATTCAATAAGTATTGATTCAAATGGTCTTAAAACAGTTTGTGGCATTTTTTGATCGCTATAGCTAGACATGATCAAAGTTCCTGGTTTTGCTTCTAAATTAAGCTGATATTTAGTTGGATTCAAATAAACAGCTAATTTTTGGTTTTGGTAGCTACGTTCTATTACCAAGACACCGTTTTGGTCAACATAAATTTTTGATAATCCATAGATTAAAATATCATGATATTTATCTTTACGTAATGCAATTAAATCTTTGTAAAAGTAAAAAATACTATCTGGATCTTTTAAAGCAGCATAGACATTAATTTCATCTTTATTACGCCCATTTTTAATTCAAGACTTATGCCCTCGATTAAATCCAGCATTTATAGATTTATTTCATTGCATTAAACCGCGCCCTGCATCACGTGAATTAATATTTAAATATTTAATAAATTCTTGTTCACTATAAATTGGATTTTGGTCAACTAAGTCCCTAAATCCATTTTTAATATCAACATCTCTAAATTCACTACGGTCATTAAAAGCAACGTTAACCATTCCAATTTCTTCACCGTAGTAAATGCATGGAATTCCTTTTAAAGTTAAGAGCATTAAAGCATGAGTTTTAGCCGCTTCTTTACGGTAAAAAGTTTCATCTCCTCAACGCGAAATGCTACGAGATGTATCATGATTTGATAAAAAGTTAGTAAACATATCTGATGTAATATGAGGATTTTCTTGGAATGGAGCTTGTTGGTAAGCAAATTCTTTATAGTCTCAATTTGCATCTAGACCATTGCGCCCTGTTTCTTTTCCTCACCCAATTCATCACCACGCAAAATTAAAGTAATTATCAGATACTTTGTTTTCACCTGATCCATATTGTAATAATTCTTGTGCACTAATACCACTTGCTTCTCCTAATGTGTATGCATCAGGTTTGTTAGCAAAAGCTAATTTACTAAATTCTTTAAGATATTCAACGGCTCCTTTATTTCAAGCAAAATATGGGTTTTTATCAACTTCATCGAACGTTTTAGCAACATGTTTAATAGCATCAAGTCTAAAACCACGTACTCCTAAATCATATCAAAAATCAATAACATCCACCATAGCTTTAATAGTATCAGGATGAGCTCAGTTTAAATCCACTTGTTCTTTTGAAAATAAGTGGAAATAGTATTTATTTAATGATGGCACATATTCTCAAGCTGAGCCACCAAAAATACTTTTAGCTTTTTGTTCTTCTTGGGTTAATTCATCCCTTCAAATAAAGTAATTATGTTCTTTATTTGAAGGTGATTCTAAGGCTTTTAAGAACCATGAATGCTCGTTAGACACATGGTTTAAAACAATATCCATAATAATGTCTATGCCATATTCTTTAGCCTTAGCTGCCATTTTTTTAAAATCATCTAAAGTACCAAATTGTTTTCATACTGATTTATAGTCTAAAACATCATATCCAGCATCAACAAACTGAGTTTCATATGTTGGGCAAAGCCAAATCCCATTGATACCTAGATTTTTTAAGTATCCTAATTTTTTTGTAATTCCTTTTAAATCTCCATCGCCATCATTATTTGCATCATAAAATGAACGAGGGAAAATTTGATAAAAGATTTTATCTTCTAATTTAATTGTTTTCACTTTTATTTATTCCTTTCTATTACTTGTGTTGAATGAGCTTTTAAAACTCCTGGTGTGTGGTCTATTTTTGAATCAAAGATTAAATTACCTTGATACAAATTTAGATCAAAATCTCGATCACCAAAATTATGCAAGGCTAAAAGTTCTTTAGTTCCTTCTTGGTTTGCAATGCTATAAATTAAAATTCCAGATTCTAGATCACTATATTCAAATTTTAATCTTTCAAACACTTTTTGATTTGTATCAAGCCTCAAATAATCATTAGCTAATCTAAAATGATTGATTTTGGCTTGAAAATCAAAAATATATTCTTTAACCTCAGGATTTTCTAAATGTTTTCATTTTAGCCCATTAGTATAATCAGTAGTTTTATATGAATTAGGCATAAAAGCATTATTGTCAGGTTTTTCTTTAAAATCATCATGTAAGCTAGCTTGGCATTTAAAGCCTTCTTCACCACTTAAATCACATGGTTTACTTTGCAATAATTCAGTTCCTGCTAAAGTTAAATGTCTCCCTTGGGTTAAATATGACATTAACAAACCTTGGCGGTAGGCTTCAAGACGCTGTTTAAAACTCTTTTTAGGACTTAAAATATTAATTTTATCCCATAAAGTCATACCATCATGGCATGCACTATAACTTAGGTTAATTGCAATATCATCATTATATAAGTCATATTTAGTTTTTGAATATGGAATATTGCCAAAATCATAATCTTTCAAACCTCCAACAACACTAGTTACATATTGTTTATACTGAGTTTTCGAATATTTATGAATTAAGCCAGTTCCATACTTTTCATGCTCAGTTCCTTTAATTGCATCTCGTAAAGTATCATTAAAATATCCAAATTTAATTGTATTATTACTTGATCCTTTAATGTATGAACTACTAAATTCAAGGTCACTAAAAGGCCATGCTTCTCCATGTAAGATTATCCTTGGATTTAGTTTTCTAAGTTCTCTTGCAATTAAATCCAAAGTTTCTTGGTGGTGAAAACATGAAAGATCAAAGCGAAAACCATCCACATTAAATACTTCAACATAATATTTTAATGAATCAATCATTAATTTTTGCACCATAAATCTTTCGTCAGCTAATGGTGGATAATTTACCGGACGTTTAGTTGCTTTATCACGATAATAATAACCAGGTAAAATATTATCAAAAATACTGTTTGTCATCATGTGATTATAAACCACATCAACAATCACACCAATATTTTGCTCATGTGCTTTATCAACTAAATTTCTAAATTCCTTAATTCTGGTATATGGATCTATTGGGTTAGACGCATAAAGGCCATTAATTGTAAAATAGTTATGTGGATCATAACCTCAGTTATAATTAGTAGTTCACCCTTTTCCTGTTCCTTTTAAATAAATGGTTTTATCTAAATCATTTACAGTATATGCGGCATGGATTGGCAAAAGTTGCAAGTGGGTAAAACCTAAATTTTTTAAATATCCAAATAAATCATGTTTTAGTAAATTATTAAATTTACCTACTTTTTGGTATTTTGGTCTATTAGGTTTTAAACTTGTAAAATCACGCACATGCAGTTCATAAATATTTGCATCTACTGAATTATTTAAGTTAGTAACTAGATCTCTTGGTTTATCTCCTACTCGTGGTGAATTAAAATCAACAAAAGCACCTAATCCAACTTTATCCTCCATCCCTTGTCAATTAAATGGAGCCATAGATTTAGCATAAGGATCTAATGCCCTAGTTACTTTATTCCCTTGATGAATAATTTCAAAATTATAATAACTAGTTTGATATTTTTGTTTGTTAATTGTTATATCTCAAACAAAAATATCATTGCTTGTTTGTGCATAAACTTTTTGCATTGACAACTTTAAATATGGATTTTCTAAATCATTTTTTTTGTAAAGCAAAAGAAAGACTTCCTTTGCTAAAGGTTGCCATAATTTTATTTGAATCTTATTCTCTAAAATTATGGCTCCTAGATCATTTTCCTTATAAGCAAATTTTTGATCAAATTCTTTAAAAAATTGCGAATCTTTTTTGACTAATTTCATATGCAATAATTATAATCATTATTATTAAATTTTTTAAAAACTACTAATACAACTTGACCAGTCAATCTATAGTATATAAAACTAGAGAATAAACCATAAAAAGGAGTAAAAAAGCACCCTATTAAGGGTGCTTTTGTCTCTTTTATAATAAAGATATTTCTTGGTGATAAAATTTAAGGTGTTCTGGGTCAATATAATATTTACCAGCAATACAAATTGCTTCATCATCATAACCAAACATTGTTAAAACCATCATATTTTGGTGCCCTAAACGATTAACATCTTTTTCATATTCAAGGTGGTAAACTACGTTTTCAACTTTCTTTTTATTATTAATAGTGTCAATTAATGGTACAGTCAAATCAATTGGTTCATTTTTACCAAGTCATTTTGCAGATAATCAAACTTCAGCTTCACCAATCACTTTATTTTTCTTATAAATTTTCTTTTGGAAAAATCTGGCTCCGTCTGTAAAGATAATATTTTTATCTGCAAATCATTCAGGTTCTACAAAGTCAAACACTTCGTGCCCCATTTGACGGTCAGCTTTAATTAAATAACTAACTGGTTTAATTAAGTTATGGAAGTTTTCAGAAACAAAGTGTCCTCTTTTTTTAATTGAGTAAACTGCACCGATAGTACGTAGTTTTTGGTAAGCTGTGACAATAACACTACGAGAACATTTAAAACGTTCCATTAAAGCGTGTTCTGAAGGCATAATTTTATTAACTGGTACTTTCTTGGTTTTAATTAAGTCAATTAAATATAAAATAATCTCACTTGTTTTAGTAACATCTGGATCATCTAATTGAAAAGTATCTTTATATGTAAATTTATATTTTGGTCTCATAATTTTTCTAATTATTTTTGAGTTAATTCAAAAATAATCAATCCTCCTCTTTCTATTTCAATATTTCAACTATTATTTTTAGCTTTATATAAATATAAAGGTTTAAAATGATAGTTACGAGAAATCTTGCCTACTGCTAAGAATTTATTTTGGTAATTGCAAAATCCAAACAATAACAGCTTTTTAGCATTTTGGTCTTGAGCACGGACCATAAATGATGAATAATCCACGCTATCAATTACTTGATATGGATCGATAATTGTTCTTGGTTCTCTGTGGCTCAGAAATGGATAATCATTTCTAAGCTTCAGCATAAATTTAATAAAGTTAAATAAGGAATTTGGATCTTCAATTGCCTCTTCAACACAAGGCCTAGACAAAGCAGAAGTTAATAAAACATAATCTTTACGTGATTCTTTAACTTTATTATCAAAAATATAACAATTTTCAGCATGCGTTAACCATTTCATTGGTTCACGCAAAGTTGGATCTCCATAAATCCTTGTTCCATAATAACCAAGTTCATTACCATAATAAATAATTGGTGTAGCTGGTAAGGCTAAAAGCTGCATTAGTGCAATTCTTTGTGCTTCATATTCATCAAGACTTAAAGGTTTATGATGCTCTGTTTTTTTTAACTTAGTAATATTCTGACGGTAATAATCTAGTCATCTAAAAACATCATGATTATCTAAAAAAGGTACTCATTTAGTTTTAGGCGAAGCAAGTGCATACTTGCTTGCCACATTTACTAATTCTTGGTAACTAATTCTAACATCAGGATTATGTCTAAAAAACTTAAAGCCATCATAAACTGTATCTAAAGCTTGTTTCCCTTGGTACATGGTATACTCTAACCCTTTTAAAGGATCGCTAAAGACTCATTCACCCATCATAAAAACTTTCTCGCGACCTGGTTCTAAATTAGTTATTGAGTTGCTTGCTTCGCGCAGCAAACTAAAAATCTTGGCTTCATTAAAGTTATCTTTAGTTTCTTGTTCACTAGAATAAAATTCAGCAATTGCATCATAGCGAAAGCCATCAACTCCAACAGCCGTTCAAAATTTTTGAATTTCAATCAGTTGTTTAATCACTAATTCATTATCTAAATTCAAATCAGGCATACCATAAGTAAAACGGCCTAAATAATCACGATTAGTTGCCTGAATCTTTTGATCCAGGCGATGATATTTAGCTCTAATGTGTTTGGCATCTGTCTTTACATCTGAATCTTTATAACTTGGTTCAAAGCGATAAAATTGTTCATATAAAGGATCTTTATATAAGGCTTTTTGAAACCAAGGATGTTCATAGGATGTATGGTTAAACACTAAATCTAAGTAAACTTTAATTCCGTTTTCATGGGCACATGATAAAAACTCAATAAAAGCATCCATGCCACCAAGTTGGGGAGCAACGTTGCAATAATCAATTACAGAATACCCATGGTATGAAGAAGCAGGGTGAATTGGACTTAACCATAATTGATCAATTCCTAAATTTACTAAATAAGGAATTTTATTTTTAAGTCCAATAAAATCACCTAGAGCATCATTATTACCATCTGCAAAATTATAAACTAATAATTGGTAAATAACATTTGTATTACGTAACTTTTTGAATAACTGAGCTTTAGGGGCTTTTTTTCATAAATCAGTGTAATCTAAATGATATTTAGGCATTTGGAAACTTGGATCATCTCAAGTTGCAGCCTTAGTTCTAATTTGCTTTTTTAAATAACCTTTAAATATTCTTTCTAGCTTTCATTTCTCGTATAACTTGCTCATAGTAATATTATACTATTTTTATCTACTTATACAAGTTGATATATTAAATATATTTTAATGAAAAACTCCTTGTTTTTACAAGGAGTTTTAGGTTAATTATTATCTAGAATAGTTTGTATTTTGATTTTTAATTCATCAGTTGGAATTAATTGTTTTGCTAAGATTTGGTCTTTGGTTAAAAAACCAAATGATTTACGTGCAATTACAATCAAGAAAATGTTAATAAAACTAAAACCAAGTGCTAGCCAAGTTAGTAAGTAACTTAATTGACCTCCACTTTTTTTAAAAGGAGTGTTTCTGATTTCCCCAGCATCATCTTCAGCTTGAATGATGTTTTCTTGATATACTTCCGTTGGTTGCAATGAAAGAATAAAAAAGAGTAATACAAAGACAATTGGGACAAGGTAATTAACAATTTTTAAATAAAGATCACCATTATATGTATTTTTAAACAAGGTATAAATTACTAGCGAAACAAGTACTATTGCACTAAAAGTAAGCACTAGAAAAATACTATTTAGTGATAAAAATAATGTTTTAAGTTGCAATGCTGGAGCATTATTTTCAACTTGATCTATTTTTCATGTTTTGCTTAATTCACCAGCTTGAATCCATTGATACTCATATTCGATTCAAGCAAAGAATTTTTTAATCATTACCAGTTGAAAAATAAACATCAAGCTTAATAAAACTAGTAAACTAATTAAAAGAACTTTACGCTTTAAATAATTTGTTTCAAATTTTTGCATTAGTTAATTCTGTTTTCGGTTTCTTTATCAAAGATATGAATTCTTGAAGTAATGAATTCAATTGTGATATATGAGAATAATTCAAATTCTTCACTATTAGAAGCATTAACGATAAATTCTAAATCATCGCTCACCTTAACTAAAACTAATTGATCTTTACCAATTAATTCCACATTTGAAATTTTACCTGAAATAAAGTTATTTCCAGTTTTTTCACCATGGTGAATTCTTAAATCTTCACTTCTAAAACCAACCACTAATTCTTGATTAGCTTTTAATTTATCTTTAGTTTCTTGGTCTACTTCAATAGCAACTTTTTTGGCTTTATCTCAAATGAGTCCATCTTGATAAGTTGCATCAAAAGTATTCATAGTTGGCGAACCAATAAATTTAGCTACGAAAATATTTGCAGGTTTAAAGTAAAGTTCTTTGCTTTTTCCATTTTGTTGAATTTTACCATCGTTAAAGACAACAATTTGGTCCCCCATGGTCATTGCTTCAAGTTGGTCATGAGTAACATAAATACTTGTAGTATTAAGCATACGGTGAATATTAACAATTTCACGCCTCATGTTTTCACGTAATTTTGCATCTAAGTTTGATAAAGGTTCATCCATTAAGAATACAAGCGGTTTACGTGCAATAGCACGGCCAATTGCAACACGTTGCCTTTGTCCCCCTGAAAGATCACGTGGTTTTCGATATAAGTAATTATCAATTTTAAGAATTTTCGCAACGTCTTTCACACGTTTATCAATAATATCTTTTCGTTCTTTAGCAATTCTTAATCCAAATGAAATATTATTATAAACATTCATATGTGGATAAAGTGCATATGACTGAAATACCATTGCAATATTTCTTTCATTTGGTAATAAGTTATTATATCTCTTGTTATTAAATAACAAGTCTCCTTTAGTTATGGAATTAAGTCCTGCTATCATTCTTAACAAGGTTGTTTTCCCACAACCTGAAGGGCCAAGAAAAATACAGAATGTTCCAGGTTTAATTTCAAGGTTAATATTTTCTAGTGTATAGTTTTCATTTCCTTCATATTTTTTAGAGATGTTTACTAAGTTTATGTGTGCGCCGCTATTTGAATTATAAAATTCCCCAACTTCAGAAATCATTTGATCAATATCAATTGTTTCAAATCCTGAAGTTTCTAAATCTAATTCATTATTTGTTAGCATTTCTTGTTCAGTGTGTTTATCATATTTCATCATATATTATCCTTTAACAGCTCCATCACTAAGTCCCCCCACAATATACCTTTGCAAGTACATAAATAAGGCAAATGCTGGTAGCGAAGCTAAAATTGAACCAGCAGAATAAGCACCATAGTTAATATGTTTTTGTTCAGCATTAATGAAGGTATCAAGCCCTATGGCTAAGGTTTTTTTGTCATTCTCAATTAAGACGAACCTTGGCAAGATAACATCGGTAAAAGGAGTTAAAAATGATCATAAGGCAACCATAATCAGTGCCGGTTTAATAACGGGAAGTAAAATTTTGAAAAATAATCCCCAGTTATTACATCCATCAATTTTTCCTGAGTCATCTAATTCTGATGAAACAGTATCTAAATAACTTTTAAGCATAAAGGTATTTCCAGCAATGGCACCACCTGAATAAATCAAGATTAACATCATAATAGCTGAAAATCCAAGTAAGGTTTCTCCTAATTTTACTAAGATATATAGCGAAATTAGTGACGAAGTTGCGGGAATCATTTGTAGCATCATAACGATTGTTAATGAATGCCTTGATCCTGTAAACTTAAAACGCGAATAGGCATATCCATTTAGTGCAACAGCCACTGTTGATACTAAAGAAGTAAGCCCGGCTATAACTAATGTATTTCCATATCAAGTTAAGAATAAGCTACGCTCATTAGTAAATAAGTAAGCAAAGTTGTCTCAACCAAATGAAAAAGGTGAAAGCCCAACGACACGAATGTTAGCAACGTTAAAGGCTGCGGTTATTAGTGAGACAATTGGGAATAAAATGATTATTGCTCAAAATAGCAAAATTATGTAATTAAAGAACAGTCAGATAATCTCAAGTGCTGTAGGTGGCTTTGAGTCTGATTCATTAAATTTTAATCGCTTTGGAGATAGTTTTTGTTCTGAAATTGTAAGCGAATCAAACTTATGTTTATAAAATATTTGTCTTTTAAATCTACTTAACATTCTTAATCTCTCCTTGACATTGATTTAATAAATCCTCTTGCACTAATTGCAATACTGAATGAACCAGCTAATGTAGTTAAGGCTGCAGCAAAGGCTTGGTTACCTTCGAATTGTCCTGAACTTGTGGTTAATTTATAAACTCATGAAATAATAATATCTGTTGATGCTTCTCCAAATGAAGTTGAATTAGCATAAGCAGGTCCACCACCCGTGAAAATAGAAATGGTAGTAAAGTTGTTAAAGGCTCCAACAAATTGTCCTATTAACATTGGGGCAATTGAAATCAGCAATGAAGGCAACGTCAAGTATCAAAATAGTTGGCGACCTTTGGCTCCATCAATTGATCCCGCTTCATAAATATCTCTTGGTATTGATTGTAAATTACCAGTAACAAGCATAAAAATTCAAGCATAACCAATCCATGTTTGTACTAAGATAACTAAAACACGAGCTGTTCCAATTTCAGTAAGTCAGTTTTTCGAACTAGTTAAAAGACCCATTGACACGAGAATTACGTTCATTACCCCATCATCACCACCTCTGAAGAGGCTCCGGATAAATGTTAAGGTAACAAAGGCCGGAATTGCTCAAGGTAAAATATAAATTAGTCTAAAAATCTTTTTGAATCGGATTCTTTGGTTATTAGTTAATACAGCGATTAAAATACCAAGCGAAATCGGAATAAGAGTTGAAGAAACCGTTCAAATTGCCGTTCATAAAATAACTCTACTTAATGATAAGAATAATCTTTGTTCTCTGAAAACTCATCATTTTCCTCATTGTTTAAGACCAACCCAATCCACAGTACGAGCTGGGGCTTCGTGTTTAAATCCATAGTTCGTAAAGGATACTAAAATCGAAGTAATAACTGGAGTTGCCACGATAAAGACCATTAAGATTCATCCAAGTAAGGAAATCATTCAAGGGAATCCGCTGGTATTTAATCATCGCTTAGTTTGGGCTCATTTACTTGGACGAGAACCATATTCGAGTAATTTGGCTACCCGATAAGCTCCTAAGGCTGAAACGGTGTGGTAAATCAGTGCAAAGACTAAAACTATCACAGAGATCACACCACCAAATAAATAGACCCTGGCATCTGGGAATAATCCCTTAGTAAAACTGTGTCCAGCTGCTCCTAGGTCGCTAAATCCAGGTATCCCACCCATTGCTTTTCAATATGCTCCAAAAGCAAATGGGATAATTAAAGCAATAGTTATAAATGAAACAGCTGCCATAATACTTCCTTTAAGGCGTTGCTTAAAGAAAACTAGTTCAGCAAAACCTGGGAAAACAAAGTTCATAAATAAACTAATTCAACGTAAGTTTTTCATAGTTTCAACTGGAATCGATTTTTGAGCTTCAGTTACCTTACTTTCATAAAGTTTCTTATTAATTTTATTTTCGGCTCATTCACGTCAAAATAAAGTTTTTAAAACTTGTTTATTTGATTGAACTTTTGACTTTAATTTTTCTTCGTTAATTGATTCTTTTTTAAAAATATTAAGTTCAATATTTTTGTTTTTAAACGCTGCTTTAGTTATTTCTTTATTTTTGATACGGTTTTTAGCTTCTAATTTTTGGAGTTTAAATTGTTCAATAATTTTTGCCTTAGCAGTTTTAAAATCATTTTGCTCCTGATCATAAACACCTTGTTCTTTGAGCTGTGCTAAATTAGTTTTAGCTTCAATCTTTTCACCTAAGAATTTAAGGCGAGTTAAACGATAATCGATAAATGATTCTTTTAAAGCTTTTGCTTCTTCAAGGTTATAAAATCCTTCATAACTATAAGTTTTTAGAATTTGCCCAACTTTTTCTTTGTATTGTGATTTAACTAATAATTTAAATTCGCGGCATGATTTAAAGAAATTAAGTTTCGTTAAATATTCTTTTAATGCGATTTTAGCTAAAACATTGTTAGTTTGAAATGAGTTGAAGTAACCTTGTAATTCAGTTACTTTTTGGGTTAATTCTTGGTCTGAAAGATTGTTTAACGTAAAATCAAATTGTGCTAAGTCAATTTCATTTTTGTATAAAAATTTATATAAATCTTTATAAACTTGGATTTTTGAACGAATTTTGGAACTTACAAGTTGTTTTTTATATTCAAGATCAATTTCTTTAATTTTTGATTTAGCTTCTTGAATTATTTGATTAGTAAGTTCCTGGTTTTTATGTTCTACAGCTAAAATTTGCTCTTTTTGGGTCTCGATTTTTTCAAGAGTTTTTTGCTTATTAACTTTAACTTTTTCTCGTTGTTCTTTTAAATTAGCATTATATTCATATTCTAAAGTTAAAATCTTTTGTTTAGTTTCTAATTGAATATTACTTTTTTCTTTTAAATATAACTCTTTTTGTAATTGGTGCGTTTCATTATATTGACGTAATAATTCAGTCTTTTTAGCTACTAAACTAACTCTTTGAACTTCGAGTTTATTATAAATATCTAAAAAATATTCACCAACATTATGAGTTTTAGCTAATTTATCTATTCATACTATTTCAAGCGGTAATAAACGATCTTTAATTTTCTCAATATCAAAAGTTAAATCTTGGTTATTTTCAATATATAACAAAATAATATTGAAAATAGTATATTTTTTAAAGATTTCTTTTTCATCAAGATATGTTTTTTTCTTTAAATCTTCAATAATGGAGATTTTATAATTAAGTTCATCAGCAGACTTTGTTAAAGAATAAACAAAGTCTTGTGCATAATTTTGTATAGTTTTTTTGCTTTTAGCTAATTTTTTGATTTCAAAACGTAATAATGAAGGCATTGAATCAAAATGTTTTAACTTTTTAATTGAGTCTTTTAGGACACCAATTTTATTTTTGTATGCAACTCTATGGCTGGCAAGTTCACGTTTTAAATTATCACTTAATTTATTTCTTGCCCGCAAATATAAGTCACGGTCAACTCTTTCTTGCGCTTTAATTTTGTCATTATTACGCAAGAAAATATTTTTGACTTGTTTTTTATATGCTTTTAAATTACCAACGGAAGACGGTAGGATACTGTCGAATTCTTCGCCGTATCAATTATAAAGTTTTAATTCTTTCACAACTACTTGCTTCCTCCTCTATGTATTTTAAACCATTCATAATAATAAAATTTACGTTTAATGTGGTATTGCACCAAGAGATAAATTAAAGTGATAATTAAGCTGATATTTAAAATAGATATTAAGCTTCCTATAACAATTTGCAAGGTTGACAAAAGCTCAGTGCCATTAAAAAATGGAGAAAAAGCTAACGTCAAGAAGACAATCATTCATGAATATAAAAAAATATATCCATGTTTTAACTTATGTCTAAGCATTACTAAATATCCTAAGAAAAATAAGATTACAAAAGTGTTTGCTAAATATGACATTAAGCTGCGCATTGCAATTTGTTGTCCTAAATCACTTATTTGTTCATCAGTTAAATCTCTGGTTAAATGCTGATATTGTTCAGCACTAATCCCCATACCAAAAGGGATTAACAGTCAAACAAAGAGCACTGCTGTAAGTAGTGCTATTTGTACTAAAAGTGTATAGAAACTAATTTTATTTATGTTTGATTTATATTTAACCATTAGTTAGAAATAGTTACATATGTATCTGAGTTACTTGCATTCAATTTACCAGCTTGTTCGTCAAAAACTTTAGATAATGTTTTGGCCATTTCATTGGTAAATTTATCAAGAGTATCTATGTTTTTATTGGCAAATTCTCTGTATAATTCAGCATTACCAAATGTACGATCATTCATAAATCCTCAAACTGTTGTAAATTGTGGATTAGAGTTATCAGCACGAGTTAATTGGGTTTTTAGAACACCAAGTCCCCCTTCGCTAATTGCTTGTGTTGATGAGATAACGTTAAGTAATTTATTAAAGGTTAATTTAGATTCATATCCTGAAACTTTTTCATCAACTTGTTTATAAGTTGCATCTTTTCCTTCAATAAATTTTTTATTGTTGAAAATATCTCCAACTGATAGTCTAACACGAGCAGGGTTTAAGTATGTATTTAAGTATAAAGTAACAAATTCTTTTACCTTAGCATCATCTAGCGATGATTTTGCAAAGTTGTAAACAAAACTTTTTGCTTTATTTAGGTATTTTGTAACTAATTTGTCTAGTTCTGCTGTATTGTTGTTTGTTTTATCTTTCGTTAAAGCTTCTGTTAATGTTTTGATAATTTTTTCTTTTTCATCTTCATTATCACCATTTACATCAAAGATTTCTTTTTCAACTTTACGCATGTGGAATGAAGAATCTCCATGTTTCAAGGTTTCAGCTTGTGGAATATTAAATGATCCATCTTTAAGTAAATCTTTTCCAACTAATCATTCTTGGTTTCCTGGGTTATCTGAATTTTGAACTCCTACTAAAGTTTTAACATCACTAATTGATAATAATGATGCAACAAGGTTTCTAAGCGGTAAAATATCTCCTAAAGCAATTGCATTAAAGTCAGCGTCAGTAAGCACTTCAGGTTTTTCAATTGATGCTTTATGATCAGCTGCTTTAAGTAAGTTTGCTTCAGCAGAAGGGCTAGTTTGATCTTTGTCAGCACTTCAAGTATTTCCTCATACTTTTTGGTTTGCTAATACTGAGATTTTAGCAGTTTTTGAATTTCTTTCAGTTTTAAGCTCATCATATGAAGCAAATCCAAGATCTTTAGCAAATTGTTCAACTTCAGTAAATTGAGCTGAATTTTCAGCTTTAATGTCATCAATTAAGGTTTTTTGAATCCCATTAACAAATGGAACTTTTGAGTCATTTTTAAAGTATTCTTTGTAAGCTGCTACTGAATAAATTGCTTTAAATCATTCTTTAATAGCAGTTTTTCTTTCTTCACTAGCGCTATTGTTTCTTGAATTAATAGCAAATGATCAAGAACCTGGGCTTTGTAAGTATTCGGTGTTATCGTCTGTTTTAACTACGTTAAAGAATGATTGAGCACCAGCTGATTTTTCTGAATTTTGTGTATCTCATGAACCAATAACAGCATAGTCAATTTTTCCTTGGTTCATTAAACTAAAGATTGTAGCTTGAGCTTCACCAACTTCTTTAACTAAAGTTTGTCTTAAGTCTGATTGAGAAATACCTTTTTTACCTCAAACAGTTTGACCAAAATCTGATTCACTCTTTAAGAAAGCAGCTTCATAAATTGGGAAGAATAATGAAGAGTATACTTTTAATGCTTCTTTAAAGTAAGCATTGTATTGGTTTCCGTCAATAAATCCAGAAGTAATTTGACCACGAGTTTCATCGGTGTATAAGATTCTTGACATTAAGTTTAATTTTGGATCAAGTGAATTTTGAGTTTTAATTTTTTCTAAAGCTCCGGCTAAAACACCATTACCATATCAGAAGTCTTGGAATCTTAAAAGAAGTTTTCCTTCTTTAACTAGTTCAACTAAAGTATCTGTGTTTGCATTACTTAAGTCACGACGAGCATCTGCTTCTGGAAGTCTTGAAGCCATTAAAATTGCTTCCGTGTTATGTCTAATAGCCATTAATTTTGTAACATTAGTAATATTTTGCCCATTTTTTACACGGGTACGAATTGTTCCAAATGCTCTAAGAAGTTCTTTTTCAGCTGCAGTAGCACCAGTTGATGCTGATAATTCATCAATTAAACTAGGAATAAATTCATCAATATAACTAAGTGCATTTTGTTGAGTTAAGTCAGTAACTCTATCTCCAGGTAAATAGAAAATGTCAGCTACTTCAGGTGATGTAATTCCTTGAAGACTGAAGTCTAAAGCACCTCAAACATCTTTTTCAATTGTACGAATTTTGTATTTTTTAGCTGATTCTGTTTTGTTGTAAGCTTCAATAGCTTTTTCATAAAAGGCTCTTTGAACCCCGTCAACTGCAACAACAATTTCTTCTTGTTTGGCATTACCACCACCGGTACATGAAACAGCTGCAAATGTACCTACGGATAATAAGCTTGTTGCTGATAATATAAATTTACGTATTTTCATAATAATTCCTTAAATATCTATTTTCAATCTATGGCTTATTCAAAAGCCAATTCATTTTTTTGATAAGCAATAATTAGAAAAATGATTGCAAATGGAGTTAAAAAAGTTAATGAAGAAATAACTCCAAGCACAGCGAATATTTTATTAAATTCCGTTTTTTTCAAAATGTAAAGCACATGGATTGAAAGTATCAAATTAACTATATAAGTTAGTAAAAGAATTGAAATAAAGATACGACTTTCATATGCATTTAACCTTGTGGAAACATTTCCATATATTGTTCCTTCTGTACCTTCGTTTATAGCCTTTTTTATAATAAAAAACAATAAAATTGTGATTACAAAAGCAACAATGTTTGAAAAAATCATAAATAAGTACTCTAAAATCTTTGGTTTATACCGTCTTTCAAGCGGATATTTACCAAAAATAAAATATCTTAACTTAGTTTTGAGCGGAATTCGCTTAAATTTGTATTTTTTTTTCATTTTTCTATAAATATTATAGCAAAATATTAAATATTATTTGTGCACTTATAATATACTTAAAATATAGTGTTGATAATTTACCTTGCAATATCAAACTATTTAGGACCAATTAGAAAGGCTCCAAACTTACCTTGGCCACTCCCAATAATAGTTACATTATTGTCTATATTTTTGATTGTAAAATTACTTCCTAATAATTTTTCTTTGACCACCAAATTATTTTTTAAAGTAATTTTTGCTTCATTATTACCAAGTGGGTTATATACAATTAATAAATAAGTTCCATCATCATTTTTTCTTAATGTTGTATTATTGACGCTAAAGCCATTTTGGACATCTTCAAAGTCCAAAATATCCCTTCAATTACTTGCTACATATTTAGAATTCATTTCACGTAGTGAAATATATTCTTTACGTAGGTTAATTAACTGTGCAATTAAATTATATGATGAATTCGGATTTTTAATTATTGATTCAACGCTTCCTTCTCCAGGCGAAGCTTTTGGTGAGATCCGATCATCAGGGCTTTTAAGTTCGTAAAAATCAACATTCTTAGTTGTATCTTCTCACCAAAAAGCTTCTCGAACATTTACATCCCGCTTTTTAGGCCCTCCTTGCATCAAAATCTCATTACCATTATATAAAGTTGGTAAGCCACCACGGGATAAAAGTCCAAAGATACCTGCAATATACCGGTTGCGTTGATCTAATGATAATTTATATGGTTCAGTAGTCGCTGGAGCACCCCCTACTCCTTGTTTAATTCTGGTAATTCATCTTTCAACATCATGATTGTCTAAAAATGGAATTCATTCCCTAATTACACCATTTTTATCAGTTAAACCTTCAATTAACTTAAGTTCCTCATATGAATTTAATCTTACATCTGTTGAATTCTTCCACCTTACTCCATCAATTAGTGAACTAAGTGAAACATCGCCTTGTTTGTTAAACCAATTTTTTTGAGCATTTGAATCACTTGAATCACCTCACCATTCTCCAAACATAAATGCATCATTAGAAGAACGAGTAATTCCATTATTTGTAGCTTCTTTATATGCTTCATTAATTACTTTACGAAACTCACTAAATAATTCTACTTCATGGCCTTTTTTACTTCTTCCTTTATAAATATTAGGAGAATCAAAGAAATGGTAGAATGCATCATATCTAAACCCGTCAATTCCTTTAGTTGCTCAAAACTTATGCATATTCTTAATTTCTTCGATCACTTCAGGATTTGATAAATTTAAATCTGGCATTCCTGATCAAAAGGCCGCTGCCCATTTATAATTAGATTGCGGCGGATTTGAACCAGGGATATTAACTACTTTAAATAAATGTCTAATATCATCAGTTCCTTGTTGCTCATTACTATTTTGACTTTTATCATACATATAGTAATAATTTTTATATTTAGGATCACCTTGCAATGCCTTTTGGAATCAAGGATGTTCGTACGAAGTATGGTTAATAACTACGTCGATGACAACTCTAATTCCCTTCGCATGGGCCGCTGTTAAAAATTCATCAAAAGCTTGCATCCCTCCAAGTTCAGGAGCTACATCAGTGTAATCTATTACATCATACCCATGGTATGATGAAGCTGGGTGAATAGGAGAAAGGTATAAAGTATCAATACCTAGATTAACAAAGTAATCTAGGTTATTTTTTAAACCAATAAAGTCACCAATTCCATCATTATTTCCATCAGCAAATGAATATACTGTTAATTGGTACATAACATTAGATCTTTTGGCTTCTTTATTAAATGGAGCAATTGAAGCAACATTAGTTGCTTCATCACTATAAGTAAGATTCGTTAAATTTTTAGATCTTACTTTTTGAGCAAAACTTTCATCACCTCAATTTAATAAGGTTTTGGTATCTTGCAATTTTTTAAATTCACGAGCTTGATCATATTTTAATTCTTGAGTTGAACAAGCTACCAAAGTACTTGCAAAAATTGGCAAAGCACTTATATTCAATAGTAATTTAAAATATTTCTTCATATTTAAATTTTATTAAAAATTACAATAGTTTGTTAATAATACTCAAAGCACTTGACAAGTCAAATATAAAAAACCAAGAAACTTAATTCTTGGTTTGTATAGCATAAATATTTTCTCAATTTTTTGTTACGGTTTTTAAAGCATTTCAAAGGTTTTTATCAAGTGAAGTATGCCCTGCTCCATCAACTAAATACAGTTTTGAATTATTTAATTCTTTGTGTAATAAATAAGCCCCAATTGGCCGACAATCCACATCTTGTCGCCCATGCACAATATCAACTGGAATATCCTTAAGCATCTTAGCATGCTTAAGGATGTAATTATCATCATCAAAGAAACATTTGTTAACAAAATAATGAGTTTCTAATAATGCAACATCTAAATATGAATTTAGTTCTTGTTTGCTTGGATTTAACTTAGTCTTAAATTTATTAACTGAAACTAAGCATGCTTCTCAATTATAAAAAGTTTGTACTGCTAAGTTTTTAAATTCTGAATCATGGCTGGTAAATACATTATAGTATTTTTCTAAAATACTATTCCCTAGAATATCCTTAACTAGCTTGCTATAAGTTTCAAAATAATCAGGATAATAATCACTTGCCCCATTTGCTTCATATAAAAAATCTATATCTTCTTGACGTCCTAAAAAGACTGCTCTTAGTAATATCCGCTCGACATTGAGCGGATATTTAATTGCATATGCTAAAGCAAGTGTTGTTCCTCAGCTTCCACAAAATAAAGCTATTTTATTTAAATTTAAATAAAGCCTTAAAGCTTCAATATCTTCAATTAAGTCTTGAGTAGTATTATTTTTTAGTTCTAAACGAGGTTTAGATTTACCACAGCCTCTTTGGTCAATATAAATTAACTTAAAAACATCTAAATTAAATAATTTATTTAAGATCGGAGTTGATCCTCCGCCTGGTCCTCCATGAATTATAAAGATAGGAAATCCTTGAGGATTTCCATATATTTGATAATAAATAGAGTGGTATTCAGTTACTTGAAGATAATTTGCTTCAAGTAAGTTATTTTGCTTAGTTTTGTTTTGTTTCATATGGTCTAGAAAATACGTAGTAACCATCTTCAGTTACTAAAACATCATCTTCAATTCTAGCACCACCTAAGCCTTCAATATAAATACCAGGTTCAACAGTAATAATCATACCTGGTTCTAAAATAGTGTTTGAACGAGTTGAAACATTTGGAAGTTCATGTACATCAATACCTAAACCATGACCAGTTGAATGGGTAAAGTATTGCCCATATCCTTTTTGGGTAATATAGTCACGGCAAATTTTATCAATTTCTGAAACTTTAATACCAGGGCGCACTGCCTTACGACCTAAAGCGGCTGCTTCTTTAACAATTTCTAGGATTTTTAAAGCTTCTGGATTAACTTTACTTTGATCTCCAATTACGAAAGTTCTCGTAATATCAGCAGTATATCCTTTATATTTAGCACCAAAATCAACTTTCAATAAATTATTATCTTCAATTAATTTATCTGTAGGGTGGTGATGTGGCTCGGCACTGCTTGGACCTGAAGCAATAATTTCATCAAAACCTTCTTTATCAGCACCATGTTTTTTAAGTAAAAAGTTTAACATTGCAGCAGCTTCTTTTTCAGTAATACCTGGTTTAACTCAAGCTTTAAATTCATCTAATGCTGCTAAAGAAATATCAACGACTTTTTGCATTAATTTAAGTTCTTCTTGAGATTTAATAATTCTTAATTCTTGCCCATTTACTCAAATTAATTCTTCTGGGTTAACAATATTAATAATTCTTTCTTGGACATCTTTAATTAAGTAATCTTTTTCTAAAGCAACTTTTTTAAAGTTTCTTGCTTTAAACCAATCTTGCATATTGGTTCCTTGAATTAAAACTATCTCAACATTTTTTGCATGCTTCTGTGCATATTCAATGTAGCGTCCATCTACAAACAATGTTGCTTTATCTTTTTCAATGGCAATAAAACCATCAGTGGTTTGCACATTAGCATACCATAATCTAGTTTGTGGAGCTTCAGAAATTAAAACTTCAGCCCCTGTTCGTTCGAACATTTTTAATAATCTTGTATTATTCATAATTTTCTCCTCTTATTTAGTTTGTTTCACCCCATTAGGGAATAATGCTGTTTTTGGATATTTAGCTAATATTTTATCAAGTTTAGCTAAATTTTGGCGATAAGATTTTTCTTGCATTGGGTATTTAGTTTTATCGCTTCCGTCAATTAAGTTATAAGCATATGATGAATCTAAATCTTCACCTTGAATTAATGGAACAAAGCCAGATCTTTGTGATAAATCAGTGCCATTGGTATTTGATGAAGTATTATAAATACCAACTGGAACCCCATATTCATTAGTTACCATTGATCCACTTGTTCCACCGGCTAAAGAGGAATTAGTTAAAGCAAATGAATAACCAATTCCAATTGCAATCCTTGCATCGTCTAAGACTCCTTCATTACTAATATTATTTGTAAAAGTAGTTCTATCAATTATAACTGAATGATCTAAATCACTAGAAGTATTAGACATAAATAATCCAGTATTAGAAACTTGTGGGTATCCTGCTACATACAAACGTTCAGGACGCAATGATTTAAGTTTATTAGCACCTGGTTTTAGATATGATGCAACATAATCAAATGGGATGTATAATGCATCATCTTCATATTTAATGGTTTTAACATCATTATCAAAAGTGGAAATTGCTCTATCAATATGTTTTTTAAATAATGCATATTGATTTTGATTTTCTGTTAGTTTTTTATAATTTATTTCTACTCCAAAAACAGCAAAATCTAACCCTGGACGGCGATCTGGGTAAGTTGTATCTTTGTATCAAGACACATTATCAAGCATCTTTTTATTACCTTCTTCATTATAAAAATCCATTGCAGCAAATATAGTTTGCGGAGCTTTCATTATATCACCTAATGAAGTTGCTCCTTTAAGCTCAGCTCGTTCTTTAGGCTCATTTGTGAAAATGCTTGGCCTATTAGTAGCGGTATTTGGCTTGGTGTTATTTGGAATTGGGTCAAGATTTATATCATCTCGTGCAACACCTAAAAAGCCATAAAGTGTTTCTCGTTTTGCTTCAGTGAAATACTCTGGAAAATCATTTTTTAAATCTTTATCAAAACTATTAAAGGCATATTTGTGTACGTGTAAATTTGTTGCAATAAAAAGCATTAAATTTTCTTTGTTAGCATCCCAAGCATAATCTAGCAACCAACCGGTTCCGTTATGTGGGTGTGCTAAAGGAGTAGTTTCAGTCTCAAATGTTCAACCGTAGCCAATTGAAAAAGTCTTATTTTTAATTTTTTCAATTGCCTCACGTTCTGTTAATTTAGGAAAACTAAATTGCCTTTTTTCGGCAGGCGAAGTATCTTTAGATCATTCTTCCTCTTGGGCAAGGGTTTGCTGCACTTCAGTTTTAAGGTTATTTAATGCAGCATCACTTGAAAATTGCAACCTAAATGTATAAAAGTTCTTTTTATCAGGATCTTGAACTTTGCCAATTAATTTAGATACTTCTTCACGTAATTGGGGATTTGCGGAATCATTAGAAGCCTCAGGGTTTTCTGGTTCCCTTGGTTCTTGAGAAGGTGTCTTTGGATCTGAACCTTCATTTGGTTGCTTTGGCTCAATTGTTTGGTTTCCTGAATCTGTAGAATTAACTGGATCAGTAGGTTTAGTTTGATTACTTGATCCAGGGTTTTGATCTTTTGGTTGTGGATCTTGTAGCGGGTTAGGGTTATTTAAAACTGGGCCTGTAGAATTTCCTGGTTTGCCATTACCAGGATTTGGGTTGATAGGTGCTGGATCTGGCTGCACTGGTGCTGGGATTACTGGTTTAGCTGATTCTTTACCATTCCCAGGTTTTTTATCATCGGGTTTTGGGTTATCTTCCTTACTAGTACATGAAATTACCACAGAAGGTAAAATTGATAAATTCATGAAAGTCAGGAATAATTTCATTCTTTTATTATTTTTCTTCATTACTTTAAGTATTATACCAAATATTAATTTTTAATTTTACTCAAGCGGTTAATTTAGTAAAATTAAAAAGTATATTTAATGAAGGTAATATAATATTATTAAATGAAAAGGAACATTATGATCAATATAGTTTTATACCAACCTGAAATTTCACCAAATACCGGAAATATTATTCGAACCTGTTATGCTTTAGGCGCTAAATTACATATCATTAAACCAATAAGTTTTGACTTACATCCTAAATACTTAAAAAGAGCGGGAGCTGGACGCATGCTTTCAGATATTCGCCACGAAGTCCATGATACATATCAAAGTTTTTATAATAAATATCATGATAAAAATATTTTTTATATTACTCGCTATGGATTAAAAACATATAGTGATATTGAGTATCAAAAAATTCATGATCAAAATCAAGAAATTTGAATCATGTTTGGACGTGAATCAACAGGTATTGATAAAAGTATTTTGCAAAATAATTTAGATAATTGTTTAAGAATACCAATGGTTTCTGCAATGCGTTCAATTAATTTAGCAAACTCAGTTTGTATTGTAGCTTTTGAAATCATGCGCCAATTAAATTTTAAATCATTATCTTTATACGAAGCAGAAAAAGGGAAAGATTTTTTGAAACATGACTTTAACAAGTAAGCAAAATCCTAAAATTAAATATTTAAAAAAATTAGAACAAAAAAAGTACCGTACTTTAGAACAAAAGTTTTTGGTTTCTGGTCAACATTTAATTAATGAAGCTTTAAAAAATAATTTAGTTTTAGAAATTTTTGAAACAGAAGATTCAAAAATTTACCCTAATTCAACAAAAGTTAGTTATGACATCATTCAATATTTAGCAAAAACTACTAGTCCCCAAAGCTGCCTTGCTTTATGCGATAAACGCAAGTTAAAAGCTGCAAAAGTCAATAAAGTTATTGCTTTAAATGATTTACAAGATCCAGGTAATGTTGGAACTATCATCCGTTTAGCCCTTGCTTTTGGATTTGATACTATTATCATAGAAAATTTAGATCCTTTTAATGATAAAGTAATTAGAGCTAGCCAAGGATCAATCTTTAATTTAAATATTATCCAAACCAAAAATTTGGCTAACGAATTACAAGATTATAAAAATCAAGGATTTACTTTATATGCTTCGCTCCTTGATTTAAAAGCCCAAAAACTTAACGATATTAAATTTTCGGAAGATAAAATTATTGTAATCTTAGGTAATGAAGGAAATGGAATATCGCAGGCAATAAAAAACCTCGCAGATCATAGTTTATATATACCAATTGCTTTTGAAAGTTTAAATGTTGCAGTTGCTGCTGGAATAATCTTAGATAAAATTTATAATAAAAGGAGTTAAAAATGTATACTGAAACAAAAGAAACTACCCACGAAACACTAGTTCAATGATACCCTGGCCATATGGCCAAGGGTTTTAAAGAAATTCAAAATAGTGCTGCCCTTGCCGATGTTTTTATAGTTGTCTTAGATTCAAGAGCTCCAATTAGTTCATATAATGAAGATTTCGACAAAATAGCTCCGCATAAACCACGCTTATTTATTTTTACCAAAATTGATTTAATGGATAAAAACAAAAAAAATCAAATTAATGAGAGATTTAGCGGCGAACATTTATTGTGGCTAGATTTACGTAATCAAAGTTCTAAAAATAAAATATTACGTAAATTAACAGAAATAAATAAAGAAAAAATATCAAGAAATTTTGAAAAAGGAATAATTAAAACTAAAATTAAATCGTTTGTTGTTGGGGTACCAAACTGTGGTAAAAGTACCTTAATTAATTTAGTAACTGAAAAAGTATCCTTAAAAGTGGAAAATTTCCCTGGTGTTACTAAGGAAAAAAAATGGGTAGCAAATAAAGAATTTTTATTTTTAGATACTCCTGGTATTTTATTGCCAAAATTCTATGACCAAGAACCTGCCATCAAATTATTGGCAATTGGTTCAATTAAATACGAAAATTTCTCGCCACAATTTTTAGCAACTAAATTCTATATTTTACTAAGTAAATATTATCCTGAGAAACTCGAAAAATTAGGGCTCAAACCTTCGCTAGATGAAATTGAAGTTTATGGGCTTTTAAGCGATTATGCTAAAAAATTCAACTTCTTTAAAAGTCAGGGAAAACTCGATTTAACTAAAGCTTATAACCATTTTGTACAAATGGTTAGAAATTTAAAAGGAATAACTTTTGACTAAACAAGGTATAGAAATTATTTTTAAAAAATCTACCTTTATCTCATATGTTTATAACATAACTGATAAAGGTAATATAAAAGAAATAATTAATTTGCTCAAAAAAGAGCATAAGAAAGCAAGGCATATTTGCTATGGATATTTAATCTTAAATAATAAGATCGAAAATGGAGGTTTTAGTGATGATGGCGAGCCTTCTAATTCCGCTGGTAAAGTTATTTATGATTTAATTAGAATTAAAAAACTGACAAATATCCTAGTAATTGTAGTAAGGTATTTTGGAGGTACTTTATTAGGTTTTGGCGGTTTACAAAAAGCGTACCGCCAAAGTGCTAAATTAGCCATCGAACAATATTTAGAAAAGGAATAATAATGATAAAAATAATCAATAAACATGATGCAAATACACAATTATTAAAACCTGCTTTTGAAGGTTTTGAATTTCCAAATTTTGTTGGAAAACGTAATTTTACAATTAGTGATGAATTAAGTACAAATGAATCATATGTATATTTTAGTAAGGAAAAGCAATCTTGATATGAATTTTCACAATGATTTAATAATTTTGCAAGTAATTTACAAAGAAGTTATGTATTAGATTTAAAAGCTTTTAGTAATCATTTTGAGACAGATAAATTAATTCGGTTATTTGTCTTTGGGGCAATTTTTACAAAAGCAAAACTATTCAAAAAAACATATCAAAAAGAAGCAAAAACTAAAGAAGAATCTTTAAGTTTACTAATTGAACAACCTACTTTAGAGCAAAAGCAATTAATTAATAAAGTAACTTTAATTGCAAAATCTGTAAACCAAGTAAGAAACTTACAAATTACACCGGAAAACTTCTTAAACTCTGAAATGCTTGCTTCAAGCATTTCAAGTGATTTTTCAGGAATTGATAATTTAAAAGTTGAGGTTTTAACTAAAAAAGAAATTCAAGATTTAAACATGAATTTACTTCTTTCAGTTAATCAAGGAAGCACCCATGAACCACGTGTTGTAATTATCACTTATAAAGGTAATCCAAAAGATACTGAGCATACGAGCATTGTAGGTAAAGGAATTACTTTTGATACAGGTGGAGTTAATACAAAAGGATATCATATGGAAGGAATGAAATATGATATGTCAGGATCAGTAGTTGCGGCTTATACAGTTAAAACTTTAGCTTTACTTAAAGCTAAAGTCAACGTCAGTGCTATTATGTGCATCACGGATAATCGTATTAATAATGATGCTTCATTACCTGAAAATGTTTACCAATCAATGAGTGGTAAATGAGTTGAGGTTGTAGATACAGACGCTGAAGGAAGACTAGTCTTAGCAGATGGAATTTATTATGCAGCAGAAAAATTAAAGCCAACAACTATTATAGATGTTGCTACCTTAACTGGTACTATCTTAACGAGTTTATCTAATGTTTATAGCGGAATTTGATCAACCAATGATGTAAAATGAGAAATCTTTAATGAAGCAGCGCGTGAAGCACAAGAAAAGGTTTGACGTATGCCACTACATGAAGATTTTCATAAAGGTAATAAAAGTTCAAAGGTAGCAGATTTAGCCAGTTGATCAAAAATAGTAAGACAAGATTCTTCGCAAGCCGCAATGTTTTTAAAAGAATTCACTAAAGGCATCGATTTCATTCATTGTGATATTGCTGGAACTGCTGATGCTAATCAACAGCCGCAAGGCCCATTAGTAGCAACCTTAGTCGAATTTATATTAAGATTACATAATAAGAAAAAAGAAACTGAATAAAATCAGTTTCTTTTTTTATATATGTTATATATTATTTTTTTTCTTTGTGATTAGTATGAGAATTGCATTTTGAGCAGTATTTTGATAATTCTACTTTTTCAGGATGATTTTTCTTATTTTTCTTAGAAATATAGTTTTCCATTTTGCAATCTTGACATGCTAATGTATATCCTTCTCTTGCCATAATCTACTCCTTTGCTATATATGATATTTTATAATAATAAAACTATTATATATGAAAAATATTAATTAATAAAATATATTTTATAAAAGTCTAAATTAAATAATTCTGTACAAGAAAATCTTCCTTTGAGTTGTATTTAAAAACAAATAAGTTATATTTAACACTGTTTATAGTCCAAATTAATCGGAATTTAAGGATAGTTGAGTAACTGTTTGACAACAATTGGTAAAGCATTGCTAAAATGAGAAAAAACAACAATCATTAATTTTATTAAGATTGTTGTTTTAATTTTTGTATAGTTAATTATCAATTACTAAATTTGTATTCTTGTTTTCTTCATTTAAGGTTGTAATATATTTATTAGAGGCAATTAGTAATTCCCGACCTAGTTCAGAGTTAAAAGCACCCTGGGTTTTAATATTATAACGCGCCATATTTTCATATATTGCTCTGTTACCAAAAACCTCTTTATTCATAATATTCCATACTTGTTCAAAGAGTGGATTAGAATTATCAGGACGAATTGGTTGTAATCTTGTAATACCTAATCCTCCATCAGCAATGCTAGTAGTTGAACCAAAAACATTCATTGTTTTATTAGTTTTAAATTTATCCTCAAAAGCTAAGATAGTTTCTAAAACTTCGTCTGAAACACTTACATTACTTTGGTTTTTTGATTGACGACGAATAATATTTAGAACTAAAGCTCTTATTTTCGCAGGATTTAAATAAGCATTTAAATATCCATCTATTGCTTGCTTTATGGTTTCTTGCTCAACTGCTACTTTGCTATAAGTTTCAACAAATAATTGAGCCCTGCTATAAGCATAAGTTTTAATTTCATCAATATTGTTGGTATTGCGAGCCTTTATGTCTTTAATTAGCGCTTCAGTTAAATTTTGTAAAAGAGCATTTTTTGATGCTTGATTATCACCGTTAACACTGAAAATAAATTCTTCAATTTTTCGCATATGCAAAGCTTCAGTATTATAGCGAAGTAATGAGCTAAAAGGATGATCAATGCTATCTTCTTTAAGTAAATCTTGCGATACCAACCATTCTTTATCTTGGTTATCTTCTTTACCTACTAAAAGATTAACATTTTCAAGACCTAATAATGAAGCTATGGTATTACGTAATGGTAAGATACTCTCAATTTCTAATGTTTCATAATCACGTTCTTGCAATGAATTAAGTTTTTTAACTTGATCTTTTAATTCTTGTGCACTAACAAAATTCTCTTGTGCATTTGCTTTAGTAGTATTAGTGTTCTTAGATCAAGATTCTCCTCAAGTATTATAATTTGTTCAATTCTTTAATTCAGCAATTTGCGCTTCATTATAAATTGTATTTGGAAATGAAGTAAAGTCTTTAACATAGAAAAATCGCACTAGTGCTGGATTAAGGTATACAGCTAAATAGCCTTCAACTATTTTAGTAATTTCTTCTAAAGTTAATTCTTTTTTGCTAAATTCATTAACAAAGCTTTGAGCTTTGTTAATAATTGAAGTTTTTAATTCTTCCACTTTAGAAGAATTATTTTTATAATCTTCCCAAAGTAGTTTAGTTAATTTATCAATAAAGTCAAGTTTTTGAGCTTCATTATCACCATAGACTCCAAAGATATATTCTTCAATTTTACGCATATGTAATGATTCCTCAGAATAACGACCATTTTCTTCATAGCGCATTTGGCTCTCTTTTACACCTTCTTTAAGTAAATCTTTACCAACTAATCAATTGTCAGTATGCTCATCACTTCATTCAGGGAATTTTTTACCTTTTAAATTATCAATATTTTCAATACCTAATAAGGAAGCTACAGTGTTACGTAATGGTAAAATATTTTGCAATTTCATTTCGGTAAATTGCTGATCGGTTAAATTAGGTTCTTTTTTAATTAATTCATCTTTTAAAGATGAAACTAAAACCATATTTTGCTCTGAACTTGGGCTAGTTTTATCAAGATCTAATGATCAAGACTCGCCCCAAGTTGCTTGTTCGTAAAGTACTGAAAGTTCAGAGGTTTGTTCTTGTTTTTGGAAGTAAAATTCTTTTAATTCTTCGTAAGTTTGGTAACCTTGTGATTTAGCTAAGTCAGTTAATTTATTATATTCTTCTAGGTTTTCTTTTTTAATTGCAGTTTTTAAATCTTGATAAACTTCTTTAACAAATGGAATATTAGTTCCATTTTTAAATAATTCATAATAAGACGAAATATCAAAGATAGTTTTAATAAATTGCTTTAAGGCATCCTTACGTTCAGGCGAAGCATCTTTATTTTTAGAACTAATTCCAAAACTTCAAGCCCCTGGAGCCTGGATAAATTCATGATATTCGTCAGTTTTAACAACCGAGAAAAAACTTTGAGCATTAGCTTGGCTTTGCGATAATTTAGCATCCCATGAACCAATTACCGTAAAATTAATTTTATTGTTTTTTAGCAAACTAAAAATACGATCATTAGCAACACTGGCATTATTTGATAAAGTTGCTTTTAAATCAGTTTGGCTAATTCCTTTTGCTGCCCATGGAGTTTCTTGAAATTCTTGTTCAGTTTTTATGTAAGCCGCCTCATAAATTGGAAAAAACAACGAGGTAAATACTTTAATTGCATCTTTAAAATAAACATTATATTTATCAGTGTTGATAAATCCAGAAGAAACTTTGTTAGTTTCTGGATTTGTATATAAGATCTTAGTCATTAAATTAATATCACTAAGCTCAGGATTATCTTGTTTTATTTTTTCAAAAACACCTGCAAAAACCCCATTTGAATACCAAAAATCCTGGAATCTAACTAGCATCTTTCCTTCTTTGATTAGTTCAACTAAAGTATCAGTTGAACTATCCATTAAAATTTCTTTAGCTTCATTTTCAGGTAAATTAGAAGCTAAGGTTAATCCTTCTGTATTATGCACAATGCCAAGTAATTTAGAAGTGTTATTATTATTTAGTTTTAAATTAACACTTCCAAATTGTTGCATAATATTTTTTTCAGTTGGGCTTGCTTTGATTTGGCTGGTTATTTCATTAAATAATTCAGGCATATATTCATCAAGAAAGGTAAGTTTTTTAGCTTGGGTTAAGAGTGTTATATAATCTGAAGGCATATAGACAATATCCAGTGAATCTTTATCTTGATCACTTGAATCAAAGGCTAACTGCAAAGCTCCCCAAAGATCTTTTGAAACAGTTTTAACCTTATAATTTTTACCTATTTCTGTTTTATTATAAGCATCAATGACGTGATTATAAAAAGGTCTTAAACTACCATCAATTGCAATAACAATTTCTTTATTTTGATTAATTTCATTGATTTGGCTAGTTTTATTTTTACCATCACCATTCCCAGGTTCAGGATCATTAGGTTTAGTTGGGTCGGGGTTAGCATTAATTGGTGGCTTTGGTTTATCAGGAGCATCAGGGTTTTCGTTAGTACATGAAGCAAGCGTTAAAGTACTAAGAGATATAATGCTTGAACTAGTTAATAAAAATTTCTTAAACTTCATAATTTATTTATTATCTTGGAGCTATTAAATAAGCTCCAAATTTTCCTTTCCTTGTCGCAATAATGCTATCTTTATTATTTTCAGTTGTATGCCTAAAATTCTCTCCTAATAATTTTTCCTTAACATAATAATTTGAATTAAGAGATATTCTTGATTCATTTTCCAGTGAATCAGAATAAAGAATTAAAATCAAAGTACCATCTTCATTTAATCTCAGGGTTGTATTATGTCCTTTAAAATCATTATCATTCCCAGAAAATTCTAATACTTTATCTAAATCCCACCAAATATATTTTTCATCCATTTCACGCAGTGAAATGTAATTTTGCCGAAGTTGAATTAATTTAGATATTAAGTTATAAGCTGAAGATTGATCACTAGTAATACTTTCAATTGATCCTTCACCTACTGAAGCTCCAGTTTGCACTACTACAGCATCATTTTTTGCTTCTTTAAAATAAACTGTTTTCTTAGGATCATTTCAGTAATATGCTTCTCTTACTTTAGTATCATCATCACTTTTTGGTCCGCCTTGCATTAAAATCTCATTACCATTATATAAGGTAGGTAGTCCACCACGAGATAATAATGAAAAAATTGCGGCAATGTAACGATATCTTTCTTTATCAGTTAATTTGTGTGGCTCATCATTAACTTCAGTTTCACGTAATTGTCACTTAAATTTGTTAATCCATCTTTCAACGTCGTGATTATCTAAAAATGGAATTCATTCACGTTTATGTCCTTTATAATCAGTTAATGATTTAATTAAGTTTAATTCATCCCCTGGATGAATTCAAACATTATTAACATCATCTTTTCACTTAGTTCCATCAATTAAGGAACTAAGTGCTTTTTGCCCAGTTTTACTAAATCAATTACCTTTGGCTTTGTCATCAGATGAACTTCCTCATCATTCACCAAACATAAAGGCAGTTTCAGATGATCTTGAAATATTATTTTGATTTGCTTTAAGATACTCTTGTTCAATAACCTTTCTAAATTCAGCCATTAAATCAACCTCTAAACCTTTATTAGAAGTATTTTTATAAATATTTTCTGAATCAAAGAAATGATAAAATGCATCATATCTAAAACCATCTACACCTTTAGCAGCTCAAAACTTATGTACATTTAACATCTCTTGTAATAATTCAGGATTCTTTAAATTTAGATCTGGCATACCAGATCAAAATTCTGCGGCTCATTTATAGTCAGTATTTGGAATATTTTTACCAGGTTCATTTACATAAATAAAATTTTGCTGTATATCATCGGTTCCTTCTTTAGCATGACCATCAGAATTTTTATCATACATATAGTAATAATTTTTATATTTAGGATCTCCTTGCAAAGCCTTTTGGAACCAAGGATGTTCGTACGAAGTATGGTTAATAACTACGTCAATAACCACCCTAATACCTTTGGCATGGGCCGCTGTTAAAAATTCATCAAAAGCTTGCATCCCCCCAAGTTCAGGAGCTACGTCAGTATAATCAATTACATCATACCCATGGTATGATGAAGCTGGGTGAATAGGGGAAAGGTATAAAGTATCAATACCTAGATTAACAAAGTAATCTAGGTTATTTTTTAAACCTATAAAATCACCAATTCCATCATTATTGCCATCAGCAAATGAATATACTGTTAATTGGTACATAACATTGGATCTTTTGACTTCTTTATTAAATGGAGCAATTGAAGCAACATTAGTTGCTTCATCACTATAAGTAAGATTAGTTAAATTTTTTGATCTTACTTTTTGAGCAAAACTTTCATCACCTCAATTTAATAAGGTTTTAGAGTTTTGTAATTCTTTAACTTTAGTTTCATTTAATTTCTCGGGATTGCCTGGTAATGTAATAGTAGGTGGAGTAGGCTGTTGATTATTAGAACCACCGGGATTTGTAGGGGGAGATGTTATATCTCTTATACCTGGATCAGGATCCGGTTTTGTTATTGTTTCAGGAACCTTAGTACACGCAACACTAATAATTAGTGGAGTTGAAATTAAGGCTAAATTAAATATCTTTTTTAGTTGTTTTTTCATTTACAATATTACCTCTTATATATAAATTAAAATAACAAATAATCTATTTTTAAAATAGATTATTTAATTATATTAATATTATTGTGTTGTACTTCCTGAAGAACCAGTATTTGTTGTTGGTTTAATATTTGCATCTTGTTTAATTCAATCTAAAGTTCACTTAACAACACGAGCTTTATTTAAGTATGTATTAAAGTATAGTTTGACAACCTTCTCAATGTCAGTATCATTGATTTTAGTAAATTTTGGATTAGTATTATCACCAGAACTTGTTTCTTTTGCATAAGCAGCAACAAATTTCTTAGCTTTTTCTTTAATATCGTGTAATGTTTTTTCTGGTTCTGTTGTTGGAGCAGTAGTTTCCGCAGTTTCTGAATGTGTTGTTGCAGTATTTTGAGTTACACTAGGTAATTTATTAGCTAATTCTTTAATAAAGTTTCTAATAGTTTGTTCTTTATTATTATTTTCGCCATCACCATTTATCCCAAAAATTTCTTTTTCAATTTTACGAACATGCAAAGCATCGCCACTAGTATGTTTCATATTATTATAAGATGGGTCGGTGGTAGAATCACTAACTCCATCTTTTAAAAGTTCTTTAGCAACTAATCAATCTTTATCATCCTGAGCACCACTACCATTATTTTCTTTTCCTTTTAAATTAGAGACATCTGCAATACCTAAAAGGGATGCAACAGTATTTCTTAAAGGTAAAATATCTTTTAAGTTTGACTCAGTTATTTTAGTAAATTGATCATCAATATGTTTATAAAGATTATCTAAAATACCTTGGCGATCAGTTACTTTAATATAGTTTGCGTCTGCTTTAGGATCTGTGTCAGTATTGCCAGAAGTATTTGTCCCGCCTTTTGTTCAAAAACTATCTACAAATTCCTTACCTTCATAAGAAGAAGAAGAAGAAGAAGAATCCTTTTTATATGGGAAGATTTTCTGGAAAATATCATCTCATTTAGGTTCTTGTGTATTTCCTGAATTATTAGTTGTATAATGATCTTTTAATTCACTGAAAATTACTCGCACACGAGCCACATTTAAATAAACATTTAAATATGAATCAACATATTTTTTACGATCTTCATCACTTAAAGTACCATCTTTACGGTAAACATTAACAAAATCTTGCACTTTTTTATTTATATCATCCCTAATCTTTTGCATTCCTTCAGTTGTTGTTGACGCATTAGAAGCGCTAGACACAATTTGAGTTTCAGAAGCATCTTTTTTATTTTTAATATCATACTTAAGAGCGTTTTCTAATTTAGTAATTAAAGAAGTTATTTCATTTACAGTGTCACCATTTGCACCAAAGAAATGATGTTCAAGTTTTCGAACATGTAATTCACCACTTTCTTTTTCATGATCATAGCCAGTTGCATTAGGTTTTAATAAATCTGCCTTGATTAGGTGTTTACTCTCGTGATTATTTCCATGTAAATCATTAATATTACTAATCCCTAAGATAGCTGCCATAAAGTTACGTAATGGTAAAATATCACCTAGTTTTAGGTCTGTATAAATATATGATCTTAATAATGTTTCTTTATAAATTTCTTGTTTTTGATCTTCAAATTTATAATAGTTTTTCTCTGATGATGCATTAGTTTTATCATTATCAGCACTTCAAGTTGAAGTTACTTTTTTAGTGTTTTCTTGCTGAGTGGTTTGACCACCATCTTGGGTAGTTGGAGATTGGCTAGTAGTTGTACTATCTGAACCTGATGATTCAGTTTGTCCGTTTGAACTCGTGCTGTCAGGTTGTGAAACTGTGTCTCCAGTGCTAGATCCATTTCCGGAATTACCTGAGGAAGTTTGGTCAGTTTCAGAGTTAGCTTGTCCACTGCCATTTGAAGCATCAGTATTGCTGGTGCCTCCAGTAGAGTCTACATTATCAGGTTTTTTTGTTTCTTGTTGTTTTTCTTGTTCAGCACTAGTTGTTCCAGAATTCTCGCTACTATTATTTTTTTCAGTTTCTGATTCATCTAGTTTTGTTGAACCACCATCTTGTTTGTCAGTTCTATTATCTGTAGGTGGTGTAGGTTCTGGAAGAGCAGGTTTTTCGGGATTATCTGCGCCAGTTGATCCATTATCAGTACCATTGTTTGTATTTTCCTCATCCTGTTGGTTTACACCAGTTCCAGGTTCTTCTGTTGCTGGATCTTTTGGAGCAGGGGCAGGATTTGGGTCGGTCTTAGGAGGTTCTTGGGCGCCTTTATCATTGGTTGGATCTTTTGGAGCAGGGTCTGTAGGACCTGGGTTAGGAGGCACATTTCCTTCTTTAGGTGGTTCTTGGTTAGCATTACTATTAGTTGGATCTTTTGGAGCGGGGGCAGTGTTTTGCGCTTGCTCGCCATTTGATGTTCTAAATTTTTGATCAATATTGAAGTCTACATCATCATTAACTTCAATTTCATCAACTTCATATTCTTTATTCTTAGTTAAACCTGTAATAACTATTTTGTATTCATCTTCGCCTAATTTAGTTAAATTTGATACTGTAAAGGTATAATCTTTATCATCGATTTTAACATCTAATTTATCAGTAGATGTTAAACCAGTAATTTTAACTGCTAATTCAGCAGAATTTTCAGTTGTTTTAAGTACTCTGAAGCTTTTTATTGAGTACTTACTAATATCTTGACCATCTTTACCTGGGGTACATGATACAGCGGTAAATGTGGTTATAGATATTAAATTAGTTGTTATTAATAAAAATTTTCGTAATTTCATAAGCTATATGTCCTCAATATTATATTTATATGTTTTTGTTAATTTAAATTAAGGATTTATTTAATAAAAAATATATATACTTGTTTAAAATTAAATATCTCCTTAATTTAATTTTAATATATATATATATATATATATGAGTAGAAAACCAATATGTTGGCGGCGGTTTGGACTGTTCAAGATAAAAATTAATGACGTTAATAAGATTTTGTGCATTTTATATAGAATTTTTAATACTTTATCAGCAAATAAAAAGAATATATTAATGTATAGTATATAGTTATAACATGTATAATATACAATCTGGAAACGTTTCCATATAATTTAATAACATAGGAATTTTTATGCTTATTTTAGACATAATATTTATTAAATTTTTAAAATAACTTTGGGAGAAATATATAAAATCTTAAAAATTGTTAAAATTCAAAAGAAAAGCAGAACATAATTCTTTTCCAAAAAACAATTACAAAACAAAAAAATTTTATTTAGTAATTTTTAAAAATTATTATATAATAAAGCAGCAATGCATAAAGACAGCAACTGCTTTATTAATAATCTTAAAGCTTAATATGTTGCCTAATGTATGTCTTCATTTCTAGTATTGCAAATATAAATATTTTGAAAGGGGGCTTAAATGGCAGAATCAAAATTTAAAGAAGCTAAAAAAGAAGTTGTTCTTGAAATTTCAAATAAAATTAAAAATTCAGTTGCTGTAGCTTTTGCTGAATACCGTGGCCTTACAGTTGCCGAATTAGAGAAATTTAGAGTTGAAGCAGCTAAGGTAGGCGTTGATGTAAAAGTATACAAAAACCGTTTATTCAAAATTGCTGCTGCTAATAATGGTCTAGCAGATCTAGAACAACATTTAGTTGGTCCTAATATCTTCTTGTTTTCAAACAATGATGGTATGTCAGCTGCAAAACTATTAGTATCATTTGCTAAAAAGCACAAACTAATGGTTGTAAAAGCTGGAACATTTGAAGGTAAAGTTATTGATGCTCAAGGTGTTAAAGATGTCGCAACTCTTCCTACTTATGAAGAAGCACTTGCAATTCTTGCGCGTTCAATGATGTCTCCTTTACAACAATTAGGTTTATCACTTAAAATGTATAGTGAAACACAATCAGAATAATTATTTTAAATATATAGAAGGGAAATTTAATTATGGCTAAATTAACAAAAGAAACATTTATCGAATCATTAAAAGAAATGTCAATTAAAGAAGTAATGGAATTAGTAGAAGCAATGAAAGAAGAATTTGGTATTGACCCAATGGCTGCTATGGCAGTTGCTGCTGCTCCTGCTGAAGGTGGAGCTGAAGAAAAAACAAGTGTTAAAGTTGTTTTAAAAGCAGATAACGGTAAGAAAATTCCAGTTATTAAAGCGGTTCAAGCAGTTCTTGGTCTTTCATTAATGGATGCTAAAAAAGTTGTAGATGCTTTACCAGCAGTTATTAAAGAAAACATTAAACCAGAAGAAGCAGAATCTATCCGTGCTACTTTAGCTGAAGCTGGTGCTGAAGTTTCAGTTGAATAATAAAACGTTAATGATTAATATATAAAAGTCTCCACCTTATAAAGGAGTACAAAAAGTTGACATTTATATGTCAACTTTTTTATTATCTATAATTTTAAAGTAACCTAAAAGTAAGTTTTATAAAGGTGAAAATGGTTTATCTTGTTTGACATAATCCAATCAAATAGTTCGGAAATTAAGTTTAATAACTTATGTTATAATTTTGATATCCCAATGATATTGTTTAATAATAAAAATGGGTAAAAAATTAATATCAAATTAAGAAAAGGATAATATGTCAATATTTAATAATAAAATTAAGTTTTTGTTTAGGATGATAACAGGTTTTGTTAGTATTTCCGTTGTTTTTTATCTAAATTTTAATTCAAAAAATAACTTAATAACAAATTCTACACATAAGCAATATAACACTGAAACAGTAGAGTTTACAGCTCAAAAGGCTGGCTATTATGATTTTTTAATTTATCGTAGTGATAAAAATCATATTGCAAAGTATAGTGAACCCATAAAATTGGACTAAAATTAATTTAAGGATTGATGCCTATATCCTAAAGGTGTCAGTCCTTTTAATTTTGTGATAATTCGTTTTTTGTTGTAATAATTTATATACTTGCGCATCGCTTTTTCTAAGTCTTCTAGAGTTTTGAATTCTTTTTCATGACCATAAAACATTTCGTTTTTCATGGTTCCAAAAAATATTTCAATAACACAATTATCATAGCAATTTCCCTTTCGCGACATACTTTGTTTAATACCTCTTTTACTTAATTTGTCACGATATTGTTTCATTTGATATTGCCATCCCTGGTCAGAATGAAAAATTAAACCATTAAGATTTTTATACTTTTTAAAAGCTTTATTTAGCATTTGATTCACTTGTTCAAAATTAGGACTTTTTGAAATTGTGTATGAAACAACTTCGCGGTTATGTACATCTATAATTGGTGATAAATATAGTTTTCCACTTGCTATTTTGAATTCAGAAACATCAGTGCTTCAAGTTTGATTCAATTTTATAGTTTTGAAATTTCGCTCATAATAAGTGTTATGATTCTTTTTGTCAACAATCCTTGTAAGGAGTAAGTTATTATAAATTTTTCCAATTTCACCTTTATATGATTTATATTTTGATTTTGGCTGTAAACCAAATAAATTAAGTAATTTCATCAATCTTTTAACCCTTTTATGGTTAATAATATAACCTCTATTTCTTAGTTCTAAACAAATTCTTCGATATCCATAACGGGATTTATTCTCATTAAAAATATTCGTTATTACTTGTTTTAAATCAAAATCTTTATCATTTTTTGAAAAACTTTGAACAATATAAAAGTATGTTGACTTTGCTAATTGAAAAAAGTCTAGCATTAATCTTAATTTATATTTATGCCTTGATTCAAATATTACTTTTGCTTTTTCTTGTTTGGTTGCTCTGTCCTTTGTTGAACCAAGGCTCTCAATTTTTTTAAGAGGTCTACCTCCATTTCAAGCTGGGCATTTCTTTCTTCGAGTTCTTTAATTCTAGATAATGTTTTATCTTGTTTTGGGTTATTATTCTTTGGCATGGTCATTGGCATTTTACCTTTCTTTTTATTTATAAGACCATTATACCCAAATAATTTAAATTTTTTCACTCATGAATTAATTATTCCAGAATTAATTAATAGTTTTGCTTCCAAAGAGCGGATTGATTTACCATTTAATACTTGCTTGATAATTTCTAATTTAAAACTAGGACTGAAGTTTCGTCGTTTATTTCTTTCTGTAAATATTTCTAATCCGTGGAAGTTGTACAAATGCTTTATAAACTGAATTGTACGCATATTTACATTAAAAATTTCGGCAATTTGTTTGCTACTCTTACCAGTTTTATATAGTTTTATAATCTTTAGTTTATCTTCTAATTTTAACTTCATAATAAAAACCCCCCTAAGTTTTACCAATTGATTTGGTCCAACTTGTGGGCTTCACTATACAATAGATGTGGCATTCACATATGTTAAGAGTAAAACGTACTAAAAAACTAATTAATTCTTTAGGTTTATGTGTAGTAGCAACAATTCCTTTAGTTTTAAGTTCTTGTTCAAATGAAGTTACCGAGCCCTATTATTCTGATTTCAAAACACAAAATGGATACTCAGGAATTAGAAAACATTATCCAAGAGGAGGGGACGGAGAAAATGTTTTAGAAAATAATACACGCCTTTGATCAAGAGAAAACGTCAAATTTTCCTTTATAGGTATAGGTGTTTATAAATTAATTGATGATAACTTTAAAACATTAAATAATGAATTATTTAATCGTTTGGATGAAATAAATAAAGAGTATAGAAAAAAAGATAGGTTCACACCGGATGAACTCGATAAACTTTCGCAAGAAAGTGACTTAATAACTGATAAAATAGTTGCTAATTGACTGGAAAATCACCCTAACAACTGAAAAGATAGGATTTTTACTCTTATAAACAATCTTGATGATTTTCCAGAAGACTATAAAGAGATAAAGAATAAATTTAAAAACGTTGATTTTAATAAGCAAACCATTTTAATTATAAACGGATTAGATACTTATCATTATAGTTCTGGTGGACATGCCAAAGGCTCAGGATACTGAATTGACAACATTGAAATTACTAATAAGAAAATGATTATTAAATATATATATAAATATATTCCTGTGAGATCTAATAGTTCTATTGAAACCACAAATACTAGTATATCAAGAACAACTCATTTTGTTGTTGTTGATAAACTTACATCGCTTGATGATAAAAAAATTGAAATAATTGATTTAAGTATAAGTAATAATGTATAAACTAAAAAATTCTGTCGATAATCCTTCCCCAAAACATATACAAAGAACAATACCTTAAATAAAATAAAACTATTAAAAACTCCAACTTTCGTTGGAGTTTTTACTATCAAGGAATATCACAACCATTAAATGGTTCGAATTCGAAGTTAGCTTTAGATAATTTGTCCTTAAAATCTTGGTTTTGGAATATTTTAAAATTCTCAACTAACAAAATAATATCTTTAACATCGCCATCTAATTTAGCTAATTTAAAGATATCTTTAGCGATCATTAAAATTTCATCTTGATATTTATGATTTGGATAATCACTATTATCTAAATAATAATAGTGATTTATTTTGGATAATTTATCTTTAATATCTTGATCTTTGCCAATATAATCACCTTTTAAATATTTAAATAAATAAAAGATATATTTATTTACAACAGATGAAAAGTTTGAATTTCTGACAAAATTATTTCATGTTAATTCATGGAATAATTTATCCTCTTTATCCATAACTAATAAAAAGATTTTTCGAAAAGCATCATAAATTGATACTACATCAATGCTTCATGAAGTAATTGAATCCTTATTCTCAATTAAATCTTGGTATTTATACATTTCTTTCTCCTTCAGTTTCAAGCTCAAGAATTAAATCTTTTAGTTCTTGAGCTTTTACATAATTACGGTTAGATGCTTCTTTTAGCATCTCCTTAGTCAATTGTTCAATAAGGTGTTTTTTAGTTGCTTTTTTACCTTTTGTTTTAGTATGCATTATCTTATTTACTGAAGCACTGAGTTGCTTATCTTCAAGTAAAGTAGGAATCTTTTTAACAACTGACTTAGAAATTATATTGTATTTTTCGTTAAAATTTAATTGAATTTTCCGCTTTTCTTGATTATCGGCGATACATTTATGCATTGCTTCAGAAATAGTATCAGCATATAAGATGGCTTGGCCGTTAACATTACGTGAAGCTCTACCGACAATTTGGATTAAATTTGTTTCACTACGCATAAATCCACCTTTATCAGCATCTAAAATAAGCACTTTAGAAACTTCAGGGATATCAACTCCTTCACGTAATAAATTAATACCAATAATTACATCATAGGTACCAAGTCTTAACTTTCTAATTATTTCATTACGTTCAAAAATAGTATGTTCGGAGTGAATATATGCAGCTTTGATATTTCTTTGCTGCATATATTCAGATAACTTTTCACTTGATTCTTTGGTTGTTGTTAAAATAATTGTCCGCTCATTGTTTTGTTTTTGAACTTCTAATATTTCGAAAATATCTTCAATTTGGTTTTTAGTGGGTTTGACAATAATCTCAGGGTCTATTAAGCCAGTAGGCCTAACATACATTTTAGCAACTAAACCATTTGCTTTATTCAGTTCATATTGGCTTGGCGTAGCCGAAACATAAATTTTTTTAAACTCAAATTCTTCTTCAAATTCTTTTAATGATAAAGGTCGATTTTCTAAAGCAGATGGTAAACGAAATCCATACTCTACTAAACTACGTTTACGGGATTGATCCCCACTAATCATGGCATTGATTTGCGGAACCGTAATATGAGATTCATCAATAAAAATTAATGAATCTTTAGGAAAATAATCAAGTAAGGTATATGGCCTTTGGCCAAAATCTCTACCATCTAAATACATTGAATAATTTTCAATCCCTTTACACATTCTAAATTCTTTTAAATCATTAATATCATTTTTTACTCTTTGATTAATTCTTTCTTTTTCAATTAACTTATTTTCATTAGTAAAGTAAGTTAATTGACTTGCTAATTCTTGTTCTATTTTAGGAATAATTTGATCATAGATTGAATTTTCCGCTGCGTATGCATCACCAGGTGATAAATTATAAATAGTTAGTGATTTAATAATATCTTTGGTTAAATGCTCAACTAATGATATTTCTTCAATATTATCTCCCCAGAAACTAATTTGCAAAGCATTAGTTTCTGAATCAGCAGGCCTAATAATTACAATATCTCCTTTAACAGAAAATTGGCCTGGACTTAAATCACTTACATCATTACGTTCATATTTAATATTTATTAATTTACGTGCAAAGTCTTGGATTGATATTTCTTGTTCAACATATACATTTAAAAAACTTTGCGAATAAATAGCTGGGTTTAATGCACCATATATTGCACTAACTGAAGCAATCACAATAACATCCTTACGAGTTAAAAGTGAATTTACAGTTTTCATCCGCATTATCTCAATTTGCTCATTAGTTTTTGAATCTTTTTCAATATAAGTATCTGTGCTTGAGATATATGCTTCAGGACGATAATAATCAAAATACGAAATATAATATTCAACACAATTTTCAGGAAAAAAACCTTTTAATTCACTATATAGTTGACTAGCCAATGTTTTATTGTGTGATAAGATCAATACAGGACGATCAAAATTTTGAATAATATTGGCAATAGTAAATGTTTTTCCAGATCCCGTAACACCAAGTATAACTTGGTGTTCATGGCCTTTATCTATTCCTTTGCTGATAAAGTCAATTACCTTTGGTTGGTCTCCGCCAGGCTTAAAGTCAGAATTTAATTTATAAATCATATTAATAAATTATATATTTATTTTATAAATATAAAATTATTGTTAAAGTAGTAAAATATAATTATTAATAAGGAGTAAATAAATAATGAAAAAGAAAACTATATTTAGCTTACTAACTACTTTAAGCATTATTCCAATTGCTGCAGTAAGTTGTCAAGCACAAAACAAACCTGAGCCGGTTAAACCGGGCCCAGTGCCCGCCCCAATTATTCAAAACCCAGGAAACCCAGGAAACCCAGGAAACCCAGGAAACCCAGGAAACCCAGGAAACCCAGGAAACCCAGGAAACCCAGGAAACCCAGGAAACCCAGGAAACCCAGGAAACCCAGGAAACCCAGGAAACGAACCTAAAGCCACCATTTCAGAAAACCAACAAAAACTTTTAGATTATTATGTAAATGCTACCAATAGACGTAGATTTGAATTAGATAATGGTGATTTTTTAAATAAAATTGAAGCATATCATAAAAGTGCTTATAATAATTTAAACGAAAAAGAAAAAGCAGTTATTGATTACCAAAAATCAATTACTGCTCCCCAAGCAAAAATTGCTGAGTTTGATCAAAAAGCAACCAAATTGGGCTTAGACACATGAGAAAATCAAAAGCTTAAATCTTTTACTGTTCCAAGTTATGATGCTAATGGTAAATTTTTAGGTTTAAATGTCCAAAAGAAACTTATCCTACCACCAAGTAAATTAGAATCCGAAAATGCACAATTAAATAATTCTCGCGGAATTGGTTTTGGTCGAACCTTAACTAATGATATTTATAGAAATATAGGCTTACAAACCTTTTCAATTAACATTGATAATTCAACTAAGAGTTCAAATCAAGAACACCATGGAACCGCTTGAATTATGGATTATGAATTAGCAGAAAATGGCAAATACCCTACCAAATGATATTTAGCTACTAACTTACACGTAGCAACTCATTTAAGTGAAAAAACTACTAAATTAGAATTACTTAGGTTAGATGCTGATGCTCCGCTTAATAAAACATTATCAGCTAAGAACAAAGGAAGTGGATGGCCAGAAGCGTCTGATGAAATTCATTATAATGAATACTTTACTCAGTTTAATCTAGATTTAACTAAAGAAAATTTAAAAAACAAAGCAAAAGTCATATATAAAGCAATTGACTTTTTAAAAGCTGATCCTAAAGATTATTTAGTCGAATCTCAAAAACAAGAATATGCTAATTATAAAGAATATGCAGATTTTGCTGTTATTGAAATTGATTTATCTGATGTAACTAGTAATGAAGGATTGAGCATTGATGCTCCTGCAGGTAAGGAAGCAAATCAGAACTTTAAAGATGCACAGGATTACTTGCAAAAATTAACTAATAATTTTGCAAGTAAAGAAGAAAATAAAGTTCAGTTTTTAAGTACTTCATATTTAGAAGATTATGAAAAAATTAATACTAAATTAGCTAACTTTACGGAACTAACAACTGATCGCTTATATGCATTAGGATATCCACAATCTTTTGGATACCGTTCTGTTACTTGACCACAAAGTGTACAACAACAAGCTGATGATGGTACTAATCCATATGGTATTTTAAACTATGTAGAAAAAACCTATAATCTAGATTTAGGTAACAAGAATTTATGAACTAATGAACTGTCATTAAACCCTAAATACTTACATGTTCATACTGATAAAGAAGGTTTTGAATTTAAAGAAAATAAATCTATTACTGGTAATAGATTAACGCAGCATATTGGTGCTACTACCTTTAGTGATAAACCTGGTCTTTCAGATGCTTTTTTAACTTGAGGATTAATTCGGCAAACTGGTGATCCATTAACTACTGTTTATAATGGTCAAACAACTAATATGATGCAAATGGGCTTGCTATATGGTTTAGCTAACTATGAAGCTCCTGGAGGAGCTTCAGGTTCATCAGTAAGAAACCAAAAAAATGAATTAATCGGAATCTTCCACTCAATTGCAAGTCAAAACCTTTTTGGGATGGCAGCTGCTTTTAGATCTGAAGGTTTTGACTATCAAGGTTTATATGGTGGTTATAACTTACCTCAATATGATTTAGTATATGGTGGTGGTAAAGATCAAAATACCTCATACCGTGAAACTATGATAAAAGAAAGATCAAATCTTAAAACAATGTTATTCCCTCAAGGGTTTAATAATATACCTGAAGAATTTAAATTTAAATAAGAAAGATATTAATTATGAAGAAAAAATGATATTTATTACTTACAACTTCCTCTTTAGTTTTGCCTCTTGCAATCGTAAGTTGCACTAATACCCAAGAACCTACCAAACCAGTAGAGCCTGCACCGGTAAGCCCTGCTCCAGCGCCGGTGCAGCCAGATCCAGCCCCTATTAACCCAAATCCTGGTAATGGTAATTCTACCAATCCTGGAAACTCTACTGGGCAAGTTCCAAATGACCCTAATCCACCACAAGATACAAAACCAGCAGATCCAAACCCACCCGCAAAGGTAGATAACCCAAATCAAAATAATACTCAAACAAATACACCACCAACCCACGGCAATAATACAACTCAAAATCCTAATCAAGAGTTAAATGATGTAGACCAAACTCGTTTGGATTACTTTGTTAACTATAATAACGCACAAAGGTTTGATTTTGACAATAAGTTTGTAGTGGATCAACTAAGACAAATTAATGAAGTACACCGAAATAATCAGCAAATTCAGCAAGCGCAGCGCGATGTATTACAATTACAACATAATCTTGATACAAATCAATCATACAAAGATAAATATGATGATCTTGCTAAAAAGCTGGGACTAGACAATTTTGATAATTCGCGTTACAAATCATTTACTTTGCCAAGTTATAATGAATCTGGAATAATTAATGGATTAAATATTCAAAAGAAAGTAGTTATTCCTCCAAGTGATATTGAAAATTTATTAGTTGGTGCAAATAAATCCCATGGTAAAGGACTAGGAAGAACTTTAACCCATGAAAAATACAAAGACGTTGCACTAGAAACTTTTGCAATTACTATTGATAATTCAGGCAATAATTCAGCTAATCCAAATGACCCCTATGCTGGAAGACAATATTCAGGTACAGCATGAATATTAGATTATGAACTATCTGAAGATGGTAAATACCCAACTAAATGATATTTAGCAAGCAACTTGCATGTTGTTTCATACCTTGGTCAAGACACTAAAACATTTTGAATTGGCCGCGTTGATGAAGATACACCATTAAACCAAACTATTTCAACTAAAGATAGACTAGAATCTGAAAAAGATTCACAAGGCGTATTTAATCAATGATTTACTAAATTTAAAATTGATTTAACAAAACCTGAATTAAGAAATAAAATTAAGCTTGTTTATACAGGTGTGGACTTTCTTAAAAAAGACCCTAAAGATTATTTATCCCAAAAACAGCAATCAGAATTTGCTGAATATAAAGAGTATGCAGATTTAGCAGTTTTCGAAATTGATTTTTCTAATGTAAATGATAAAAGTGCTTTGGAAATTTATAGTCCAAAACCTAATTTAAATGCATTTTTAAATACTGAAGATTTTTTAAAGCGTTTAACTAATAATTATGCTACTAAAACAGAAGATAAACAAACTACCTTCCTAAAAGATTCGTATTTAAAAAATTACGAACCTATTGATACACCTTTAGCAAACAATAATGCAAGAACTGCAAATTCAAAAGATTACTTACTTGCCCTAGGTTATCCTTCAAATTTTGGTCATGGTATCCCAATACCTCAAAACCAAGCAAATAACCCTCAAGCGGCCCAAAAATATATTGAAGAAGCTTATAATATTGATTTAGGTCAAATGAATCTTTGAACCAATAATGTTGCTAAAGATCCTAGTTACTTATTAATTGATAAAGTTACTTCTTATGATTCATTAACTAAAATACCTGAAATTGTAGGTAACCGTTTAACAAACCATGTTTCAGTAACTACCTTTAAAGATAAACCTGGTATTTTTGATTCGTTTTTAACTTGGCCTCTTGTTAATAATATTGAAGCACCTTTAACTGTTACTTACAATAATAAATCAACTAAACTAATTCAAATGGGACTTGGGTATGCACTTGCTAACTATGAAGCCCCTGGAGGAGCCTCAGGTTCATCAGTACGAAACCAAAAAAATGAATTAGTAGGAATCTTCCACTCAATTGCTAATAATACACTTTTTGGGATGGCCGCCGCTTTTAGATCTGAAGGATTTAATTACCAAGGATTATTTGGTGATTATAATTTACCACAATATGATTTAATATACGGAGGAGGCAAGGACCAACAAAATTCATATAAAGAATCACTTGCCAAATTATATCCAAATATCAAAACTCGCTTATTTAAAAACGGAGTAAGTGCAGAATACCCTGAATTTAAATTTAACAATTAATAACCTTTAATCCAACATAATATGTTGGATTTTTAGGCATAATAAATAAACTAATAATTGGAGAATTATGAAGAAAAAAATACAATGAATTTTTAACATAGGTACTTTAACCTTACCTTTTGCTTTGGTAAGTTGCCAAACCAAGCCACAAGACCCCGCACCAAGAACTGAACCTGGTCCCGTGGACCCTGGACCTGTTAATCCAGCAACCACCCCTACACCACAATTGACTCAGGAACAAAAAGATAATATTGATTTTTATTTAAACCAAAATAATGCGGGCCGTTTTGATCTTGAAAATAAAAACATGGTTGACCAATTAAAACTATTAAACAAACAAAAGCAAAATTCGCAATACCAAGATGGTGTTGTTTATCGTAACCAAAATAAATTAGCTACATCACCTGAAAATGCCCAAAAATTTGATACTTTGGCTAAAACCTTAAACCATGATACTTTTGACAATCAAAGATATAAATCAAATACAATTCCAAGTTATAAAGAAAATGGGGAAATAGACGGATTAAATATCCAGGTTAAATGAGATTTTTTAAGTAATAAAACAGAAGAAAATTATGCTAAATTAAATGATAATCCTGGTAAAGGTTTAGGTCGCACTTTAAACAATCAAAGTTATAAAGAAATTGCTATGCAAACTTATTCACTTAACATTTACAAAGGTATCAATAGTTCATACTTTGGAACGGCTTGAATTATTGATTATGAACTTTCAGAAAATAATCAATATCCGACTAAATGGTATATTGCAACTAATTTGCATGTTGCAAATGAATTTACCAAAGATACAACTTACTTTAATTTAACAAGATTAGATCCAGAAGCTCCTTTAAATACTAATTTAACAATGCGTGAGCGAAATAATAATGATAATAAACCTTTAAATGAATATTTCACAACTTTTAATATTAACTTAGAAGTTCCAAGTCTCAAAGATCGTGTTAAAATAGTCTATCGTGCTGTTGATTTCTTAAAAGCAGATCCAAAGGATTATTTGTCACAAGAACAAAAAGCCCGCTTTTCTGAATTCAAAGAGTATGCTGATTTTGTGGTTATTGAAATAGATTTTAGCAACCTAGATTCTAAGGTTGGTTTAGAAATTAAAAATCCTAAAAATAATAATTCCTTTGAAAATCCAGCTGATTTTCTAAAAAAACTTACGAATGATTTTGCGAATAAACGGGAAATTAAGTTCTTAAATGAATCTTATTTATCAAACTATAACAAAATAGATCAACCCCTTGCCAATAGTGATTGATCTCAAAAAGATACCTTACTAGCTCTAGGGTTTCCAAAAGAATTTAGTGCCAATAATTTATCATGGCCAAGGAATTTGACTACAGAAAAAGATATTGTAAATTATGTTGAAGAAAAATATAATTTTGACTTTAATTTTAGAAACTTGTGAACAAATCAAGTTTCTAAAAATCCTAAGTTTATTAATTTAAATCAAACAACGGGTCAACTTGATATGAATACTAACACTAATATAATAGGAAATCGCCTAACTAATAATCCAGCTGTAACTACTTTTAAAAATAAACCTGGGGTTTATGATGCATTTTTGGCTTGACCATTAGTAGATACTGATACAAACCCATTAAAAACTGTTTATAATGATAAAACAACAAGCCTCATCCAAATGGGCTTGGGGTATGCTTTAGCAAACTATGAAGCTCCTGGTGGAGCTTCAGGATCGTCAGTTCGCAATGATAAAAATGAATTAGTTTCCATCTTCCACTCTGTGGGTCCTGATACATTACTTGGTATGTCATCTGCCTTTAGATCTGAAGGATATAATTACCAAGGATTATATGGCAAATATAACTTACCTCAATATGATTTAATATACGGAGGAGGTAAGGACCAAGCAGAAGGTAATTCATACCGCGAAGCACTTGCTAAAATTAACCCTAATATGAAAACACATGTTTTTAAGGAAGGTGTTAATAAAGAATATTCACAATTTAAATTTAATAACTAAAAACCAAACAATATTAATTGCTTGGTTTTTTAAATATCTTTAATAAAATTATGTGTTTTCTTTTTAAAATTTATCAATATTTTCTCATAAGGTAAAACAAGAGCAAAATATAAATATTTTTCCGGAGTATCAAAAATTTCCTTATCAGTTAAATCATAGTTTACTTTATTGATAAATAAAACTCTTGATTTTTTAGTAAATAAAATACTAATTCTTTTTGGTTTTAAAAATTTTTCCTGATATAGATTTTTTAATTCACTAAGGTTAAGAAAATTTTCATCTAATAGACCTTTATTGTGCGATCTTCATTCTTCTATTTTGTCCCAATCAATTTTAGCAATAGCATAATTCTTTAAATGAAGATGTATAACATAAGCCAAAAATATAAAAAAAGATATAGAAGACAGAAGAAAAAATGGAATTCCAGGATATGGGGTTGTATCTATTAATAAGAAAAGCATTGGTATGTAAATCGAAAATATCTTTGTTGAAATCATTATGATATGTGATAATATTGAAGCATCATTAAATAACTTAGATCTCTTTTGAAAGTATAAACTATATTTATCATAAAGGTTCTTCAGCGCTTCGAAAAACCAGTCATCAATTTTTATACTATTTTCCATAAAATATTTTTGTGTGGCACCAAAGCCCAAAAAATATAATGTAGCATTTATTAAGCCAAGGTTTTTAGTTTTTTTATTAAGTACGAAAATAAAGATAGCATATAAAAACCAAAGCAAAGAAAGTATTGCAAATCCCACAATAATAGCTATATGCAGCATATAATTTAACCTAAATTATCCTTTAAGCTTTTGTTACTGTATTTGCTGCGTATATATTCATATGTATATATTTTGTTATTTTTAGTAACCGTTCGTTTAACTTTTATAAGGTTATAGCTTGCAAGTTCAGATTTACTCATACTAAGCATTTCCTTACGAGTAAAAATCTTACCATCAATTAAGCGCTTAAACAGTCTGTTTGTACCCCCAGTTCCTCCATATTTATACGATTTATTTTGTGGAGATTCAGAAATAACTACAATTTTATTTAGGCTTTTAAATTCTTCTCATTCTTGTTTATTTTTCTGTTTTAATTCATTAGTCTTTCAGATATTAAAATGAATATTCATTAATTCATTCAAGTCTTTTTTTAACTCATTATATGATACCATCATAGAATTTACATCATAAATAAAACTTACAACAGATAACATAGTTGCTGTCGATTTTGATAAAACTCTGGCAGCCTCTTTCTTTCAGGCTTTTAATTCATCATGAAGTAAAAAACTATCAAAAGCAACCTTTCCCATATCTTTACTAATTGATAACAAACCATCATCTCGCAAAGAATCTAACATACCAAGTGTTTTTTTAATAGAATTAGATTTTGTAATATTAACTGATTTAATATAATTAAGAATAATTATTATAATACTTAATGAAATACTAAGGGCTCCTGCAGGCGGTCATAAAAAAGCAATCAGGCTAGCACCAACTGCAGCAAATGATAAAACTAAAATAGCAGTATCTATATCTTTAATAGTTTGCATCGAGTACTGTAATTTTTTTAATAAAACATCTTTTTGTATTAGTTCTTGTTTTGTTTTTTGTAACATAATATGCAATATTTTCGAAGATTCTGAATCTTTATTATTAATATCATTGTTAACATACCAATTTAGTTCAGTTTTAATAACTTCAGGAGCACTATTTTTAAGGTTTTCTTGTTCAGTCTTTTTTAATGGTGTTGTAATTACAGAGTATAAATGTGCATAGGATAGTATAGGGTTTTGATCTATGCTAAAAATTCTTTCATTTATATACTTTAAATTTTGTTCTTCGTTAGTAACCACCACCTTAGACAAAACATCTGTAATAGCTTTATTACGGTATTTGTCGAATTCATCGTGGGTATTTTTTTCTAAAATTTTGTTTAATTCAGTCGGATTTTTAAGCTTTGCTTTTATATCAGAAGCCTTAACTTGTGATAAATATTCTTTTGCTTTATTAATATCATTTTGTTGAGTATTTGTAGTTTTTAAATGTTGCTGACTCACATTATTTATAACACCTGGTGCACTTGCTACTTGTACAATATCTAATGAACTAATGAAATGTTTTTTTATTTTCATAGGGGATCCTTTTCTTTTTTGCTTTTATAAAGTTTGTCTAATGGGAGTATAAGTAAAAAATTTTTATAATCATCTAATGATGTAAATATTTTTTTGTCATAATTATTAATATTTAATTCTATTTTCAGTCTCTTATTTTTAAATTCTTTGTCTTTTAGGAAAAATTTACCATTTTTATTGTTGAAATTAATAAAAAAATTTGAATATTTGGTATGAAAATAATTTTCATCAGGTAACTCACGATTAAATAATCACCATTCTTGAAGTAATTCAGTTGATTTATAGTTTGGAATAATTAATTTGTTATTTCCAACTTTGTAAATAATAAAGAAACTTATAAATACAAAAATACAGTTTATGATTGTAAATATAATAATAAATATATAATATTCTTCGTACATCAACCCAAGAAACACAAAACCACTAAACCCAGAGAAAAAAGTATAAATTTTAAGAATTTTATTTCACTTTGTAGATTTATCTGTGTAGATACAATCTTTTAGATATTTATCATACCTTGATATAAACAACATCATAATCTTAAAATATTCTTCATTTAATTTTAATTTATTTCTCATAAAAAAATCTTTAGTAGATCCATTTAATAAAGCAAAAATATTAAAAAATGGTATTTGATAACTTTTTCGTTTTAAATGGTTTTCTCTAATATAACAAAACTGGATAATTATAAGAATTCCAATCATAATCATTGCAATAATATAAAAATATTTATAAAAAAATATACTATATCACACTGTAGGGTCCAATTTAAATTTATTAAAATCACCAAAATTAACAAATCCGCTTATTCCACGCAATATTGCCTCCTATTTATATTATTTATTATACTGTAAAACATATTTTAAACAATATTATACTGTAAAGCAAAAAGTTTATTGTCCAATGACAACTATTTAGGTCCATATATAAATCCCATGGAAAGTGAACTAATTTAATTAAAATATGGTATAAATTATTTATGAGAATCAAACATAACATAGATAAGTACAAAAACTTAACAAACTACGAACTAAAAAAACAGCAATCTCTCATATTAATTGCTGCTAATATTGAAAAATCTTTATCTCAACTTAGTTTAATTACAAACCTTAGTGTATCAACTGTAAAAAGATATAAAAAAATAATAAAAAGTAATCAAGAAATTGACATCAGTCATAAAAATAAAAATCAACAAAGAAGTTGCAAAGTTACCGATTCAGAAATTGAATTAGTGTTTAAAGATTATTTAAAAACATGTGAAATTATTTTAAATAGCATTCTAACAAATAACCAACTTTCGTTTAAAAGTTATTATTATTCAGAATATGGTTCTTTTATAAGGCAAAAAATTTCTTACAAAACTTTGGTAAGAAGATTCAACCAATTAGGATTATTTAATATACATACAACCAAAAGAGGAAGAAAAATAGCAAAAATATCAAAGAAGAAAACTTCACAAGAGACAACATTGCTATTAAAAAAATATTATAAACAAATTAAACAAAATGAAAAACAAAGACAAGTTTTGGGTCTAAAGAAAAATTTAGAATTTGGTGAAATTGTTGAAATCGATGCTCAGCTTGAACCATATTTAAAAAATAATAAACCATTCTATCTTTATCATGCAATTGATGTTGCTACTGGAACATTATTAGCAGCATGATTTGAAGAACAAGAAACAACATTAGGATATCAAAGACTGTTAGAAATAGTATTTAAGAAATATGGATTTCCAAAGAAAATTTATACTGATAAAAGAAGAACTTTTTGGGGAAACGAAAACGCACAAACAATTTTTGAAAAAGATTTAAATAAAAAAGGAATAGAAGTACTCAGTTCATCTAATCCCAAACATAAACCTCACGTTGAGAGATCTTTTAGAACATCATTAGATCAATACCCATTATTAATTCATGAAAACGGATATAAAGATATTAATGATTTAAAGCAAAATAACGAAGTATTTCAAAATTATTACAACACGAGGAATAAAAAAATAATTTCTAAACATAATGTCTTTCAAAAAGAAGGAAAGAAAAACGGCAATTGAGCCGTTGATTTAGAGATTAATAGAAAAGTTTTAAATGGTGTTGTTAGATACCAAGGTAAAAACCTTGCAGCTTTCGATATGCATGACAAAAGGATTATATTTCCTTATAATTCTGATGTTGTGTTAGTACATTGTTCTGATGATAATTTGTATTTTAAATATAATGGAAAAAAATACTTTGCCAAAGAACCTAATGGAAAATATCTAAGCTTTACAGAAATGTGAGCTCTTGAGAAAGGTTTAGATTATTCTATCCCTGCCGTTGGAAAACTAGCATTTATCCATAAGAAAACAAACTCATTTTTTAAAACTCTTGAATTATACATCTCAAAGTTTAATAGTGTCTCTGTGAATGCACAAGGAAATAACCTTGAAGCCAATAAGATTATGGCTGAGTATTTAGAGATACTTCGAACATTACACAGAAGCATCAATGATGAAATAAAAATTGATGCATATTAATTTTAATATTTTTTAATAAAAAAGAAAATAATAAAAATAGAAAACACGGGCACGTGTTTTCTGGAAGTTTTGCTTACTTTTTCAAAAGTAAGGCCCCCTTGATTGCAATCAAGGGCGGGGGGTTAAAAATCTTTTTGCTTCATTTTGAAATTTTATAGTTAATTTAACAATATGCATAATTATGTCTTAATTTTTTAGACAGTAAAAACATCAAAAAATATATAAATTTTCCAATTTAGTTGCCAAAGAAGAAAAAAATTTTTTTCTTTGTTTTTTCGTTATCTTTTTTTTGTAACAAAAGCATCATAATATAAATCAAAAAATAAAAAAATGATTAACCCCAACAGTCTGGGCAAAAAATTAAAAATGTAGTTCAAAAAAGTAGTTATTCTACATATTTTAAACAATATTATACTGTAAAGCAAAAAGTTTATACTAACACATCTATTAACATTGCTTTTAACTCTTTATGTCATTTAAGCACCAATAATTTTAGGACCCTCTTCTGCAATAATAAATCAATAACAAGTTTTAGGAATTTTTCAATTGGCCATATTTATTATATTTATGTTAAAAAACAGGGAATTATTCTGTCCCTGTTTTTTTTGTTTCTGGTAAAAATACATCATTATACCAATATATAATATCATCTAAGTCGTCATATTTTTTAAATTCCATGTGACTATATTTCGGTGCCTTCATAACTTTCCAAATTTCTGAATAATCATAATACGTTACACCCACATTTCATTTAGGTGCACTACTATTTTTAATACCATATACAAAAAATATATCATTATGTTTAATTCTTATAAGATTGTAATCAGATCCCAGTTCAAAAATGTAAATATCGGATTTACTTAATACCTCATCTACTGATTCACCACCCAAATATGTTGTTTCAAAAAGTTCTTTTATTTTGTTTTCATCTTGATAATTATGAAATGTTTTTGATTTCTTTGCATTATTTATTATTAAATTATTAAAATCTTCAAGAGTTCTAATTTTTATAATTACCGGATCTCCCCAATATTTTGGTTCACCAAAAAAGTGCCAGTTATAAGGTTTTTCAGTTCAGCGTCGATTCTGTTCTGTTGCACTTAAAGTTCTTAATTCATCTGTTATAAAATCTTTCTCAACAACATATTTCAGTTGTTCTTTTTTTGTGTCTTCAGATATTTTTTCATGAAATAAATTATCAGCATCACGCTTTTTAGCTCTTTCCCGAAAATATTCTAACATACCATCCTCATATGGATCCTCATCCGGTTTTTTAATATCTGGATCAGAGTTATTATTGCATGACAATAAAGAAGTTGGTATAAATAATGATGATGAAAAAATTAACAATTTTTTAAGTTTAGTCATTTCTCACCACGTGTGTTGCTGCAATTAAATCATCAACAAAATTAGTTTTTCAAGTAGCATTTCTTTTATAAATTTGATATCTGTACACCCCAGTATTTAAAACAGGATAGTCAATAAGTTCATCATTACTTTTTACTACACTGTGAGATTTAATTGTGTACCAACGACCTCAATTATCTTGTTTTTGAAGAATCAAATCATAGTTTGTAAATAAATAATTTTTATTATGATCATATTTAATGCGTTGTTCAGAATTTTTAAGAATATCCGCATTAGATGTTCAAGAAGCCGCAATTTTTAAATTCTGTCCTGCGGATAGTTTTAGTGATTTACTTGTAAGAATAAGTTCTTGAGTGCTTGCTGGATTTATCTTTGCGATTGAATAATTATTTGCAGCTTCCAACATTGATGTAAAGTGGACTGTCCCAGCGCCATATTTTTCTTCATAGCCATTACTTTTATAGGTTAAATTCTTTAGTTTTGGAGTTATTGATGAGGATGATAAAATCACTTTCACTAGTGGAACTCTAAATTCTGAATTATCAATTTCTGGTTTATTTTTTAGTAAATTAGAAATTAGTCCAGTAACAAACGGAGAAGAATAACTTGTTCCATGCCCATATTGATTTGAGTTATGCCCCACTTGATAAAAATAACCAGGAGCCACAACTAATGGTTTTGCTAAATCTTTATGTTTATTTACAAGCGAATATTTTGAATAATAAGCCACTGAATTTGTTTTTATATTTTCTTTAGTAGAATGATCTTCCAATGCACCAACCACAATTGAGTTAAATGATAATGCATTTGAATTTATATATTGGTTTTTGTCGTTTATATTTCCGGCTGCTATAACATTAATTACACCATATTTACGTGACAAGTAATCTAACGTATGTGAAACATCTGAATAAGTAAACTTACCATCACCATTGCTATGATTTATAAGTCTAACTCCATCTTCAATTACCATCTTCTCAAGTTGAACTTGTCATTCCCCTTGTGTTGAAAATGTTGATAAATATATAGTTGAGGTTTTATCTACACCGTGTCTACCGCCGGCAATTAATGAAACAAAAGTAGAATGATACTCTTTTTTATTTTTGACAATTCCTAGTTCTGATTCACTTATATTAATTCAATTTGCAAAAAAGTTTGTGTAATTATTGTCAAAATTTTTGTGGTAAAGTTCCATTATACCAATTTTACTGTTGAGAACTTTTTTATTATCATAACCTAAACCATTAACCATATCTAAATTATTATGAACTGAATTTATGTATTTATGAACATTTGTTTCATTAGCCATATATTTGCGCATATAATCTTTTTCCTCTGGTGTTGGCTTATAGATCCATTCTAAAATATCATCAGATACCTTATAAGATTTATATTCATTTTTATAAATTATAAACTTAAATATTTCGGGTCATTCCTTTACTTTATTTACCAAGTTTTCACGATCCTTTTCATCTTTGAAGTAAATTCAAACAGTAGGCATTATAAGGCTTGTAATTGTTGATAAATAATTTAAACCTGTATTTTTAATTTTAGTTATAAAATTTTTATTAAAGTCATTTACTTGATCCATATTATCTGCATCAAATTCTGTATTTAATAATATTTTTAGTTCATATTTATTGTCTATATATTCAGTAGTAGTTGTATTGGAACTAGAATGCAAAGTTGTTAGTTGTTCCCGAACTTCAAACCTGTCTGTTTTTAAATTTTCATATCAATAAGCTAAATTTTTACTATGTTGATGTGGTGATAAGTAAACCATAGATGCAACGCAAAATAAGGAACCAATTCCTAATATTTTTTTAATAAAATGTTTCTTTTTCTTTGAAAAATTCACAGTTTTCTCCTTTTTTATATTATTAATTAGTTAATTTGCCCTAATTTTATTTTTATTTTAATAGGACATTAAAATTATAAATTAAAAAAAAAAAAAAACTGAAAATATTTTTTGTTTTTTGGGAAAGTCACTTGCGAGATGTTAACAAAATAATTGTCTTTTAATTTTAACATAATTTTTAGATAAAAAAATGTATGAGAAAACAGAAAACACGGCAGCGTTTTCTCGTCGGTTTTGCTTACTTTTGCCAAAAGTAAGGCCCCTTTTGATTGCAATCAAAGGCGGGGGATTAAAAAAATTTTTAAGTTATCTTATTTTTCCGTACAACTTGCCATAGTTATTTATTTTTTCCATCATATAATCAATTTCTTGCTGAGAGTATTTATCTAAGCTTTTTCCTTTGGGAATGTAATACCTAATTAAGCGGTGCATATTTTCTATTGAACCTTTTTGTCATGAACTATATGGTTGGCATTTAAATAGTCTTTCAGTTGGAATAACCTGGTGCAATAAGACATTTTCACTACCATTATCAACTGTTAAAGTTTTAATCTCTAAGTTATGTTTCTTGATTAGTTTGACAAGAGTTTGTTTTATAGCTTTGGAGTTGCGATTTGAGAGCATAGCATAAGACATTCTGGTTTGCCGTTCAATTATGGTCACAATACAATATGTATCATTGATTTTACCAATAACGGTGTCTAATTCAAAATGGCCGTGTTCAGAGCGATCATTAATATAAGCTGGACGTTTTGAAATTTCTGTAGCATATTTTAATGTTTTAGGTTTAGTTTGTTTTTTCTTCCTTATACCATATTTACCTTTAGATTTTTTAACAATATGGTCAAAATCAAGGAAATAAGGGTATTTTTTGATTATTTTATAAATTGTACTAGGTAAAGGAGCAAATTCATCAGGGGAGAATTTTTTAAAAGAATTCACAAGATAGTAAACTGGGAAATTTTTTTCGGGCGGTTTTACCTTCCCCAACCATACCATTTGTCTAAGCCAAACGGAATGCTTTGGGAAGGTTTTTTTTATCTTATTCTTTTATAATTATATCAGTTTATAAATTCTTTGATTTTTTGTGATAATTCAATAAAAGTAAGTCTTTTACAGGTTTGATGAAAATTTGGGAAAATTTCACTTTTAAGAATTGAAAAGAAATATTCAATTTCACGATTATCAAGACTATTACCAATTCTTGACATTGATATTTTACCTTTTAGTGATTTTATTTTCTTAGTATATTCAAGCGAAGAATAAGCAGATCCATGGTCAGAATGTAAAATAAAATTATTTTTGAATTTTGTATTGGTGATATTATTCAAAATTAGTTCAGTATCATTTCTAAGTGATAATTCATAGGTCACAAACTTAGTTTTATGATCAATAATTGCAGATAAATAAATATGATTCTGTTCAATATCTTTTGGTGCTGGTATATAGGTCACGTCTGTTGCATATATATTATTGTTGCTTGAATTATAATCTCTTTTTACTAAATCAGGTACTTTAACACTAGTATTTTTAGATTCTTTAGTTTTATGTTTTTGTCTAACAAATGTTTTCAAATTCAGTTTTTTCATATAATTTCCTAGGGTTCTAGGATTTATTTGAATATTATATTCTTGGAAAATATATTTAGCAAGTCTCCTTCGTCCATACCTTTCTTTATTTTCGACAAAACTTTGAAAAATTATTTCTTTGTGTTTAACCTTTAGTTCTTTAGTCTTGTTGTTATCTTTCAATTTCTCGTAATATGTAGATCTTGAAACACATATCATTTTAGATTTTTTAGTATGTGAAAGATTCTTGATTTTCTTTATCTTTGAGATATCTGCATCAATATTATTTTCATTAAAAATTCGATAGTAGTATTTTATAACTGCATCTTTTTCATCATCTTTAAGAGTATCAATTCATGTATAATCGAGAACTTTCTTTTTCTTTCTCCCAACACCTTTATCTTTCTTAGGTGATTTACCGCTTTGTGATTCTATGTTCATATTTAAATTATACAGTTTTCTTTTCTTTAACATATTTCTCATTGATTCTTTATTTCAGTATACTTCTCTGATATCAAAACAGAAATTATCAAATTCTGCCTTGGTTATTCCCAGGTTCAAATATTTATCGTATAAGTCAAAAATTTTGACCCATTCCTTAGTCTTTAAATGTCTCATAACTACCTCTTTTTCTTTATATTAAAAATATTCGGATTTTGTCCGAATATTTTTTCCCTGTCTATAGGTAACTGATTTCTTAACTTCTTTTTGGTGCAAATTCTTTTTATTTCTATTTTTATTGTATGTATTAAGCTCACTATACCAATATTTTCTGTAGACCTTTCATTTCTCTTTAATTGCATCACTTACAAAAAAGAGTCGCGAAAATGAATAGCCTAATAAATGTTCGTATAGTTTACTAAAATTAAGGGTTTTAACCCGCATTACTCTTTTTGAACACTTAGGACAAACATAACGATTTTGTTTATCTAAACTAAGTGGTATGCGATTTGTAATAATTTGGATTTTACTTTTTATACTTCGAATGTCTCTATCAAAAATCTTGGCTACTTCTTGGATTGAGAAGCCTTCTGAAAGTTCTTGTAAAATATTATAAAGTTGTTCTAGATCGATTTGATCTGATCGTAATTTTCGTTGCGACTCAAGTGCTCCTTGCATTTTCAAAATAGTATTATGATTCTCTTCGATTTTAAAGTGTTGATATTTATTTTCTTTTCGATATTTGTCAAAAACACAAATATATTTTTCTAAATTTTTCATATAATTTTAAGGTCTCCTTTATTTTTTGAAAAATTATTAATACAACTATTTTATTACAAGGCAGACAAAAACAATGTCACATGCAAAAAAACTTGCATGTGACATTTCCATTTAATAGTTGTTTATATGGTTAATTTATTTCTAACTTAAATATATAAACATACATTATTGAATATAAAAAAATTATGGATAAATTTTCTTATAAACTGTATTATATCATTCTATAACCTGGCTGGTATATTCGTCCATAGATAATAAATCATTAGCCACACGTCTAATTTCTATTTTCATATGCTTTGGTATGCTAAAGACACTTCATAAATAACTTTCAGGAATTACTGTTGGTAAATTAAGACGAGGAGCCCCAGAAATTCGATACAAAATTATTTTATTCTCATCATAAGCAGGTATTATCCCACCAAATCAAGTTGTTAAAATATACGGAATAATGAAAATAGTATTATTTTTTAAAAACTCATATACTTCGTTATTATTTAAATATAATCTACTGAATAAATCTTTAATTTGGGAATCTTCATTAAAATCATCAAAACTGTGAAGTTCTTTAAATCGTTTAATTATATATTCATCAAAGTCTTCTTTAGTTTCTATTTTTATAATTCCTCCAAGTTTTTTTTCAGTAGGAAAATTATCAAAATAAAAAGAATTAAAGGCAAATCGGGTTCCTTCTTTTTTTTGGACCCTCTCGGATTTTATATATACATCATCTTTTAATCACTGCTCAGGTACAAAAACTTTTGTTGTATGAAAGGTTTTGGCTTTTTCATTAAGTTCATCTAAAATTTCAACAAAATTCGTATTTCATGGCAAAGAACCTTTTGTTGTATGAAAGGTTTTGGCTTTTTCATTAAGTTCATCTAAAATTTCAACAAAATTCGTATTTCATGGCAAAGAACAAGATAATGTAGTTAGTGGTGTTGTTAATAAAGCACCAAAAGAAAATCATAGCTTTTTATTAATCTTCATTTCTTACCACATGTGTTACAGCTATTAAATCATATACAGAATTGCTAAAGTCATATTTCTCATACTTTTTAATGCGATATCTATAAGTCCCTGAAGAAGTTGCTTTATATTCTAATAATTCATCATTACTCACTGCAGACTGAATCATCTTCACAACAACCCATTTCCCATTTGATTCCTTTTTTTCTAAATATAAGTCATAATCAGAAAATCAATTGTTGTTTTGACGTTTTATTGCCTCAGATTGAGTCAAACGAATCTCAGATTTATGAGTTAAGTCTCACATTTTACCCTCGGCAATAGTTTTTTGTTTTTCTAGTTCTTGGCTTCTTTTACGTGATGGAGAAAAGAAATTTAAAAATGAATTTCACCAACTTGTATTTTCTTTATACTCTGGCCTAACTTCAGATTGATTTAAAAGACCAGCATTAAACATTCAGGAACTAGATATTTTTATCGTTTGATTCTTTTTTAAATTTATTTCTTTACTTGAAAATACAAAACCACTATCATTAGTTGGATGAATTTTTAGTGTTGAATAGTTGTTAGCTGCTTCTAACATTGTTTTAAAATCAACAGTTCCAGCACCGAATTTTTGTTCATAACCACTTGACTTATAGTTTAAATTGTCGTGCTTTGGACTAACGGCAGATGATGATAAAATTGCTTTTACAATTGGTATTTTATAATCGCTATTTATAATATCTGATCTATATTTGAGTAAGTTAGAAATCAAACCAGTTACTACAGGTGCAGCATAACTTGTTCCATTATAATAACTATTTATATTATATACAGGATTATAAAACTGTGCTGGAGCAACAACTAATGGCTTCGATATATTTTCAAATTCTTTGAAATGACGATAATTTGAATATGAAGCTATTATATTCTTTTTAATATTATACTTAGTTGCAGAATCATCAAGTGCTCCAATAATTATTGTATTAAAAGATAAGTTTTGGTTTGTTATGTAATGTGTATTATTTTCACCATTGTTAGATGCAGCTAAAATGTTAATTACTCCATATTTTCTAGTTATGTAATCTAAAAAATATGCATTTTCATCGTAACCTAAATCATATGATTGGAATCGATTACCATCTTCATCATACATTGATGGCCCATAACTGTGATTGATAATCCTAATTCCATCTGTTTTTACCATTTTCTCTATTGTTGTTGCCCACTTACTTTCATGCTCACCAAAATTATATAAATATATTTGCGAAGTTCTATCAAATCCAAAAGCTCCACCTGCTATCATTGAAACCATTGTGGAGTGTGTTTTATATCAAGGTTTGGTTTGTTCATTAAGATCATTTATTTCAATTCCATTTTTAAAGTATTTTTGATAGCTTTTATCAAATGGATATGCTCATGATTCTAAAACTCCTATTTTATTAATGTGGTTATTATTCATATAACCACTAACTTTTACAATTTCAGCATTTTTCTGAACCGATTGCTTAAATTTTTCAAAGTGTGGGTTTGTTGTATCTGGAGCATAGTTATATGACCCACCGCCATAAAGTCGATCGTTTTCAGAAAGAATATGATTAAGTACATCAATTTTTGCTTGTGGTTCAGGTTTTTCATTTTTAAATAATATAATTTTAAAAATTTCTTTTCAATTTCAAATTTTATCTACAAAAGTTTTTCTTTCAAATTCATTTTCAAAATAAAATCAGACAATAGGCATCATTGTAAGGTTTTCAAATGATTTATATTTTAAATTATTTTGATTAACTTTATTTATAAAATCATGATTAAAATTGCTTAAAAATTCTTCATTTTCAGTTTCAAAACCAGGGTTTAGTAATAGTTTCAATTCAAAATTGTTGTTAACCGGGATAGCAATTGCTTCATTATTTTGATTTAATGCGATAGTGGTGCCTTGGTCCCTAGTTTCAAATTTTATGTCATTAAGATTTTCATATCACATTGTATCTCGTGTAATATATTTGGCCACTGGCGTAGCAAAAAATGTTATTAAAGCACTAGTGCTTATTAAAGTTAAAAAGCCAACTTTTAGTTTCTTTTTCATAATTATCTCCTTAATTTTATGTAAATTTAATTTTAATGTAATCTTTTTTTATTAATAAAATTTCATTCTAATAAATAATTTTAATATTTTAAATATACCTAATAAAATTATAGCATAAAAAATGTTTTGATCAAGGGAAATTGAGTTTTTGAAAATCACATGCGAGATATTAAGAAAACAATTATCTTTTAATTTTTACATAACAAATGTATGCGGAAACAGAAAATGCAGCAGTTTTATAGTGACCCATAAAATTGCACTAAAATTAATTTAAGGATGATCCTATATACTAAATATGTTAGTCCATTTAATAAAATATTTTAGTTTAACAAACAAATTAACTTTTTAACCTTTTAACAAAAAACTCCCCTCTGGGGAGTTTTTACTTATTCTCTGAAAACTGAACAGTAAAGTAATTTATTAAAATGTCATGAATACATTTAACTTTTAAACCTATCAATTTATTAGTAATGGTCAGCTGAATGTATTACTACACTTACACTTCCATCCTATCAACCTCGTAGTCTACAAGGAATTTCAAGGGAATACTTATCTTTGAGGAGGCTTCCCACTTAGATGCTTTCAGCGGTTATCCCTTCCGTACTTAGCTACCCAGCTATGCTCCTGGCGGAACAACTGGAACACCAGCGGTACGTCCACTCCGGTCCTCTCGTACTAAGAGCAGCTCTCATCAATATTCCAACGCCCACATCAGATAGGGACCGAACTGTCTCACGACGTTCTGAACCCAGCTCGCGTACCGCTTTAATTGGCGAACAGCCAAACCCTTGGAACCGACTCCAGCTCCAGGATGCGATGAGCCGACATCGAGGTGCCAAACCTTGCCGTCGATGTGATCTCTTGGGCAAGATAAGCCTGTTATCCCCAGGGTAACTTTTATCCGTTGAGCGACTGCCGTTCCATGACGTACAGCCGGATCACTAAGTCCTGCTTTCGCACCTGCTCGACTTGTAGGTCTCGCAGTCAAGCACACTTCTACCTTTGCGCTCTACATACGGTTTCTGACCGTATTGAGTGTACCTTTGAACGCCTCCGTTACCTTTTAGGAGGCGACCGCCCCAGTCAAACTACCCACCACGCACTGTCTCCCCGCCGGATAACGGCGGCAGGTTAGAAACTCAACATACCAAGGGTGGTATTTCAAGGTCGACTCCTTCAAGGCTAGCGCCTTGATCTCACTGTCTCCCACCTATCCTACACATGTTAGGCCAAGTTTCAATACGAAGTTGTAGTAAAGCTCCATGGGGTCTTTTCGTCTTGATGCGGGTACCCAGCGTTTTCACTGGGACCATAATTTCACCGAGTCCAATGTTGAGACAGTTGAGAGATCATTACGCCTTTCGTGCAGGTCAGTATTTAGCCGACAAGGAATTTCGCTACCTTAGGACCGTTATAGTTACGGCCGCCGTTCACCCGGGCTTCATTTCAACGCTTCGCATTAAGCTAACGCATCCACTTAACCTTCGGGCACTGGGCAGGCTTCACCCCCTATACATCACCTTGCGGTTTAGCAGAGAGCTGTGTTTTTGATAAACAGTTGCCCCTCACAATTTACTGTGGCCAACGGTTTAATGTTGGCACCCCTTATCGCGAACTTACGGGGTTAATTTGCAGAGTTCCTTAACATTGGTTTTCTCGCTCGCCTTAGAATACTCATCTTGGGAACGTGTGTCCGTTCTCGGTACAGGTACCCTGTTATTTAAACGTTTAGAAGCTTTTCTTGGAAGTATGAAATCACACAATTCAGGCCAAAGCCTTATGCATCGTAGCTCCCGGTTGTAGAATACGCATTTAACTATATTCACCAGTCACTACTTACCCCTAAATCCATTAATAGGTAGTGTTATCCTTCTCCGTCACTCCATCACTATAACAAGGCAGTACAGGAATATTAACCTGTTATCCATCAGATACGCTTTTCAGCCTCTCCTTAGGTCCTGACTAACCCTGGGTGGACGAACCTTCCCCAGGAAACCTTTCCCAATAGGCGTCGTAGATTCTCACTACGAATCGTTACTCATACCGGCATTCTCACTTCTTAACGCTCCACCAGTCCTCACGGTCTGACTTCGTTGCATTAAGAACGCTCCTCTAACGTACTTTCGTACCCGTGGCTTCGGTATTATGTTTTACTCCCGTTACATTATTGGCGCAAGATCTCTTGACTAGTGAGCTATTACGCACTCTTTAAAGGGTGGCTGCTTCTAAGCCAACCTCCTAGTTGTTTATGAAATCTCACAACCTTTCTGACTTAACATAATTTTGGGACCTTAGCCGACGATCTGGGTTGTTGCCCTCGCGAGCCGGGACGTTAGCACCCCGGTTCCGACTGCATGACAATACACAATGGTATTCGGAGTTTGATTATAGTCAGTACCGCTAGGCGCGGCCATTCCATATTCAGTGCTCTACCACCAAAGTTTAACATCACACGCTAGCCCTAAAGCTATTTCGAGGAGAACCAGCTATCTCCAAGTTCGATTGGAATTTCTCCGCTATTCACAAGTCATCCGGGCACTTTTCAGCGTACTACGGTTCGGCCCTCCACTTGGTATTACCCAAGCTTCAGCCTGCTCATGAATAGATCACCTGGTTTCGGGTATATGTCAACATACTAAACGCCCTATTAAGACTCGATTTCTCTACGGCTCCGCTTTTTTCCGCTTAACCTCGCATGTTAACATAACTCGCCGGTCCATACTGCAAGATGTACGCCATCAGCCATTAACGGCCTCTGACTAATTGTAAGTAAGTGGTTTCAGAATCTATTTCACTCCCCTCCCGGGGTTCTTTTCACCTTTCCCTCACGGTACTAGTTCACTATCGGTGTCTGGTTAGTATTTAGCCTTACCGGATGGTCCCGGCAGATTCAGACAGGGTTTCACGTGCCCCGCCCTACTCAGGATGCTATCAAAAGTTTTTGCTATTTCGCATACGGGAGTATCACCCTCTATGCTAAAGTTTCCCAACTTTTTCTGCTATAACAAAAATTTGTAACTTTATGTAGATAGTCCTACAACCCCACCCTAAGGTGGTTTGGGCTCTTCCACTTTCGCTCGCCGCTACTAATGGAATCATATTTTATTTTCTTTTCCTGTTGCTACTAAGATGTTTCAGTTCACAACGTGTCTCGCAATCAAGACTATTTTATTCATCTTGAAGCAGTTAGACATTACTCTAACTAGGTTTCCCCATTCGGAAATCCCCGTATCGTAGCTCATATCCAGCTCCACGAGGCTTATCGCAGGTAATCACGTCCTTCATCGACTTCCAGACCCAAGGCATCCACCACTCACTCTTACTTATTTAAAAGTTCAATATTTACCTATTGTTGTTGATGTATTCAAAGACATTTTAATAAATTATTCATAAAATAATTACTCGGTTATCCAAAACAAATTGACTAATTTATTTTTTGATGTCGTTGTTATATTAATTTATCTTTACTATTCAGTTTTCAAAGAACAAAATGAGAGAAGTTCTCTCAAAACTAGATATACATGTTGGGTTATCTCAACCATGACATTAAATAAGAAATGATAACCATATCATAAATTGGTAATTGTTACTAAAATGAATTGTAACTTAATGTACTCCGTAGAAAGGAGGTAATCCATCCCCACGTTCTCGTAGGGATACCTTGTTACGACTTCACCCCAGTCACCGGCCCTGCCTTAGGCAGTTGTCTCCGTAGTTAACAAAACCGACTTCGGGCATTACCAGCTCCCATGGTGTGACGGGCGGTGTGTACAAGACCCGAGAACGTATTCACCGTAGCGTAGCTGATCTACGATTACTAGCGATTCCGACTTCATGTAGTCGAGTTGCAGACTACAATCCGAACTGAGAATAGTTTTTTGAGATTTGCTTGATGTCACCATTTTGCGTCTCTTTGTACTATCCATTGTAGCACGTGTGTTGCCCCACTCGTAAGAGGCATGATGATTTGACGTCGTCCCCACCTTCCTCCCAATTACTCGGGCAGTCTCCCTAGAAAATTAACTAAGGATAAGGGTTGCGCTCGTTGCAGGACTTAACCGAACATCTCACGACACGAGCTGACGACAACCATGCACCATCTGTCATTCTGTTAGCCTCCACTATATCTCTATAGCTTTGCAGAAGATGTCAAGAGTGGGTAAGGTTCTACGCGTATCTTCAAATTAAACCACATGCTCCACCGCTTGTGCGGATCCCCGTCAATTCCTTTAAGTTTCACTCTTGCGAGCATACTACTCAGGCGGATGATTTAATGCGTTAGCTGCGCCAATAGATTTTCTATCAGCTAATCATCATCGTTTACAGCGTGGACTACCAGGGTATCTAATCCTGTTTGCTCCCCACGCTTTCGTCTCTCAGTGTCAATATGTGCCCAGTTAGCTGCCTTCGCCAAATTGGTGTTCTTCCTAATATCTACGCATTTCACCGCTTCACTAGGAATTCCGCTAACCTCTACACAATTCTAGCATGCCAGTATCCAACGCAATTTGGGGTTGAGCCCCAAGTTTTCACGCCAGACTTAACATACAACCTACAGACGCTTTACGCCCAATAATTCCGGATAACGCTTGCAACCTATGTATTACCGCGGCTGCTGGCACATAGTTAGCCGTTGCTTTCTGACAAGGTACCGTCAAGGCACTAGCATTTCCTCTAATGCTTTTTCTTCCCTTATAACAGCAGTTTACAACCCGAAGGCCGTCATCCTGCACGCTGTGTCGCTCCATCAGACTTTCGTCCATTGTGGAAAATTCCCTACTGCTGCCTCCCGTAGGAGTCTGGGCCGTATCTCAGTCCCAGTGTGGCGGATCAGTCTCTCAACCCCGCTAAACATCATCGCCTTGGTAAGCCATTACCTTACCAACTAGCTAATGTTCCGCACCCCAATCTCTTAGTGAAGCTTTAAGGCTCCTTTTATATATAATTCATGCGAACTATATAAGTATCCGGTATTAGCGATAATTTCTCACCGTTATCCCAATCTAAGAGGTATGTTAAGTACGTGTTACTCACCCATTCGCCGCTAAGTTCTAAAAGAACTCCGCTCGACATGCATGTATTAGGCACACAGCCAGCGTTCATCCTGAGCCAGGATCAAACTCTCGAAAAAATTGACTGTCATGTTTTGTGTGTATATCTAGTTTTCAAAGAACTTCATGCTGCTTTTTCAAAAAGCGCAAGATAATTATAGTACAAAAAAATAAAAACCAAAATATTTTTTTATTTTTTTGTTGGGTTGTTTTTTTAGTGATATTTAAAAAATATAATAATTCATTGAATTGTTATAAAAACCAAAAAATTTTTAATATAATCAAACTATATATATTGTTTTATTATTAAGAGAATTAATTATGAATAATAATTTAATAAATCTTTAAATTAAATAAATTTACTTTTTTAATTTTGTTTTGTTTATTTATTAATCCTTTTTTATACAAAGTTAATAAAACAGCATTAAATTGTGTGTTATTGGAACTAACATAAAACTTATCTCTTGAATCAGGATTAATAATCTTATTTTTTACTTCTTCAACTCTAGCACCAATTGCACTATCAATTGGCCCTGTCATTCCTGCATCTGTTATATAAAGTGTTCCGTGTGGAAGTAAATGATCATCATTTGTTTGAACGTGTGTATGAGTTCCTAAAACTGCATCAACCTTCCCATCAACATGTAACGCAAAAATATATTTTTCACTTGTGGTTTCGCCGTGAAAATCAATTATATGAAAATCTGACGGTTGTGCTTCATATAATAATTCATCCACAGCAGTAATAAAATTACTGGCACTATTTTCAAGCCATGGATGTCTTAGTTCGTTAAAAGTCTGCCCCATCATTGAAGTAATTCTTAAAGTAAATCCTTTAACATTTACTATTTGGCTGCCAAGTCCTGGATATTTGCTAATCACATTATACGGCCTAACTATATTGCTATTATTTATAATATTATATATATCTAAATTAGCTCAAACATGATTACCCATAGTAAAAAAATCAACACCAGTTTTACAAAGGCGGTTATAGTCATTTTCGTTAAGTCCTTTGCGACCTGTGATATTCTCTCCTTGCGCTATAACATAATCCACATTATGTTGTTTTTTTATTTTGTGTAAAAATTTTTCAACGGTAACAATTCCTGGCAAACCAAAAATATCCCCAATAAATAAGACCTTAAGACTTTTCTTTTTTTTCATGTTAATAATCATAATACAATTAAATAAAAATAAAAAAGAGAATTTCTCTTTTTTATTTATCTGCTTTGATTTGTTCTAAAGAAGCTAGTATTTTATCCATTATTTCTTGATTTTCTTTAATATAGTCTTTAGCATTTTTCTTACCCTGGGCCACGTTATTGCCTTCATAACTATACCAAGCACCTTTTTTGTCGAAAATTTTATTATCAACAGCAATATCTACTAATTCACCATATTTATCAATTCCCTCATTAAAGGAAAGTTCTGTTTGAGCACTTTTATATGGTGGAGCTAACTTATTTTTAATAATTTTAAACTTCACTTCATTACCTGAGATTTCTTTGTCTCCTGAAATTTGTGTTCCTTTACGTACTTCAATTCGAATGCTTGCATAAAACTTTAATGCTCTTCCGCCTGGTGTGGTTTCTGGATTTCCAAAAATTACCCCTACTTTTTCTCTAAGTTGATTAATAAAAATAATTGTTGTTTTATTTTTGTTTAAATTACCAGTAATTTTTCGCAATGCTTTAGACATTAAACGGGCTTGTGCACCAATTTGTTGATCATTCATTTCCCCGTTTAATTCAGCAAGTGGGACTAAAGCCGCAACACTATCAACGACTATAAGATCTATATTTCCAAGCCTTGCTAAAATATCAACAATTTCTAAGGCTTGTTCACCGGAATCGGGTTGGGATAAAATTAAATTATCAGTATTTACACCAAGTTTACTTGCAAACACTGCATCAATTGAATGTTCTGCATCAATGAAGGCTGCAATTCCACCACGCTTTTGCACCTCTGCAATTGCATGTAATGATAAAGTAGTTTTTCCCGAACCTTCTGGTCCATAAATTTCAATAATTCGCCCTTTAGGATAGCCGCCAATTCCTAAAATTTTATCAAGGATGTAACTACCACTATGGAATGTATCAACAGTAATATCGTTGACATCACCAAGAAGCATAATTGATTCTTTTCCAAATTTCTTTTCAATTTGTGTAATTGCTGTTTTTATAATTGATTTGTTTAAGTTTGTTGTTTCTTCGGCCATTTTTCCTCCGAAGTATCGTTAAATTTATGTATTACGTAAAACCAAAAAAGAACAAATTAAATTTTAAAATTTGTTTTAGCAACTTTGCATAAAGCAAGGTCCCCATGGTTTTTTTTAAACTCTAATACTTTTTCTTTCACCGCTTTGCTCGCTCCAAAGGGAAAAGAAAAATTTCAATCCTTATTTTGCTTTTCCATATATTCTAAAAGGTAATAGCGAGCCAAAATAGATGCACAGGCCACTGACAAATATTTTTGTTCAGCTTTTTGAGTTAAATATATCTGATTATATTTATTATATAAGTTATTAAAATCATCAATAAAACTAAATCGCTGAGCATAACGATCAATTGATTTAGTTGTCGAGTATTGATCAACCACAATTTCTTTATTTGCAATTTGATATTTTTTTTCAAAATTTAAAATTGCATTGGTATGAATAAAAAATTTAAGTTCATTAGCATTAAATTTTTTAGTAACCATTGTATTATAACCTTGTTGTGATAAGACATAGAAAGAGTGTGGTACTTTTAATTTTAATTCCTTGCCTATTTCTTTTATTTTTCTATTTGTTAGTAACTTGGAATCTTTAACTCCAAGTTCTTTTGCTCATTGATGCATTTCCTGTGGCAAAAAAGCACAGCAAGCAACTAAAGGAGTAAAGTAATCCCCTACTCCCGTTTCATCAATACCTAAAATATTAGAAGATAAAATTTCTTCATTTAATTGAAGAAATTTCACTACTCTTCCTCAAATTGTCTAATTCTTTTTCTTTTTTCTGTTGCTTTTTGAATTTCTGCTTCTGGGTTATCTAAAAACTTGTTGATGTATCACCCAACCCCACCATCTTTATTTGTTTTATTAATTCTAACATTCGCATATCTTTTAACATCTTTTGATGCATTTCCCATAGCGACTGAGACATTGGCTATTTTAAACATCGGAACATCATTAAATCCATCTCCAAGAGCAACAATGTTTTCTGTTTTTATATCATAATATCTAGTTAAAACACTTAATGCCTTTCCTTTATTAGCCACAATATTAGTAATATCAAAGACTGGGCTTAAACCTTCTCCTTTTGATCAATATGAAAATTCAGCTAAATCACCATATCTTGCTTTAAGATAACATCTTAAAGCTTCAACATCTGTGTCTTTTCGTACATCAAATAAAATACCTGTAGGCATTAAAGGAATTTTATAAAAATCTAAACCAAACTTTAATTTTGGTGCTGATGAAAAACCAAAAACTTTCTCTAAATCTTCATCACGTTTTTCTAGCTGCACTCAGTCAGGTCCTTCAATTGCAATATTAGTAATTTCTTTTTGGACTTTTTCATCACCTAAAATATATAAAGCTTCATTTAGGTTTAAATATTTAATATGTGGAATAAAAGATTTATCACAAGGATTATGGATGTGAGCTCCATTAAAGTTAGAAACAACAGTGTCCAGCCCTAAAGTTTCATAGATACGTTGTGTACTTCTTCATGGTCTTCCGGTTAAAATACATACAATATGACCTTCATTTTTAGCTCTTTTAATAGCAGCCATTGTTAAGTCATGTATTTCCCCAGTAGCACTTGAAAAAAGTGTTGTGCCATCTAAATCTATGGCAAATAAATATTTTTCTTTTTGCATAATTTTCTCCAAAGATAAATAACCACCCATCACAATTAAGCAATAAGGTGTTTGCTATATTATAACATAATATATAAAAAACAAAATCCAACTGCATTAAACTTTGACTCTGCCTTTTATAGTTAAATAACATTTAGTTAAACTTAAAAAAGCGACATTTGATCTCTTTCGCTTAGTCCCTCTAAAACCCCTAGGCGATCAATTTCGGCAAATAATGTTGCATTAACTCCACTACGCTTTTTAAAATCTTCCTTGGTTTGGAATTGCATTTGATCTCTAGCTTGCACTATTTTTTTAGCTACTGATTCTCCTAATCCCTTAATTGCACTAAAAGGTGCAATTAATGAATTTTTTTCATAATCAATTACTCATTCGGATTCTAAAGATTTATTTAAATCAATATTTAAAAATCCGTATCCTCTTGCATACATTTCCCTTGCTATTTCAAGAGTAGCGTATAGGTTGCGCTCATTAACTGTTTTTTCTTTTTTGCCTCTTAATTCATCAATTTTGTGAAGCACTTTATATTGTTCGCCTAAAATTTCAATATCAAATTCACTAAGTCTCGTTGTAAAGAATGTTGCATAATATTCTAATGGTTTATAAAGTTTAAACCATGCTATTCTCCAAGCCATCAAAACATAGGCAGTTGCATGTGCTCTTGGGAACATATATTTAATTAAATTCATACTTTTAATAGATCATTCAGGAATATTTTTACTTCGCAATAATTCTTCGTCCACGCTACTTAACCCCTTACTTTTACGTACATTTTCCATAATATTAAATGAATCTAAGTTTGAAACACCATGCTTGATTAAAAAATGCATAATATCGTCACGACATGAAATAACATCTGAAAGTTTCATTTTCTCTTTCGTAATTAATTCTTCCGCATTACCACTTCAAACATCTGTACCGTGTGACAGGCCAGAAATAGCAATTAAATCAGCAAAACTTTGTGGCTTAGCTTGTGTTAACATTCTACGCACAAAATCAGTGCCAAATTCTGGAATTCCATGTGCTCCAGTTTTCTCACCTCCAATATCTTCAGGTCCAATATTTAATTCCTTTGGTGATGTAAATAATGACATAACTTTTGGATCTTTTGATGGAATATCTTTTTTAACATCTAAACCGGTTAATCTTTCAAGCATTCGAATTGCAGTAGGATCAACGTGACCAAGTAAATCCAATTTTAAAACATTATCATGAATTGCATGGAAATCAAAATGCGTTGTTTTCCAATCGCTATCTTCATCGTTAGCCGGAAAGTTAATAGGGGTAAAATCTTCAACATCTAACTCTTTAGGAATAATAATAATCCCGCCAGGGTGTTGACCTGTTGTTCGTTTTACATCGATTATTTTTGAAGAAACATAATCGATGTAATCAGGTGTATAATTTCAATTATAATCCTCAACTGCTGCCTTAACATATCCATAGGCAGTTTTTTCTTGAATACTTGAAATAGTTCCGGCTCTAAAAGTACTATTTTTGCCAAATAAATTTCTTACTTCAGCATGGATAATAGGTTGATAATCTCCTGAAAAGTTTAAATCAATATCAGGAACTTTATCAGCATTAAAGCCTAAAAATGTTTCAAAAGGTATTGAATGGCCATCTTTACCTAATAAAGTATTACAATTAGGGCAATTCTTATCATCTAAATCAAATCCAGATGATGTAGGTGGATTATCTACCATTTCAAAATATTTGCAATTAGCACAAATATAGTGAGGTTCAAGGGGATTAATCTCAGTTATACCTGATAAAGTAGCAACTAGCGAAGACCCAACTGAACCTCGACTTCCAACTAAATACCCATCATCGTTTGATTTCTTTACCAAAATATGTGATATTCAATAAATAACATGAAATCCATATTTAATAATTGGATCTAATTCCTTATTAATTCTTTGTAAAATGACCTCTGGTAAATCTTCACCGTATTTTTCTTTAGCAGTTTGAAATACTAACTCTGGTAATTTTTCTTTTGAATTATCAAATGTAGGAGTATATAACTTATCTTTAATTACTTGAATATTATCTTCAATTAATGAATCCAAGTAATTAGTATTTTTAACTACTATTTCATCAATTAAGTTTACATTTTCTAAAAAAGCAAATTTATCTTTCATTTCTTCAGTAGTTAAATAGCTTAGATCTGGTATTTCCAGTTTATATGCATCTTTATAACTAAATAAAAAGTGTGGGGTTCCTCCAATACCTTTAGAATAAACTAATGATTTGTAAAAAGTTTTATCTTCTGTATTTTCAAATCTAACGTCACCTATTGCAATTAATGTTTTATTTTTTGCTTTTGTTTTATTAACCAAATCTTTCAATAAGAAATTAATATCATCTTTTGAATATCCGCCAATTGAAGTTTTATGTAAAAAAGCATCAGGATGTGGCAATTCAATATAATCAAATTTTTCAATTAATTTATTTATTTCTGAATCTGATGAATATAATAAAGAATCAATTAAAGGGCTTTTTAGACCCCCAGATCCATATAGTAAATTATTTGTTCTAGGCAAGTCATCTCAAAATAATTTAGGACCATTAAAGTGCCTTTCAGTTGAAGCAAGTGAAACAAGTTTAAATAATTCTTTTAAACCCGCTTGATTTTTCGCTATTACACTTATCTGGCTATTACTCGTATTTATTTTTTTAAAATATTCAAAGCCATTTGGTAAATAATTATTTAAGGATACAAAATCATAAACACCTTGATTTTTTAGTTTTTCAAAAGCTTTTATTAAAGAATTAGCTAATACATATGCATCATAATCGGCACGGTGGGCCACATCTGAGTCATAATCAATACCCATGGCACTTGCAAAATCTCCAAGGCGGTGCTTTTTATTATCAGGTGACACACATCTTGAAATCATTAATGAATCAAGATACACAGTTTGAGGCGGATCAATATTAGACTCAATGAATTTTTGAACAATAAAATTCATATCAAATTTTGCATTATGTGCAATTGCTGTTCTATTATTCAAAATTTTATAAATTTTTGCAAGAGCTTCATCAAGTTCTAAACCTTGTTTCTTTAAAATCTCATCAGTGATTTTAGTTAATTCAATGGTAAATTCACTAAGTTTTTGTTTTGCTTTAATAAAGAATTGAATCTCTTCAACAATGCTACCTTTTTCTATAATAGTTGCACCAAATTCAATTATTTCTCCTAATTTTGGGGAAAGGTTTGTTGTTTCGATATCAAAAACAACATATGTTTCATCCATAATATTTTTATTATCAAATTCAGTTAAAAATATCATATTGTTTTTAGAAATGACATCAAAAGAAACACCATAAATTGGCTTAATCCCTGCTTTTTTTGCGGATAATGCAAACTTTGGATAAGCTTGACAGCTTGTTGAATCTAAAATTGCAACTGATTTATGTCCATATTTTTTAGCAATTTGTACAATTTGTTCAGCATCTAAAAGTCCATCCATTGCATTCATTTTGCTTTTAGTATTGAATTCAATTCGCTTTTCAATATCTAAATCATCTTTGAAATTTTCTTGATTCTTTTCAATTACTTCAATTTTATCAACTCTAACATTTTTTGATTTTTGAAATGAATTTGAATTATTGTTTTTTAAATTATAAATTCCCTGTACTTTTACATTATTTCCCACACTTATTAATTCAGGATTTTCTTCATTAGTTACAAAGTGAACTAATGAAGTAGCATCCTTTTCATTAGTAATTTTATATTTGTGGATTCTAGTGCCATTTCTTTCGTATAACTCATTTTTATAAATAGTTCCAGTAAATGTAACTGGTAAATTATCAAAATCATTATAGTCTTTAAGTTGATCTAACTCAATTAATCTGTAAGAGCGATTAAAATTGTTACTAAATTTATTTCGGGCATTTTTTTGAAATTCTTGTATATTTGTGCCTTGTTTCACAAATAAATCAAATTGTGAATTAATATAATCTTGATTAGTTTGAATATTTAGTTTTAAATCAAATTTGTCAAATAAAATTTCTACTTGCACGTTTCCCAGACCAAAACGTGGAAAATTGTTATTTAAAAAACTAACAGCATTTTTATATTCCAATTCATATTCACGATTCGTATATTTTAAAACTCATTTACTTTTATCATGACTATAATAAATATCATTTTGTTTATTAATTAATGGGTGAATATTTTTAAAATTGGCAAAAGCACCAAGAAAATGATAAATATAATCACGAAAAATCTCTTGCTCTTGATAGTAGTTTTGAACTTCATATGTTAGAGACGAAAATAAATGTCTGTTTTGTTCAATATGATAAACAAATTGCAAGAACTCTCGTATATCAGGAACTCTTTTCAGTAAAATCTTACCAGCTATTAATCCATTATCATTTCTAGCATCAATAATTGAGACATCTTCTAAAGTTATTAAAAAAGGTAATTTAATACCTTTGGCCAATCTATCAAATGCTCTATCACTATAATTCATAAAACCTCCTATAAAATCGCTGCTAAAATAAATAACAGTACAAATACAAATGCGATACTATCAATTCGATCTAACATTCCACCATGTCCTTTTAAAATCTTAGAAAAATCTTTAAGATCTAAGCGACGTTTTAAGTATGAAAAATATAAATCACCAGTTAATGCAAAAGCTGGCGCAAAGATTATAAAGTTTGCAATTCCAAGAATTTTAAGATGAAATCCAGTTGTTTTATAAATAAATATTATTCTACTAATTAAATCATTTGAAGAAGTATTTTCATTATTTTTGAAGATAAAATAGTAAAAAATTGAAAATGCAAAAATGGTAAATATCCCTGATAGGATTCCAGCAATTGCCCCTTCAATTGTTTTATTTGGGCTAATTGCTGGAGCAAGTTTTTTAACAAAGAATTTTCTTCCAAAGAACATGCCGCCAAAAAAACCTCCTATATCATGAGCAGCTGGCACTATAATACAAAGTAAAATATAATAAAGTCCATCTGGTATAAGATGTAATAATAGGTAAGTTCTAAATAATATCCATATAACTAAATAACTTGCTATAAATAATAAAATATTCTTAAAATAGTTTTTATATAATATTTGGTTTGGTGTTCTTTTTAATACTAATATTTTTATTAGTGGATATGAGAATAATGGTAATAATAAAATCAAAACAAGTAATGGAAAAAATCTAAAATCAAGGAAAAACAAATAAGGTAAAAAATCTATTGCAATATATTCTCCAATAATCTTGCCTTCTCCTTTTGCGGCATAATAATGAACGCCTCAAATAGGCAATGCAATTGCCATAAATAAAGCTTGAAGTAATGCTGCTTTTTTATCTTGTATAAAACCATTGGCAAGTTCATAACAAATTCAATAGCCCACACTTGTTATTAGTAAAATTGCAAGTATATATAGAGGAATATATATATTATCCTGTAAACTGTTCCCAGCCAAATAAAATACATAATGGTTAAACCCTAATAAAAAGATTAAGAAAATAACCATTATAATCGCTGGAATAATGCGAGTGTTAATTAATTTTTTTTTACTTTCACTTGTTCAATTCATACTAATATTATAATAAAAAAATAAAATAACTTTGTGAATAGTTATAATTATGAATAAATATTTGGACTATTCAACACAATTCATTAAAAAACATCTTGCTTTAAGCAAGATGTTTTAAATATTAACTATTTTTCTAAGTTATAAAATGATTTAGCACCTTGGAATTCTGCTGATGAGCATAATTCTTGTTCAATTGCTAATAGACGGTTGTATTTAGCAATACGGTCTGTTCTCGACATTGAACCAGTCTTAATTTGACCAGCATTCATAGCTACTGCAATATCTGCAATAGTAGTGTCTTCTGTTTCTCCTGAACGGTGCGAAACAACCGCTGTCATGTTTGCTTTTTGAGCCATTTGAATTGCATCAAAGGTTTCAGTTAATGAACCAATTTGGTTTACCTTAATTAAAATTGAGTTCATTGATTTTTCTTCAATAGCACGTTTTAAGATTGCTGTATTTGTAACTGTTAAATCATCACCAACGATTTGAACCTTGTGACCAACTTCTTTTGTGAATTTTTTAAAGCCTTCTCAATCACTTTCTGCAAAACCATCTTCGATTGAAATAATTGGGTATTTATCAATTAATCCTTTAAGGTATGTAATCATTTCGTCAGTAGTGTAAGATAGTTTAACATCTTTAAGTGATTCAAATCCTGGTTGTTTAGTTTCAATAGCTTTCTTTAATTTACCAAAAGTATAAACACCATTTTCATATAATTCACTTGATGCACAGTCCATTGCAATTGCAACAGCTTTTTCACCTGAAGTAGCTGGTACATAACCAGATACTTTAATAGCTTCAACTAAGAAATCTAAAGCTTCTTCATGTGATTTGAAGTTTGGAGCAAACCCACCTTCATCACCAACTTGAACACCGTGTCCATTCTTTTTAAGTAATTTAGCTAAATTGTGGAATACAAAGTTAGCCATTTGTAATGATTCTCTAAGTGATTTAGCTCCAACTGGCATAACCATGAATTCTTGAAAATCAATTGTGTTTGAAGCATGTTCTCCACCATTGATAACATTTAACATTGGAACTGGTAATTGGTGTGCATTAAACCCACCTAAGTATTTGTATAATGGTAAATCTAATTCATGAGCTGCTGCACGAGCTACAGCTAATGAAACTCCTAAAATAGCATTAGCACCTAATTTAGATTTTGTAGGTGTCCCATCTAATGAAATCATTAATTGGTCAATTTTACGTTGTTGAGTAACTTCATATCCAACAACTGCTGGTGCAATAATGTTATTAACATTGTCAACTGCTAACATAACACCTTTACCACCAAATCAGTTGTTTTCGTATTTTGATCCTTTATCTCTTAATTCAAGAGCTTCCCTAGATCCTGTTGATGCTCCTGAAGGAACCATAGCAGATCCGTATCCACCTAATTGTGTATAAACCTCTACTTGCACAGTAGGATTTCCACGTGAATCTAACACTTCACGTGCATGAATTTTTTTAATTGCTGACATTTTTCTCCTTGCTTATATTTAGTGTATTTATATATTATTGTTTGATTTGCTCAATTATACAATAAAACTAGTTATTTTATATAAATCTAATTAAATAATATTGATAATGTCTAATGACAACTATTTAGGCCCATATATAAATCCCACCGAAAGTGAACTAATTTAATTAAAATATGGTATAAATTATTTATGAGAATCAAACATAACATAGATAAGTACAAAAACTTAACAAACTACGAACTAAAAAAAACAGCAATCTCTCATATTAATTGCTGCTAATATTGAAAAATCTTTATCTCAACTTAGTTTAATTACAAACCTTAGTGTATCAACTGTAAAAAGATATAAAAAAATAATAAAAAGTAATCAAGAAATTGACATCAGTCATAAAAATAAAAATCAACAAAGAAGTTGCAAAGTTACAGATTCAGAAATTGAATTAGTGTTTAAAGATTATTTAAAAACATGTGAAATTATTTTAAATAGCATTCTAACAAATAACCAACTTTCGTTTAAAAGTTATTATTATTCAGAATATGGTTCTTTTATAAGGCAAAAAATTTCTTACAAAACTTTGGTAAGAAGATTCAACCAATTAGGATTATTTAATATACATACAACCAAAAGAGGAAGAAAAATAGCAAAATTATCAAAGAAGAAAACTTCACAAGAGACAACATTGCTATTAAAAAAATATTATAAACAAATTAAACAAAATGAAAAACAAAGACAAGTTTTGGGTCTAAAGAAAAATTTAGAATTTGGTGAAATTGTTGAAATCGATGCTCAGCTTGAACCATATTTAAAAAATAATAAACCATTCTATCTTTATCATGCAATTGATGTTGCCACTGGAACATTATTAGCAGCATGATTTGAAGAACAAGAAACAACATTAGGATATCAAAGACTGTTAGAAATAGTATTTAAGAAATATGGATTTCCAAAGAAAATTTATACTGATAAAAGAAGAACTTTTTGGGGAAACGAAAACGCACAAACAATTTTTGAAAAAGATTTAAATAAAAAAGGAATAGAAGTACTCAGTTCATCTAATCCCAAACATAAACCTCACGTTGAGAGATCTTTTAGAACATCATTAGATCAATACCCATTATTAATTCATGAAAACGGATATAAAGATATTAATGATTTAAAGCAAAATAACGAAGTATTTCAAAATTATTACAACACGAGGAATAAAAAAATAATTTCTAAACATAATGTCTTTCAAAAAGAAGGAAAGAAAAACGGCAATTGAGCCGTTGATTTAGAGATTAATAGAAAAGTTTTAAATGGTGTTGTTAGATACCAAGGTAAAAACCTTGCAGCTTTCGATATGCATGACAAAAGGATTATATTTCCTTATAATTCTGATGTTGTGTTAGTACATTCTTCTGATGATAATTTGTATTTTAAATATAATGGAAAAAAAATACTTTGCCAAAGAACCTAATGGAAAATATCTAAGCTTTACAGAAATGTGAGTTCTTGAGAAAGGTTTAGATTATTCTATCCCTGCCGTTGGAAAACTGGCATTTATCCATAAGAAAACAAACTCATTTTTTAAAACTCTTGAATTATACATCTCAAAGTTTAATAGTGTCTCTGTGAATGCACAAGGAAATAACCTTGAAGCCAATAAGATTATGGCTGAGTATTTAGAGATACTTCGAACATTACACAGAAGCATCAATGATGAAATAAAAATTGATGCATATTAATTTTAATATTTTTTAATAAAAAAACGAATAATAAAAATAGAAAACACGGGCACGTGTTTTCTGGAAGTTTTGCTTACTTTTTAAAAAGTAAGGCTCCCTTGATTGCAATCAAGGGCGGGGGGTTTAAAAATCTTTTTGTTTCATTTTGAAATTTTATAGTTAATTTAATAATATACATAATTATATCTTAATTTTTTAGACAGTAAAAACATCAAAAAATATATAAATTTTCCTGTCCAATGACAACTATTTAGGTCCATATATAAATCCCATGGAAAGTGAACTAATTTAATTAAAATATGGTATAAATTATTTATGAGAATCAAACATAACATAGATAAGTACAAAAACTTAACAAACTACGAACTAAAAAAACAGCAATCTCTCATATTAATTGCTGCTAATATTGAAAAATCTTTATCTCAACTTAGTTTAATTACAAACCTTAGTGTATCAACTGTAAAAAGATATAAAAAAATAATAAAAAGTAATCAAGAAATTGACATCAGTCATAAAAATAAAAATCAACAAAGAAGTTGCAAAGTTACCGATTCAGAAATTGAATTAGTGTTTAAAGATTATTTAAAAACATGTGAAATTATTTTAAATAGCATTCTAACAAATAACCAACTTTCGTTTAAAAGTTATTATTATTCAGAATATGGTTCTTTTATAAGGCAAAAAATTTCTTACAAAACTTTGGTAAGAAGATTCAACCAATTAGGATTATTTAATATACATACAACCAAAAGAGGAAGAAAAATAGCAAAAATATCAAAGAAGAAAACTTCACAAGAGACAACATTGCTATTAAAAAAATATTATAAACAAATTAAACAAAATGAAAAACAAAGACAAGTTTTGGGTCTAAAGAAAAATTTAGAATTTGGTGAAATTGTTGAAATCGATGCTCAGCTTGAACCATATTTAAAAAATAATAAACCATTCTATCTTTATCATGCAATTGATGTTGCTACTGGAACATTATTAGCAGCATGATTTGAAGAACAAGAAACAACATTAGGATATCAAAGACTGTTAGAAATAGTATTTAAGAAATATGGATTTCCAAAGAAAATTTATACTGATAAAAGAAGAACTTTTTGGGGAAACGAAAACGCACAAACAATTTTTGAAAAAGATTTAAATAAAAAAGGAATAGAAGTACTCAGTTCATCTAATCCCAAACATAAACCTCACGTTGAGAGATCTTTTAGAACATCATTAGATCAATACCCATTATTAATTCATGAAAACGGATATAAAGATATTAATGATTTAAAGCAAAATAACGAAGTATTTCAAAATTATTACAACACGAGGAATAAAAAAATAATTTCTAAACATAATGTCTTTCAAAAAGAAGGAAAGAAAAACGGCAATTGAGCCGTTGATTTAGAGATTAATAGAAAAGTTTTAAATGGTGTTGTTAGATACCAAGGTAAAAACCTTGCAGCTTTCGATATGCATGACAAAAGGATTATATTTCCTTATAATTCTGATGTTGTGTTAGTACATTGTTCTGATGATAATTTGTATTTTAAATATAATGGAAAAAAATACTTTGCCAAAGAACCTAATGGAAAATATCTAAGCTTTACAGAAATGTGAGCTCTTGAGAAAGGTTTAGATTATTCTATCCCTGCCGTTGGAAAACTAGCATTTATCCATAAGAAAACAAACTCATTTTTTAAAACTCTTGAATTATACATCTCAAAGTTTAATAGTGTCTCTGTGAATGCACAAGGAAATAACCTTGAAGCCAATAAGATTATGGCTGAGTATTTAGAGATACTTCGAACATTACACAGAAGCATCAATGATGAAATAAAAATTGATGCATATTAATTTTAATATTTTTTAATAAAAAAGAAAATAATAAAAATAGAAAACACGGGCACGTGTTTTCTGGAAGTTTTGCTTACTTTTTCAAAAGTAAGGCCCCCTTGATTGCAATCAAGGGCGGGGGGTTAAAAATCTTTTTGCTTCATTTTGAAATTTTATAGTTAATTTAACAATATGCATAATTATGTCTTAATTTTTTAGACAGTAAAAACATCAAAAAATATATAAATTTTCCAATTTAGTTGCCAAAGAAGAAAAAAATTTTTTTGGTTTGTTTTTTCGTTATCTTTTTTTGCAACAAAAGCATCATAATATAAATCAAAAAATAAAAAAATGATTAACCCCAACAGTCTGGGCAAAAAATTAAAAATGTAGTTCAAAAAAGTAGTTATTCTACAAGTTATTTTATATAAATCTAATTAAATAATATTGATAATAAGCGGTGGAAATATTTTCTGTTAAAATTAATTATTATATGTTAAAGGAACCATTATGAATAAAATTGAAAAGTTAATTAAAGAATTCTGTCCAGATGGTGTTGAACATAAGAAGATAAGAGATATTTTTGCCCATTTCAATGGAATGACTGGCGTATCTTTAAAATGAAAAGAAACAGGTAACTGCAAATTTATTGATTATATGAATGTTTACAAGAACCTTTATGTGGATACAACAAAGTTAGAAAATGCTACTGTTAAATCATTTAAGCAAAATACTTTACAAATTGGAGATATTTTGTTAACTTCAGCATCAGAAACTGATGATGAATGTGCTATTTCAGCAGTTATTATTGATGAAATAAAAGATAATGTATTTTTAGATGATCATCTTTTTGGTATTAGGTTAAAAGATGATTATAAATATCTTGTTAACCCTTCTTTTATTAACTATTATTTCCATGCACAAACTTTTAGAAATAATATTAAAAAAGTAGTAAGAGGCGTGACGCGTTTCTATATGTCAAAAATTGATTTCATGAATCTATCTATTCCCCTCCCGCCCCGCGCGGTCCAAGATGAAATTGTGAAAATTCTTGATAATTTCACAGAACTTACCACAGAACTTAAATACCGTAAGCAGCAATATGAGTATTACAGAGATAAATTATTAACTTTTGATGATTCAAAAGTTAACGTTGAGTATAAAAGAATCGATGAATTATTCAAGTTAAGCAGGGGAATTGTTATCTCTAAAGATTATATTAGAGATAACCCAGGAGAATATCCAGTATATTCATCACAAACCGAAAATAACGGTGAACTTGGCAAAATTAATACGTACCAATACGATGGAGAATATATTACTTGGACCACAGACGGAGCACATGCTGGAACTGTATTTTATCGCACTGGTAAATTTAATATTACTAATATTTGTGGATTATTGGATCTTAAAACTAATGATAATATAAAATACTTATATTATGCATTATCCATCCGTACAAAAGAACATGTAAATATCGGAATGGGTAATGCCAAACTAATGAGCAATGTTATGGCTGGAATTCAAATTCCCCTTCCACCACTTCCAGTGCAAAACCGCATTGCAGAAGTATTGGACAACTTTGAGGAAATTTGTCATGATCTCAAAATTGGCTTACCTTCTGAAATGTCTTTAAGACAAAAACAATATGAATATTATAGAGATCTCTTATTATCATTTAATATTAATGATATTGAGAGAGAGAGAGAGAATAATCCAGGATTAGCCAAATTATTTGAATATATCTTTGGTTTTGAGCTAGTTAGTTTTGGGTGTGGGGTTAAATATAAGAAGCTTGGAGAATTAATTAATAATTTGCCTAAAGGTACGTTAAAGACTACTGATTTAATACCAAACGGTAAATACCCTGTTATAAACTCTGGTACATCTATTTACGGATATTATGGTAAATTTAATAACAATGGTGATGCAATAACAGTTGCTTCAAGAGGTAATGCTGGATTTGTACAATACATGGATCAAGACTTTTGGGCTGGTGGATTATGCTATCCTTTTAGAAGCAAAGATGATAATGAAATATTAACTAAATTTCTATATTATTACCTAAAAAATATTCAACAAAAAATTAGAGAAACATTAGTATGTGAAGGAAGTATACCAGCACTAAATAAAAAGGATTTAGAGGATATTATTATTCCTATCCCACCCCTTCAACTCCAAAACAAAATAGTTGAAATCCTAGATAATTTCTCTGGCTTAACAAATGATTTAACTAAAGGCTTACCAGCTGAAATAAATCTTAGACATAAACAATATGAATATTATAGGGATAGATTATTGAATTTTAAAGAAGTAAAATAGCAACAAACTAATTGTTGTTGCTATTTTAATTAATTCTTATATTTTGTTTGAATTATTTTAATTTAAATTTTAATATTTAATACATAAATAATATTTTTAAAGCAAAGTAGTAAAGTTCACATGAAAATATTAACTTATTTTTTTAATTTAGTACAATATACTTTTTAACAAATCCAGCTTATTAAAAACTGGTTTTGTTATTTATAGGGAATAATATGCACATGGGTATGGAAAACTACTTGCCCAGCACTTTTTCCAGTATTTACTTGTAATTTAAAGCCTGAACAATTATGTTCTTGAATATAGTTATTAGCTAATTTACGAGCCATTAACATTAGATATACATAATCTTCTTCATTATTTTTTAAAATATTCTCATCAGTTACTTTAGGAACAATTAGAAAGTGACCTGGTTGCACAGGATTAATATCATAAAAAGCAATTATTTTTTCATCCTCATAAACAATATTCGCAGGTATTTTTCTTTCGATAATTTGAGTAAAAATACTCTTATTCTGCATATTTTAATCCTTGAATGGCTTTTTTAAGATTTTCATCTTCAACTGTTAATTTAATTTTATTTCCAAGCTTAACAAAAGCATCTACAGCTTGTTCAAATAAATTATTATCATAATCATATAATGCGGTAGTTAATTTAATTAAATCTTTAATTAAATAGGTGCCTTCTAAGGTTAATTTTTTAACATTAATCGTTGGTTTTTCGCTACGTTCTTCTTGCTTAGGATTTTCAATTTCATAATCCTTGCCTAGAGGCAATAACCAACTAACATAGGTTACTAAAATAGAGTTGCTCCCACTAGTAATTGGTAAAGCTTCAACTAATGTTTCATCATCATTAACTTTAATTAAGGTTTTTTTAGAATAATCATAAAATCCGTTAGCTAGTGTTTCAGTTGTATTATTCTTTAATGCATTTAATTCAAAATTAAAATTTAATGAAGAAGCCTCTAAGCCTTTATAACCACCAATTTTACGTTCATATTCCCTATTAGAAAATAAAACATCATCATTAGCTACTTCTTTTGCATCAAATGATTTAAGAGATATAGCAGTATAATCCGCAATTTTATTGATTGTTTTTACAGATGAAGTAAATAAATCATTTTCACTAGTACTTGAATGAGTTCAAGTTTGGGTAAGTCTTTTATTTACTAAATAATCAATTAAAATGAAGTTATTTAGATCATAATCATCTTTTCTTGATTGATACTGGCTTGCATACACTTTTTCTAAATCTTCTTTTTTAGAAATTGTTAGATATTTATTAACTAATAAATTCTGTTCAACAGTTAATTTAACCTTTGATTCTTTAATATTATAAAGAATCAAGAATTGTTCCATTGTTACATTTGGATAATATGAATTAAGCAAACTTTTTAAATCATTATATTGAGTTTGATTAATTAAACCTTTAGATAATAAATCACTAATTTGTTTTGGAAGATATTTAGTATCCTTTTGGAATTGATTTTTTAAAAATGTTTTATAAGCTTGGAAGGCATCTTCTTTATATTTAGGATTATTAATATTTTCAGATTCTGAAACACTATATAAAGATTTTAAGGTGTTATCTAGCCATAAGGATTGCACAACATCTTTAACATTCTGACCTGAAAATAATTTATCTTGAGCTATTTTTTTATCAGTATTAACATCCCGCCCACAAGCTACAGCTACAACAGGAATAAATCCAAGAGTTGAAAAAGTTAATAATTTTTTAAGTGCTTTCATTAGTTATTTCCTTTCTCAAAATACTTTTGAAATTCTTGTTCAGCTAACTCAAAAGCATTTTTAGAGTTATTTAGTTCTACTGATGCTTTGTCAGATCCTAAATAAGCAACTCTAACTACTCCATCTACATTTTTAAAGTTAAGGTTTGTAAGTGAATTAACTTTGTCTTTAATATATGTATCAATTTTTTCATATAAAGTTAATTCATTTTTTAATTTAAGACCATTTCTAACTGATGATACTTCATCTTTCAATTTGCTAATCAATTCATTGGTATATATGTTATTATCATGATTTTTCTGTGTTAATAACCAACTTACAAATTCAAGGTCATTTAATTTATCCAATACTAATAATTCTTTTGATTTGTATGCATTTAATTTTTCATCAAATTTGAAGTATGAAGCATTTCCACCAGCAATATTAACTAAATCATTAGTAATATATTCTTTAAAATTGTCAATTGTATCAAGATGCTCATTTGTAAAGATTGCTATTCCCCCAGGAGTTAAAATTAAAGATTGTTCTTGTTTATCTTTAATTTTATAAACTAAAGAATTATATGTATTGCTATTAACTTTAATAGCAAAAACATCACTATATTTTGTTTTAATAACATCATTAAATTGTTCGCTAGTTAATTGTGCAAAGTAACGATCAATTAATAAGTTTGCTTCTTCCAATTTATTAGAAATTAAGTTGAACCTATCATTTTGATTACCTTCACTTGCATTTGTTGCTAAATCCTGTGCTTCTTTAATCAAATTAGCAATTTCTTGTTCAACATTAGGGTTAAAACCACTAGGCATACTAAATACTTGTTTTAAATCAATTTCTTTAAAATTATTTGAGTTTTTAAGTAAATTATTTGCAATTGTCCCAAATGAAAGATCAATATTATTATTGATTAAGTCGCTCATACTTGAAGTTCCTAAGAAGCCTAAAGAACTATCAGAAGTTAGCGTTAATGCACTTAAATACGTTTTATATCTTGAAGTTTCTTCTTTAAAAGCATCTAATGTTTGGTCTTTATTGGTATAAAGTCCATATTCACTTGGTTTTTTAAAATTAAGTAATAAATCAATATTTTGACTTACTTTTATATTAGAATTTCCTTCCTTTAAAACTGAATATTTCAGATTATTAATATATTTTTGACGAGCAGTTGTATCTGTTAAACTAAATCCAAATCTAGAATCAGAATTAACAACGCCAGGTAATAAAACTGAAGTTGGAATTAAAACATTGTTATTATTAAAGTAATTTCTAATTACATTATCAGCAGGGATTAAATCAGTAATATATGATTTAGTTTGAAAAAGTGTCGCTTGAGTTGGATTGCTGGGTTGAATAAAGTAATTTACACCTTCTTTAAAGTGTGGAAATACTTTATCACCTTGGTTAAATAAAACAACTGCTTGGTTATTTGCGTCTTTTACAGGATTTCCATTAGTATCAATTTTATAAATTGTTTTCTTAGCTGTTTTATTAATAAAATCTAAGCTTACGGTTTTTACTTCTACTTCGGAAGATCTAAGCGCAGTTGATTCAATTTCTTTAAATGTTAAATATTCAATTGCATCTTCTTCACTAGTGCTCTTCCCATACTCATCAGTTAATAATCTTTCTTTATAAACATTTTCTCATGTTGAATATCCATACGTTGTTTTTAAATTATTTTTAAGATCGTTAATTTTCTTTTTCTGATTTTCTTTAATTTTGTCTAGTGAACTAAGCTCAATTGATAAATTTGCATTTTCATTATTGCTAAGTGAACTATTAACAATTTCTTGGTATTGTTTTGAAGCTAAAACTTCCTTTTCATACATGTAAAAAATAACTTTTTTATAAGTATCATCAAATTGTTTTGAATAGTCTGTGTCGTTTGTTTGTAATTTTTTTGTTAAATCACCAATTGAAATATTTAAATTATTATTAAAAACAAAAGCATTCTCACTATCTTTTTTTGGTTCAATATAATTTACTTTAGTAGTATTGATAACTAAGGGAACTGTAATACCAGTTATAATCATAGTTGCTAAAGAACCCAAAATTGTATAATTGATTCAATTACGTTTTGTCTTTCTGCTTAATTTTTTATTTTTTTCATCAAAATTATCATTTAACTCTGATAAACGTTCAAAAAATGATCTTTGTCTTTTTGCCATTTGTTCTCCTATCTTAAAATTTGGCATTTTATTATTAAGCCACTTTTTTTATAAATTATAACAAAAAATAATTATAAAAGTGTACGTTTATAATTATAATTATAAACATGAAAACAAGAAATTTTTTAGACACTCTTGGTGCCTTTGATTTATTAGCTAAAAAACATAAATTTATTTACTCGCTTTTTTCTAAAACTATTAATAGTTTGGCTTTAAACCAAAATACTTCACAGCCATATGAAGTAGTCATAAATCTAGAAACCTTAACTACACTATTATTTCTAGAAAATAATGTTTTAATTGGAAACCGCAGTTATGCGGCTGAAAACACCATGCCGTATATTGCCTTAAATAATGAAAAAATTTATTTAAATTTATTAATAAAAACAACCAAATCTAATTATAACTTGGTTGTTAACACAAAGTATAACAAAAAAATTGAATATAACTTATTTAAATTAATTAATAAGTTATATTCACCAAATCCTGATTTATTAATTCTTTTATATTTTGATTCAAATGAAGGATTAACAAAAATAAAAAAAGTTATAAATGTTAATCCAGATTATTATTCAGTTATCGAAGTTGCTGGAAAACAATTTCCATACATTGAAGAATGAAAAAAAATATAAAAAAATAGCGGCTTCCTATTTTCACCTTTAGGCTATCGTCGGCGTAAAGAGGCTTAACTACTGAGTTCGGAATGGTATCAGGTGATCCCTCTTGCTTTAACCACTGATAATAGTATAACACAAAAAAATAAAAGTCAAAATATTTTTTATTTTTTTTTTTAGTCTTTTATAAAACTAATAATGCAACACAATCACAAAGTGATTCTAGCAAAAACACAGAAGCAGTTGAAGCAGAATGATCAAAAGTAGAACTTTATTTAAGAACATCTGGGTCACAAAAGAATTTTGGATTAAATTATAATCATACAATTCCTAAACAATTTAAACTTTTTTACTCTCAAGATGGAGAACAATGAACCCCAGTATCAAATCAATCACATCAACATTACTATGACTTTGTCCAAATTAATTCATTTGATTTACCTAGCGGTTATCTAAATATAGAAGATAATTCTATACCAAGTGGTTCAAGAACCTTTACTAATAATGATAAAGATAAATTTTTTATTCGTATTGCAAACAATGTTTCAGCTTTTGCCATTGAATTTAAACCAATTAAAGCTAAATATATGAAAGTTGAATGAGTTAGTGCAAGAAATGAATTAACCAAAGAAAATGTTAGTAAAAATCGACATGCAAATGGTAGATATTTTAAAAATAATGATACTCTACAAGTTGGTTCAACTGTGACAATCATACTTTAAATCAAATGCACCAGAAGAGAAAAAATCAAAAGTAACAGGTGATTTAGACCATGCATTTGTCGAAGTTAAATTCTTTAGTCCTAGCGCAGAGCATAATCCATATAAAAAATGTTTGGGTAGTTCCAAACATTTTTTCCTTAAATTATAAATTATTGATATTGCTTTTTAAATACTTCTTTATATCATTTAACAAACTTATCTCTAAATGAAAGAAGTTTTTCATTTTCTTTTCTTAATATTATGCTGTATTTTACAGCATGTTTCTTTTTTACTAAGTAAACTTCTCATTTTACAGAAGGAGCAGGATCATATACATCAGTTTGGTGATAATGTATAAAAGTTTCATGATGACCTGTTATTAATGTTATGTTAGTTCTATTATTATCATATATTGGGATTATATAACCAGCTCCATCGGAAAACCTATCCCTACGTACAGTAGTTATAACTACATTATAGTTATCTAAAATATTATAAACATCTTTATTATCTAAATATAATTCTTCAAAAAGTTTTTTAATCTTTTCAGCATCATTATAATCACTAAATTGGTTTAACTCTTTAAATCTATTTATTATATACATATTAAAATCATCTTTTGAAGTTATCATATATGAATCTTTAGCTAAATAATTTTCAGGATTTTTTGGTTGCAATGATTTATCTAAAAAATTCTCATTGAAAGTATCTAAATCTTTTTGTTTATATTCTATTTTTAGTGTATATTGATCTTCTTTTAATCATTCTTTAGGGACAAAGACTGCAATGTTGGTAAATTTTTGATATATAGGATAAATAACTTTGTATATTTCTTCTATTTCGTTAATGAGTTCTTCTTCGGTTGGTTCTTTTGGTTTTTCTATCTTATCATTTAATGTTGGTTTATCAATATTTTGATTTGAATTTTTATTTTCTTTATCTGACACAATATTTTGATTTAAATTTGGATCTTGTTTAGGTGCTGGTTCATCTTTGACTTGCATTATTTCTATTGGTTTCGTAGTCTCTTTAATTGTACCTTGTTTCTTTGCATTACATGCAAAGGTGAATAAAGGTGTTAAAATTGGGCTAAATAACAAAATTTTCTTAATAATCTTCATTTCGTACCACATGTGTTAGTGCAACAATATCATCAACAGAATTTGCAAAAGAATTTGTCGATACTTTAGTAACTATATATCTGTAACTTCCCGATTCGGTAATCTTATGTTCTATTAACTCATCATTAGTTAAAACAGTATAAACGCCTTTAACTGTAACTCAAGCTCCAGTCTCATCTTTCTTTTGTAAGATTAAATCATAATCAGTAAACCATCTATCATATTGACGTTTCTTTGCTTCTTCTTGATTAAGTCATAAATAATCATTATGAGTATCTGGTAAAGTCGAATATGGGTTATTTCAAGGTGTATAAGGAGTTTCGTTTGTTACTATTTTTGAAATACTTAAACGATTTAATTTATTTTCTCAATAGCTGTTATTTTGTAATGAATAATATGAATTAAGTGGAGAATCTAAAGATTTTAAAATACCAGCATTAAACATCCATTAACTAGAAATTTTAATAGTTTGATTTTTACGTAATTTAAGTTCATCGCTTCTTAAAACAATTTGACTTGCTTCAGTTGGACTAATTGTTTTAACTTGGTAATAATTAGCTGCTTCAAGCATTGCTTTAAAATTTGGTGTTCCAGCTCCAAATTTTTGCTCATAACCACTTGTTTTATAGCTAAACCCAGTTAGTTTAGGACTAACAGCTGATGCTGATAAAATTGCTTTTACAATTGCAACTCTGTTGTTAGAATTTCTTATATCTGATTTATATTTCATTAAATTAGAAATTAGTCCTGTAACAACTGGTGCAGCATAGCTTGTGCCTAAAGAATACTTATTATTTTCATAAACTGGGTTATAGAAATATGCAGGTGCAACAACTAACGGTTTAGATATATTGCTAAATTCATCTAATAATTGATAGTTAGAATAATTTGCAACTTTATTAGATCTTAAATTTTGCTTGGTAGCATTATTTTCTAGTGCCCCCACAATTATAGAATTAAAAGATAATTTATAATCTGATATTAAGTGCCTACTATTATTGCCATTATTTCCCGCGGAAAAGATATTTATCACACCATATTTACGTGATACATAATCAAGAAAATAAGCATTTTCATTATAGCTTGAAAAATAATTTCGATTATCAATTTCGTTTCCATTCATATTTACTGACATTAGTGGGCCATAACTATGATTTATTAATCTTATGCCGTCTTCTTTAATCATTTTCTGGATCGTTTTATTCCAATGTCCATCTCTGTGGTTACTTGTGTATAAGTATACCTTAGAAGATCTATCTATACCATATTCTCCTGCAGTAATTAGTGAAACTATTGTAGAGTGAGAATTTTTTCTGTCTTTAATATAAGCATTAATATCATTTATTTCTATCCCATTTTTAAAATATTTCTCGTAATTTCTATCAAAGTTATTAGTTCAATATTCTAATACACCAATTTTACCAACATAATTATTATTGAAATAATTAGTTGCATTAACTATTGAGGCGTTTTTATTTGATGAGTCAATAAATTTTTGCAAGTATAAATCCATAAAACTTTCATAATTTTTATTTTTATAAATTGTTGGATCAAAGTTACGAGACATTAATTCATATGGTATTGGATCTAGAAGTTCACGTGGTGGATCAAGTTTATTTGCTTCAAATTTATTAACTTTATTCTCAAAAAGAATAAATTTCTCAATTTCATTTCAATTTTTTATTGAATTAACAAAACTTTCCCGATGTTTTTCTGTTTCAAAATAGAACCAAACAATTGGGAATATTTCACTAGTTTCGAATGATTTATATCTCAAATCATTTATTTTAACTTTATTTATAAAATTAAAATTAAACCTAGCTATTAAATCTTCATTTTGAGTTTCAAAACCAGGATTTAATAATAATTTAAGTTCATAATCATTATTAACTGGTATATTTACTACTTGATTATCTTCAGATAAAGCAGCTGCTATACCTTGTCCACGAATCTCAAACTTATTAGTATTTAAATTATCATATCAGTCTTTTGTAACAATTTGTTTTAAAGTTTTAGGAACAAAGAAAGCAGATAGCCCTGAAAAACTTATAAAAAGTCAAAATAATGATTTTAATTTCTTTAGCATAAAAATCTCCTTATTAAATTTACCTAAAATATATTTAATTGTTTAAATAACATTAAAAATTCTATATATAAATTATAACATAATTTAAAGTATTAATTAATGTGGTCAAATTATGACCTATCTTTTTCACAATAAATAAACACCAAATACTCAAAAAATACTTTAGTTAAAGAAAATGATGTTAAACAAGAAATAGTGCGTCATTTTGTAACTGGTAAAAAAGGGGCCACCACTTTATCTAGTTTACCTGCTTATGATAATTCTAAACAATAAAAAAATTTTTTAAACCTGTAGAGGTATAATCAAACTACAAAATCAAAAAACCTAATCTGATTTAAATAAATTAGGTTTTAAAATATTATGTTTTCTTATTAGGGAGATAAACATCATTGTATCACTTTTTTATATCCTCAAAGCTATTATATATTCGCTTTGTTACAGTTATGTCCTTTGGTAGTAAAATTACTTTTCAAACGACAGGCCCACCTCATCCACTAGTCCATACAGGTTCTTTATTAATATCACGAATTTGAAATACAAAAAACATGTTGTTAAATTCCATTTTTATTAAGTTATGTTCTTCGGTATATGGAAAAATATAAATATCAAATTTTTGAAGGATATTAAAAACATCTTTGTTTTTTAAATAAAATTTCTCAAAAAGTTCTTTTATCTCAAGTTCATCTTGGTAATTTTCAAAACTTGGTACTTTTTTAGCATTGCTAATAATATAGTTGTTAAAATTTTCTTTAGTACTGATTTTTATAAATTGTGGGCTAACAAAATCATTGTCTATAAAAAATTTGCTATTCGTTTTATACTCAATACGTGATGGTAAAGATTTTTCACTATTACTATTAATTCTAGTTGTTTTTGGAGGCAGAAAAGCACTTTCAGTTACATAGTTTGCTTCTTCCTTGGCTAGTTCTTTGGATATTTTTTTGTGTTCTTCTTCGTTTATTTTTTTAGTAACTATACTGTCAATATCATTCTCGTTAAGTGTCCAAGTTTTTTCGTTCCAAGGTTTTTCATCTTCTTTAGGATCTAGAATATAATTAGGTGGGTAATCAATTTCTTTCTGTGAGCAAGAAAATACTGATAGAGGTATTAATAAAATGGATGATAAAACTAATTTTTTAATAATTTTCATTTCTTACCAGGTGTGTTACTGCTATTAAATCAGCTGCTAAATTAGTTGATTCAGAGTAAGTTCTTTTTTGCACTAAGTATCTATATGTTCCATTAGTTAAAACATTATAATTAATGATCTCATCATTAGTATTTATTACTCTTTTAACTATAATATTTTGTCAATTACCACGACTATCTAGTTTTTGAAGTACTAAATTATAATCTGTGAACCATTTATTAGCTTTATCTTTTAAAACTGTATCTAAATTTAATTGCCACTCACTTTTATGTGTTGAATTTCAATCAATTGTTTCCTTTTTAACCCTTTCGCGTTCTGATCTTTCCTGAGCATCTTTTCGAGCACTATTAAAAAAGTTTATAAATGAATTCCACCAATTTGTATTAGGGGTGTATTTTGGTTTCTCTTCTTTTGTTTTTAGTAATCCCGCATTAAATGTTCACGAACTTGAAATTTTTATATTCTGACCTTTTTGAAGAGTTATAGGATTACTGGTTAAAACATTTCTATTACGATTAGTAGGATCTACTTTTGCAACATAATAATTGTTTGCTGCTTGAAGCATTCCTTTAAAATCCACTGTACCTGCTCCATATTTTTTCTCATAACCATTATTTTTATATGACAAACCACTTAATTTTGGAGTAATCGCAGAAGCTGATAAAATAGCTTTTACTAGTGGAACTCTAAATTCAGAATTATTTATTTTTGGGTTTGCTTTTAATAAATTAGATATTAAACCTGCTACCAGTGGCGACGAATAACTAGTACCAACACCATATCCATTTTTATCATATGCAATTTCGTAAAATTCAGCTGGCGCAACTACTAGTGGTTTTGCAAGGTCATCATATTCTTGTTTTAGCCTATAATTTGAATATGTCGCAATTTGGTTAGTTTTAAGAGTGTTTTTTGAAGCATTCTCTTTCAAAGATCCTACTAAAACAGAATTTAAAGCCAATAAATTATCCCCTATAGCCAATATTTTTTTACTTTCTTTTTCTTTATCTAAATCAATATTTCCAACTGCCATAACATGAATTACTCCATACTTACGGGCAAGGTAATCTAAGAAATAAGAATTCTCGTTGTAGTCAGGTGTTTTGAATGAATAACTATGGTTGATTATTTTAACACCATCAATTTTCACCATCTTTTCTAAATACTCATTTCATTCACCATCAGTACTAAAGGTTGAAAGGTATATTTTTGAAGTTTTATCAACCCCATGCTTACCACCAGCAATCAGAGACACAGTTGTAGAATGTCCTTTAGGACCATTGTGTATTACTCTAGCTTGTGATTCTTTTAAATAAAGGTTTTCGCCAAAAAAACCCTCATAAGTATAATCAAAATCATGATGATAAATTTCCATAATCCCAATTTTACTATCATGTGCAGTTACTCTGTCGTAACCTAGACTATTAACAATATCTAAATTTTTTTCTACACTTGCAATGTATTTTTCAACATTATTCTGATTTTGTATATATTTACGCATATACTGTTTTTCATTTGGGGTTGGATTTAAAATCCACTCGTACATATCGTTATTAACTCTGTATGAAGCATATTCATTTTTATATATTATTAACTTGAAAACTTCCTTCCAGTTCTTTATATGATTTAATAATATTTGCCTGTCTTTTTCATTTTCAAAATATAACCATACTGTAGGCATAGTTGAACTTTTTATAGTTGATAGGTATTTAAGATTCTTTTTATTAATTTTTGTGATGAAATCATTATTAAATCTCGTTATAATATTTTCATCCTCGGTTTCCATATCAAGATTTAACAAAATTTTCAATTCAAATTTATTATCAATATACCTTAATTCATTTGTATTCCCCGTCCCAAATGAATTAGAAAAAATTAGCTGATCTCTAAACTCAAATTTGTCAATTTTAATATTTGAAGATAAATAAAAAGTTTTGAAACTACCACTATAAAAAGGGGTCGACAAAACAGTTCCAAAACTTAGTAGCCTAAAAATAGGCCGTAAGATTAACTTTTTTAGTTTGTTTTGTTTCATATCACATCCTTTCTTACATTTATAATTTTTAAGAAAACTAATTTGTAAAACAAATATTAATAATATTCCTAAATTATTGATAGTTGAATATCAGTTTTCTCAAAAAAATTATATATATTTTTTTTTTTTTTTTTGAAAAAGCTTTTTATGTTTTTCAGACAAAACAAAAGATATTGTAAAAGCAAAAATATTCGCAATTAATGCGAATATTTTAATTTATTTAGTATCCCTAGGGTTATCCCCAAATCAACCCCAGAAATTTGGCATTTTAACTTCTTGTGTTTTATTATTATAAGTTACTTTAATGATTGCTTTAGTAGGATCAAATAGACTACTAAATTCAACGTAAAATCCTAGTTTATCACCATTAACTAATTTCATACCATTTTTAACATAAGCCTTAAATTTAACTTGGTTTGCAACTCCATTAACTGGTTCTAATTTATCATTATTGATTTTATATTTCATAGTAGTTTTTGGGGTATCTGGGTGTGATAGTTCGATTGTTACCTCTTTGCCATTATGATCATTTTGATTGGTTGATCTACCTGTACTACTTACAACACTTTTGTCAAATGAAACATATTTATTTCAAGTTCCTCTTCTCCAAATTTCATTTTCTTGTCATTTGGTAAGTGTAACATCACCAGTTTTTCTATTTTTACCAGCAACATCAAAATATGATCCATTTCTATACCCTGTAAATGACATAACAATTCTTGTTTTTGAAGGGTCTCATCTTTTTCCTAATAATAGTTGGAAAGTTATGTAACCTAATTCATCATCTGATTTATATGTGCTAGTATATAAACTTATATCACTCTTATTTGATCCAAGGTTTGAAATAAGAGATGCTTTATTTTTTTCAATTACATATGAAACATTTCCAGTGCTTTGCCCTTCTTGTTGAATTGTCATATTTAAGTAAAGTTTTCTACTTGGATCTTCTGAAAAATTATGGTTATTTGGTATAACTACCTGGTATAAAGGTAAATTAGGAACTAATCCTAAGTGTTGCGAATGAGGAAGAATATCTAAGTATTCTTTTGTAGCTTGTAATGTTACAAAAGGTTTACCAGTTACAGCATTAATATGTATGTTTGATGAAGCATTTCTAGTATTTACTTTTTTCTCATCTAATGGGATAAAAGCAAAATCTTTTACGGCAGATTCAAAAGGTTTTTTAATCTCTGGTTTATAAGTTTCTACACTTGCTGCTAATTTTAATAATTCGCCATGGCTCATTTTGTCTAAAGCAGTTTGTTTTACAACATGGCGTCTAGTTGGTTTAATAGCAATTTCTCTACCACCAAGACCAATTTCGAATTTAAAGTTTGCTGCTGTTCAAGCATATTCACCCGCAAATTTAACATCTAGTGAATATGTCTTTGTAGCTTCATTAAATTTTCCATTTTCAAGCCTAGCTCCAGTTGCTTTAAAACTAGTTGTAACTTCTTCAACTTTATTTGTGTATCCTAAATACATTACATTATCTCCACCACTTATATTAGGGTGCTCTAATGTAAAACTAATAAATGAATACATTGATTTAAGGTCATTTATCTCATTATCTTTTAATGCAAAACTAACATTTACTACATGGTATTTTTTACCATTTTCTGTAACAGTTTTATCAAAATATGCAGTATCGTTACTTTTATTTGTATTAGCACTTAATCCAATAATAGGCAGTGCTACTAATGAAGTAGATAACAAAGCAAAAGCCTTTTTAAAACTTTTTTTCATAATTTTAGCTCCTTTTGGTAAAGTTAAATTGAAGCTTTACCAAAGTAATTATACTAAATATATAAGAAAAATAATTTAACCCTTGAGCCCTTTATACTGTTATTTCCAGTAAAAATATTGTTGTGTTTTTAATTTAAAAACAAAAAAAAGTATTCAAAAATGAATACTTTTAGTTTATATTTTGGGTTGCTACTTGGCTAATTTTTTGCTATACTTTTGTTTAAATCATTTGGTTTGCTTTAGTTTATGAAGTGTTAATGCTTGTCCTATTTGTCATAAACCACCAAATAATCAGTAAACTTGAACTCCGGCACTAAACAAGACTGTAATACCCGTAAAAATAATCATCATATACTTTTGGGTTTTTTCTGATTTTTTCAAGGCTTGTTTTTCCGTAATAGTCATAGAAATCTTATTTTTCTTCCGGTTCAACCATTGAGGTATAAGTTGTGAAATTAATTGTACCACAATTGCAGCAACTAAAATCCATATATACACAAAGTTCCCGCTAGTTACTTTTTGTCATGATACAGATGAGAAGTTAATTCCAAGCCAGAATGTTTCTTTAAGTTCTGGAATAGCTTGAATTACCCGCCACATCGCGAGGAATACTGGCATTGACAGGAAGATGTTAGCAAATTGATCAAGTGGATTAATATTATATTTGCTATATAAAGCTTGAAGCTCTTGACTTTTTTTCATCTTCATGGCCTTATTATTTTCAAATCCCATGTATTTAGCTTCAATAGCTGCTTTTTTATTTCTTAACCCTTCTTGTACTGATTGCATAATTGTGGATTTAAATGAAAGAGCTAGCACAAGTAAACGAGTAAAGATAACTGCAATTAAAATAGCAATAATTGATGACCAACCATCCATATCCGGCATTGCTTGTCTTAATGATTGAACAACAACAGATAAAGGATAGACTAATAAACCATAAAATGGACCATATGTTCATGCTTGGCCTCATGTATAAATCGGCTGAACAGGATAATCGCCACCTAATAAAATATTAGTTTGCAATTTAGCTTCGCCTTGCGGAGCATTCTTATTATATTCTGCAATGAATTCTTCTATCGTATATTTATTTTCGTCATATTTATTAGTAGATGAAGTAATTAATTCAGAAACTCTTGCTTTATATGCATTCCCTGAAACACGTGTTGGAACAATACCAAATTGCATTAATCAAGCATAAATTATTTCATGGTAAGCATTTATAATTGCATACTCTTCTTGGGTTATTTTAAATAACTCTTCATTATTATTTTGTATTTTTGTATCTTTATTTTCGATTCTAGATACTAAGAATCTATAATAGTCATTAAATGAATGAAAGGTTTGTTTATATTCTTTTTGAGCTACAATGTTTAATCTTTGTAATAATTTACTATCTTTCCCAAATGTATATGCATAGAAGAATTGTAAAACATCTCTTGCAAATGCACGGTTAAGTAAACTCCTTGTTTGATCAGTTGCACCAGTAATAGAGTCTAATGCTTCTTTTGAAACATAATCTACTTTCTGTAATCCTGAAATAAATGAAACTGCAATTTTCCCATTTTCATCTACTTCATTATATCTTCTAGTTACTTCAGAACCAGCAGAATTTGTAGTTTTAATTTCTTTTTGCTTTAAGGCTAAAAATGGGGAATTTTGATCAGGAAGATAACTAAAAATTAAAATTTGATTTTCATCTAAACTAGGATCATGTAAATATTGATATTTAAGTTCACTTTCACTTCTGAATAAACTCTTATTATCTTTCTGAATAATATTAGATTCATTATCTATTTTTGAATAACCTAGTTTTGTTAAATCTTCACTTTTAATACCTTCAGCTCCAATACTAGTCATGAAAATTCCGTGTTTTCCATAAACACCTTTGTTGTCAATAGTTTGTTTACTAAGGTTTTTTAAAGTATCTTTATTATCAACCAATACGTTGACATCAGCATCTTGTTGTAAGACATCCAAACTTAAGTTTATACTTTTATCTTTAACAGTTTCACCATTAGCATCGGTGTAAGTTGAAGTGTTAGTTATATTTTTAGGTTTAAAAGTATTAAGTTTTGGTGCAATATCTTCAGAACGGCGGTAAAACTCGATACTATTACCTACATTTGATGAAGTTTTTAAAACAAAGGACTGCACGCAGCCTGTTATAGTAATAGAAAAAGCAAATAAGTAAAGAATGATTTTGACAATTTTTCAAATTTTCTTTGTTAATTCACTTCTTCTTTTTTGTGGATCATTTTCTAAATTAGAAAAATAACTAAATTGCGGTGTTTTTTTCATAATTCCTTAATTTTTTAAAAAGTATTTGTGTAGCTACCTTTTTATCATTGTAGCTAATTTCACAAAACTTTTTACGAGCAATAATTATTATATGATACTTAAGGTCAAAAACGTTTAGTTCTCTTAAGATCGACTTTAATTGCCGTTTATAAAAATTACGACCAACAGAACCCTCAAATTTTTTTGGGATGGTAATACCAATTTTACATTCAGTTGATTTTTGATAATAAATAATTAATGTATCATTAGAAATATATTTTTTAGAATTAATTATTTTTTCAAAATCTCAATTTTTGCTGAGTCGGAATTTCTTTTTCATAATTTAACAATATTATTTGTTATCTGAAACTGTAAGTCTTTTTCTACCTTTAGCTCTACGACTAGCTAATACTTTTCTACCATTAACAGACTTCATTCTAGCTCTAAATCCATGAACTTTTGCATGTTTACGTTTATTAGGTTGGTAAGTTCTTTTGCTCATTTTGCCTCCTTATAAATTAAAATAAATTGATATATACGTAATATAAGCGTGTTTATATTATACAATAAAAATATTTTTTATGTCAAGTATTTTTTACGACTATAAAAGACGACATTTTAACCCTTTTTAGATAAAAAAACAAACCTGGTGGTTTGTTTTTTGATTTTTATAATTTGCTTTTAATTTCTGTAACTAAATGTTCAAGTTGTCCTTTAACTGATTCAACATATTCTTGTGGACTTTGACTAGCAATACTTGTAACTTTGGTTCCTAAGATATCAAATGAATTAACACTTTTTGATCCTAAAAATCCAAAAGTTCCTTTTAATCATTTAATATGATCACCTCATGTATATGTTCCATAGCCTGCGCCCTGTGAAGCAACTACTAATACATTAAGTTTGTTTAATAATCCAATTGGCATTGCTGATGTTGCGCCTTCATAAGTAAATGTTTTACCAGCCACTGCAATAGCATCAATAAAGTTTTTAACTGTGTTAGTTGGTGCAAAATTAATCATAGACATTGAGATAACTAATAAGTCAGTTTCCTTAAGTTCTTTAATCCATTTATCGCTTTCTATATCATTTCAATATGTTTTAAAGTTTTGTTCAGTTAACATTGTCTTAGCAAATTCAGTTTGATTTAAATCAATTCTTTTGACAGAATATTTTTCATTTGCAAATAATGATTCAATATGATTCATTGTTGCAGTGGAATACGATGTTTCACTTGTATTAAGTGCACCATCTAATAATAAAATTTTTAGCATTTTTTCTCCTTCGCTGAAATTTTGTAACTAAATTATACATTATTTATTATAATTAAAAGAGAAAGCGAGAAAAATGCTAGATTTAAAAAATATTTTAAAAAATCCTGAGAAAGTTAAAGCAAGTTTGAAAAGCAGAAACTTTGACCTTGCAATATTTGATGATTTACTAAATAAAGCACAAAGCCGTGGAAATCTTATGTTCCAAGCGCAAAATAAAAAAAGTGAATTAACTAAATTATCAAAGTTATTTGGCCAATATAAAAATCAACCTGATAAACTATCTGAATTAAAAGAGCAAATTGATGATGTAAAAATTCAAGAAGTAGCCTTAACTAAAAAATCTGATGATTTAAATAACGAGATACAATCTCTTTTAGCACAGATTCCAAATCTCCCTTTGGAATCTGTTCCTGTTGGTGAAGACGAAACAAACAATATAGTTTTAAAAGAATATTCAACATTAGGGAGGGGATTAGTTTCTGGTACATTGCCACACTACGAAATTGCTAAAAAACTTGATATTATTGATATTGAAAGAGCTGTAAAATTATCAGGTTCAAGGTATGTTATTTACAAAAACCAAGGGGCTAAATTAGTGCGTGCATTAATTAATTTTATGCTAGATTTACACGAAACTAAAGGGTACCAAGAATTTACAACACCAGTTATAGTTAATCATAATATTTTATTTGGTACTGGTCAATTACCCAAATTTGAAGAAGATTTATATAAATTAGACAATTCACAATATTTAATACCAACAGCAGAAGTAACTTTAACAAACATTTATAACAATGAGGTGGTAGATCTATCAAAACCATTTAAAGCAACAGCTTATACTGAATGTTTTAGATCAGAAGCAGGAAGTTCAGGACGAGATACCAAAGGAATTTTACGCCAACACCAATTTAAAAAAGTTGAATTAGTTAAAGTAACTAATTCGCAAACTGCTACTAGTGAGTTTGAGCAAATGGTCTTAGATGCACAAGATGTATTGACAAAACTAGAAATACCACACCGTTTATTACAATTATGTACTGGTGATCTTGGTTTTTCAGCAAGAACAACAATTGATTTAGAACTATGATTACCTTCTGAACAAAAATACCGTGAGGTTTCAAGTGTGAGCTATATGGGAGATTTTCAGGCTCGCCGTGCTATGATTCGTTTTAAAAATGATAAAGGGCAAAATGAATATGCTCACACAATGAATGGTTCAGCCATGGCTGTTGACCGTCTTATTGCAGCTATTTTAGAAATCTATCAAAACCACGATGGATCTATTACAATTCCTAAAGTTTTAGTACCATATATGAATGGCTTAGAGGTAATTAAATAATGAAAAAAATATTTGCATTTGATTTAGATGGAACATTATTAACAAAACAAAATTATGTTCACCCAGAAACTATTGAAGCTTTAAAGTTAGTTAAAAAACAAGGTCACTATAATGTTGTGGCTACTGGGCGTGGCTTGTCAAATATATTACCACTTTTTAAAAATAATGATTTGTCTTCAATTGATTTTCTGATTTGCTCAAATGGCGCGATGATTCATGACCCAAAAACCGGAAAAAACGAAATAATTCAAAGTATTAAACCGGAAGTTATGGAAATTATTTATAATATTTTTATTGAAACTAAATCAATCTTATTGCGTGTTGATACAATAGATAAAAATCAAACTTTAATTCATGATGAATATATGAGTGAATGAGCAACAAAAACTCACGTACAAAGTGATACATATTATGCTCCTTCAACAAAACAAGAAGTTTGAGACAATATTTATAAACCAGGTACAATAATTACGCAAATTGCTTTGCGTAACGATATTCATAAAGCAGCAGATGCTACTAATCAATTAACCGCTGCTTTAAAAAAAAGTGGTTGCGAAGTATATTTAACAAATTCAATTTATTCAGATATCAACGGAATTAATGTGTCAAAATGAAATACCTTAAAATATTTAGCAAATTCATTAAATGTGGATATTCAAAATATTGTAGCATTTGGAGATAGCGGAAATGATGTGTCAATGATCCAAAATGTAGGTTATGGGCTTGCAATGGGTAATGCTACTTTAGATGCTAAAGCAGTCGCTAAAGAAGTAATTGGTGATCATAATACCGGTGCCATAGGACAATTTATCAAAAAATATTTACAAAAAGATCTTTAAACAACTTTTAAGATCTTTTTTAATATATAATATTAACATGAACAAACCTGAAATAATTTTTATTGATTTAGACGGAACAACATTAGATGGACCAGGTGTTAAATTCTGAGAACGAATGCCTACTGAATATACAATTAATGTAATAAATAAATTGCAAAAACAACTCCCAGTTGTTGTTTCAACTGGAAGAGGTGTAAATCAAAAGACACAAAGCATTGTATCACTGCTTGGTAATAATAGTTATATAGCTTGAAATGGGGCAAAAATTGTTGAAGATGGTAAAGTTATTGCTAGTTTTCCGGTCGAACAAGAAGTAGCCCAAGAACTCTTTGAAGATATTAAAAAGAACAAATGTTTTGTTGTTTTTAATTCTTCAAAAGAACATGCATTTGTTAAAAATAATTTTTATAAATTTTGAATGGGTTTTGGTAAGGAACAAGCCAAACAATATTCAGAATATAAAAATGATTTTGAGATCTTCAAGGCACTAGTTTGGTCAATTTCAAAATCAAAAATCAGAAAACTTGCTCTTGAATGAGGCCAAAAATATAAAGGCAAATTAGAAGTTACTCTTAGTGGTTCAAATAATATTTTAGAAATTACCAAAATCAATGTTTCTAAAGGTGATGCAGAAGTAGCATATTGCAAACTAAAGGGAATAGATCCTCAAAATGCCATCCACTTTGGTGATAGCGGAAATGATGCTTCAACTAAAAATAAAGTTGGTAAATTAATTGCTATGGCTAATTCAACAGATGAATTAAAAGAAATAGCAGATCAAGTATTACCGCTAACTTGTGCTGAATCTGGGTTAGCTAAGTATTTAGAGGAAAACTATTTAAAATAAACTACATATAATATTTTGCTTACCTGTATAAAATACAGGTTTTTCTTTATTTATTGTAAAATAATTACAATAAATAAATGTGAGGTTTTATGCATAAAAAGAAACAGCTAGTTTTAATGATCCCTTTAGTAACATTGCTACCAGTTATAGTAATGAGTTGTAATAGTACTCAAAGACTTGAAAAAGAAGATAAAGAAAAAGATCCTAATTATCGAAAAATAATTAGTTTTTTCAATAATCAAAATAGAAAACAGTTAAATATATTACAAAATAATATTACACAAACAAAAGAACCTATTTCAGCTAATAAAGCTGATATTCTAATCAATTTTGCAACTGAGTATCTCAATATCTTAGATACTAAACTTGAAAGTCTTTATTCAGATATTGATCTTAACCACAAAAACTTTAATTCAATTAAAACAAAACTCCAAAAATATGACAAGATTATTAATACAACCTCATTAAACCTAAATAATTTAACTCATGAATTACTAGAAGAAATTAAACAAACTCATTCTGATATTCAAGCATACAATGAATTAGTAATTGAGAAAAACAAAGAATTAGATAAGTTCGTAAACGAAGCAAAGAAACTTAATCTTAGTAATAAAGTTGTTAAAGACTTTTTAAATTCTGCAATTTATAAATTATTTGATTTAAATAAAGAAATTAAGAATCCTTTGGAGTTGATTAAAGAAATTGATAATAATATTACAAAACTAAATAAGTTGTTTACATTTGCATTTAGTTTAAATAACGAATCTTTAATTGCACAATTAAATAATGCAAAAATATTTCTTGAGGAAAACCTGTCGATAAATAATCTATCTTCTTATAATAAAGGATTGGAAAATAGCTTTACTTCAATAACTAATTACATTATTGAAAATAATCTAATAGCACATGATGTAAAGAACGCTAAAAATGGGTTGTTTAAAACTGTTGAATCTTCAAATATTTCGCCTCTGGATAAACAATCATTAATATTTAAGATTCAAAATATTTATAACTTAGAGGGTATTTATCAATTCCAGGCAAAACTAAATCACCTTGAAACAAGCCAAGTTGTTGAACTAAGAAATTCTTTAATTCAAACAATAGAAGAAGCAAAGTTAACACAAAATAACAAAGATGATTTGAAAGATTTACTTAATACTTATAGTTTTAAATCATTAAATACCTTTAACGAAGAATTTACTAAATTCCTCCAAATATTTGCACAAGTTAATAATAAACTAACGAGCATTGAAACATATATTAAAAATGAATACCAAGGTTCACAAAAACTAGTTTTAGATTATTACAAAGAAAAAGCAAAATATAATAAATTATTTACAGGTGGCTTATTAGATAAAATCTCGCTAGTTTCAATGCAATCAAATATCGAATCTTTTGAAACTTTATTACAAACTTATCAAACTCTTGATACTAATCTAAAACAAAACAAGGAGCAAGATTCCAAAACACTACTAGACTACTTCAAAGATGATGCAGGTGAAAAACTAAAATTTGAATATGATGAATTAGGTAAAAAATATGACCTCGAAAAATATTCATATTCAGGATCATATACTTTTGAAAATACAAAGTTATTCTTTGATGTGCATGATAATGAATATATTGATTATCAAATAACAAACTTACAATTAGACCCAAGCAATTGAAATACTTTAAATGTAGAAGTTAAAGTAATATTGAAACCTAATCCAGGCATAAACTACACTTATAATTTCTCCAAAACATTCGCTAGAGATGTTACTCAATACATTGACAAAATTAACCTTTGGCACATTGATGAGAATTTTAATGTAAATTATGATAATTTAAAAGAATTAAAAGAAAGTGATTTTCTAAGCTTAAGTTTTGAAAATAAACTTTCATACTTTAAACATAAATCAAGAAAAATTTCCAAATTCTTTACTTATCAATTTCTTGATGATTTTGAATATAAAAATGGACAATTATATGTAACGTTAAGAGTTTTATTTAATAACCAAATAATAAGAGAAATAAAACGGCCAACACTGCATAAAGTAGACTTTTGAAATAATCAAGGATCATACCAAAATTATCTTGATGAAATACATAAGACAAAGATCTTTGAAATCCTTGAAGGAACTTCAGCAACATTTTTCAATTCATTGCAATTCAAACCTGAAACCAAAACCACTCATGAAATGTACCTTGCATCTGATGCAATCAAAGCATTCAATGATTCATATATTTTGCCTAAATTTGGTAAATATGAATTATTTATTAAAGATGTTATTAATATTGATGATTGAAACGGAACAGCACAATTAATTCTCTGATACAAAAAATATGGAGTTGAAGCGCCAATTGATGATAATCAAGATATTTATAAAAATCCTATTAAAATTAACAATTTCAAATTACTTAACTTCTTTGACTTAAAGCCTAAAGGTGAAATCTTTACTGCAGAAGACTTTAAAGATGCAATAATGCCAGATCAAAATATTATTAATTTAATTAACTCAGTTAATGAATCGAACTTTACCCTAAGGCTTACTTCATCAACTAAAGTAGAACCTGATTTTAGACTTATCAATGTTCAAGATTTAATTGACCAAAAAGCATTTATTAACATGGAATATTTAATGTTGATTAATAATACAGGAACAGATAATAAAGGTGTAAATCACGATGATAAAGCATATGTTCCATTAGATAACAAATATTATGATAAAAATATAGAGGTTAATGCAACAAATATAAGCACATTACGAGGAGATTATTTCCCTGTTTGATATGATGTAAAACGTGTTGGTAAGCGTGGTATGTCATTTAAACTTGGATGAATTAAGAAAACTGATCAATCAATTAGATACACCAACGAGCAAGAATATACCTTAATAAACTTAGTTAACGATTACCAACAACACCACTACCCAGAAATCATGGTTAACAATATTAAATTAAGTGATTTAGATATTAATTATGAATTTTTGGCAACTAAAACAGCCGACCAATGATCAGATGATTTAGCAGGATTAGAAAAAGTTATTAAATTAAAAACTAATGTACAAGGTGAAATTGAATATAAAAATTATTCATTGCCAGTAGAAATCTTCAAAATAAATTCTATAAAACGTATTTCTGGTGACCAAGCATACATCAGCTTTAAGGTCCAAGATAAAAGCAATAAATGAATTCAAGGTAATACGTGATACAAAATAAAAGGATTTGCTTTAAGTCAAACAAATAATTTATACGAAAGTTTTGCATGAAGAAATTCAAATTTAAGAACAATTCAAGATTCGCTAAATTCAATTACCCGCCAGCGTGTAATTGAACCAATGTGAGATGATTTATTATGAGATTTAAACACTCGTACTAATATTGCATCATGAACCTTTAAACGTAAGTATCTTGAGCAAACCTTACTTAAACCAAATGCTAGAAATAGAAATATTAAATTTATTATACATGCTAATTCTTTAATTAATGATGATCAAAGAAATCAGCGGATTCGTAATACAGAAAATGCTATTGCCATTAACATTAATTTAGATGAATTAATTGCTTCTAAAACTATTAAATATCTTAAAGAAGCTAAAACTGATGCTAAAAATACCTTTAAATATATAGTAAGTCTAACCTGAAATGAAACAACTGGTATTGAATTCAAAATCTATATGGAAGATAATTCATATAAAATAATTATTGATGAACCTGAATCTCAAATTAGCTTTCAACAAACTTTTGAAAAACATCGGGCATTTTTAATATTGCCTGCTGCCGTAAGAGCAAGCATTCAATATACAAATGATGAAGAATTAGAAGATTTTGGAATATATCAAAACCGTTTTGATTATAATCATATGGAATATAATCAATTCAACCAACCCATTACCATTTTCTCAGATTGAGAATATTTAGCTAACCGTGATGTCTATCAACCAAACCAAAATGTATCCTTCAAATTACATGAAGGATACAAAATGGATGCTGAATACATGCGATTAGAGGAATGGCTTAACTGAGATGTTGTGGATAATGCATACTTGAGGTCAGTAAAAGTTAATGTATTTAATAGAACAGGGGGGGGTCTCCTTATTAGCTAAGGCCAATAAGGATCCTGATGACTTTACTTTTTTATTTGCCACAAATTCACATGTTGAAAATATAATCCCTGAGGCTGCTGCTGCAAAGTCATGAAGTGATATTATCGATCAAAACTTCTTAAAAGAGGCAAAAAATCGTCATTATCATTTTAGTTATTTACTAAATGGTAATGACTTAGAACGTAGCCGAAATATTTGAACAACTCATGGGTTTACCTATAATAATCCATCTATAATATGAGTAACTGACGAACAAGTATCAAAAGATGGTAAGGCAATTAGGCAACCACATGATATTATTGTTTATTCAATAGATGTATTAGAAAAAATAAAAATTGTTAGAAGTAAAGGGTTAATGGACCAGGTATTACGATTTGAAAGACTTATAAAACAAGCAAATTTAGAAATTGATATTCCTTCTAAATTTAGAATTCCTTCAGTTCCTATGATTTGGGATGCTGCGAATATTGGTTTTCCTTTTAATAAATTTTCTGCTTCCATTGCGCGAAGACCAAAGTGAATTAAAGACAACCAATTTGCAGTTGGATGAAGAAATTATTATTCACATATTTATAGAGGTCAAGGTTCTTCAGGATCAGCTTTATACATTTCTAAAAATGGTAGTTTTAATTATTTTGGTCTTCTAACTGCTGGAAGTAGTGAATATTATGGTGATTCAACTTTTTCTATAGCTTATAGTTATGATTTAAGAGATTACAATTTTTTTGGTGTTAATTATGACCGTGAGCATCCTCTTTCATTACAAAATTATCGATCATTAGCCTCACAACTCTTCAAGGCTTATTTATATAATCCTAACACTTATGATATGCCATGGTTTTTAAAAGAATTAAAAGAAGAAAATTAAAATATAATTTACAGTAAAAAGCACCACAAAATATTTTGTGGTGCTTTGAATTAATTTTCCCAGTTTATGTTTTTAGGATGAATTGGGTTTGGGTTATTTCTTTCCTTTTGAATTTTTCCATCCTTGACTGTAATAATTTTAGAAGCTATTTTATCAATTTTTGGGTTATGGGTAACCATAACAATTGTGGTACCATATTTTTTGTTAATATCATATAAATAACTTAAAACTAATTGAGTAGTTTTTTCGTCAAGGGCACCTGTTGGCTCGTCAGCAAAGATAATAGGAGAATTTTTTGCAATTGCTCTCAAAATAGAAATTCTTTGCTGCTGTCCACCTGACATTTGTGCTGGATATTTGTATTTAACATCATCCATATCAAACTCAGTGAATAAGGCATGTAAATCAAGTTTTTTTTCTTTATTTTTTTGTAAATAGCCACCAGTTTCAACATTATCATAACCAGATAAATTTTGTAGTAAATTATAGTTTTGGAAGATAAAACTAACATTTTCGCGTCTAAATAAAGTTAATTTAAGGTCACTTAAATAAGGTAAGTTTGTATCACAAACGATTACGTTCCCTTTTGATGGCCTATCTAAAGCTGAAATTAAGTTTAGCAAAGTACTTTTACCACTACCTGATTTACCATAAATCATAACAAAGTCACCCTTATTAATTGTTAAAGAAATATTCTTTAAAACTCTGGTAACGATATTTCCTGATAAATAATATTTACTTACATCTTTAACCTCAATTATTGCATTCTCACTATTTTTTAGATCTTTGTTTTCGTCAGTTAAACGCTTATTTTTCGCTGCTTTAAACAATTTTTTAGCTATATAACGATCAACTATAACTCTTTTGCTACCTTGATCTACGTCTAAAATATCAAAGATATTTTTATATGTTATCTTTACATCACTGTTTTTACTTAAAATAGCAATTTGTTCATCATTTGTTTGATCGTTATTAATTTGTGGTTCTTTTTTCTTAAAAAATGCCATTTTACTTCTCCTTTAATAGATCTATAGCTTTAATTTTGTTTAAATTAATTCATGCTGCAGCTGAAGTTAACCCAAATACCCCAGAAACAACTGTAATTGTTAGAAGCAGATTGAATCAAGATATAGTTAACGGGATTGATAAGGATACACTAGTTGCTAAAAAGATTCCAAAGATTGAAATAATACCATAAGCAATTGGAAAGGCCAAAATTAATGAAATAATTATAAATGGTACATATATACCAAAGAACATTTTAATTTTTTCTTTATTAGAATACCCTAAGATACTTCAAATTGCTATATTTCGTTCATTTTCATTAATTAAAATTGTTGAAACAATTATTAAAATAATGATTGATAATATAAAGCTAAATGCTGAAATAATCGTTAGAATAATCTGAACTGTTTTTCCGATTGATAAAGCAAAACTAATCTCAATTGTTTTAGATTCAACAGTGTATGAGCTTGGTATTGCTAATTGTTCATTGAATAATTTAGCAAATTCTTTAATATGTAAATCTGGTGCTTCTTTTGCTTCATTATAAACAGTTATAAAGTTATCTCTTTCTGGGTTGTAATTAGGATTTAAAAATTTAACTATTTCATCATTACTTGCCCCAAGTTGTTTCATAACTCCTTCAACAGGTAAGTTAGGATTAACTGTAAAGTTTCCAAATATAGCATCAAAGAAATCTTTTTTCTCTCTAAGACCAGTATTATCAATATTAAAACTTTCAATAGCACCGAAAAACCCAGAAGGTGAGTATAATCCAGTTGATAACATTAATTGAATTGGTAGTTGATCTTTAGATAAGATACCATTAAACTTGTAATGATGTTCATTAAGCCCTTCAGGCAGTGAATCCTCTGTTTTAGATAATTTATCTTTATATAAAGCATCAAAACCTATAATTTGATCAGCAGCAGCTTTTGGAATTATAAATTCATTATTAATAAAAGTTGGATTAATCCCATAAACATAAAACTTATAAGTCTTATTTAGATCTTTCTCAGTATCTAAGTATGAAGTTCTTCCCAATTTTTCTTCAATATTTTTAGTTAATCGATTAACCTTATTTTTAATAGTTAATTCTAATATATCACCCTTACTTAAATTATATTTACTTTTAACCACATTATTAATAATTAAAGGTATTGCTTTTGAGCTATCTGATCCTTCGGCTTTGTATTGATTATCAATAGCTCTAAGCAAATTTTCTCCACTTTCAGAATATATGTTTATTTGATTTGAATTACTTTGGTAACCATAAATCTTTATATCATTTTCTTTATAGTTTGATTCTAAATATGTGTATGTTTCATTTGTTGTGTTATTGAAGACTATTCCGTTAAATAACACAAAGTAATCTCTGACTTCAGTATTTATATCCATTCATTTATATCCATTAACTAGAAATTGACGGTATTGATCTCTATATGCAGTAGTTGTAATAATTTTATGTTCTCATTGTTTTTCAACATCGTTATAAACAACATAATAAAACTTCCCATCAATAATATTGTCTTTATTGGGTATATATTGGAAGAATGCCCTTACTCCATTTTCTAAGGTTTTATTAATATCAATAGTATTTGTAGTTACTTGTTTGCCGTTTTTATCTGTTTCCATTACAAATGCAAGACCTTCTTGGTGTTTCATTAAATTAAATCCTACATTATCTCTCAATTGTAAAATACGTGATTTTTGACTATCAGGTAAGGAATTATAGATAACTTGGAATGGATCAATTGAAACACTTGACTCAATTTTTATATTAACAGAAAATTGAGTGATTACATGAGGATGGAAGTCACTAGGATTTCCATTTTTTGCTTTTCCATTGTCTGGATCATTTAAGTTTACCGCACTTGACGCACCAGGTTTAAAATAATCAGGTTGATATTGGTTTAGTTCTCTTATATCACCTACAGGCACATATAATGTATTTTCTAAATCCTTTGCTAAAGCAGGGTTATATAACCCTCCTTGGGTTGTAGGGGTAACTAAATCAAGTTTGTAATTATATTTTCGGTTACTATAAGTTTTCTCAACTGCTGTTTCAAAAGTACCAAATGTTGAAATACCAATTATTGTGGTAATACTAGATAAAACAACTGTAATACCAAATGAAAAGAGTTTTCAAAAACTATTATAAATTAAAGAAATACCAAATTTTGTTGTTACCTTCTTATTTCGAGTTTTATGTAATAGTTTATTGTAAAACTCACTAATACTTAAGCTTGTAATTCCTGACATTAAATCAATAGCTTTATATCTTAAAGAACGAAGTGCAACTAAAATGATTAATAAACTCATTCCAAAAAGTGGTAAAGCTAAACTTGTGATTAATGATACAGGTTCAAAGGTCAGTGTTTCAATTGGTATGACTCAATAATTGCTTAAAATTTGCAATCCATATCCAGTTAATAAAAATCCAGTAATATATCCAAGTAACCCACCTGTAAATATTGTAAAGATTGCAAAAATACATAATGAAAGCGAGATTTGCAGTGGTGTATATCCTTGTGCAATTAAAATACCAATAACTTTATTTTTATTAGAAATATACCTTTTAATAATAAATGTGGTTGATATTGAAACTAGAGTAATTAATATAATTAAGATAAAGTTTGAAGTAGTCGAAACTGAATTAATTAATTTTTCTATAGTTCCAATTCTTAAACTACGTTCTGGATTAATTGGATCTAGTTCATTATATAAGAAAGTTCTTTGTAAACTAGCAACATCATTTATTTGGTCTTGAACATATTTTTCAATTTCTAATTTTAATTCATTTAATGATGATGAATTAAAAGTTGGATTTTGTTTTAATGTTAAATATTCTTTAACAACCGTTCCACGGTATGATTGTCTAATACGATCAAAACCACTATTATTTACATATACGACAGCTTGATCCTTTGTGTTAACTTGTAGATTATTTTCATCTAAAACAGGATAAAAATAATCAAATGTGATATCTTCACCAATAACAATGAATTTAGTTCCATTAATATTAATTAAATATCTTTCATCTAGAGATTTTAATAAAGCTTCTGCTTCTATAGCATCGTCAGGAATTTTTCCGCTATAAATCTCTTTGTTATTTTGATTTAAAAAAGCATAATTAACTTTTGCAATGTACGATTCAGGCCTATTAAAAGTTAGTACATTGTTCACTGGTGTTAATCCAGTAATTGAATTAATGGACGCAAATAAAATATTACTTAAATCCATTCCAAAGAATGAATATTTTTCTGGATCCTCTGCAACTAAATCAGATAACTTAGTGAAAATATTATTGTCAATTGCTATTTTTAAAGTATAGTCACTTTCTAAATATGGTGAAATACGTCCCGATGAATCAAATTTACTTAAAAACCATATAAAATTAGCACGATTTTTAACCAAGTTTTCAAAGTTAACTAATTTATTATAAATAAAAGATGCAATATTTGAATCAACAGTCGCATCTTCAGTTGAAGCAACTGAGTTAGTAAATGTTCAAACTAGTAATTGCGGAAACATTCTTCTTAAAATATTGTTTAATAATACATCTGAGATGCCTAAAGCATCTAATGAAAATCTTTTATAATCAGTAATTAATGTTTTAGTTAATGTTTTTAAGTTATTTTTAAATGCTGGTTTATTTAAAAATGTATTTATAAAAATACTAATATATGATGATAAAGGATTAGAATGTTCGAAAACTCCTCCAGTTTGTATCACAAAATCTTTATTAGTTGCCGCTATATATGAAAAGTTTTGGGTTATTAAATAACTGTTTTGTTCAATAAATTTTTCAAAATCAGGATAATCATTTACTAATTTTCGCAAATATGTATTTGCATATGCTGAATTTTCTTTTCTAAAGAAATATTCGTTCATGGCAGTAGTGTTTGCTAATGATCTGGTAACACCAAAACCAGTTTCTTGATATCCTGCAATATTTAATACACCTGATTGGAATAAATCAAATGAATTAAATGAATCAATTATTTCTTGTTTATTTCCAATTTCTAATAATGCATTTGCAAAAGATAAATTACGGGCATGATCTTCAGTATTATTGAAAATTTCTAACCATAGTCTAATTAAAGGCAATACATCTGTAAGATAGTTAAATTCACTATATTTAGCAGGTGTTAGCTGTGATAATATTCTAGTAATGATAATATTAAAGAAACTTGAACTACTTTTAGGTTGTAAATTGATAAACCATGATGTTAAATTTCCAAATGATTCACGCACTTTGCTATCACTTGGTTCATTAACTATTTCCATTGAATCAAGGATTATTTTTCATTCTTTTACTTTTTGTAATACTTGTTCTTTTTGATTATTTAAATCATTAAGGTTATTTAATTCAAAAAATTCTTTTAAAACATTTTTATGTACATTTTGTAAAAGTTCTTTTGTTAATAAATCTTTATTAGCAGTTATTTGATCTACAAGGCGTTTGACCAATTGCAAAGTGGTCAAACTAGCATTTAGTTGATTCTTTGAATTTGTATTTGAAGAAAGTCTTGAACTTGTTGTATCAATGGGTGCTAATAACCCAATTAAATCAAAGAAATCCAAATTATCAGGATCTTGGTCAGGTATTGATAAATATTGACCATCAGAAATTTTTATATTTGTTCCTTTTGATGATAAATTAAGCATCTTAATAATTTCATCCTTGACTCGTCGATCTGATCCAGGGATACTGAACATACTTTTAATTATTGCATAAGTTATTTTTTTAGAATCCAAATTGGTTATCAAAATATTTTTCTTTGATTCAACATCAGTACCCAAAAGTTTATTAAATAAAACTTGTGTAACTGTTGTAGCCTCTAATTCTATTTCTTCTTTTAAAGTATTTAAAAAGATTTTATGATCAAAGTTATTTATTAAAAACTTAATGCCGTCAATTAGGTTTTGATATTTTTTATTGGTGTCATTTTCTTTAGCATTAATTTGTGGCAATAATTCTTTAACTCCAAATGGCAAAATATTTAAAATACCTTGTAATGGATTATTTGGATTATCTCAGTTTGTTAAATAATTTATATCCAGGTTATCAAGTAACCTAATAAGAGCATCTTTTAAAATTGGATATTCAATTCCATTTAAAACGGCTAAAAAAATATCATAAATACTTAAACCACGTTTATAAATTTGACCATTTAATTGATGTTCTTTATTATAATCAGTATTAAAGAAATGATTTGTATATCCGAAAATCTTTTTAAAGTTTATTGCAGAAAATATATCTCTTAAAATAATTAAGAATTCATCTAAGTTCTTAGATGCTTTCATCATCGAACTTAAAGTGTCATAATTAACAATCTTATCACCAGATAATAAAGCAATAAACGAAAATAAGTTATCAATATTTCTTGCTAAATAATCGTTCTTTTCTTCTTGTGTATTAAAATTAGACAATAAACCTAATACTTTATTAAAAACATTGTTAATTATTATCTTTATATAATCACCTTGTGGGTGGTTAGAAACTTCATATAATCCATCTAAAATAATCTTAGGTAAAACGCTATAGTTTATTGATCCTGAAGAAAAAATTTGTGCAAAGTTATTTTTATCAAATGATTTCTTTAATGAACTCATTAAAACCAATAACTGTTCTTCGTTGATAAACCCTTTTTTATATAAATCGGTATTAATTATGCTTTTTCATAGTTTATTAATACCATAATCTAAGGAATTTTCATTTAAAGCCTGGTTAACCACTTCAACATCAGGTCCTCTAAATTCAAAAGGAACAAATACTGTATGATTAAAATCAGGAACCTCCATTACAAAAGTATTTTTAGGTAAATATGATTTTAATGTTAATTTATTAGAACTAAGTCAATTATACATTTGCCCATTTGGTACTATTCCGTTCCGATCAATATTTAATTCAACATTTTTTCATGAAACTATTTGGTTTTGTTCATTATAAAAAGGTTTTAAAATTACAAATTTACTATCGTTTGATAGCAACATAACACCAAGATCAGCAAAAACATTGTATTCGTTATCTGGTAATGTTTTATTATTTTTATAATTTGTTAACTTATAGATTTTTGTCCTTGGTATATCAGTTACCTGACCTGATTGTGAATCAGTAAATTGAACTTTATTATATTCATAATCTAATTTAATATATTCTTCTGAAGGTATAATATTTGATAAGGCTTGGGTTAATATAGCACTAGAAACATATGGGTTAAGTTCTTTAGCCACAAAGTAATTGGTTAAATCACTTGATTCTTTATTTAAAGTTGGGTATAAATCTTCATTAATCAATTTATTAATATTGTTTTGTATTCCGTAAATTGTTTTATTTTGATCACCTACATTAACAAAATGATAAACTTTTTTACCCTCTCCATCATTAAATGAATCAACAGTTATAGATTGCCTAATACCAATATTTTCTTTTGATACTTTTCTTTCTAAATATCTGTAAATATTTTGTTTTGTAATTTCAAGTGCACCAGACCTGATTTTAAGCAATGTATCACTAGCTATATTACGGTTAGTTAAATTTAAATAATTTTTATTATTTATCAAGGTATATCCTTCTATTTGTGCTATACCTTGATATCCATCATATGCAAATTTACTATAATCAATGCCTCTTGGTTGAATTTGATTTTCACCTAATTTTAACAAAGTATTTTGAACTTCTTCATAAGATAGTAAATTTTTCTCTTCGTTTTTAGTTTCTATTTCTCCGAGAATAGAAAGGTTATTTTGATTTATATACGGAATATATTCGTTAACTATGGTTTTTTCTCAAAATGAGAATTTTGCATAGTCTTGAGGTATATCTCCGAATTGAGTAATCAAATTATCCATGAAGCTTTTATATGTTCCGCTTCATTTGTTTTTGGTTTCCCCAACATAAGTTGTTTCATATAACTTACGTTCAAAATAAGTTATTTTATTTCTTTGGTAAGCCCAGTTAAGTGGAATATTATATAACTTATCATTTTCAAAAGTTATTTTTCCATTATATTCAACTTCGATATCTTTATTATTAAATAAATTGTCATATGCAAAACTTCTTAATAATTCTTTTGAATATAAATCAGTAAAATCATCACCATCAGTGTAATTAATTAAGACTGGTTTAATTTCTTTATTAATTACATAAACATAATTGTTATTATTATTTAATGGAGTTAATCCTAATAATTTAGCTAATTGATCGCCTGAGATTTTAACAACACCTTTGTTAGCTTCCCAATCTCTACCTTGTAATATGTCAAAAGTCATTAAGTTGTTTTCAGGATTTATATATAAAGTACTTAATTGTGAAACATAAATATCATTCTTTTCACTATTATAAATATATGCAATATCCTTAAATTTATATACTTTATCAAATCTAAAACGATTTTCTTTAGCAACAGATGTTTTAGCTATTTCTTGTTTATAATTATCTCCTTCTTTTACGTATGTTTGAAAAGTAATTGGTCTTTTTAACTTAAAATATTTTTGATTTTGTGAATAATCAAGTGCAAATAATTTACCTTGTTGATTATCACCATTTGAACTATTATATAAATCAAGAAAATCTGAACGACTAATATATCTGTTTTGATATTCCTGTTGGTCAATAAAATAACTTAAGGGCAAGTATTGTTCGGTTATTTTATTGAAGTTTAAAATATTACTTGTTTCTAAGTAATTTTTAGTTAAATATTTAATTGGTTTATTGTAATCAGGAGAATCGTCTTCCCTGCTTAAACCATTAATAAAATATCCATTATTATAAGTATTACCATTAATAGGTAAATTTAAATCTACTGTTATATCATGGGCTTTAGATTGATTTTGATATTTTTCATATTGGATCTGCATGGTTTTTGTACTACCGTGTAGAAATGTGAAAATTCCAGATGTAAGGAATATTAAAATAGTCAGTCCTCCAACTATTATTTTATTTTTAAATAATGATCTTCATACTTCTTTAAATAAATTTCACATATCTTGCCTCCTTTATAAATTGAATATAAAAATTTTATTTATATTATATAAAATAATTAAAATAAAATAATATTTATAATTTTTGATAATGAAATGATTTTTAGTTTTTAATAACTAAATAAAACATCTTGCAAAGTTGTGGGTTCACTTGCGTAATTAATAGTTATTGAGTACTCTTTATACCCCTAAAAATAGTAATAAAGAAAAACAAAAAACTAACACAAATGTTAGTTTTTTTGTTTATAAAAGATTTTACCAAGTATTTTATTGTTCTTGTGTGTTAGGTTCTTCAACCGATTCTGCTTGAATTTCTTCTTTTGGTTTGTCTTCAGTTAGAGAAATTAAAGAATCTAAATCAATTGGTTTATTTTCTTTTTTAACTTCTTCTTGTTTAGGTGGAAGTTTTAAGTTTTTAGCAATGTATTCGATTTCCTCAGAAATAATTGTTTCTTTTTCTAAAAGTAATGTCTTAATTAATTCAAGTAATTCTTTATTTTCGTTAATTACTTTAAGGGCAATTTCTTTAGCTTCTAAAATAATTTTACGAACTTCTAATTCAATTTCGTGACTAATTTGGTTAGAAATTGATGAACTAGTAGCTAAAGTTTTACCTAAAAATGGAGACCCAGATTCTTCTTGATATTTAATAGGACCTAAGTCACTCATACCAAATTCAGTAACCATTCTACGTGCAATAGAGGTAGCTTTATTTATATCATCAGATGCCCCAGTAGAAACATTATCGGCACCATAAATAATTTCTTCAGCAGCTCTACCACCCATGAAACTAGCAATAGATGCTAACAATTCTTTCTTAGAATAGTTGTACTTTTCTTCTTCAGGCATCATTAAGTTGTATCCACCAGCTTGACCACGAGGGATAATAGTAATTTTTTGAACCTTGTTTCCGCCTGGAATTCTAATTCCAACTACTGCATGACCTGCTTCATGATAAGCAACCATTGTTAATTCACGTTTTGTAATAGTTCTTGATTTTTTAGCTGGACCTGACATTACACGGTCAATCGCTTCATCAATAATTTCTAATGTTATAACATCAGATCTTTCACGAACACCTAATAAAACAGATTCATTAATAACATTTTCTAATTGAGCGCCTGAGAAACCAGGTGTTCTTTTTGCAACATTAGAGAATTGAACATCGCTTGAAAATCTTTTTCCTTTTGCATGTAATTTTAAGATTTCTTCTCTTTCTTTAACATCTGGTAATCCAACCGTAATAACACGGTCAAAACGACCAGGTCTTGTTAAAGCAGGGTCTAAGACATCAGTACGGTTAGTTGCAGCAACGAACAAAAGACCTGAATTTTCTTTAATACCATCCATTTCAACTAATAGTTGGTTTAAAGTTTGCTCTCTTTCATCGTGCCCACCTCCAATACCGCTACCTCTTGTTCTACCAATTGCATCAAGCTCATCAATAAACACAATTGCTGGTGCATTCTTTCTAGCTTCAGAAATTACACTTCTAACTCTTCTTGCACCCATACCAACAAACAACTCAACAAAGTTAGATGCTGATACAAAGTAAAATGGTACATTAGCTTCACCCGCAGTAGCTTTAGCTAATAAAGTTTTACCAGTTCCAGGAGGACCACCAAGCAAAATACCTCTTGGCATCCTTGCTCCTGCTTCTTCATATCTTTTTGGATTTTTAAGATAATCAACAATTTCTTTAATTTCTTCAATTGATTCCTTATTACCAGCAACATCTTTAAATTTCTTATCGGATTTAATGATTTGTGCCGGTGATTTTTCGCCAAACATACCACCTTGTCCATTCATCATTTTGCTTTGTCCTCTGTAAACAAAGTAAATAACAAATAAAAATAATGCTGTAGGAATTAATGATATAAGTATTGATGTAAAAATACTTTGTTCTGGAGTTTTAACTGACCAAACTTGTCCAAGTTGTGTTGAATTATTTGCATTATTAGTGAATAAAACTGCTTTTCTCATTACATCTTGGTAATTATTTATTAAAGTATAAACTTCATTTATTTTCCCATATGTAACAGCACTTTCAGTTTTATCACCATTAGTTAAAACAGTGTTAATTGTGTTTTTAAATGGATCATAGACAATTGATACAAAATAGTTCTTGTCTTCAGTGTCGCTAGCAGCTGCTTCTAATTTAAGAATTAATTGACTTATACTTAATTCGTTTCCAGTTGTTCTTCTAGTTAATACATAATAAAGAACAATACCTAAAACTAATAAAATTAATATAGTTATTCAGATTATTATTTTTTTATTTTTCATACCTTCCTTTCTGTAACAAATATATTAAGTATATTATAAAATAAATTTAAAAGTTATTGTTTTATTTTTAATAAATTGCCTTTTTGTTTTTTGAGATAAAAATTATCATTCAATTTATATGAATTTGTTCTTTTTTTACTTAAAATAAAACTAACAATGTTTTCTATTTTATCATTAGATAATTTTATATTTTCATAATTACTATTTATAAACTTATAAACCAAGTCTTTTTTGTTTTTTAAATGTAAAAATATATCTTGAGAGAATTTTTTATTTTCTCAACATTTATATTCGTTTAATATTTTTTTGTTTTTAAAACTCAAAAATAAGTTTTTGATTAATATTTGTGATAAAAAACTTATTTTTTTTAACTTATTTTTTTTGTTATTTTCAATTCTTATTTTATTCCTGGTGTATTTTGGAACATCATTTGTATAATCTTTTTGAAATGGTATCTTATTTTTAATTACTTTTTTAAGAATAGTGTTTTTAAAATATTTAAAGAGCAAGGGCCTAAAGATATTCATACCTTTATAATGGTTAATCTTACGAATTCCATAATATTCAACATCACGGTTTGAAGAAAGTTGAAAAATTGCAGTTTCTAAAAAATCATCAAGATTGTGGCCAGTCAATAAAATATTACAATTCTTTTCTTTATATATTTTTTCAAAAAATGCATATCTTTGGTCCCGTGCCCAAGTTTGAAAATTTCCTTTTTTATAATCGAGTTTATTTAGTGATAAACCAAAAAAAGGAATATCATATTTTTGACAAAAAATATTAACAATATTATAATCAACATTGCTATCAAAACGTTGATTATAATTAACACAAGCTACTAGTATGTTTTTATAATTTTTATATTTATTTAATAAAAACATACTATCAGGTCCTCCGCTTACAGCAATAAGAATTTTGTTATTTTTTAGGTTTAGTTTTGTTTTTAGCATTAAATTTATTCATTACAGTATAAATATCATTAAAACCAAATAATATAGCAGCATCTGCACTTTTTTCTAAAACCCTATTTAATTCCTTTATTTCAGGCTCGGTAAATTTTCCTAAAACAAAATGTTTTAGTTCACCTTCAAAAGGTGAACTTATTCCAATTTTAAGGCGTTTGAAATCTTCTTTATTGAGATGTTGAATGATATTTTTAACACCGTTATGACTTCCTCCACTTCCTCCAACTTTTATAGTTGCTTTTCCAATTTCAATATCTTTTTCATCATGAATTACCATAATATCATCAGAATTTATTTTGTAGAAATTTGCCAGGTCTCGAACAAATTCTCCTGATAAATTCATGTAAGTTAAAGGCCTTGCGATAATTAAATCCTCAACTTTTTTATATTCACCTTTAAATCTATTTATATCTAAGGTAATCCCTAATTTTTCACATATTCGATCAATTGCTAAAAATCCAGCATTATGTCTTGTGTATTTATATTCAATTCCGGGGTTTCCTAATCCAACTATTAATTTCATCTTACTCCTTTAACATCCAACTTAAGTTTGTAATAATATTTCTTGGCTTTAAAAATTCTTTTAAAAAAATTGTTGAATAAATTTTATTTGTGTGTGCAAAAATAACTAATTCTTTTATAGCCCTAGAAGTAGCCGTATAGACAAGTTTTTTATATAGCATTTTTTGGTGTGCTGGGTGCACAACAAAAATACAGCAATTAATTTCACTTCCTTGGAATTTGTGTGCCGTAACCGCATAAGCTAATTTAACTTCATTTTTGAATTCATCTTTAGAATAGATAATTATTTTTTCATCATATCTAACATGAATCTCTTCTTTGTTGTTTGCGGAATTTTTTATAAATTTTTCAATATATCCAATATCGCCATTTGAAATACCTTCATCATATCTATTGACTAATTGAATTACTTTATCATTTAATTTAAATTTAAATTCTAATTCATTTATTTTATATTTATATATTACTTCTGAATCTCTATTATACACATTTTGAATTTGTTCATTAATTTTATCAATACCAAAAAAACCTTTATACATTGGACAAATGATAATCACATTATTTAAATCATATTTATTTACTTTTTCTACAAATAAGTCACCTAAATCATTTAGGTAATCGTTATATATATTTAATGAAACACTATTTTTTGTTAATGTAGTTCCTTGATAATTACAAAAATCTGTATATATAATTTCTTTTGTTTTTTGATTTAATTCAGTAATTTTTACACTCAAATTATTTTTTAAGTAATCTTTAAAACTAGTATCAGAATTTAACTTTTCAAAATCTCCAAGAGAATTAATAAAGTTTGTATAATCAATGATTTCGTGACTTTCAGCCCTAAAATTCTCTTCTAAATAAGTTACTGAAATTTTCTGCGAATCAATTAAATCATGCAGTAAGTTACCTGGACCAATTGCAGGCAATTGGTTAACATCTCCAAGTAAGATTAGTTTTTGCAAGTTTTGACATACTGATAAAAGTAAATAAAAAATATTTAGATTAACCATACTAAATTCATCAATTATTAAACATTTTATATCATTAAAATCTTCAATACTTTTTGTAACTTTTTCATCATCAGTTGGAATACTTAAAAAACTATGTATTGTTTTTGTAACAAACCCATGTTTTTTCGATAAATTAGCACAAACTCTCCCGGTGGGTCCAAGTATCATAAAATCTTTTCCAAGTTTAAATTTAGATTTTTTCAAAGTATCATGCAAATGTTTAATGATATTGCTTTTCCCGGTACCTGGGGCACCCGTTATGATACTAATATTATTATTTAAAGATTCGTAATAAGCTTCTTTTTGTTTGTCAGATAAATAATTTAAATCTTTTTTTGGCAAAATTTTTAATTTGAGTGGTTTTACATCTTTTATTTTATTAATCCAGAAGGTTACCATATTCTCTTTATCATAAGTAGTTTTTCGGCAAATCAAATTATCAACAGATAAAATTACCCCTTTATTAATCATATCCTTTAAAAATTCTTCAATAACTATATGATCATATAAATTAGAAGTTTTTTGTAATAACTCAATAACTTCCTTTGAAAATAGAAAGGTTGAATTATTTTCTTCTAAAAAGGCCATTGAGTAGTTTAAATATGCTTCCAATCTTTCGTATGAATTAGTTCGATATCCTAATGCTAAAGCAAAAGTATCTACATCATGTAAATTTAATTTATTAATTAAAAACAAATTATAAGGATTATTAACTTTGTAATGAGTTAATAAATCTTTAACATTAGAATTTAAATACTTAATTTTTTCATATAAATTTTGAATTTTATTTAATTCAAAAAAGAACAACTCTTCATCAACGACATTATTTACATCAATTAATTGGTTTATTTTATCTTTATGTTCTTCATAAATGTTTTTTATCATTTCTTTTTGTTTAGTTGACAAAAAACTAGCAAAAGCATCATTGGTTAAATCACCATTCTTTACGATTGTATAAAAATCTATAAAACCAATATGTGTTTTAATTTTGTCGATTGCAACAAATCCCACCTTTGGGGTTAGTTTTAAGTATCTGTATAACTCTGTTTCGCGATCAATTGTTTTAGGTCTAGTATAAAAATTAACCAAAACATAATTGTTATTTTGGCTTTTAATAGATTTTGTAACAATAAAATCGTAACTTTCAAAAAGTTTTGGTATATTTTTTGAAGCATAAACGACTATTTTTTCTTTTTTATCTGTTTCACACATTAACAAGGCTCATAATTGGCCAGGACTACTTTTTAATACTTTAATAGGTGTAGCAACATAGTGTTCTTCATTGGTTTTTAGTTGGTAATTACTCATATATTTAATAAATTATAAAATAATTTTTAATAATTAGAAATTCACAAATATTTCACAGAGTTATCAACATTTTAATAACTTGTTAGTAAAGATGTGAATTAAAATTACTTATTAACAAGTTATTTTTAAATATTTTATTTATAAAATAAAAAATATTATAAAATTTAAAAAT